>JAKSKX010000013.1 GCA_024401535.1 Paludibacteraceae bacterium | reverse complement strand
CAGGATACCAGTTGCTAAGAAGAAACCAGTTATTCTCTATCCAACCAGCATTCTTGAAATAGTTGCGATTGGAATTAGCTATCTGTTCAAGACCGTTTGTAAATCTTGTCTTATCGTATGATTGCTCTTGAGCTTGCGCAATCGAAAACAAAAGCGAGCAAGCAACAGCAAAAAAAATTCTTCTAATCATAACTCTAAATTGATAAAGTGTTATACAAAAACTACGCTCTGGGTTTCTTGCTTTTAAGAACCCTCACATAGAAATATATAGTTATCGCTGCGATTGGCACCTGTACCAAAAGCAACATGGTAATGGCAGCTCCACTCATACCTAATCCTCCTCTATACTAATTTTCTTTTTTTTCTTTTCAACGAAATATATCATGACACAAAGCACGCCAAGAACAACAAGCAGCATGATACGTGTCAAATCTATATACAGCACATTGTTTATTACGGTACCTTTGCTTAGGGCTGTACCCTGCTCTACTTTGTCTCCGATTCCAACCACAGGCTTTGTATCTGCCGGCAAAGAGACAGAAATAACATTACCTTCGTTTGTTATAGTGATCGACTCTGGCGCTACAGCAGTCACCTCCCCGACATAGTCAGAATAGTAATAGTCAGACACCCAAGAAGAGTTAGCACCAATTCCTTTGTGAGTAAGAACTCCTATCAACGAAGAATTGTCAAGCTCCCAACCGGACAAAGACAACTGGCTCCAGTCGTCATCCTTAGGCTTTATTGTCGCTGTAACAAAAATAATGGTCATCATAACCGGAGTGACATACTTCAATACGTACTTGAAGAATACCGGTAGTCTAACCTCGCATCCGTAGTGAATAAGTCTCCAACCCTTGTTAACTCCCATAACCCAAGAGAATACGATTGCCTCTATCAT
Source organism: Paludibacteraceae bacterium (assembly GCA_024401535.1). Lineage (GTDB taxonomy): Bacteria > Bacteroidota > Bacteroidia > Bacteroidales > Paludibacteraceae > UBA1723. The sequence continues at coordinate 71,322 of JAKSKX010000013.1, read as the reverse complement.
TGCAAAGAAAAACAATGCAATAGTACTTGCCCAAAAATCGTATTCGTCAAAAACTCCCTTGTCAAAGAACAATACTGGAGGAAGCGCCAAAAAGAACAGCACTATTCCGTATATCCAAGACGACTTCTTCTGACTCCACTTGTAGCTGTCTGAGAAGAACGCAACCATAGGCGTTGAAATAGCTAGGGAAGACGTCACAGCAGAAAAGAACAAAAGTCCGAAGAAAGCCAATCCCGCCAAAGATGACAAGACAGGTCCCCATTGCCCGAACAGGTATGGAAGAGTCTTGAATCCAAGACTGAAACCTCCACTATGAGTCATTTCTAGTACCGCTGGGACACCGAAATAGCCGACTGCAATAGGGAAAATTATGGCACTACCCAACACAATCTCAGTAAATTCGTTAGTAAATCCTGCTGTCAACGAGTTCAACACTATATCGTCATGCTTCTTTATGTACGACGCATAGCACTGCACACAACCCATTCCTAGTGACATAGTAAAGAACACCTGACCACCTGCAGCTAGCCACACCTTTGGATTGGCCAAAGAGTCGAACTGAGGTGTCCACAAATAGTTGAATCCATCCATACTGTCGAACGACGCTCCGGAATCACCCTTGTCCAGAGTATAGGCACGAAAGACAAGGAATATGCCGAAAACAAGAAGCATCGGCATGGCAATCTTTGCCACCCTTTCTATTCCGTTCTTGATTCCCTTGGACAAAATCCAGATATTGAAAAGCAGACAAGCAAGGAAACAGACGAAAGTGTCATAGGGAATGAACGACGTCGAAACGCTAAGATTCAGATAGTTTCCAAAGAAATCAGCAACCTCGGTTTCGTTCATTCCGTAGAATGTCCCAAAAAGCGAATGTAGTGCGTACGAAAGCGTCCAGCTCTCTATATAGACATAGTATGCGCAAATAAAGATGCTACAGAAAATACCCATCGAGCCCAAATACTTCCATATTGGTCTTTTGTCCAACTCCTGCATTATCATCGGCGGCGAGTGATGTCCCGCAATACCACCGAACTTACCAGTACTCCACTCTATGAACAAAAGCGGAAGACCAAGCAAGACAAAAGATATGAGATAGGGAATTATGAATGCACCACCTCCGTTCTGTACAGCCTGAATAGGAAACCTAAGGAAGTTTCCCAAACCAACTGCATTACCTGCCATAGCCAGGATAAGACCTATTCTCGAACCCCAAGCCTGTTTGTTTTCTGCCATTTTATACCTTTATCTATTTCTTTACGTTATTTATTCAGTTCGTTTTAGTCAGCCATGCCAAAAAGTTTCAGCATGAAGTATCGTGTCTCGTCATTGGGTTCTGCATTTTTACTAAGCAGGAACTTCCCCTTGTTGTCAATCACAAAATATGAAGGAACACTGCGGGCGTTGAACACCTTTCTTGCCAAGTCAGAATCCTCTGCGCACCAAACTTCCCAGTTCTTCAAACCTTTACCGTAAACCTCAGCCACCCTCTTTATGCGGCTTAGGTCGTCATATAGGAACACATTCACAACGACAAGGTTCGGGGCAAAAGTCTGTGCGAAGCGCTCGAGTATCCTCAAATCCTTCTCACATCTCTGCAGACGGGAATTGCAGAAGTTCAGATAAATATACTTTCCTTCAAACTCATGAAGTGCATGTTTATTACCATCCTTGTCAATGCAGTTCAAGTCACTTGCCACGCTTCCAATCGTTCCAAGATTAGACATGTATGCCACATCAATCAAAAGCTGCTTGTTAGCGTCGCTCACATAAGGGCCCAATTCAGACATGAGTTTCAACACGTCCCATGTAGAAAAGTCTTTGTTCTGCACAAGGTCTGCAATAATCTTGATGCACGCAAGTTCAAGCAGATTCTTGTCAGTCACGTTAAATTTTTCGCGAAGGTGAGCCACAAGCATCTTTGCATTGCTTTCCTCTATGATTTTCTTGAAAATGAAATAGTCTTCTGTTCCGACAGTGTTTGCAACAAAATCATTGAAAGTACTGTTGAACACATCCCAAAACGCAGGGTTAGAAACGCTCACCCCCAAGTTAGACAGCCTTTTGCAAACTTCAGGAGTCATATCGTTTCCAGTGAACTGGTTATAAAGCAACAATATTCTGTAGTCCCTGTACTTTGCAAGAAAACTATCAGAATCGAAGTCACTAAAAATCTTCTTCAAGTCATTCTGGGAAAATTCAAGAGTGTCCGCATCATACTTTGATTTGAGTACCTTCAAGTTATAGAAGTCCATCGCATCCTCCAGCTCCAGCACCTTGTAGTTTGCATCGGACTTAGTCATGTCCGAAATGAATACAAGATACTCGTTAGGAGTAAAGTACGGCTGAAGCTTCTGCTGTATAGTGCGCTCCTTGTAGTCGGCAATCTCCACCTGATAGTTCTTGTTTGGATAGCACAAAAAGAAGCCACGCTGAGCGTCACCGTCAATAAACAGCTGGCATGGCTCCTTGATATCTATGGCAAACGAAAAGCATCCGCTACTGTCCACTTTTGCGACAGAAACAACTTCGCTCTTGTTTGAAATTCTCTCAGTATATCTGCACAAACTCAATTCCTTACCCGCATAAGTCCTGTTGCAGCCGGACACAACACTTCGGGCCACCACAAAATTCACATTGATAAGTGAAAAAAATGCGATTATGGTTGAAATCAATCCGTATTTCATCTTATTTTCTTGTTCTTTAAGTGCAAATATAAGTGATTTTTAAATAATTATGACTATTTTTGCAGTACTAAAATAAACAAATAGCAAAAAAATATGCCATTAGAGTTAGAAAAAGAATTCAAGGACTTGAATATGCCGCGACTAAAAAAGAAAAATCTGATAGCGTGGATAAAGGAAGTCGCCGCGACTCATGGTAAGAAAGTAGGAACATTGTCTTATCTTTTTTGCACTGATGAGCATATCCTTGAAGTAAACAAAGAGTTCTTGCAGCACGACTACTACACAGACATAATCACTTTCGACAATACAGAAAGGGATAGAATTGCCGGTGACATAGTCGTAAGCATAGACACGGTAAGGAGCAATTCCGAGCAGTTCAACACAGAGTTCAGACAGGAGCTATTAAGGGTTATCATCCACGGAGTTCTGCACCTTTGCGGAATCAACGACAAGGGGGAAGGCGAAAGGGAAATCATGGAGAAACATGAAAATGCCGCCCTTGAAATAGCAAGCAAGTACGACTTGATGTACCCAGACAAAGCTGAATAGCAGAGACTTTGTTTTGCTTTGAGCAACACACGACTGATAAAAAACAATTTTATCAGTCGTTTTTATTTTTAAATTGAGTACTTTTGCGATAGAAAACAAATGACTATGCAGAAGAACACATCACCGTGGGCATGGATTCCCACACTTTATATGGCAGAGGGCGCACCTTACTTTGCAGTGAACACTCTTGCTGTAATATTCCTTTCACAGATGGGACTCAGCAACTCAGAAGTTGCCTATTACACTGGTTGGCTCTACCTTCCGTGGGTAATCAAACCTTTCTGGAGTCCAATTCTCGACCTGTTCGGAAAGAAAAGGATGTGGGTAGTTTTCATGCAGCTCATTGTTGCCATATCTCTGGCCGGCGTAGCTTTCTGTGCGCCTCTTGACTCATGGATGCAGTCAACTTTGGCATTCTTTTGGCTATGCGCATTTGCTTCCGCAACGCACGACATCGCGGCTGATGGGCTTTACATCATTTCTCTCGACACCAACCAGCAGTCTTTCTTTGTCGGAATAAGGAACACATTCTATAGAATAAGCACTGTACTATGCCAGTGGGCGGTACTCAACTACGTGCAACACTTGTACGACAGCCAAATAGTCGAGCTTATAAGTAATGTAACTTGGAACTTTGACAACTGCAGGGAGTTGAGCATTTCCACCTACACAAACGCTTGGCAGACAAACTTCTACATACTCTCAGGACTATTTTTGATATTCGCCATATACCATTTCATAACATTACCTAAGGACAAAGGTTCCAAATCATGGCTCATCTTGGTCGTTGCCTTAGGCATTGTTGCCATAAGTCCATTCGTCATCAGCGGCATGAATTTCTTGTCTAGGTATATAATTACCATTAAAAAATTCAGCACAGACTTATCAACCCTTAGCATTCCATTCTTAGGCATCGGAGCTTACTATATAATCAACAAACTAACTAAAAATCAGATTGGTAAGAACTTCAAATCTTTTGCCAGCAAATTCACAGAAAAAGATTTCATCATTACACTTCTATTCATCTTCACATACAGACTCGGAGAAGCGCAGCTTGGCAAAATAGCCATGCTTTTTATGAAGGACTCGAAAAGCAACGGAGGGTTAGGATTGGACACGGGAGTTATCGGAGATGTGTATGGACTTGTCGGCGTAATAGCTCTTGTTATTGGAGGCATCTTGGGAGGCATAGTTGTCTCTAAGTACGGACTAAAGAAGATGATGTTCCCTATGCTTCTGTTCATGAACATTCCTAATCTTGTGTATGTTTTCCTAAGTACTACACAAACTGTCAATATGCCAATAATCTACACAATGGTGGCAATAGAGCAATTTGGTTATGGATTTGGCTTTACAGCTTTCACTTTATACTTGGTTTACATCTCTCAGGGGGAATATTCGACCACGCATTATGCCATCTGCACAGGACTTATGGCATTAGGAATGATGATTCCTGGAATGTATGCAGGTGACATACAGGAAAGTCTTGGATACACAAACTTTTTTATTTGGGTTTGTATATGCACCATTCCACCTTTCATAATTGCACCTTTGTTGAAAATAGACAAAGACTTTGGCATTAAGTCCGGGAAATAAACTAATTTTGTAACATATTATATATTGAAACTTAAAAAGAGAGATAAAAATGAGACTAGAAGGAAGAAGATCATCTGGAAATGTAGATGACAGAAGAGGCTCAGGAAAGACAGTAGCCGCTGGTGGTGGATTGGCAATAGCTCTTATTGCAGGTATTTTCACTTACCTTCAGACAGGAAGTGTAGGTTCAGCTCTAAGCAGCGGTTGGCAGGCATACCAGAGCCAGCCAAAGGTAGAGAGCAGTAGCAACTACAAGCCAACAGCAGCAGACCAGGAGAAGTTTGAGTTCGCAGGCAAGGTTCTTGCAGGAACTGAGGATGTTTGGACAGAAATCTTCAAGAACAGCAATATGACTTACAAGGCACCTAAGATGGTTGTATTCCGTGGTGCTGTAAATTCCGGCTGTGGTAATGCAACATCTTCGTCTGGTCCTTTCTATTGTTCAGCAGACCAGGCTGTTTACATCGACCTTGACTTCTTTGACCAGTTGGAGAACCAATACGGAGCTAAGGGAGATTTCGCTAAGGCTTATGTTATTGCTCACGAAGTTGGTCACCACGTTCAATACCTTCTTGGAACATTGCAGAAAGTTTCTCAGCAGCAGGCAAAAATGAGCCAGGTTGAGAGCAACAAGTTGAATGTAAGACTTGAGCTTCAAGCAGACTTCTATGCAGGAGTTTGGGCACACCACGACAACGCAAAGTACAACTCTATGGAGGCTGGCGACATCGAGGAGGGACTTAACGCAGCTTCAAAGATTGGAGACGACTACCTTCAGCAGCAAGCTTACGGACGCACTCAGCCAGAGTCGTTCAACCACGGAACTTCGGCTCAGCGTTCCCGTTGGCTAAAGAGAGGTTATGAGACTGGAGACCCTGGAAAGACAGGAAACTCTATCTTTGAGCTACCAGCTGAAAGCTTGTAACAGAACATAGTGTTTTTACTATACAATCAAGAGAAAGCAACTCATTGCGGTTGTTTTCTCTTATTTTTTACTATATTTGCCCAAGATATACAAACATTGTTCGAGTAACAAACAGCAACTAACAATGAAACACATTATCAAGGCATTATTGCTAACAACAGCAACTTTGTTTTTTTCACTTCAACTATCTTTTGGGGAGGAGTTGGACACTACCGTTGTTTCCGCTGACAAAGGAAAAGAACCTGACTTCTTTAAAGCAACAACTCTATATGAATCTAAAGACAGTTTCATGGTAGAGAAATGGTTACTGTACTTAGAACAGACACCTGCCCAAAACGATTCTTTAGGCTATGAATACTATCGACATTTTGAAGTTGTATGTAATGATATGCACAAGAACTATTCCAGCAAAGACTCTATCTATTATAGGGGAATTATGGATCATTTGCTTGATATTGCCATTAAATATCCAAACAAAAAAATGTATGTAAGTGGGTGGACTTCTCATAAATACCATCACATGATAAAACCTTTGATTATATACATTTATGAAGAACTCATAAGAAATTATATCGCTGATACTCCTAGATTTTTTTTAGCATACTCAGTGGCTGCAAAAGAAGAGATAAGAAACCATGTCAAGTATTGTGAATACAACGAAAGTTTCATACAGAAGTATGTTGATTGGCTAAAAGAACACAGATACAACTATGAATTAAAAGAACCTAGCATATATCAACAAATGGGCTTCACACTCAATAATTAAACATAAAATTAACTTTTTTAACTGACAAAGTATTATCTTTGCACGAAATTATTAAAATCACAATAAAATGAAGATAGCATTTATCGGTGCAGGTAATATGGGTGGAGCCATCGCAAGAGGTCTTTACTCAGCAAAAATATGTAAGGCTGAAGATTTATTCATCGCAGATCCATGCCAGGCAAACCTTGACTCTTTCAAGGCTCTTGACTCTAAGATTTTCACTACCACTAACAATAACGAGGCAGTAGAAAAAGCTGAATACGTAGTCGTAGCTGTCAAGCCTTGGTTGGTGGAGACTGTATGTTCAGGAATTAAGTCGAGCCTAAAACCAGGTCAGCACAAGGTTATCTCTATCGCTGCAGGTGTAGCTTTGGAGACAGTAAAGTCATACGTCGGAGAAGGAATCCACTTGTTCCGTGTACTTCCAAACACTGCTATTGCCCTAAAGGAAAGTATGAGTTTCATCTGCCAGCTTGGAGCAACTAAGGAGGAAGAGGAAATGGTATTCAACTTGTTCTCTTCACTTGGAATGGCACTAATGATTCCAGAGGGACAGATGAGCGCATTCACTTCAGTAAGTAGCTGCGGTATTGCATACGCTCTTCGTTTCCTTCGCGCTATGTCAGAGGGTGCTTGCGAGCTAGGTATCAGACCAGATGTAGCACACAAGGTTGTTGCCCAGACAATGATTGGTGCCGCTCAGTTGATTTTACAGAACGAGTCTCATCCAGAGGTAGAGATTGACAAGGTTACAACTCCTGGTGGATGGACAATCAAGGGCTTGAATGCCATGGAGATAAACGGCTTCACAAAGGCTGTTCTTGAAGGCATCAGAGCAAACAAATAAGAGACTATAATATATTTATGCAACAACGATTCAAGCGTATAGCGATAAAGGTAGGTTCTAATGTACTAACAAAGAAAGATGGTACATTGGATTTTACTCGCATGTCAGCCATTGTAGATCAAATTTCAGAGCTTCACAAAAGTGGAGTCGAAGTTGTGCTTATCAGTTCGGGAGCTGTAGCCGCAGGCAAGAACAAGGTGCTTGCTGACACTCTTGATGCAGTAAGCCAACGACAGCTGTTCTCTGCAATCGGACAGGTAAAGCTTATCAACCGCTACTATATGCTTTTCCGTGACAATGGAATCACTTGTGGACAGGTCTTGACTACAAAGGAGAGCTTCCACACTCGCCAGCACTACCTTAACCAGCGCAACTGCATGCAGGTGATGATAGAGAACGGCATTATTCCTATTGTCAACGAAAATGACACTATATCTTTGACTGAGCTGATGTTTACTGACAACGACGAGTTGTCTGGACTTGTGGCCACTATGATTGACGCTCAGGCTCTTATAATACTTAGCAACATCGACGGAATCTTTAATGGAAACCCGGCCGACCCAGAGAGCCAGGTTATTCGCAAGGTTCTTCCGGGTGAGCGCGACCTTTCGCAATACCTTCAGACCAGCAAGTCAAGTCTTGGACGTGGCGGTATGCAGTCAAAGATGGGAATCGCCAGCAAAGTTGCAGATGAAGGTGTAGAGGTCATAATCGCAAACGGAAAGAGAGACAACATCATCCTTGACCTTCTTGACGACAGCAAGGACATTGTCTGCACTCGCTTCCTTCCAGACGAGCAGGTCAGCAGTGTAAAGAAATGGATAGCTCACAGCGAGGGTTTCTGCAAGGGAGAAATCAAGATTGACAACGGCGCAGAGAAAGCTATCATAGCTGACGAGAGATGCTCAATCCTTCCTATCGGAATCAAGTCTGTAAGCGGTTCGTTTGAAAAAGGCGACATAGTAAGTGTTGTTTCAGAAAACGGAGTGCAAATTGCCCTTGGCAAGACTGACTATTCAAGCGCCGAGGCAACTGAAATGATAGGCAAGAAGGGTGAAAAACCTATCATTCACTGCGACTATCTATACGTGTTGTAGTTTTAACATTTTAGAATAACCAATTTAATTTAGATATGAAATTATTAGAGGGAAAAGTAGCCCTAATCACAGGTGCTGCAAGAGGTATCGGTAAGGCAATCGCTGTCAAGTTCGCAAGCGAGGGTGCTAACATCGCATTCACTGACCTAGCTATCAACGAGGACGCTCTTCAGACAGAGAAAGAGATCTCTGCTATGGGCGTTAAGGTTAAGGCATACGCATCAAACGCAGCTAACTTCGAGGAGACTCACACAGTAGTTGCTGAAATCCAGAAGGAGTTCGGTCACATCGACATCTTGGTTAATAATGCAGGTATCACTAAGGACGGCCTTATGCTAAGAATGACTGAGCAGCAGTGGGATGCTGTAATCGGCGTTAACTTGAAGTCTGCATTCAACTTCACTCACGCTCTTGTTCCAATCATGATGCGTCAGCGTGGCGGTTCCATCATCAACATGGCATCTGTTGTTGGTGTTCATGGTAATGCCGGACAGGCTAACTACTCTGCTTCCAAGGCTGGTATGATTGCTTTGGCTAAGAGTGTTGCTCAGGAAATGGGTCCTAAGGGAATCCGTGCCAATGCAATCGCTCCTGGTTTCATCGAGACTGCAATGACAGCTGCACTTTCTGATGAGATTCGCGAGGAGTGGAAGAAGAAAATTCCTTTGCGTCGCGGTGGTAAGCCTGAGGATATTGCTGACGTTGCAACATTCCTTGCTTCTGACCTTTCAAGCTACGTTTCTGGACAGGTTATCCAGGTTGACGGTGGCATGAACATGTAATAGATTCATAAGCAAAAGGGAGGTTCAACCAAAAGCCTCCCTTTTCTTTTCCCGCTTATTACATTAGACAACTGATTTATTTTCAGACAATTTGACTTAAAGTTTTTATTATGACTATCTATGACTTCGGAAGTTTGTTTTATGACTCGGCCATTCACGTAAATTGTGCCGAGGATGTAGATATGCTGAACGACCTTTTACCTGCGTATTACGAAAACAGCCTTTTGCTTTTAAATCCAAAGAATGACCTGGAATCTGAAATCCTGAATTTGGTGAAAGAGAATGCTGTTTGTGATGATTTTGACGAAAACGTCATTCGTCAGTCTCTTGTGTATGGATACTACCCTTTGTCAATGGAGAAAAGAATCACAAGCGGAGCTGAATTCGACACCTATCATGAACTCATTTCTTTTCCCTTCAAATACACTGTGGCAAGATATTTCATGACTATAAGACATCATGATGAGAAGATGATTATTGACTTCGATGATTTCAAATATCCTAAGAAAGCACACAAATGGTCACGCCAGAAATTTGGAGACTATACGCTGACATTCAACAAGAACTTCAGGCTCTGCGCAGAAACTCTTGCCAAACAATACGCCAAGGACACATGGGTTGTTGCTCCTCTTATTGACGCATACGAAAAGATACACGAGACTCCCGACAATGAAATCAGTATAGATTCTGTCGAACTTTGGCATGGGGACAAATTGGTAGCAGGAGAGTTAGGATTCATCACACACAACGCATACGCAAGCCTTTGCGGATTCCATACAGAGAACAATAGCGGAACAATTCAAATGGCGGCTTTAGGCGAGTATCTTAAGGCTAACGGATTCGCCTACTGGGACTTAGGCATGGAGATGGAATACAAGTATGTATATGGTGCAAAACTGCTTGACAGAAACGAGCAGGCCGAATACTACAGCAGACTAAGCGAAGACAGACTAGCACTTACAAATAAGGGAATAAAAATAAAGGAGCTACTTTAGATATCATTTAGATTTGAATATAGGTAGTACAAACAATCGAACTATAGTCAGGAACCAACCATTTTTGATTTTTGTTTTGCAACTTAGAAACTATGATTTTTGTTTCAAGAGCTACTTATTTTTTTGAAAAATTAAAACTGTTTCTAAAAATAATTGTAGTTTTGCATTATCTATTACTCGCTGAAAGCCTTTAGGGTGGGATGTGAGAAATAAATAATATACATAGAAAGGCGTACCTTTACGCTTTGGTTTTGACGTTACTTGAACTTCGCAACTTCAATATTTATCTGTCAAAAACAAAGCAACGGGAACGCCCCAATTGGGTGTAGTGTAAACGTAACTTAGTACAAGTAACTTATCGTTCTTGCACTAGTATGTTGATATACACTGCGTGGGGCTTTCAGCGTTGCTCGTTTCGACAGATAGGGCAATGCGAAGGCCTAAGTAACGTGGAACGAGTGACAAGGACTTGCTCCACGCTTTTTTGTGTAGTGATGTTTAACAATTAATACACAAAAGTGAAAATTATTGATTTTAATAAAACTATTTCTATTCCTCAAAAGGAAGTTCTAGAACAAAAGAATTATTTGCAGAGATTTTTAAATAAAATCTACGACTGTGACATAGTAAGTGAAATGACATTTCCATGGATGCAAGCCCCATACGAAATGGATGATTTATTCTGCCGTGTATTTCAAGCATTGTCGCAATACAGAAATGCAGACCCCAAATTTGCTAGGGTCAATTACAAGTTAAGATGTGATTTTGTTTGCGAGAGTCAAAAAACAATAATAGAATATGATGAACGTCAGCATTTCTCAGAAGCAAGAGCAATCTCACTTGAAGCCTATAGAGATATACCCTTAAATTATGACAGAAACTTATGGATTAAGGCTTGCAGAGACATAAAAGCTCGAGATAAAGACCCTGTGTATAGAGATGAAGGGAGAGCATTTTTTGATAGTACAAGAGATATCCAAGCCTATAGGAATGGTTACAAGCTTGTCAGGATTATGCATGGACAGATTGACTTTACGAAGGACTATGCTTATAATGAGCTTATTAAATTACTTGATTTATAATTGAATAAACTTGAACAATATGGAATACATTGAAAACGAATTTGTGAAATCCCAAGAGGATATTCAGAAAAACATTGAGACAATAGAGGCTTACTTGAATCCCTATGGATACAAGGACAAGCAATTTTTTGCTGCCAACCTTATTAAGAACGGCACTTGCTTCATTGCCTACAAAGTAGATAACGAGATTAGATTTGCGCCAAGTCGATTTGTCGGTTATGCTGAGAACTCTATGGAAAAGCATGAGAGCAATGATTACAAAGATGGCAGAGACACTAATGAAGTAATTAACAGAGTTTTAGGATTTGCTCCTATTGAGGATGCAGAAATAGAAACTGCATATATTAAGTATTGCAATAAGCTTTTTATCACACCAAAAGCAAAGGGCGCATTTGGTGCTAAGAGGAAGTACTGGAGAATGTTTTAATTTTAGATTTATATGAAGATAGGACTTTGGTTGCAAGATCACCGAAATGACACGGAGGAGAGGTTCAATGAGGTGATGGACATCGTGAAAAAATCCGATGTTGATTTGGTTGTACTTCCAGAATATGCATATATTCCATTTAACGATCTGCTTAATGGAGATTTAGTTTTTATGGATTCTGCACATGCGTGGTATAAGGCGGCAGATGAATATGCCAAGAAAATTGGCAAGCCTGTTATTTTTTCGTCTTCGCAGGCTGTCTTTGTTGAAGGGGATGATAATGGAGAAGATTTTATTTTCGCTTATTATACAAATCCCAATGCAAAGGATGATGAGACAATTGCAAGGGTGTATTTCAAGAATACAAAGACTGGATTTTCTCCTTTGTCATTTGAAGATTATAAAGAGTCTATTTTCAATGCTTGGAATCAATTCGCTCCCATTGTACTGAAAGGTCAAAAGATTGGCATGACAATCTGTTATGACTGCAATCACCCAATTTTCAGCGCCTTGTATGGAGTTCAGGGAATCGATATTCTAATCAATATGACAGGAGGTAATGTAGACTATCATAAGTGGTATCGCTACAACCAGGTTAGAGCAATCGAAAACGAGTGCTTCTCACTTGTAACAATGGGATATGATGCAAGCAATAACGAAAATTCCTATGTTTATGGTTTCGATTCGACTGGAGCTCATATGTCATTCTCAAATCTAATGAATCCTTCGACTAAGGCTTTGAATTTATTGGATTCAGTTTATGTATTTGACACAGAGAATTACACAGTGTTGCCACCTCTCGAACCAAGTGAACCGTCAGAGAACAAATATCAAGACATCTCAGTTGAAGTAGGCGAAGTATCAAAACTTATTGAAAAAGCTGAAAAACTAACTGAATTTCTATACATACTAAAGCAAGGCAATGACAATATTATATTTGTTATTTGCGATGATGAGACTATTATGGTTCCTGAGTTTGTATGTAGTAAATTGTATGTAGATGTTCTTAAGGACTTAAAGAACAAGAAATACATTATAGTAAACCGATGGGAGAATCTTGATAAAAAACTTTTAGATTCTCAATTAGATTCTCTTTTAAGAGTTCGTGCTATGGAGAATTTCTGTGCTGTTATACTTGAATCACCAATTGCAAATAGGTGTTACCAGACAAGTAAGAATCGAAAGTCACAGGTTGTTAAAGAGGTTGACGGAAAGTTCGGTATAGATTTGAGTCGTACTACTGGTCCTGAAGCTATCTGGCAAAACAAGAATGGAATAAGAGCTAGTTGGCGAGAAGGATACGAGACCCTTATTGATATTTGCTATGACTTGGCTTCTCATATGAATGATACTGAGAAATAAATATAAAAAGCTGTTTGATTTTATATCAAACAGCTTTCCTTTATCTTACGCTTGCATATACGCAGCGCACCATGTTTTTATGCCGCATTCCTTGCATTTAGGCTTCTTGGCAGTACAAACATACCTGCCATGTAAAAGAAGCCAATGATGGGCATCAGAAAGAATATTTTGAGGCAGATTTGCAGTCAAAATCTTTTCCGTTTCCTCTGGAGTCCTTGAATTAGGAGTAAATCCAATTCGCTGAGAAACACGAAAGACGTGGGTATCTACAGGCATAGCCGGCTTCCCAAAGGCAACAGCCATCATAACATTAGCTGTCTTTCTGCCTACTCCAGGCAGGCTAGTAAGTTCCTCCATTGTCGAAGGCACTACTCCTCCAAAGTCACAAACCAGTTTACGAGAAGCTTCCAGCAGGTGCTTAGCCTTGCTATTAGGATATGAAATGCTTTTAACTAACTCATAGATGTCTTTCTCAGAAGCCTTAGCCATAGAAAAAGCATCCGGATACGCAGCGAACAAAGTAGGTGTAACGATATTTACCCTGGCATCAGTACACTGTGCTGAAAGCATAACAGCAACAAGCAGTTCAAACGGACTGCTAAAGTTCAGTTCGCTCTTCGCATTGGGCATATTCTCTTGGAACCACCCCATTACCTTTGCATATCTTTCTTTGTCGTTCATACCCCTTAAAATAATAGAGAGACACCACCCAAGGCATCTCTCTATTTAGAATTCAATCTGTTTATTTAGAATGGAAGTTTGTCTGCCTCACCAACCTGAGCTTCACTAACATTTGCAGCAGTCGGAGTTCCAACTGGAGGCATAAAATCACCTGCAGGAACATTATTTGCAGGTGCAGGCTGTTGAACATTTTGCTGAGGCATCTGTCCGAATGGAGGAGGAGTCATCTGCTGAGGCATTCCTCCCATCTGTGGTTGCTGGAAACCACCCATCTGCGGCTGTTGGAATCCACCCATAGCCGGCTGTTGGAAACCGCCCATCTGCGGCTGCTGTCCATACATCGGTGCCTGCTGGTATCCGCCCATTGCTGGCTGCTGAAAACCTGGCTGTACAGGAGCACCCATACGGTTACCCATCTGATTGTTATAGCATGTTTGCTGGTCTATAGCATCTGCACTTACCAATGTAATGGAATTAAACCATCTGCCACTTCCTTCACGAGCGTCAATTCTACAAACAACATGATAGAACTGGTTAACAACAAACTGATAACGATTAACTGTATCCCCCCAAAGAGTTACAACAACGTGACGTGGATATTGTCCGACTTCATGCTCTAGCACTACATCGTATCTTTTCCACTCACCTCTTGCACCCTGACCTGACTCGATTGTTCCCAAAGAAACAACTCTACCATAAAAATCGTAGTTCATAATTCTTTATGTTTATTTATTAAAACGCAAATTCATTCAATGCTCCCATAAGCTCGGCGTTCTCCTCTGCTGTTCCGACAGTAATTCGGATGCACTCCGAACATAGAGTGACACGATTTCTGTTACGAACGATAATACCCTTGCCTACAAGGTACTCATAGACAGCTTGAGCATTAGTCATCTTTGCAAGTACAAAGTTAGCATCTGATTTGAAAACATCAACAACAAATGACAACTTTCTTAAATCTTTTTCCAACTTTCCCCTCAACTGGATAGTCTGCTCTACCCAGTCCTCAATCTTCTTAGGATCTTTCAAAATATCCAAAGCATACTCTTGAGTTAGCTTGTTGACATTGTATGGGTACTTGATTTTGTTTAGTACAGATATAATGTCTGTAGAGGCAAAAGCCATACCCAAACGAACAGCAGCACTTGCCCACGCCTTAGAGAATGTTTGAAGAATCACTATATTAGGGAACTCAGACAAACGAGTTTTGAACGAAGGCGCAGAAGCGAAATCGCTATAAGCTTCATCAAGCACTACTATGCCATCGAACTCCTTCAACACACGCTCTATATCTGCAGTTTTCAAGCTATTTCCTGTAGGATTGTTTGGCGAGCATAACCATACAACCTTTGTATTCTTGTCCGTAGCTGCAAGCAGTCCATCGACATCAAGCTCATACCCCTCCTTCAAGTTTACCGAACGGTACTCGACATCATTGACGTCAGCACAAACCTGATACATTCCGTATGTAGGGCATATAGCCACAACATTGTCAATACGAGGCTCGCAAAAAGCTCGATACATCAAATCTATAGGTTCATCACTGCCATTGCCAAGAAGAATATTCTCGGCCTTGACACCCTTGACTTGCTCCAAACGTTTCTTCACCTCCCACTGCAGAGGGTCAGGATATCTGTTATATGGGTTATTGCGAGGATTCTCGTTTGCATCAAGATATACAGACGCCTCACCCTTAAACTCGTCTCTTGCGCAAGAGTAAGGTTTAAGCGCCCATACATTCTTACGAACAAGGTCCTTTAAATCTCTCATAATCTTTCTCTTTAGTTCTGTTTCATACGAAGAGTCACAGCATTTTTGTGAGCGAAAAGCTGCTCATTCTCTGCCATAATCTCTATCGCATTTCCGATTAGTTTCAACCCCTCAGGAGTAATCTCCTGGTAAGTTATCTTCTTACGGAAACTATCAAGGTTCACACCACTGTACGCCTTTGCATAACCGTTTGTGGGAAGCGTGTGGTTAGTACCCGAAGCATAGTCTCCTGCACTCTCAGGAGTAAGATGTCCAAGGAAAATAGAACCAGCATTTGTGATTCTCTCCGCTATCTGCATATAGTTTTGAGTAGAGATAATCAAATGCTCTGGCGCATATTCGTTTGTAACATCCACTACCTCTTCTAAATCCTTAACAAGTATAATCTTACTGTTAGCAACGGACTTTGAAGCGATTTCCTTTCTTGGAAGAAGTTCCAACTGACGCTCAACCTCAGCAAGAACCTTGTCTGCTAGCTCCTTGCTGGTAGTGATGCATACAGCCTGGCTATCCACACCATGCTCCGCCTGAGACAACAAGTCTGCGGCAACAAAGGAAGGATTTGCTGTTTCGTCTGCGATAACCTCTACCTCACTTGGACCAGCAGGCATATCAATAGCGACATCTTTCAAAGAAACTCTCTGCTTTGCTGCAGTCACATACTGGTTTCCTGGACCGAAAATCTTGTAAACCTTTGGAACACTTTGAGTTCCATAAGCCATTGAACCTATGGCCTGAACACCTCCAATCTTAAAGATTTTGCTAACTCCAGCAACAGTTGCTGCGAACAAAACCGCAGGGTGTACTTTACCATTCTTTCCTGGAGGTGTACAAAGCACTATCTCCTTGCAGCCTGCAATTCTTGCAGGAACAGCAAGCATAAGCACTGTCGAGAACAAAGGAGCAGTACCGCCAGGAATATAAAGACCTACTTTCTCGATAGGCATGGCCTTCTGCCAGCAAGTAACACCTGGCATAGTCTCTATTCGAGGAAGCGTGTGATCCTGAGCTGCATGAAATCTCTCGATATTTCTCTTGGCAAGACGAATAGCATCCTTCAACTCTTCAGCAACAAGAGTCTCCGCCTCCGTAAGCTCTGCCTCGCTCACCTGTAGGGAATCAAGCTCTACCTTGTCGAATTTTAACTCGTACTCCTTGACAGCCTCGTCACCTCGCGCCTTGATATCGTCAAGGACAACGGTTACAGTCTCAGTAAGGCTGCTGTTATCCAAGGCTGGTCTGGAAAGAATCTCTTTCCAATCCTTCTGATTCGGATATGCTATAATCTTCATTTTTATAGAATCATTTTTTCGATAGGAACTACAAGAATACCCTCTGCGCCAAGCTGCTTTAACTGGCTGATGATATCCCAGAAAGTCTTCTCCTCGATAACAGAGTGAAGTGACGACCAACCCTCCTGCTTTAGAGGTGTAACAGTAGGCGACTTCATACCAGGAAGAAGCTTGCAAACTGCATCAATCTTGTCGTTAGGAATATTTAGAAGGATGTACTTCTTGCCCTCTGCATTCTTATATGAATCGAAACGGAAAAGAATCTCGTTCAATGTTTCAGTCTTTTCGGCATCGTTCTTCAAGTTCTTGTTACCGATAAGCAAGGCCTCAGAATACATAGCAACCTCAACCTCCTTAAGATTGTTGCTTACCAATGTAGAACCCGAGCTAACAATGTCGAAGATACAGTCAGCCATACCGATACCTGGAGCGATCTCTACGCTACCCATAATTGTATGGATTTCAGCCTTAACATTATGCTTGTCCAAGAACATCTTAAGAATACCTGGATAAGAAGTTGCGATCTTCTTTCCGTTCAACCACTCTACACCAGGATAGTCAATAGCCTTAGGGATAGCGATAGATAGACGGCACTTGCTGAAGTCAAGACGCTTGATGATTTCAGCATCCTCCTGCTTCTCCACAAACTCGTTCTCACCAACGATACCTACATCGGCAATACCAGAAGCCACAGCCTGAGGAATATCATCGTCTCTCAAGTAAAGAATTTCTACGGGGAAGTTTTTAGCCTTCACAAGAAGTGTTCTCTTTCCTGACTCTACCTTAATGCTCGACTCTGTAAGCATTGTCATGGTCTCTTCAAACAAGCGACCTTTTGCCTGAACTGCAATTCTCAACATAATGTATCTAGCTTTTAACTGTTTTATCTAATATATAATAAACAAGGCTCACCATATCGGCAAGCCTTATTTATTGTTCTTCTTATATCTTATGAATTAAACACACCAAAAAGCTCACCGATATTTTAAGAAATATGATGATGGTGATGATGCTTATTTAGTGTATAATTCTTCATTAAATCTTGACTGTAAATCTTAACTTGTGCAAAGTTATAACTTTATATCAATAGTACAAAGAAATAAACATAAAAAGTTAAATACAAAATGAACTTTAACAACAGTACAAAACAAAAAGAGGCTGCTTTTTCAAGCAACCTCTCTTTATAATAACTATGTTCTAATTACTTAGCACATGAAGTAATAGGAGCTACATAGAAGTCTCTTGTAGGAACACCCCACTTCAACATCTCGTAAACGCCACCGTTGTTGTCATTTAGACCAATACGAACGTTATCGATAGCAATAGCGAAGTCACCCTTAAGAGCGTAAGTCCACTCGTTGTAGCTAATACCGAATGAGTTATATGGGTTGTTCTCCATATCATCCTCGTAACGAGTATTTGGACTCTCATTAGCATGAGTATTAGCAGGATTGTTCACGAAGTATGACTTATCGTCAACACCTGAACCGAAAGCCTCGTACTTCTTGCTTGCATCCTCGTTGTTGTAACGACCGTTCTCAGCAGCAGTCTCAACATTAAAATCAGCAACATTGAATAGGAACTGCTCCATAGGGATAGCGATTGTCATCCAATCTCCCTGAGTTGTCCAAGGATTAGCACTCTTGATTGACCATCCTCCTGTCAAAGGCTTGTCAAATACAAGCTCTGATGGCTGGAATATTGCACAATACTTACGGTAACCATCCAAAGAGTTATCATCATTACCCTCACGGAAACCTACAGCCAATGCAAGACCCTGAAGTGGAGAGAAATCGTCAGAAACGAATGCCTCGAACTTAACACAGTACTTAGAGATATCCCCGAACATTGCGTCGTCTCCGTAAAGGCCATCCTTACCAAATCCAAATACAGTACCAGGAACATCCTCTACAGCAATACCATTCTTATTGATACCGTAAGGAAGGTCAAAGTTCAAAGCCTGGTAACCACCAGTTCCTGACCAGAATATAGAGAAGTTCCCGTTAGTGTTCTCTGACTGGAAGTAAAGCTTCTCCAAATCCTGCTTAGTGAAGTCAGTTGCCTTTCTGATTGTCTCTGCATCGTTACCCTCAACATTCTCGTCAATATCATTATCAGGAATGTTCATCAAGAACTTGTTCAAGTACTCCTCATCATCACGAGTAACCATCATACCGCGCTCATCGTGGAAGATGAATGAAGAGTAAGACTCTCCTGCACCTGTCTTGAACATGATTGGGTGATTCTTACCGAAACCAGCAGGAACCTCGATTGTAGCCTCAGACTCACGAGCATCAACCTTTGGACTCTTAATTGTATAATCGTTATCCTTATCGCTCCAGAAGTAAGCCTCAAGACCGTCAACAAGAGAGTTACCCTTTACGTTGATTGTCTTCACAGCGAACTCGTTATCACACATAGCTACACATGGCTCGCCAAGGAATACCTTTGGAAGTCCCTTAACACCTGTTGGACATCCCTTAGTACAGAATCTTGGAGTAGCTGACTGAGTAATACCCTCTGGAACCTTGAAAATAATCTGGTTGTCGCTGATAAGTGTTGGGTAAAGAGTTGCCTCCTTATCACCGTACTTGATTGCAGTAACTTCTGCAAGATTCTCTCCAAATACTATAACTGTAGTACCAGAAGCTACCTTGTTCTTCTTGAAAGAATCAACCTGAGCAGTATGAACTTTATCCTTAATCTGCTTGTTTATATCCTTCATTGTAGCTGGGTCAAGGAACTCGAAGCTAGTTACTTTCGGTACATTGCACTCACATCCACAATCTAGAGAATCATCACAAGAGGCAAGAGAAAATGCTGCACCTGCAACAAGTCCTAATGGAAGATATTTAATTGTCTTCATTATTTCTTATGAATTGATTTTGTTAATTATTTGAGACTCTGGAGAAAGAACCGGAAGGTTCTTCTCCTAAATCTCATAGTTTTTTAATACTTATACTTACCAGACTTGATCTCCTTAGTGAAATCTGTAGCCTTAGAAGCATCAATGTGTACAGTCGCTGGAATAGGCAAGAACCAACTGATGTTATCGTACTTGATCTCAGTCTCTGTTGCTGCTACATCGTAATCCTTGCTCAACTTATGGGCCTGCTCAGAAAGGTCACCAGCAAGTTTCTTACGCTGGTAGTGATTTCTTGCCTGTACAGGCTTGATATCAGAATTGTAAGTATTAGCGTAACAGAACTGACGATCCTGCTCCTTGATATAATTCTTGGCATAGTCAGCGTTACGGTAGTAAAGTCTCTTGATATCCAACCAGTTCTGACACTCAAGAGCAAACTCCCAACGACGCTCTGCCATAAGGTCGTAAGCGAACTTATAAACATCACAAGTTGCAGTAAGCTTCTTCTCTACCTCGTCAATAGTGACTGTTGTAGTTGCAGAAAGTGCATTTGCAGCCAATGTATCTGGAGTATAGAACGCTACAGAAGACTTCTTTGCAAGACCTGCACGCTCACGAACTACGTTAATACCAGCCAAAGCATCTGCATCAGAAATCTGAGCTGTAGCATCAGCATCCTTCAACATCATCTTAGCCTCTGAATTCAAAAGATAAACGTCAGCAACACGAAGGAATGGAATTGAAGCTGGAACAGAGAACTTCTGAGATGTTGGGTAACGGTGAACAAACTTACGACAGTGGTTCATTACAGCGTTATCAGACTCGTCTCCGTACAAAACGTCACGTACAGACTTCTTGATAGACTTGTTAGGGTTAAGGAAGTAGTAGTACTTCTTACCGTCAGCTGTAGTATAGTAGTTATCAGCACCACTTAGGTAATCCTGATATACCTTAGCATCTGTATAGTTACCGTCTAGATCCTTCTCCTGATAGTAGCAAGTTGCCTTCTTACGGATATCTCCGTTCTCGTATGAGTTGAATAGAGTTGTAGTTAGACCCTTACCACCTCCGTAAGCATCATCGTCACAACCTAAAAACTTGCTACGTCCGAACTGAACCTGACGCGAAGAACCGATACCGTAATCTCCACCATCCATACGAAGTGCGAACAAAATCTCAGGATTTGTCGAACCTGGACGGAACATCAAGTCATATGCCTCGTAACCCTGAGCCATGTTAGCTCCACAAGCGCTGATAACCTCGTCAGATAGAGAGACAGCCTTGTTAAGCAACTCGTCTGGATTCTCACACTTGTACTTGTTTACGCCCTTGATATCAGAACGACAAGAAGCCATTGTTACATACAACTTAGCAAGCATACCCTTGGCAGCCCACTTAGTTACACGCTCACCCTTGTTACCCCAAGCCTCAGCAGGAAGCAACTTCTCTGCCTGCTTCCAGTCGCTCTCGATCTGAGCATAAAGAGAAGCACGGTTAGCCAAAGGAATATCGAACGCCTTATCGCTATTGATAACTTCAGTATTGTTAAGGACGATTGGAGTTGCACCCCAGTACTCCTCAAGTAGGAAGTAAGCCATACCACGGTACATGTGAGCCTCTCCCTTAGCGCGGTTGATAGCTGCCTCACTTACACCGTTCTCCTTACAAACCTTAACTACATCGTTTAGGATGTGGTTACAACGTGCGATAACACCGTAAAGAGAAGTATAACCATTCTGAATATGAGCATTAGTGTTAGAGAAAGTAAGGAAGTGGAACTGTCCCTCATCTCCGTACTCATGGTAAACATTTCCTGAGTAAACCTCACCTACACACCAAGAGAACTTGTCCTCATACTCGTTCCAAGACTTAGGACCATAGATCTGGAATGTATAGTTCATCAACGCCTTATCGCTGTTCAAATAACCATTCTCTGTGTATGAATCCTCGCTTGGTCTGTCTAGGAAGTCATCGCATGATGACATCATAGCCATAGCTCCACCTAGGAGCAACATTGATTTATATAGTGGTTTCATATCTGTTTATTTACTTTTGTCTGATTAGAAACTAAATCCAAGACCCAATGAATAAATACGTGGAGTTGGGTAACGAGCCTCATCAACACCCTGGCGGATTGCACTACCTGGGTTCTCTGGGTCGTAACCGCTATAACCAGTAATTGTACAAACATTCTGGCAAGCAGCAGATACATGAAGGCCGTTGATGTGAAGCTTCTGATTTACCTTGCTGTCGAAAGTATAAGTAAGACCAACATTTTGTAGTCTCAAGTATGAACCATCCTCTACGTAACGATCGGAAACAGTCTTACAGTTACCGTTAGCATCTTCCTTTGAAGGAGTTGGCAAATCTGTGTTGTTTCTTACTACAAGCTCTCCCTTGCTGTTCTTCTCCACTACAGCGTGGTTAAGAACCTCCTTAGACTGGTTGAAGTACATAACATCACCGTTCATTGCCTCGATCTTCATACGAACAAGGTTGAATACATCGTTACCGTATGAGCTATTGAACTGAATGTTCAAAGACCAAGGACCGTATGAGAATGTATTGCTCCAACCTGCAGTGAAGTCAGGGTTTGGATCTCCAATCCATGTCATATCCTTGCTGAACATCAAGTCACCAACAGAAGCAGAACGACCTGTCTCCTTGTTATACTTAGCAGCCTGCTTCTCATCCTTGAT
The DNA here is from genome assembly GCA_024401535.1 of Paludibacteraceae bacterium. GTDB lineage: Bacteria > Bacteroidota > Bacteroidia > Bacteroidales > Paludibacteraceae > UBA1723. The sequence continues at coordinate 48,899 of JAKSKX010000013.1, read as the reverse complement.
TACACCCTCAACTGTGTAACCCCAGAACTTACCAGGAGCCTCGTCAACAACTGACTTGTTGATCTGAAGAGGAGAAGTCATCAACTGATAACCTTCACGAACATCGTTGTAGTCATAAATTGCCTCACATGAACCTCCAAGGTCAAGTACCTTAGAACGTACTAGAGAGAATGTCAACTCTGAATCCCAAGTGAATGTCTTATCCTTGATTTCCTTCTTGATTAGAAGAGCAGAAAGCTGAACATCGAATCCGGCATTCTGGATAGATCCTGCGTTAACAAAAGAAGGTTTAACATACAACCAGCCGCTCTGTGCAACATATGCAGGCAACTCCTGCTTTAGCAATAGATCCTTGTTCTTCTTGTAGTAACCATCGATAGTAAGGTTAACGCTCTTGTTGTCTTTACGCTTGAATCCTAGTTCCAAAGCCAAGTTGAACTGAGCATTCTTCTCCCATGTCAAATTAGGGTTAGTGTACTGATTAGGAACATACATCTGATAACCATAGACAGACTCACTTGTTGGCCATGAACTCAAGTATGCCTCATGAGCTGGAGTACAAGAAGAGTTACCTGTTATACCCCAACCTGCACGTACCTTAAAGTTATTGAACTTCTTCTTGAAACTCTCAGAGTTCTTAGCAAAGTCCATCTGGTCAACACGCCAAGCCAAACCTAGAGAAGGGAAGAATCCCCATCTGTTTCCAGGAGCGAAGTTTGAAGAACCATCGAAACGTCCAGTACCTGTAATCAAGAACTGATTGTTCAAGTTATAGTTCAAACGAGCAAACCAAGAAGCCATAGAACCAGAACCCTTGAAGTACGAAGATACATCCTTTGTATTTGCAAGGTATGCGTTGTGTGGCTCGTTGTTATCGAATCCCTTTGAGTGCTCTACTGTACCCTCGTATGTGTACTTGTTCAACTCGGCACCGATCATTGTAGTCAAATGGTTAGCCTTGTTAAAGTCGTGTATCCAGTTTACATAAGAAGAGAAACGGATTGAGTTATTGCGATAATTACCTGCTAACAAATCTGCCTTTGATGGATCCACATTTAATCCTCCGTATTTATACGAAGGCTTAAACAACTCATCATTTGCGTTAGTGATATCAACACCAAACTCGTTTCTCCAATTGATGTGGCGCATATTGCCGTCAACTGTCTTGTCAAGCAATGTGAAGTCAATAAATGTAGTTCCCAAGATATTGTTCTCAGTACGCTCGATAGGTGACTGGTTAAGCTCAGCAATAGTATTCATCTTCACACCTTGATCAGTTTCTGGACCCATTGGGTTACCATCTGTTCCGTATGGTGAAAGAAGAGGCAACTGACACAAAGTCTGAATAATTACAGACTCATCCATTACTTTGAATGAATAACACTGTGCCTGAGAGTTGTTTAGGTCAAGAATGTTAGCGGCAGAAGTCTTGTTCTGGCGTGTTACACCGACATTCATACCCATCTTCATCCATGACTTGATCTGTGACTCCAAGTTAACACGTCCGTTGATACGGTTATAGTCAGTATTCTGAATAATACCGTTCTGGCCCAAGTAACCCATAGAGATGCTGTAAGTAGTCTTATCGTCACCACCACTTGCGCTAATCTGGTGTGAGTGTCCGATACCTAGGCGGAACAACTCATCCTGCCAGTTAGTACCCTCGCCAAGAGCGTCAACTCTCTTGAACAACTCGTCTGGTGTTGTAACGGCACCAGTCTGCTGCATGTATGGATCAGAAATATAGTTAACATACTCCTTAAGGTTAAGCATGTCATATCTCTTAGTGAACTGAGAAACTGTAAAGCTTCCGTCATAAGTGATCTTAGCCTCACCTGACTTACCCTTACGAGTAGTGATCATTACGACACCGTTTGCAGCACGCGAACCATAGATTGCAGTTGCAGAGGCATCCTTAAGGATCTCCATCGAAACGATATCTGCTGGGTTGATAGAAGCAAGTGGGTTAGAAGATGCACTCTTAGACTCATCACCACCACCGATTGGCATTCCATCTACTACATATAGAGGGTTACCAGAACCTGATAGTGAGCTTAGACCGTGAATACGTACCGATGTCTGCTGACCTGGCATACCTGATGAAGAAGTTACGCTTACACCGGCTGCACGTCCAGCCAAAGCCTGGTCGATAGAAGTCTTAACACCCTCCTTTAGCTTGTTCTCGTTTAGAGCTACAACACCTCCGGTAAGGTCACTCTTCTTAACTACACCATAACCGATAACGACCAACTCCTGTCCAATAGTTGGAACCTGAAGTGTAACGTCATACTTAGAAGACTTGATACTTGATACTTTGACTGTCTTAGTCTCGTAACCTGCAAAAGAGAACTCCAAAGTCTGACCATCGGAAACCTCAATCTCATAATTACCGTCCATATCAGTCATTGTTCCGGCAGTCGGATCCTCTTTGACTGTTACGTTGGCAAATGGAATTGCTTCCTTGTCGTCTTTCACCTGTCCCCTGATAGTTTTTGCCTGAACCATCGAAAGGGAAGTTGAAAGCAATGCGACAGATAGAAAAATCTTTCTCATTTACTTTTCCGTATTTAATTTTTATTGTTAATTTATTTCTAAATTCCTAAATTGCGGACAAATTTATAAAATAACATTATACTTTTTAAGTTTTTTTAAGATTTTTATTGGCAAAAAATCCAAAATGTTATCAACAATAAGATTTTGAAAGTTTTTTTTGCCGAATAATATGTTGTATGGCAGATTTTGAAGCCATTTTGATTTCCAGGACCGCAACTTTTTGGGGAAAGAACTTTCTCTCTATCTTAGTTTTCAGGCAAATATTTCTACAAAACCAATGATAGGGACTATCATAAAGCATAGACAAATGCTAGAACACACCATGGATGCACGCCCATTATCCAAACTTGTTTCGCAAACACTTTTAGAATGAGCTGAGAAGAAAAACAGATTGTCTTTACATGGCAAAAGTTTAAAATAACTGGAATGGAAATATCATTCTTGCTCAGCATGAGCATGAGTCTCTGTCAACATTTTGAAAGTTCAACAACGAGCAAAACATAAGTTCCAAAGACATTTGTCGAGGCTATCAAAAACTTTCCATGATTTAAATATCACAAAAAAAGGGAAAAGGGAGCAGCCACAAAACTGACCGCTCCCTATAATTACGCCCAAACAAGACTTTTGCTATCTGAAGAACTTGCCTATGACCGGAACTCGCTTGACCGGAAGGTCTCTCTTGAACAAAAGAGCCAAATATGCGACAAGCATTACAGTAACCGCTATATAATAGACAACCATATTGTTCTTTGGAATCAAAGTGCTGACATAGTACATCAACAATGCGACACCAAGATACAAGCCCAAAGACTTCAAGTCATAGTCAACCTTATAGTACTTCTGTCCCAACAAATACGAAACTACAGTCAAAACAGTGAAACAGACAAGGCTAGCTCCGGCAGAAGCATAGTAGCTGTAAGTTGGAACGAACAAGACATTTACTACTACGGTAATAAGCAATCCTATCAAGGACAACACTGCACCCCAATAAGTCTTGTCTATGAGTTTGTACCAAATGCTCAAGTTGAAATACACTCCCTGGAACACATACGAAAGCAGTATGACAGGAACTATAGCAAGTCCCTCCCAGTAGCTCGAATGAATGACGAACTTCAAGATGTCAAGATAGAAAACCATGCCAAGGAATATCAACAATGATGAAATGAAATAGAACTTCATTGCCAAGGCATACTCATGTTTCTTGTCTCCGCTTTCCTTACTTTGGGCGAACACGTATGGCTCGTAGGCATATCTGAACGCCTGAGTAAAGACCATCATCACCATAGAAATCTTGAAGCAAGCACCGTATATACCTACCTGACCGTCAGCGAAATCCTTGTCATCGAACAGATATCTGAAGATGATTTTGTCAAGAGTCTGGTTCATGATGCCAGCAATACCAAGCACTAGCAAAGGCAACGAGTATGCAAGAATCTTCTTCAAAAGTTTCGAGTCAAACCCTGTCGCAAACTTCATCTCTGGAATAAGGCATATAAGTATAAACACTGTGCTTATCAAGTTTGACCAGAACACGTAGCTTACCATGTTCTCTGGAGAGAAACACCAGGACACCCAATCCGGATTCTGCTTGTACAAATAAGGACAAAGCACCAAGAAGAACAGATTGGCCGCAATATTCACCAACACGTTCACAAACTTCAGCATTGCGAATCTGCCTGCCTGCTTCCTAAATCGCAAGTGAGCAAAAGGAATACAAGAGAATGCGTCTATAGCGATGATTGTACACATTATCGCAACCCAGTCAGAATGTCCCTTATAGTCTAACAAAGCGGCAAGACTGTCCGAAAACACGTTCGCACCTATTGCAAAAATTAGGGATGTAGAGAACACGCAAAGCATAACTGTGCCATAAACCTTGCCGGAATCCGCATCCTCCTTGTTTGCAAACCTGAAGAAACCAGTCTCCATTCCGTATGTCAGGATAACAAGAAGCAATGCCACCCAGGCATACAGATTCGTCACTACTCCATAATCAGCCGTGCTTGTCAACACATGTGTGTAAAGTGGAACAAGCAGCCAGTTCAAGAACTTGGCTAGCATATTGCTGACACCATAAATGGCTGTCTGCTTAGCTAAAGATTTTACTGAACCCAATTTTGTTTTGATTATAAAAAAGAGAATCAAGAACTTTCATTCTCAATTCTCTAACTGTTTAATATTAAGCCATCATTGCTTTTTCTATCTCTTCAGACTTTTCCTTTCCGAATAGAGCCTCTACCAAAGATATAGAAAAGGAGAAGGCGGCACCGGCACTACGTCCCGTAACTACATTCCCATCAATCTCGGAAAGTCCATGAGTGTATGTCGCACCCTCAAGATACTGCTCAAATCCAGGGAAACAAGTTGCCTTTCTTCCCTTCAAGAATCCTAATGTTCCAAGAATCATAGGGGCAGCACAGATTGCAGAAACAATCTTACCAGCTGCATAAGCCTTCTTTAGTTCCTCAAGCAATGGAGCCTCGTTCAAAAGAACCTTGTGACCAGCTCCTCCAGGAAGCACCAATGCATCTGCATCAGAGAAATTGCAATCCTCGAACAACTCGTCGGCACGGACGCAAACATTATGAGCGCCCATTACGTCTTCACGCTCCATTACGGAAACTGTAACTACATCAGCACCTGCACGACGAAGGACATCGATAGGAGAAAGAGCTTCCATCTCCTCAAATCCATCGGCAAGAAATACATATACTTTTTTCATTATCTTTCTGATTTTATGTTTATTTCAAATCGAATCGGTAAGTTATTGTACCTTCTTGGTTATTTGTTCCCGACTTCAATGGACTGAACTTAGCTCCTTTTGCCGCTATCAACACAGCATTTAAAAGCTGTCTATTGTCAATATTTGTACCCCTAAAGATTTCTGCGGACACAACATTACCATCTTTGTCAACGATAATCTTCACCACTACAATTCCTTCCTCCTGAATATTAGTCTTAGGTTCTACTAATTTCCCAACAATGGAACGACCGGCAAGAGACCACGAATTTCCGTTTCCGCTCTTTGCAGAGCCGTTACTCATTGGATTACCGTCTGCACCGGTAACTTTTCCTTGAGAACCTAGACCTGAACCATCTCCCTTTCCAGTTGAAGATGCATCGTTTCCAAGACCACCAGCACCATTCTGTCCAAAAACATTGCTTGCTCGTTTAGCAATAGCTTCGGCTTTCTTGCGCTGTTCTTCTTGGATTCGTCTTTGCTCTTCCTCCTTGCGCTTGCGTTCAGCTTCCTGCTGCTGACGTATCTTCTCCTGTTCCTTTTTCAAGGCATCTTGCTCGCGCTTCTTCTTATCTTCTTCAGCCTTAGGCAATGCCACAGCATCCTCGATGTTTTGAGTTTGATAAGCGTCGTTTGTAGCAGGAGCAGGATCCGGAGTCTCTGGAGCAGGCTCACCATCAATCTCGCTTGCCGGAGTAGGTTCGAAGAGGTCACTTCCTCCCAAATCCTCAGCTCCAAGAGCAACAGCAAGCCCTTCCTCCTCTCCAAGTTCCGGTTTATCCATCACATAGAAAAGAAGAACAAGAAGAAGAATGATATGCGCTATCAAAGTGCCGATTATTCCGTATAATCTTGCTTTTTCTTTTATCTTAGACATTTACTTAATCCTTATTGCTCACCACTACTTCATTGGACGAGTAGCAATTACAAGTTTGAATTTGTTTTGATTAGCTATGTTGAGTATCTTGACTACTTCGCCATGAGGAACTGTCTCGTCAGCGTAAAGCACAACTTTCATCTCTGGCTCAGCAAGTTCTACACTCTTTAGGTAAGCCTCTATTTCCTCTAATGCTATAGGACGGTCCTTCTCGTTTCCAAATGCTACGAAATGGTTTAAATCCTTGTCTATCACAACTCTGGTAAGAGGAGCGACAGAAGTCTGGCTTTGGCTCTGCGGCAAAGTCAACTTAATGGCACTCGGACGCACCACAGTCGATGTAAGCATAAAGAAGATGAGGAGAAGGAACACAATGTCTGTCATTGAAGACATATTGAACCCGGCCTCTGCCTTATTTCTTCTCTTTAATCCCATAACTACAACTATTTATGCTTCAGGGTCATTAAGAATATCCATAAACTCAAGGGAGTGAGCCTCCATGTCACGCACAACCTTATCGACAAGAGATGTCAAATAGTTGTAAGCGAAATACCCGATAATACCAACGACAAGACCGGCAAGAGTTGTTACCATGGCAGTATAGATACCACCTGCAAGATTCTGAACATCAATGTTGTTTCCTGCATTAGCCATATTAAAGAAAGCCTCGATCATACCTGCTACGGTTCCAAGGAATCCAATCATTGGAGCTCCTCCGGCAATAGTTGCAAGGATAGAAAGTCCCTTTTCTAGCTTTGAAACCTCAAGGTTACCCACGTTCTCGATTGCAACACTGACATCGCTCATCGGACGACCAAGGCGCTGAATACCCTTCTCAATCATACGAGCAGAAGGCGTATCATTCTCCTTGCAAAGATTTAGAGCAGCATCAAGCTTTTCCTCGTTAATATAGTCTTTGATTTTATTCATGAATGCTGGATCATACTTTGAGGCTTTTCTGATGACAGTCATTCTCTCCACGAAAATATAAACCGCCAATACACTCAAAATCAGCAACGGAATCATAATCCAACCTCCGTTCATTGCCATCTCAAAGAGATTCATAGATGGTTCATTTGCAACCGCTGTCTCGTTCACAGCCACAGCCGAAGCTGCCTGTAGCAATACATTCAAAGTCATGTTCTTTGTCTATTAAATAAGTTCTTTTGTTCTTTGTCTCTGAAAATTTGTCAAGACCAAAAGGAGATAGACTCCGCTTGGCCCGACAAATATATAAATTTTCTAAAAGTTCAGCAAAAATTAATCCACATTTTTAATTGTGTGTCCCATTTTGTGAACTTTTGTCTCGATATAGAATCTGTTATACTTGTTTGGTTCGATCTCAATCGGAACATTCTCGATGATTTCAAGACCGTAACTCTCAAGGCCGATTCTCTTGACAGGATTGTTTGTGATAAGCCTCATCTTCTTTACACCTAGGTACTGAAGGATTTCTGCTCCTACACCATACTCTCTCTCGTCTGGCTTGAAGCCTAGATGAACATTGGCATCAACAGTATCAAGACCGTTTTCCTGAAGCTTGTAAGCCTTAATCTTGTTCATCAGACCGATTCCGCGACCTTCCTGGTTCATATACACAACGACACCTTTGCCTGCCTTGTCTATCATCTCCATAGCCTTGTGAAGTTGTTCTCCGCAATCGCAACGCATAGATCCGAAGATGTCTCCAGTTGCACACGAAGAATGGACACGAACAAGGATAGGTTCATTTTCCTTCCACTCTCCCTTTATCAAGGCAATATGCTCAAGTCCGTTATTCTTCTGACGGAAAGGAATAAGCTTAAAGTCACCAAATGCAGTTGGCATTGAAACTGTTTCGCCAACCTCTACCAAGCTCTCTTTCTTACGGCGATATGCGATAAGGTCCTTGATAGCAATAATCTTCAAGCCGTGTTTCTTTGCTACAACTTGAAGCTGAGGCATACGCGCCATTGTACCATCCTCATTAAGTATCTCTATAAGGGCAGCTACCGGATGAAGTCCAGACAAACGAGCCAAATCAACTCCAGCCTCAGTATGTCCAGCACGAGCAAGCACTCCATTGTCCTGCGCATACAAAGGATTGATATGACCGGGGCGGCCGAATGTTTCAGGCGTGCTATTTACGTCAGCCAAAGCCTGTATTGTTGCTGCACGATCGTGAGCAGAAACACCAGTTGTGCAACCCTCAAGTTTATCTATCGTAATCGTGAAAGGTGTTCCAAGTATAGATGTATTGGTCGAAACCTGACGATCCAAGCCCAGCTCCCTAGCACGAGATATTGTAATTGGAGCACATAACACACCTCTACCCTCACGAAGCATAAAGTTCACTTTCTCTGGAGTTATCATCTCTGCAGCTGTAATGAAGTCGCCTTCATTCTCTCTGTCCTCGTCATCAACAACAATTACAAATTTACCTTGTTTGAAGTCTTCTAGAGCCTCCTCTATAGTATTTAATTTGAATGTTTCCATTATATCTTTAAAGTAATTATCTTATTTCATTGACATCGTCATTACGAACATCGTCTGTTTTTTTCTCTTCCATATTCTGACTCGAAGAATCGTCCATACCATATTCGCTAACAGAACCAGAATACTCATCATCTGAAGTCGGATCTTCTATTTCAGTATTATCGACACAATCATTCTCTGTCGAAGGATCCTTTTTAGACAACTTTTTGAACAACGGAATCAGAGTCCTAAATCTAGAAATTTTAGAGAAATCAAAATTAGGAAGATTGATTGTTGCATCTATAGCCGCCTTGTATGTAAAGAATATTCCCAATGGGAATAGCATTGCAGAACTCAACCAAGTTCCTGCCCATACCGGCCATGCTCCGGAACGAGCCCACTTGAAACCTGCATTATCAACAATATAGTATGCGATAAAAAGCAATACCGATATCACAACAGGCATTCCGAATCCTCCCTTGCGAATAATTGCACCGATAGGAGCCCCAATAAAGAAGAATATAAAGCATGCAAAAGACAGAGTGAATTTACGATGACGCTCGATATCATGCTTCCACATAGGCTTGTCAACGAGACTGAACTTTCGGTCTCCCCAATAGCTCAACTCCTCTTTTACCTGACGTGAAGTATGAACTGCATTCTCATACGACTCCTTCAATTGGGAAAGGGATCTCTTTTCCACAATCTGATGCCAGTCAACATACGCTTCCTGAGGAATTGTGTCAAGGTTTACTCTCACAACACTCGTATCTCTTGTTCTGCCGAAATACTTTGTGTTGACGTAGTCATCTGCATACTGACGACACAAGCTGTCAGACTCCAACTTCAAAGAATCTATTGTATATGTCAACTCCTCCAAATTCTTTGTGGACTGCTTGTTTGACACAGACTCCTCACTGACCATGTTCAAACTGTTATCGTAGTCAAGCACCAACTCTCGATACTCGAACGTGTCTCTACGGAAAGGTGAATTGTTCTTAGCCGTATTGAACTCTCCAGATTTCATGCTCTCGAAAGTAACTCCACTGTTAAGCTTCAATATAAAGCCCTTCTTGTCAATAGTGGAGACAAGCATACCGCTGTCAGCTGTAACAATTCTGATATTTTCGGTATTACTGCTTCCCGCAGTACGGGTGAAATCATATATCATCATATCGTACATCATCTTTGTCTTCGGATTCTTATCACGAACATAGATGCTGTAGTCTCCGATTCCGGTATAGAAAGAGCCAACCGGAATAGAAATGTCCGGAGATTTATATCGAATAGACCTCAACAGCACAGTCCATTTCAACTGAACATCGGGCATTATGACATTAGAGAAATAGAACGAGCCGACAGAGAGCAAGCACATCACAAAAATGTACGGCTTCATTATTCTAAGCAGGGAAATTCCAGCCGCCTTCATAGCTATGAGCTCGAGCCTTTCGCCTAAGTTTCCGAAAGACATCAATGATGACCACAAAATTGCTAGAGGCAGAGCCATCGGCACCAACGACAAAGCGGCATAGTAGAAAAATTTTGCAAGGACAATCATATCCAATCCCTTGCCCACCATCTCGTCGATGTAACGCCATAGGGACTGCATCAACAAAATAAACACGCAGACCACGAATGCGGCGATAAAACTTAAAATATAATCCTTAAGCAAAAATATATGTAGTCGCTTTATCTGCATTTTAAATCAAAAATATTATTTCACGATGCAAAGATACTACTTTAAGTAAAAAGATTAAAACAAAGAGAAAGAAAAATAATTTGATTTTAACACACTTAAATTGCCAATAAAACAGAAAGTGTTTAATTTAATGAATTTTGAGGCACAAAACAAAAAGAGCCAAGGCTTCTGCCTCGGCTCTTCATGTTCTATAGATAACTTATTATTGTCTCAACAATGTGAAGTGACCAACGTATGTCTTCTGAATTTCTGCGATTTGAATCTCGTACCAATAGTCGGTACTTGGCAAAGGGTTTCCGTTGTAAGTACCATCCCATCCTTCATTTGAACCGGCCTTGTACTCTGCAACTGTCTTACCCCAACGGTCGAACACACGAACCACAGCATTCGGATAAGCATCAGCCAACACCTTGTTGTAGAAGCGGTCATTAACATTATCTCCGTTAGGTGAAATCTCTTTCTGGAACACTACCAAAGGTGAATTGATGTAGAACTTATGCTTTAGCTTACAATTTGCAGCATCGACAATAAGAACCTCATGCTCACCATAGTCAAGATCCTTAACAGCAGAAGAAATATCTTCGGCCTCATTGTCACCATCAACAATGAACTGGAAAGGAGCAGTACCAGTACCAGACTCAAGAACGATTTCTACGTTACGATAGCTTAGAGAGTCAACTGACTGAATCTTTGGAGCCAATGTAATAACAGTGGCGTGTGTAGCAGTAGCCTTACAAGCTCCACGCTCCATATCTACAAAGAACTCTGCGTACTCAGGAACAGGAACTACAGAAATTTTCTCTCCTGTAGGTCTTTTAGCGCCTAGCTGTTCCTCTGAATACCACACGTAAGAAGTAGCATGGAATGAAGAAGCGTCCAAATCAAGTGTACTTCCCTCACAAGAGAACTCAGGAGCCACAATCTCGCCCTCAAGTGGCTTGTCAACAGTAACTCTTGGATAATACTCACGAGGCTTGCAGAACTCACTTGTTGCAATCAAAGTATATCTCTTCTCCTGACTGTAACCTGTCAAGGAATTGAAATGAGGTCTAATTCTTGCAGAGAACTCAGAATAATCCTCAATGTCTTCATCTGCAACCCAATCCAACTTGATGTCTTCTGGATAATGCCTATTAATTACAACATCAGTAGCCTCACCATCACAAAGTCTCTGCTTCTCAACTGTCCACTGGACATCATAAGCTGGATGAACTGTGATGTACTGAGAATTTGACTTGTCTTGATTCTCCTGTGCAGTATAAACGTAAGTAATCTTGTACTCAACCTTCATATTGTTCTTAGGATTAGGAGAAATAGTTGCCTGGAGAAGTCCATTAGAAGGAATCATCTTCTTGGCAGTCGCTACACCATCAACAATCTCCTCAACTACGAACTTGAACTTGTCTGAGTGAAGGATCTTACCAGTGCCAGTTGTATCAACAGTTAAAATATGATTCTCGCCAACGCACATATCCTCGGCGTCTATTGTAGCCTTCAGCTGAAGCAACGCATCAACATACAAATCCACCTTAACACTTGTTCCACAATAATCCTCGTGATCAACAACTACATTGTAGTGATGATCCTTCATTACAGAAGAAGCTACAACATCAGCACCAGTCAAGACTGTCTCTCCGTCTTCCTGCCACATGATGCCACTTGCAATTTCAGAAGGGTCAGCAGGAACATCGAAAGGAATAGACATAGCCTTGCTGTCCTCACGAGTAACCTCGTACCTTGTTACCAATCCTGAGCCAATCTTGATCTTAGGCTTAACAGTTAGAGGAAGACCCTGAGCAATCTTATCCTCAAATGAACAAGACTCGTTAGAAACCTTGTAAGAATAAACTCCGGAATCAGAGACCTTGGCAGGCTTGATCAATAGTTTCTCGCCTGTCTGAGCCAATGGACTTGCCTTGTCGCCATTCAAATACCATTCAATATTGTATCTGTCGCTAGAAGCATGATTAATGGTCAACTCTACAGAGAACTCTTCATCCTCACAAATATCAAGATTACTAGATCGCTTCTCATCAGCCAACGATATTGAAACATCTCTAATAGTGAATGTGAACTGAGTTGGACACTCGTTATTGTAAGACACTACATAAGTTCCAATCTTAGCACCGAAGTCAGCGCCTGTAGGACTGAACTCACCGCTTCCGCTATGGCCCTTATCAGAAGTAAATGTAAAGTGTGGGTCAGTGTATTCTACATTAGTAAACTTGACAGTAACATTACCATTACAGCTAGAGAATGTAGGTCCATTCTTCTTGTCATTTACATCATAGCTCTTACCTGACTGTGCGTTATTCTTCTCTGTAAATGTCAAAGTAGCACTTACAAGACCGTCACCGACTTCAATCTCATGTTTCTTTTCAGGAGTTACATTCAGACAAGCTCCTGCAGTTACGGACAAATCAACTACGACTTTGTTACCTGTCTTCTCTAGACCCTTTTCTGTAGTGCTGAAAATTTCACTATTGTCCTTAACTCCGGCCGAAGTACTCCAGCTGTAGCTAATCTTAGAAGCATCCTTAACATTAGTAGTAATTATAGGAGTCAATTCAACTGGAACTCCTGGACATGTAGTAGGAGAGCCATCGATTGCAACCGCAAGTTCATCTACAGTAACCTTGATCTTGCCCCAGTCAGACTTACAGTCCTGATTGATAGCATCAAGATGGAAGTATCCCTGAACCTGATAAGTTCCAGCCTCGCTAACGAACGAAGTCCTGCTCAACTCGTTACCAAGATCGTCAGCATAAACTGCATTAACCTTCAATATAACCTCGTTAGAAACCTCATAATACTTAGACAAGTCAACCTTGTCTCCCTTACATATAGGTTCTGCATTATCTGTAGTCAAGATAGGTCGAGCATAAACTGTAACAACCAACTCGCTTGCAGCACTCTGGGCAGGAACTGATGCTGTGTGAGTCTTATATCTCTGACGCACAAAGAATGATTTTTTATACTCCTTACCTGTGAATGACTTGAACTCAGCAGCATAATCTTCAAGGTTGATTGAAGTATATTCTGTAGCATTTTCATTAACTTCCGGATTCTCATCATACCAAACCAAAGTAAAGTCTGCGGCAGGCTGATCAGTTGAAACCTCAGTTATGGTAGCAGTTAACACAGCGCTAATTGGCGTAGAAGCATCTGGCTGACAATATTGAAGGTTCTCAACCTCTGGCATTGGATAACCAGAAACAACGATAGTCACCTTCACCTTCTCACTCTCGCAACCTGTAGTATTATCAACTTGAGAAACCCAGTAAATCTCTCTCTTGTCTCCTTTATCTGTATCCAAATATGGTTTTGGAGTAGGTTCAGAAGTTGGAGTTTCTCCATCTTCCTTATACCACTTCAAAGTGTGACCAGAAGCAGAGATAACAGTCTTTGGCTCTTGAGTCAATACAGGCTTGAACGGCTGCTGATCCTTCATATACTGAACAGAAAAGTTCTTTTCTGAAGTAGGGGTTTCAGTCTTGTTTACTTTGATAGTAATTGACTGAACCTTTCCTTTACAAACTTCCGAAGCAAATGTGGTATTTGTTGGCTTGTTTGTATATGTAGGCTGAACATAGAATGTGAAATCTCCGGCAGCATCAATATCTGGTGTCCAAGAATCCTTCTTTGTTGTGAAAGACTCATCATCAGACCAAAATGCCTTAGTGAAGTCACCATCAGATTTCTCAGAGAATGTCAACTCATCACCCTTGGCACCTGGTTCCCCGATACAGTATTCCAGATTGTTAGCAGACAAGTCAAGTGTAGCAACGTCATGAACTTTTACAACGACAGCAACCTTCTCACTTTCTGCACCAGTACCTAAGTTAGTCTGGCTGACATAGAATTTAGCCTCTCTCTTTCCTGTTTCAGTAGCTTCAAAAGAAGGGGCTGTAGTGGAACCTGTACCCTTTGGCGCATCCTTCTCTGCTTCTGAGTACCAGTTGAACTGGTATGTATTTCCGTCATCTGGAGAAGACACATAACTCTCAAGGGATGTAATCTTATCTCCTATACACAAGCTCTCATTCTTAACAAGAGGAAGAGGTGCATCATTAATAATTAGTGTGAACTTGACTCTCTTGCTCACACATCCTGTCTCAGTATTAACCTGCTCAGCCCAGAATGTGTACTCACCATCAACAGCAAGAGATATATCCTCTTCTGCAGATGAAAGCGCAGTCCTATCAGTTTCTTCCTTATACCACTTAATTTCGCAGTCCTTTGCTACCGCATTAACTGCAGCACTCAACGAGTAATGTTTTGCAGGGTCCATAAGAACAGACTCCTCCTCCTTGACATCAGGCTCTTCTGTTGAATTAACTGTAATCTTCAATGTCTGTGTTGGACCTTCGCATCCGGTAGCAACGTCAGTAACAGTATAGTCGAATGTAGCTGATTCTGTCATAGACATAACAGCAGCAGGCTTTGTAACCCAATTGATAGTCTTATCTGCTATTTCGAATACTGGCTCGTCTTCCAATGTTCCGACACAGAACTCAAGCCATTTAAGTGTATCTAGAGGGACAGGGTGAGCGATAACCTTGATAGAGTCAAACTGGAAACAAGCCGAAGCATCGGACTTCTCGTTATCTCTAACCATTACATAGTACATCTTCTCAACATCTTTCTCGATATCTTCACTACCAGCAACAGTAGCCCAATCAGTCTGAAGAACCAAAGACGAAGCATTACCCTTTTCCAATGCCTTAGCGTCATCCAAGTCATCAAGTTGATCAAACCAAAGAACATCGAAAGTCTTTCCTGCATCAACGCCTTCATACAACAACTTGTTGATGTTAAGGGTAACCTTAGGAGTTTCCTTACACAACTCTAGCACTTTATCACCCTTAGTATCCTTTTCTGCAGCCTCACTATTTACAGTAATAGAAACTCTGTTTCCTTCCCTGTCTAGATCCGGCTTCTTACATGGAGGGCAGCCATAACGGGCAGACAACATGATACGGCCACAGTCATAATCTGTCATCTTACCGAATGTAATGTTCCAGAAAATGTTATCTCTACCTGGGTTTGCTGTAGTCAAACCATTAGAAGTAGAACCGATAGCCTTGATTCCGAACTTCTCAGAATCAAGATATGGTGTTCCATACATTACACTATTAGATCCATCTCCGGCAGGAGCTAATTTCTCAGTATAGAAACCACCATTATTAATAGTTATTTCTGCAGCTAAGACATACTCTGAGCCACGAACTGAATTAACAGGCAAAACCAAGTCACAGAGGACTTTACATTCCTGAATACCATCAGCCTTATTCAAAGTAAATGTCTGCTTCTTACCTCTAGCAAATTCAGAACCCAAAGTATAACCAGAAGTAGTTTCTGAGCCTCCTCTTAAAATAATTGGAGTCACAGTCAATGTTCCAGGTTGATCTTGCAATCCCGCCGCGAAGATAGAAAAGCTCTTCAACTCGGCAGGAGATGCCATGCTAATAATCTGAGTAAAGCTACCATAATAGTTTCCTGCTGCAGTTGTAGGAGTTTTTTTCTCCAACAGAGTTGTTTCAAACTGAGTAATATCCTCAATCCAAACATTGTATATTGTATCATTTGAGTCCTCGTCCTTATTATCTACAATCTCTTCGATTAGATTGCCGGGAACACAGAACTTAATCTCACCGCCATTACCAGTTGTATTTACAACAATGCTTTTTCCAGCGACATCGACTAAGGTATCCTTGCTTGTAGCAGTAGCGAAAGCTGCAAATGTAACCTTGTCAGTTGCCTTCTTATAGAACTTGTCATTTACAACAGCCTCAAAACATATAGTTTCTGTCTTTGCTGGTCTCATAGGAACAGCAGCACACTGCATGTCTATAATAACTGTATCGACAGGCATATCCATATCCTTGACCTCTATCTCAACCTCTGAAGGTTCACAAGCGTCACAAGGAATATTAGCTCCGACATAATATGCAATAACCTTATATCTACCTGGCTTTGTAATCAGAATCTTAGCCTTGTTGTATGGGTCAGTGTCATAGCTTGCATCGTGTATATAATTACCAGTCGCACCCTTTTGTATGTTGGACTTATTTAACTTTGTAGGTTCAGTTTCACCTTCAGCTGTATAATACCATTCGATATAGTATCTCTTCTCCTTTCCAATCGGCACAACATATCCACAGTCAAGTTCAATTTCCTCGCCTGGACACTTATTAACATCAATCATGAAGACAGAAGGACACACATCCTGAATTTCACAAGGAATGGTTTCAATCTTCTTCAAGCACTGCACCAAATCACACTTGCTACCGATACCTAACTGACCTAGGTCATTCAATCCCCAAGCATAGTACTCATCCTTGTCATTGACCATAAAATCGAAGTTATCGCCACGAGAAATGGCAACGGCATTCTTCACGGTATCTCCTCTCTGGTCACAAGTACCCTCCTTGCAATAGAAAGCAAATATTGGATGTCCGTTTGTTGACTGAGCTGTAGCCTTCGGATCCGGTGCGACACCTCCATTAGAACCGTCGTTAACGCCCCAATATAGCAGATAACCCTCCTTTGTAATCGCAGCACCATGACCACGTCCACCGATAACCTGAGTCACATCAGTCAAATATGCTTCTCCTGAAATATCCTTATAATCTCCAGAGCTAACCTTTTGTGCACGTCCAGAACCCACATTAGGAGCAATTCCAGGACAACCACCCCAAGAATCTCCCCATCCCCAAAGGAAACCATCATTTGTTACTGCAAAACCACACTTATCTCCTGCAGCAGACATACGAATATTGTCAAGTTCCGTTCCATCGGACTTCAATACTTGAACTGCATAATTTACAGACGCTCCACTTGTCAAATTAAAACCATTGCAGTTACCGATAGAATAAAGTTTTCCGTCGGCTGTTCTCATATATACATTATCGTCACCTCCGGAAATATGTGTTACATTCTCTATTATATTACCTGCCTTATCACGTACATACGAAGGTGCACGAGGATCAAGACTAGCATTTAACCAAGAACCACCTGTCCATCCAGGAACTCCCCAACAAACAACTCGATCGTCTTCTGTAATGGCAAATCCCTGATTTGTACTACCTGCAACCCATTTTACTCCACCTAAATAATCACCTCCAGGCTTTCCATCCTCGGTATAACCAGAAGTTTCTCCTCTCAATACAGGAACTGGAAATTTAACAGTATTCCCATTATAAGAAGAACCCTGACCACAAGCACCACTATTGTTATCACCCCAAGCATAAACAACTTTATGACAAGAAAGTGCAAGGTTAAACGCTCCAGAACCAGCTGTTACCTGACTAAAAGTCAAATTATCTGTCTTAACCTGAGCTGGCAATGTCACAAACTTATCACCAGCTAAACCACCGTATTTGGGATCCTGGGGGTCAATTCCCAAATATGGACCGCCAGTGCTACCCATATTGTTTCCCCAAGTATATAGATATCCTTGGGCACAAATAATCAAACCGTGATCATTACCACCGGAAATGGTCATACTCTGTGAGAATGCATTTCCCACAGCAGCAAAAAGCATTAACAGCGCTATATAAAAACGTTTTTTCATGATACGTTATATTTTCCCTATTATACTATTCTCTAAATATTATCTATCCTATAATCAACAATTTAGGCACAATAATCCACACAAAATGCACCTATATTGATGTTTTTCAATGGGCAAAAATAATCATTTTATTTTATAGAACAAGAAAAAACACCATATTTTCGTTCAAAGGGCAATGACTACCACTGTATTTCTTCCAGTCCGTGCTGCCTTAAATATGCATTCGCCTTCGAAAAATGTCTGCATCCGAAGAATCCGCGATATGCCGACAAAGGAGAAGGATGCGGAGCTTTCAACACAAGATGCTTCGATGTGTCTATTCTTTTTTCTTTGTCCTGGGCAAAGGCTCCCCAGAGCATGAACACAAGGTTTCTGCGCTTGCTTGACAGTTCATCTATCACTCGGTTCTGCAGTTTTTCCCAGCCCATTCCCTTATGGCTCAATGGAGCGCCCTGGTTTACCGTTAGGATGGCATTTGTAAGCAAAACTCCCTGTCGCGCCCACCTCTCCAGGTTGCCTGATGTCGGTATAGGAGCCCCTGTGTCAGTATTGACCTCCTGAAATATGTTCCTCAAGGAATCGGGAATTTTTGTTCCATCCTGCACAGAGAAAGCGATGCCGTTGGCTTGACCTGGATTGAAATATGGGTCCTGGCCGATAACAACCACCTTCACTTGGTCGAACGGACAAAAATCATAGGCGGCAAAAATGCAGTTTGCCGGAGGAAAAACCGTAACGCTCGAAGCATACTGCTCCCTTACAAATTCGGTTAACTTGACAAAGTAATCCTTTTCAAATTCATCCCGAAGTACTTCTTTCCAAGACTGCTCAATTTTTACGTCCATAAAAAGTTATATCGTTATCTCAATGAATTCTATGTTTATTGGATGTTTCCCTTAGCTCCAATCGAATTAGATTCATGGCAAATGCCCAACCTTCCCATCAAATTCTTTATAAATATGGGAAGACCGGAATTTTGCAAATTTGTTTTGACCATATATTTGATTTGCAACTGATTACCGCTTAGTTACAGAAACTCTCAAACGTCTATGGTTTTACTATCTGGCTTGCTGAGCTGTGTCCGTCAACAATGGAATCCATTTGGGAATCGAACGATGCATCCTGGGCTGTAACGTCAAGCATCATCTTCTCGTAGTCGCACTCTGTCGGCTTTGGCAAGGATGTTACAAGTTCCGGCACATTATAGCTCTTGAGGAAATAGTGGTAATATAAAGGATTTGTTCTGGGAACGACAAACGGACTTGAAAGTTCCCCGTTGTCGCCAACATGGAACAAATAAAGACGCATATAGTTTCCGTTTTCCCTGCGGCTAGCCAAAACCATCCATTTTGAGTTGCTGCTCCATGAATGATAGCTGTCAGCCTCATCGCTGTTCAATATACGGGTATCCAACAACTTGCTGTCAGACAAATCCATAATTATCAGATCTGCAGTTTGGTTTGTCTGTGTGCTTACTCCGAACTTCGACCTTGTCAAGGCTATGTATTTACCATTCGGAGAAACCTTTGGCATAGTTACCGAGGAATCCCTGTCCGCAAAAGACAGAATCTTGCGGGAGTTACTCCATGACTTGGAGGTCTCGTCAAAGTCAATCTGCATCAGCTCATACTTCATGTCCTGGTAGTTCTCGAAATTGAACACGGTATCAGTTGACACATAAAAAAGGCTCTTGCCGTCAACGCTCCACTCCGGAAAGCTTTCCTGCTTGTCCTTTGTTCGGATAATATTGGTTATGCTGTTCTTTTCAAAATCGTATAGGACAAGGTCGCTTGCCCAATCGAACACATCAAGTTTTCTATTACCTATCAGGTGGAACATCTGTCGTGTCAATGCTGAAGACATCGCTATGTATGGCTTGGTCGGATGTATTGATGAATAAGAAGTTCCATAGGCCAAATCACCAACCTTTGTATTTATCTTCTTTATTTCCTTCCCGTTTGTTACAATCAAACCACCGGTCTTTCCGCGATAGTAGAACATGGAAATTCCATCCTTCTTCTTTTGGATATGGTGGCAGTTCACACACATCTGGTTGCGGTCATCATGTATAGAGTACTGCTTGGACACAGTCACGATGGGTGTTTCTTCGCAGTTCTCGATGTCATAGGCAAACAAACCCATTTTACCGGAAGCCTGATAGCTTGGCTCTATCAAGCGGTAAGTCAGATACTTGTCTATGGAATCTTTGGATATAATAAAACTGAACTCCTGGTAGAGATAGCATTTGTCTTTGCCTGTAGCCGAATCTTTGTCAAAGGCTCTTATCTGAACGCCTATTTTTTCAGAACCTTCCTTTAGATTCTTCCAATCCGAAACAGGAATCTTGACAATACCATCCTCGTCAGCCTTCAATGTAACATTATAATTGGCGGAAAAGAGGTCTGCATACAAGCTCGCTCTATTCTCTTTAATCTGGAAATTCATAGGTCCTATATTACAAGGAATCAGAGCGTTCTTATACTCAGCCGGATAAATGTTCGGTTCTCCCCCATCCTCATAATCGTCAATATTTACCATGGGAACTGAACTGCAATGGCACAAAAACACAGCCGATGCTAAAGCAAACATCAAGCGGTTAAAGGTCAAAGATATTTTATGATGACAAATCTCCATAGAAATAAATTATTTATTATCCTTTTTGAAAGCGACAGCACCTTTGTACATGGAATTGTCAGTAGTGCTAAGCAAGTAATAGTATGTATATGAGCCCTTGTAACGGGACTTGAGTCTTGTAGTCGCAAGCTTGTTGTTGTTTATCGCATTGACTTCCTTGACAATGTTGCAAGTCTTTGTAAACACATCGTTATCTACACGAATATTCTGCATTGGAAGGTGGTCCCCGGCAAGATCACAGATTACACATGCCTCTTGAATCACAGAAGGCACCTTTCGAGTCTCGAAATAGTTTCGACAGGCTACAACATCCTGCGAGAATCGTTTCATATCTCTTTGATACATATCACAATACAAGCGAACGAGCAAAGTCAAGCCATTCACCAGAGCAGCTCGGTTCATGATTACCTCCTGAATGCTTGTCGCAGAATATACAGCAGGGGAATAATCTATGAGTCTTTCCACCAAACGCAAATGAGGCAGATCTCTGTACATCTTTGAAGTGTCGGCAATATAGCCTCTCCAAGTCTCTGCATACTCCTCGTACACAGGACTTGAAGCAAGAAGGTCCTGATATTTTCTCGCCAAATCATACTCTTTGTTAAGCATAGCAGCCTCCTGCATGTTCTTTAGCACTCCGAAATCCAGTCCCGAAAGCTGCTTTGTTTCCATTGCATAGAACAACGATGTATTTGGAAGGCCTGCGTAATAGGCTAGGTCCGCATAATGAATAAAATGAGATGTTGCAAAGTGACTGGTGTTATAGCTGAAGAATGCCGGTTCGATGTTGAACGCGTCCTTGATCATTTTCTCTCGCAACATTGTCGCTATCTCCTGATATGCTATGATTGTAGTTGTCGGATTCTTGACCTTGCTAGTAAGCGTGTATAGTTTCTTCCATTCGTGATTGTCCAGCAATCTCTTTGCCTTCAACTCGGCATAGAAATTCTGATCTTTATATGCAAGTATGTCTGTCGAAACGAACATCATAACCACAGAACAAAGCATAGTGAGCAATATAGGCGTAACTGTAACCTTAGACTCATCTCTCTTAGCAACTAACTGGAGCAATGGCAGCAAGGCAAGCACGACAACCGAAGCCAGCGCATAATAGAATGTCAGGTTATACATCTGGTTGATCAACGGAGCAAAAAGTGTGATGTACCAGAATTCATGGAAACGGTTCGCTCCACAAAACAGCATCAATCCTATTGCCGCAACAAAAAACAAAGACGATACCATCATCTTCTGCTTGTTTTTCTCTACTACACTATCGGAACATACCATCAAGACTGACACCAACGAGAATATTCCGACAAAGGGAGAAAGCATCAATGACAAAACAAGAGCTATCGCATAAGAAAACTTGACCGGTATTCTTGACAGCGCAAACAAGCCGACAGACAGCATCTGGCCAAGGAACAGGACTAAATATGACGAACCATCAAAACGATCATAAATGGCATAGTCATAGTTCTGCCCCGAAATATAGGCTAACAGTGAAGGCAACAGCAAGGCACATGTCAAGGCAAAACTCCATTTGCGAAGTCTTGCAGAGAACAAACCCTCAAGGATAAGGAACTGACACACGCATAGCAATGGAATTGCAATGGAAGGGAACTTCGCATTCATAAAAAACTGCGTCAAATAGCTTCCGACAAGAGTCATGAGCCATGCCGAATTTCTCTGCAACTCCTCGTAGTAAGGTTCATTGTCAGTAAAAAGAGTATGAAGATGAAGTGCATAGAAATAATCCTCCTGACTGCTGAAATAGTTATACATAAGAGCGGCAAGCATAACCACTCCGGCTATCGCAGAAAGCACCCACGAAGGATAAAGTTTCGCACTCGTATTATTTGTCTTGTTTGCCATAAATCTACGATGTCTTATTTGTCGGGGAAAGTGTCAAGAAGGCCGGCACAGGCATCCTCAAGCAGGTCAAGCACAAGGTCAAAGCCTTCCGCTCCACCGTAATAAGGATCTGGCACATAGTCATTATCAAACTTTCTGCAATATTCTGTCATCTTATGAATCTTTTTCTGTTGGTCTGGAGTAGCTGCCCTGTCCATCAAATCGTCTATATTAGAATTGTCCATTCCTATCACAATGTCAAAGTCCTCGAAATCGTACGACTTGACCGGACGGCTGATGGAAGTAACGTCATACCCTCTCTTTCCTGCATGGAAAATCATTCTGTGGTCAGCTTTTTCTCCTTCGTGATAGCTCAAGATACCTGCCGAATCAATAAAGAATTCGGAACTGCGTCCAGCTTTGGCAACCAAAGCCTTCATAACCGCTTCAGCGGCTGCAGATCTGCAGATATTTCCCAAGCAGACGAACAATATCCTATGTTTCATAACTGTCTATGTTTATATCGACTACAAATGTTTCATTCTAGTCAATTTCGATTTGCTTGTGCAAATGTAACTAAAATAATTGACTATTACAGCAAACACAGTCAAAGTCGCATTATTTTCGGGTCAATCAAACAAATATACCTACAAAAAAGATTGTTTTTCAACTTTATTAGTAACTTTGCATAAAACAAATGTTATCGGACTATGACGAAAAAACTCTTTCATTTCATATTAGCCTCCATGCTGTTAGTTCTTGCCGGATGCGAAAACAAGGACACATACTCCATTTCTATCGAAATACCAACTTCGATAGCAGACAACATGAAAAGCAAGAAGCACATGGTGTTCATGTCCGACCATTTCGACAGGACTGCAACCCCAGCCTACAAGAAGATTTCCAACGGCAAGGTTGTGTTTGAAGACTTAGAGAGAACATCTTCGGACAAACTTATCGACATTACTATAGGAAACTATACTTTCCAGCTTGTTCCGGACACTATCGGCGACATTTCCATAAAGTTCATAGACTCGTACAAGTATATAGTAGAGAAAGGTTCGGAGGAAACAAACTTTATCGCAATATACAGCAACTATTACCACGACACACGCAAGAATCTTTAAAAGAAGATGCACTATCCCAAAGAGCTGGAAAGCATTTGCGAGTCATACAAGGCATATACGGACAGCATCATAAGCAGAACGCCATTCTCTCAATGGGCATACCTTCACGTTGCGGAACAGAGCGGTGCCATAACGATATATAACTTCGACAACAATATCGACGACAGAAACATCCTCTTAAAAGTAGCAAAGGCATGGAAAGCCAGAAACGACGAGTCCGAGCAATTCAGACTTCTACAGAAGTTGGCGGGACCGTTCTCAGCCAAATAAGAGAAACTCCACACAGAAAGCTTACATTCGACACTATACCGAGATTTCATTAGTGTGCGGAATGCTCTTTTGATTTTGTTTTCAAAGAGGGCAAAAACAAAAAGCGAAACTCAAATGAGTTTCGCTTTCTTTGTACCCAGACCCGGGGTCGAACCGGGATGGAAGTGAATCCACTGGTGTTTGAGACCAGCGCGTCTACCGATTCCGCCATCTGGGCATCGCTTAAACTTCGTTTCCTCCGTTTTGCGAGTGCAAAGGTATAGCATTAATTTATTCCCACCAAACTTTTTTCCAATTATTTTCAAAAAAAGTTCAATTATCCTCATTTTTAATGCTTTTTTTGAGTCTTTACCAATTATTTTGCCTAATTTTGAATTGAAAAACTTAGAAAGTTACGAATCATGAAACATAAATTCACAATATCTGCATTAACCATTTCGTCTATTTTTTTCGCTTCTTGTGTTTCCGAGTTGGAGAAAAAGGCGTATGACACACTTCATCCTACGCTTCTCAACCCGAACAGTTACGACTTGATTTCTATTGAAAAGACCGGAGACATCAACTACTTTGAAAATATAGAAAGGGCAAGAAAGTTTCACGAGGAAGGTCTGAGGGAAACGCTTAATGCAATAGACTCCATGATGAAGGAGAGCAAGGGGTACGAGGACGACTACATGTACATAGAGACTCTTGACCTTATGTTCCGAGGAATGGGGGTAGATAGTGCTATGATTGCCTTTTTAGAGAGAGAGTCAAATGCCAAACTTTCAGACTTTCCTGTAGGAACCGAGTACGCATACCGTTTCCATGCCGAGAACGAGCATGGAGAAATTGCGCCGCACCTATACTATATGTACACAGACAACAACGACAGCATATACTATGCAGGGCCAGAGAAATACAAGCCTATAATATTTGACGAGATTCCACAGTACCAAGACACCCTTGACTATTGGATTTTCAAATTCAGCGAATAGAACTTGTTTCTTTTAATCGGACAGTTAAAAAACATGTAGGAGTGTCACAAATTTCAAATTTCGTGATATTCCAATCATAGGCATACTGACAGGCAACAAAGCAATGAAGCTTTGAATACCACTTCACTGAAAGACGAAAACACAAACATCAAAAGAAACTCAAACAGTATAGCCTTCGGATTTACAAAGCACATTTCAAATCCGATTATAATAAAATCAAAGAAGACAACCTATCACTAGGTTGCCTTCTTTACGATTCACGAAACATCTAACGAATTTTCGTTCATATTTAACTCAAGAGCCTCAACATCGAACGTGTTTACCAAGCCCAGAGTCTTTTGATTTGATTTTTAGAAAATAATCTCAACATGGCTAAAAAGCCATCAATACTAGAATTTGGGCAGAAACAACCCTTAGGAACATGCTCAAAGGGTAAACAGTGGAATACGCCACACTTACCTTGTCGTCGGGACATATACTGTTTCCGTATGCCAGAGCAGGCGGGTCTGTCAAAGCTCCGCTTATCATTCCGGCTATAGAGAAATACCCTATTTTGAAAACTTTTCTTGCAAGCACCCCTACAACAAGTATAGGCAGTACAGTTATGATAAATCCGTACAACACCCACCAATATCCTCCGTTCAACACCGTGTCAACAAAACCGTTTCCCGCACCTATACCCACTGATGCGAGGAACAGCGTGATGCCTATCTGCCTCATCATAAGATTAGCCGAAGAAGTCGTATAGGTTACAAGTTTGAACTTTGTTCCGAACTTTGCCACAAGAATGGAAACAACAAGAGGTCCACCAGCAAGTCCCAGTTTGACAGGAACAGACATTCCTGGCAAGAAAATAGGAACAGAGCCAAGGAATACACCGAGAGCAATGCCAAGGAATATTGCCATCAAATTAGGTTCGTCAAGCTTCTTGACGCTGTCTCCTATCAACTGCTGCAGTTTCTTGACATCTTGCGCCTGACCTACTACAGTAAGTCTGTCGCCCATCTGCAGCACAAGGTCTGCCTGTGGCATCAAATCCACACCGGCTCTCTTCACTCTTGAAATCTGCACATTGTACTTCTTTCGCAACGCCATCTTTCCAAGTGTGCATCCGTTTATCTCGCGATTTGTAACGACAATTCTCTCGCAACATAGTGTGTTCTGGTCAATTTTGTCCCAGTGTTCGGTCTCCATACCCTCGACTATGCTACCTACAAGAGTCTCGATTACGGAAACCTCCTCAAGGGGCATTACGATAAATAGTTTGTCGCCTTTATTTATAACAGTATCATCATCAACAAGTTCAATCTCGTTGTTCTGGCTGTGCATGATTCTTGTTATTACCACTCGCTCCCCGATTATAGAGCGAAGCTTTCCTACTGCCTGTCCGCAAATTCCATCGTTGCAAGCCAAGAAAGTCAACGCATGCAGATTTTCTTTGTTATGAGACTTGTCTGCCGTGCTCTTTTCTGCAGCTTCATGCTCGGCGCCGCTTCCGAATATATGCCTGAACAGAACAATCGAGCCTATGATTCCAACTACCGCCAAGGGGTAAGCAACCGCATAACCTCTTGCGAAATCAAGATTGGTTGCTCCGTTTGTCATGTCGCTGTATGTCTGCTGTGCGGCTCCCAATCCCGGAGTATTAGTAACAGCTCCATACAGCACTCCTATCATAGAGAACATATTCTCGCCTGTTACAACATGCACTCCATAGCAGGTCACACACGAAAGCAGAACCGTCAATGCAGCAAGCATGTTCAGTGTAACACCTCCGCTCCTGAACGACTCGAAGAATCCAGGCCCCACCTGAATACCTATGGAATAGATGAACAGAATCAAGCCGAACTCCTTGACAAAATGGCTCGTCGTGTCATCCAATATCAAACCGAAATGTCCGGCAAGGATGCCTACAAACAGAATCCATGTGACACCGAGCGAAACACCAAATATCTTTATCCTGCTCAAATATAGACCAACAGCGATTACAATAGCAACCAAAAGCATGGAATGGGCCACACCCGTTCCATATATCAGTTTTTCAATCCAATCCATACACTAATTTCATTTCAACCATTCGGTCATCTTTTTCTTCTTAATGACATTTTCAGTCAGAATCCTGAAGAACTCCTTTGCCGCCTCCTTCTTATAGTCCTCTTTAAGCATTTGACAGCTTCCCTCCATTCTTGTACCTACAGCCTCGATAGGCACAGCCACAAGGTCAGAATCATTCTCCGCAGTAGAACTAGCCAGCACAGTGATAAGCATTCCCGTACGAACAAGACGAAGCAGAGGAGTAACCTGGTCAAGCTGAACCCTTGCATTCAGTTCAATGTTGCTGTTGGCAGAGATTCTGTCCAACACATCCCTGGCATGAAGCCCTATGCTAGGCAGGGCAAGCTGATATTCTGAAAGTTCCTGGAGAGTAACGCTCTGCTTCTGCGCTAACGGATGGTCCTTGCGGACTATCGCAGAAAGTCTGTCCTCGAACAAGGTATGGCTAACGACTTGTGGATAGGCTTTATCCTCTGGACGATAGGAAAGCACGAAATCCACCTCTCTGTCCACCAACATATCCATCAGTTCGCTCATAGTCTTGTAGAAGATGTTGAGCTTAATGCCAGGATACGCCTTTAGAAACGGCTGCAATGATTCTGTCAAGACGACACTAAAGGAATGTGTCACACCGATATTAAGAGTACCGCACCTCATCTCTAGCAAATCATTCATTCGGCTGACACAGTTGTCAGCTTTCTGCAAAGTCTGCTGTGCATAGGGAAGTAGTTCCTTGCCGGCCTGAGTAAGCGTTGTTTCGTGCGTGTTACGATGAAACAATGTCACATTGAGTTCCTCTTCAAGTTGCTTGATGTTCTGAGAGAAAGAACTTTGGTTAATACATAACGACTTTGCTGCCTCACTAAAGTTCTGTAACTGAGCGGCTTTAACAAATGCTTTTAACTGTTTAAGTTCCATTTTTCTACTGCCTAATAATCTTAGTCTGCGCTGTTCTATAGAAGGTAAATTCTTTGTTTTTTCCATTACTTTTACTTCGTACACCAGACCCACTGCAAAATTATAACTAAATGCATATATGAGTTATAATTTGTTAGTGTTTATTCTGCAAACAGTATTCGGATATTACAAATTAAGAAACATTTTTTAATTAACCTACGAATTACGGATTACAAAAAACACAATAGCAAACACAATGAAAGAACATAAAACTAGAAATAAATTCATGACACTTATTATTTATTAATTATACATTATTTGTTTTGTCTAAGAGATAAGAGACTCATCTGATGACGGTGCAAAATTAAAATGAGGGAAGGTATTTCCATGCAGTTTGTTAGTGTTTGTTACAATAACCGTATTTGCAATGTGAATATACAATTCGGGCAGAAAGTGCATTACAGTAAAGTTGAGCAAAACATTTGCAAAAACACTTGCATATATCAATAAAAGCACCTAAATTTGTAATGCCTATAGGCAAAACGAATAATACAAAACAATAATTTGCATATGAAGAAGATTTTTACACTTGTTTCTTCTCTATTGATGGTTTGCGGCGCAGTCTCTGCACAGGAATACGTTCCAAACGGATTCTTTGAGGAGAATGTTGATGGCTGGGCGCTTTGGAATGGAGGAGACGACGGATGCTCGTTCAAGAGAAACAGCGGAACTCATTTTGACGGTCAGGGATGCTTAGAGATTGTTTCTACGATAAGTGAGCCTACTAACCAATGGAAAGTACAGCTTCACACTGACTTTACCAAGACTCTTCCCGCAGGAGAATACGAGCTTTCATACTACATCCGTACACTTAGCGGGACAGGTAGCGTTCGTGTTTCCACTTCCGGAGACGACACTTTCTATCAAGCTGACCAGACTGTAACTTCAGGCTACACAAAAAAGACAATGTCGATCAAATCTACTGGTGCCTGTACTGGTTTCAATTTCGACCTTGGTGCTGTAGCAAACACTTACTACATTGACAATGTCTCTATAAAGGTATTGTCACAGGAAGCTATCGTTCCAGAAGAGAAGGAGGTAGCTGTTGAAGTAGAGCCTAACTCAAAGAACCAGACAGTTGAAGGTATCGGCGGCGGCATCGTATATTATCAGGGATGGATTCCTCCTCACGAAAATTCTGCGGCAATCTATGACACTATTTTCAACGGACTTGGCATTTCTGCTCTTCGACTTGGAAACTGGTTGCAGGACTTGAATGACAAGACTTCAGAAGACGAAGCAACTGTAAAGGAAGCCAACAAAAGACTTGGAAGAGAGAACTACATCATCGAGATGTCCTCTTGGGCTGCTCCCGGAGAGTTGAAATCCAACGGCGACATAAACGGCGGCTATCCTCTAAAGAAGGAGAACGGCAAGTTCGTATATGACAAGTACGCTGACTGGTGGAAGACTTCTTTGAAAAAGTATATGGATGCAGGTATCGTTCCAGACTATATCAGTATGCAGAACGAGCCTGACATGGCAGCAACTTATGCCGCAACAATGTTTGACCCTAAGGAAAAATATGTTGACTACACTGGAAAGCAATTCGACAACAGTGGTTATGCCGAGGCTCTTCCTGTATTCTGCAAGGCTATACGTTCTCTGGACAATGCTCCAAAGATTCTTGGTCCAGAGGTTCTTGGTATAGGATACAACAACACAGAGAACTATATGAAGGAACTTGACAAGAGTTTGCTTGATGGTCTTGCCTTCCACTACTACCATAGCGGACAGAATGCAAGCGACAGATACAGTGCACCTGACGCCTACATCAAAGCTATGTCTGCTCTTGCTTCCGAGTTTGGAGACATGCCTCAGTTCATGACAGAGAACTGCTCTATGCGAAGCGAAATGAACGGAGACGACGTAAGCACAGCATGGATACTTGCCAACGCATTCAACTACAACAGAGTTAACGGCTACTTCCATTGGAACTTGATGTGGGGAGACGCAGACGGATGCGTCACTGTATTCAATCCTTGGGACAAGAGCAACTGGAAGAACAAGGAAGGATACACCATAAACAAGGAGTATCACGGACT
Organism: Paludibacteraceae bacterium; assembly: GCA_024401535.1. Lineage (GTDB taxonomy): Bacteria > Bacteroidota > Bacteroidia > Bacteroidales > Paludibacteraceae > UBA1723. The sequence continues at coordinate 19,084 of JAKSKX010000013.1, read as the reverse complement.
TCGACACTTCTCTAAGTTCGTCAAAAAGGGTTATGTCTGCACAGACTTTACCGTGTCTTCTAAGGATATTGTAACTGCTTCGTTCATATCTCCGGACAAGAAGAAGATGGCAGTAATCCTAATCAACAAGGGAGAATCAGAGCACGAGGTTACAGTATCTGTCAAGGACTTGAATGTTGCTTCTGCTCACTTGCACCAGACTATTGACGCTGAAGGCGTAAACAGCAAAGACATGGGTGAATTTAACATCAACGATGCAGTTGTAATGCCAAAGATGAGTATCGCCACATTAGAGATAAATCTTGGCAATCCTTCTTGCCTTGTTAACACAAAGGCTTCATCCATCGTATCTGCCAATATCAGTGACGGAAACTTGAACATCGTGATGGAAGATGACAAGAATGCTAACATTGAGCTTTGGGATGTCACTGGAGTTTCTCGCTTCTTCTCTAATGCAAACCTTAGCAAGGGCATTAACTCATTCACTGTTAGCAATCTTAACAAGGGCATATACTTCGTTAAGGTTGGCAACGATGTAATCAGAGTGAAATACTAACATCATAGTATCGACAAAACAAAGGGGGGAGACGATAATCGTTCTCACCCCTTTTGTCTTGTTATTGCACCCTATGAAATATGCTAAATATTCTTATCTGCTTCACGAATAAGCTTGACACAGCGAATGTCAAAATACGAGCAATAGTATGGAAGCTTGTTCTTTATGGCAACACTGCTCTGCTCCTCAGTATTAGAATCCAAGACGTTTGAAATAATCTCCTGCTTGTACATAGGGACATAGTCTTTCAAATTTATCTTTGACTGCTTATGCAGTTCCATAAGTTTGTCCTCTATGGTTCTTGGCGACTGTTTCAAGAGGTATGCAATCTCGACAACCGACATGCTCTGCTGCGTTAGTTCAAACACATTGTCGATTAGGGAACCTTCCTGCATATACTCCACATCTTCGAATTCTTCTGTAACATCTAAAGCCTCTCTCAACTGCAGATAGAACAAAGCGTTGTCTCTGCCGAACTTTTCTTCAAGTTCGGAGAACAAGACTTCTGGCACTGAATTCAACAACAGTTCAAATACCTTATACTCTTTCGACTTATAATATTCAGACAAATCGAGTCTGCCTTCGTATGCGAACTTTATGACATGTGAATATATTGTAGAAACGGACAATTCTCTCTCTTGAGCAATCTCTTCTACGGTTTTACCGGCTTCTAGCATTTCAAAAGTCACATCGTATGTACTCGGAATCTTGCGTTTCTCCTCCTTTTTCTTGCTTGGGGTGGATATCTCGTGAACTTCTACGTTTTCAATATCGGCATCACCCTTTTTCTTGTCAACATAATCCCTAACCAAGGCAATTATTTCTTCACCAAACTTGTCAGCTTTTCCCTTTCCTATACCTTCAAGCTTGACTAAGGTATCTATATTCAAAGGCTTTCGCTGAGCAATAGCAACAAGTGAAGTCTGCCTAAGAATCATAAATGCCGGTTGCTGAAGCTCCCTTGCCTTCATCTTTCTCCACTCTGACAGCAACTCTGCAAGATCCTTATCGACAAGGGTTGATGAATTAACGACATCCTTGGCTGCATCTCCAAACACCCCTATACCCTTAGTTTCAAACTCTGTCTCGGCAACACTGCGAGCCGAAAGATACGTGTCAGGAGAGAAACCTTTCTTCAATATCGAATCCATTATACTCTTTGACACATATAGTCCCTTGAGGTACTCCAAAGAAAAAGAATTGTAAAGGTCCTGAATATCCTGTCCGTCTATCTCAACTTTTCCAGCTTCCAAGAATGGATTCGGCAGAGACTCGAGTACTCCGTAAAAGTACTTTGCCGCCTGGCACAACCTTGTTTCAAGCGTTTCGTCGGCTGTAGGTGCAACCGAATTTTCGACAATACCCTTATACTCCTTATAGAAAATGTTTGTTACCGAGAACACCTGTTCTGAGAATAGCTTGTTCAAGTTCTCTATACCCCTTGCCAAGTCAGGTTGTTTCTTTTCAAAACCTCCACCCAACAGCTGAGTGCAAATGGAATCCAGTCCATGAGTCATCTCGGCAAACGAGAATGCCTGTTGAATCAGAGTTACCATATAGTCAGCCTTATATTTCGGCAAATCAGCCTCAACCAACTTGGCAACGGCTTCCTGCTGATGCATGAACACGTCTATCGAGCGGTCTGTAATAACAGCGCTCGGAGAAATAGGATTGGTCAAATGCAAACCTTCCAACGACCTGCATCGGCTCAACGCAACATATACCTGTCCATGAGAGAAAGCTCCGTTCACATCAACCAATGCTTCATCAAAGGTCAATCCCTGACTCTTGTGGACTGTAATTGCCCAAGCGTACCTTAGCGGGTACTGCAGATATTTGCCCACAACCTGCTGTTCAATAGTTCCGTTCTCCTCATTTGGTTCATAGGCGACATTCTCCCATATTTCTTTCTCTACAGTTATTTGTTCGCCTTTGCTTTCCACAACAATGTGATCTTTGTCAATCTCTACAATCTTTCCTATCTTACCATTATAGATATTCAATCGCGTGTTGTTGCGAACAAACATTACCTGAGTTCCTTCTCTCAAGACCAAGTCCTTGTCAACTGGGTATTCATCAGGGAATTTCCCTTCCACCTTACCTTCAAAAACATATTTAGGAGTCTTTAATTCCTCGAATTTTGTGGAATTGATAGCATCGACACTCTTTACATGTGTACTTACCTGAACCACACCCTCATTAGGCTTATAGCTTGGCACATATCTCGCATTAAGCTTGTCTATTATGCCTTTGTCAAGTGTATTCTCTCTTACAGCATTAAGAATGCTGAGGAAGTTAGCCTCTGTCTGCCTAAATATCTTTGAAAGTTCCACAGTGACGAAACCGCTGTTACGCAAAGCCATACTTCCATAAAAATATGGTGTAGTATAGTTGTTGTAGTACACCTTCTGCTCTTCCGTTTTCAAGACCGGGGAAAGCTGTTGAAGGTCACCCACCATCAGAATCTGAACACCACCGAAAGGCTGATGGATGCGCCTTATTCTTTGAAGCACATAATCAACCGCATCAAGCAAGTCTGCTCGCACCATGCTTATCTCGTCAATAACCAGTAGGTCCAGCATGCGGATAAGCTTGCGCTTATTATCACGAATCTTGTTGTTGTCAAATTCCTTTCTTGTTTCAGGTCTGAACATAACATGAGGCAGCTGAAACAGTGAATGTATTGTCACTCCTCCAGCATTTATTGCGGCCACACCTGTAGGGGCGACCACCACGGCACGTTTCCTGCAATTATCAAGAAGATATTTCAAAAAGGTAGTTTTTCCAGAGCCAGCCTTACCCGTAAGAAAGACATTCATTCTTGTGTTGTTCACATAATCTTTGGCTCTGAGCATTTCCGGAGTTATCTCTAAGCTCATTGGTTTTATTCAGGTTATCAATTAAACAGTTTGCTTGGCAAGTTCAGCCGCCACGCTCTCTTTGGTATGCTTCCATCGTCTATGGCTCCACAACCAAGAAGCAGGGTCTCGCTTTATGCTTTCCTCGAGTAGCTGTGCATATCTTCGAGTCGCCTCGTTCTCTGGCAGTTCTGCGACATCGTCGGCAATCTTGACAATTCGATATTTGTACCTGCCCCTTCCCAAGCGCTCCACATCACAGAATGCCATAGCAGCATGGAACATCTTTGCTATGCGCTCAGGTCCCGTAAGGAATGCAGTCTCTCGATTAAGGAAAGGAATCCAAAAATTTATATTCTTGACACTCGGAGTCTGGTCTGCGAGCAATCCCACTCCAAAAATCTTGTTGTCCCTCTTTAACTTCAGCAATGGGCGAATAGGTTCGTTCTTGTTTACCGTTATCATTCCAAGCCTTCTGCGAATTCCCAAAAGAACTTCGTCTATACGAGGATTCTTGCTTGGCCTGTTGAACTCACAGCCTACGAGGTTCTCTATCTTTATCTGCCAATATACAGCAGCCATCCATTCCCAGTTTCCGCTATGTGCAGCTGCGACTATTACATTCTTTCCGCTTTTGAAATAAGATTCCATCAAATCAATTCCCTCAAACTCAACTCTGCTTGTAATGTCCTCATAGCTCATTCTGTATGACTTGATTCCCTCGAGAAGCACATCACAGAACAAATGATAGAAATCCTTCTCTATAGCCTCCAACTCCTTCTCTGACTTCTCTGGAAAAGAACTTGACAAGTTTGCTCGTACCACATCTCTGCGATACCTGACTACGTTTCTAACCAGAAAGCACATAAAGTCAGAAAACATATACACCAACTTGAAAGGTAACAAGCTGAATGTCTTTACAAAAAATAGGAATATGTAGTAGTTGAATGTCTGCATATATTTTTAATAAGTGTAGAGACGATGCTAAGCAACGCCTCTACACATACTCTATTGTTAGTACTGAATCAATTACTTTTCAATAACACTCATGAAAGTAACTGTACGGTTCTTTGCTCTGTTTTCATCCGAAGTGAATGATGCGACAGGATTTTTAGCACCAAGAGCTTCAATTTCTATCTGGTCTCCTGCAACACCCTTCTTCATTAGAATCTCTCTCAAGAACAATGCACGTTCCTTAGACAAAGCTGGGTCGTTCTCTTCCTCCTTGTCGTCAGCCCTACCCTGAATAACCAAGGTTGCATTTGGAAGAAGCTTCATTAGGAATGTCAAGTCTTCGAATGCTGTCTCAAGGGCCTTAGTACTTGTAAATCCGCTCTGCATGTAGGCGAACTGAACCTCATTATTCATTGAAACGCAAAGCTCTCTTAATCTCTGCTCTCCGTACAATGCATAGTCTGCACGCTTCAACTTGCCGCGCTCATTCCAAGTAATGTCAAGCTTCTCGAAAGAAGACAAACTGTCATAAGCGGAAAGAGTATTTCTAAATATAACCTTCTTCTGCTCATTTATAGCCTCAACTTCAGGCATATTTGAAATCAGTCTCTTAACCTTTGCAACCTCCTCACGAGAGTAACGTACATAAATCAAGGAGTCTGGAAGGTGAGTAATAGAATCACGAACATTTACAATTGGTTCCTCTGCCACCAAAGCGCTGTTATCAGGCAAATCCTCTTTACGCTTCTTCTTCTGAATAGGCAAAGAGCATCCGAACTTCAAACCTATAGCCAACAGGTTAACGTCAGTGACCTGGTTCGAGGCAAGTACTCCATTATAAACACCGTTTGGACTTGTTACTGACTGAGTCTGAGGAACAAGCACATCAGAAACTGTATAGCGAGCGAACAAACCAGAGTAGAAACCAACACCCTTCTTTGTCCACTTGTGAATACCCAAATCAATGAAGAATCCCAAAGTCGCTTTGTTTCTTTCAAGGTCTCCTGCACAGTCCTCGTCACCATTTATAGTTGTTGCATGCTCGACCTTATCCGGGTTTACACTGTGTACAAACGACTGCTGGATGCTGCCTTCTGTAATATAGTATCTTGCACCCACTGGGAAACCAAGCAAAAGGCCTCCGCCCGCCTGAAACGACATTCTATAACCGATTTCCCTCTGATAGTATGCTCCAATAGGAATTTCAAGCTGAGCAAACTTCTGCTTCTCGGTCCACTGCATGTACGAAGTGGTTACATCAGCAATCTTTTCCCTGGAAGCATCCATGATTGAGTCTCTATCGACAAACTGACATTTTCCGTATGCATTATAGAAGCTGACACCAAAACCTGTTCCTATTCCGAAATTATCGTTAAAGAAATGTTTGTAGCCTATACTAACACCTCCACCTATTCCACTTGTGTGCGAAATACCGTTGTTCAAAGGAGAATAAGAAGGTGTTTGTACTCCTCCCGACACATTAACATCAAAATAGTTACCTGCAAACTGAGCTGACGCAGGCACACAAAGAAATGTTAATATTGACGCAAAAAAATTCTTTAATCCTATCTTCATAAGAAACCCTGATAATTATGTCGTTCTCTTAATTTCCGTTATATAAGTATGGCAAAGGTACATATTTTTTCTCTACAAAGAAACTATTTGACTCTTTTTTGACTTATTTCTAATAAATACTAACAAATAACGTAAAAAAGCAGAAGAACAAAAAAGAGTGAAGTCACACCGCAAAGTGCACCTCCACTCAAAAAAAAATAGAAGAGATTAATAGTTCTTAAGGAATTACTGCTCTACAGTTTCTGTCTGTTTTGACTTGTTACCGAATCTGTAGTTGATTCCAGCAGCAAAACTGTTTGCTGTACGATTATAAATATCTGTACGACCTGGATTGTACGAAGCCATATCTGGAGCGTACACCTTTGTGTAGTCATCGTCATAGTTGACGCCAAAATATGCCAAGTTGATGTCAATATTAGCGACAGGAGAGAACTTCAAGCCTCCACCTATACTCCAACAGCTCAAGGAGAAGTTAAGGTCAGACTGGAATCTGTCCTCAACATTATATTGAGTACGCATTCCGGTTGCGCTTACTGTCCACTTGTCGTTAATCTTCCACTCCAAGGCTGCCGCAATATCGGAAGTTCCCCTTCCAGTATATTTAGCTTTGTTGAACCACTCGCTGTCATAGGCAGAAATCTTGGCCATATTGTCAAAATAATGACGATAGGCAAGGCCAAGTGTCAACGACTTGCAAAGGTCAACATCCAGACCGGTAGCCAGGATTGCAGGAATGTCAGAACGAAGAGTCAATCCATCCTCATAGGCTGGCATACGTGCATCATTCTTTGTGTCGTTTCCCAATTCTATCTTTGTTCTGAACTCGTAACGTGCGCCAAACCTTACTCTGTCGAAATGAACGGCCATGCCAAGAATCGGAGCAATTCCGAAGCCTGACTGCTTGCAGTCAATCTCCCTGTCAGCAGTCAAGGCAACAACTGCTTGCGCTGTAGTCGAAGGAATCATATTCATCTGTGCCATCTGTGCCGCCAATTCACCCGGCTTAACCATACCTGCGCCAAGTGGATTGTTCACTTGAATGTTCTTCACATATCCCTGGTACTTGTTCAAGGCGTAGTTGCCTCGAAGTCCCAAACTAGCCGAGAAATGTTCGTCAAACTTATGTGATGCACCCAGAGTCAATGAGAATATATATGAGGAACCCTCCATGTTGCTCTCGACTGAATATTGATTGAACAACGGTCTGTTGCCCATTATTGCATTTGCCACAGTTGGAAGCGAAGAAACTGTACTTTCTGTACTGCCCATGCCATCAGCGAACTTGCAGCTTCCACCACCTCCGCTTACAGAAATATTTGTGTAGAAAGCCCAATCGTTTTTCTTGTAGGCAAGCTGTAGGCTTGGAATGAACGGAGCCTTGATTTCTCCTACATAATTACGTGTTGCCTCACCAAGCGAAGCCGAGTTCATGGCAAAAGTTGGCGAAGTACTGGTTGTTTTTCTTTCTTGGAATGTAGCCTGATAGGAAAATGCCATCTCCAAGCCATCCTCCTTGAACGAAAGACCGGCAGGGTTTGAGTATGCGGCATCTATCTCTGAAGTTGCCTCTCTAGCAAAATTACGTTGATAAGCTGCGTGCTGGTTTGTGTTGCTCACAATTCCTCCAGCCATTACCAGTTGAGATGCTGCCAAAGAAGACATCAGCAACATTACATAGTTGTTCTTCATTTTAATCTATATAAAACATTTTCACTTGCAAAGATATAAATAATTATCAATTCCAATAAAACATTTACTAAAAGTTTTATTAAACTGACAAAAAATATATCAAAAATCAAATCATTTGAATTTATTGAAAGGTTTAGATTTCACAAATTGCAACCTGGTTGCACAACATTCAATATAATTTTGCAGACGTAAAACAAGAAACAATAAAGACGTAACATTATGATAGAATTTTTCAACTCACTTTGGAAGTTAGTCCTCGAGATGGCTCCATACCTTCTGCTTGGATTCTTCATCGCAGGACTTCTTTATGCGTTCATTCCACAGAGAATGTTTGCGAAGCACCTTAAACAGCCGGGCTTCAAATCAGTTCTTTACTCTACTCTGCTGGGAGTTCCACTTCCGCTTTGCTCATGCGGAGTTCTACCGACAACAGTTTCTTTGCGAAGAAGCGGAGCATCAAGAGGCGCTTGCACATCATTCCTAATCTCCACTCCCCAGACTGGAGTTGACAGCATCCTCGCAACATATTCTCTTCTTGGACTTCCGTTCGCAATAATACGCCCTATTGCTGCGCTCATCACCGGACTTTTCGGAGGTTTAGTCACAGATGCAGCGTTCAAAGGCGAGGCAGAAGCTAACTCCGTGGAAATCAAAGAGAAAATTAAGGAGGACATGACTTTCACAGAGAAACTGAAAGTCGCCTTCAAATATGCTTTCGGCGAGTTGCTCGAGGACGTTGGCAAATGGCTTGTAATCGGACTGCTTGTCTCCGCTCTAATCACTGTTGCTGTGCCTAACGATTTCTTTGCAGCACTCAAGGACTACCCTTTCATAAACATGCTCATAGTCTTAGCAATTGCCGTACCAATGTACACTTGCGCAACAGGCTCTATTCCTATCGCGGTTGCACTTATGATGAAGGGAATGACTCCTGGTGCCGCATTCGTGCTTCTTATGGCAGGTCCTGCAATCAACACAGCCTCAATGCTTGTAATCAACAAAACTTTCGGCAAAAAGCAGACAGTACTCTATATTGCTTCAATCATAGCAGGTGCACTTACTTTCGGCCTGGTAATGGACTACATTATGCCAGGCGACTGGTTCAGCGTAAGCAACCTTATTGCCACAGACTCTTGTTGCGAAGAAGGTCATTCTGAATGGTTTAGCATTGCCTGCAGCATAATTTTCTTAGTAGCGCTTGCCAGAGCAATTTTTCATGGACACCATGGTGAATGCCACTGTCATGACAGCGAGTGCCACTGTCACGGGGAGCATTGCGAATGTGGAGACCACTGCCACAACGAAACAGTGCTTAAAGTCAAAGGCATGTGCTGCAGCCATTGTGCAAACAATGTCAAGGAAGCCCTAATGCAGAACGAAGAAATTGAAAATGTGGAGATTTCAGTTGAAAGCGGAAGGGTTGAAATTGAATTCAAGGACGACAAGAACCTACCCGAGGAAAGGCTAAAATCAATAATAGAAAGCCTAGGCTACGAAGTCGTTTCAGAATAGGATTTTTATTCTGCTCCAATAGAAAGTCAACAGACAGGCTACATCCGTTTGTCAATTCTCAAGGCATCAGCATGCCGACAGTATTGACAAACGGATTTTTTATTCTCAATCACCTTTACATCAGACAGTTAAACATAAACCAGCATTCAATTTCGCACGTACTAGTTTATCTATATTACATTTCGTTCTTTTCCCACATAACAAGCTATCAACAAAGATGTTAGGACATAGCAAGGCAAATAAATTCGGAAAATACAAATTTATTGATTACCTTTGCACAATAAATACCCTTTTCATACAAAGCTCTCAGTTTTGGGAAGAAGTTGAACATACGGGCGAATATAAAATCCAAATGTATTTTAAGCTATGACACAAAGGAAAGCTACGGGTAAACTAAGATCGAATATATTTTAATCACACACGAACATGGGACAGAAACAATTAGACAAACTAGATGAGAAGATACTGAAACTCATCGCCGAGAATGCGAGAATACCTTTTCTTGAGGTAGCCCGCGAGTGCAATGTGTCCGGTGCGGCAATCCACCAGAGAATACAGAGACTTAACGACCTCGGTGTTATCAAAGGCACAGAATATGTATTCGACGCCTGCAAAATTGGATACAACACTTGTGCATACATGGGTATTTTCCTAAGAGACGCAAACGACTTCCAGGACGTTGTAAACGAGCTTTACAAGATACCAGAAGTTGTTGAGTGCCACTACACTACAGGAGAGTACGCAATGTTTGTAAAAATATATGCGAAAAACAACAGAGAGTTCCTCAGCCTGATTCACGAAAAACTTCAGGCTATAAAGGGAATTTCGAGTACAGAGACAATAATTTCTTTGAACGAGGCATTCAAGCGACAAATTCCTATCAGCGATATTGCATCGGACGATACGGACTTGGACGACCCTGACAGCAAAGACTAACACGCAATTTAGAGTTCAAGGCACTTAGGTGGATAAGATATTTCTTAAAATATTTGATTTTTTCAAGGGAAGAAGAGCTCTGCTCATCTTCCTTTCCGCCATTATAGGGGCCTTGCTTATTTTTTCTGCGTCGAGAATTAACATCGACGAAGACATAATGAGCATCATTCCTCACAACGGAGAGGACAAACGAACAGAAGTGTTCTCTAACCTGAAAGTGAAGGACAAGGTAATCATTATGATTCACAGGAACGACACTCTCAGCATAGAACAACTTTGCGGCATTGCGGACAGCCTGTACGGACTGCTCAGCCTCAACCAAGAGGAATACGCAGAAAGCATATACTACACAAGTTCTGGTGACGAGAGTGAAAAAGTAGTGGATTTTGTAAGAGCCAACCTTCCGCAACTTATCGGCACAGACAAAGTCAGAGAACTCGACTCCTTGACTACGGACTCAGCAATCGAAAAAAGGGTTAGACAGACATACGAAGCGCTATACTCCCCGCTTGGAACTTTTACAGCAGACTTCAACTTCAAAGATCCGCTAGGCCTTTCCGCCCCTATCCTTATGCAGATGAAGAACATGCAGATTTCCGACGAATACTGCTTCTATAACAACCACCTGTTCATGAGGGAGGACACTACCGCCCTGATCTTCATCAACCCTAAGTACCCGGCAAGCCACATAGCTGCCAACAAGGAGATTGTAAAAGTAGTCGAAAATTCAATCTCGAAATTCTCTGGCGTAGAGATAGACTATTTCGGAGGTCCATGCGTAGCCGCATACAACAGCTGGCAGGTGCAAAAAGACCTGAACAGCACATTGTACATAGCGCTCGGAGTCATTCTTGTCACAATACTGTTTGCATTCCGCAGCAAAAAGGCTGTGTTTCTGATTCTCCTTCCTGGTTTGTTCGGAATTCTGTTTGCCTTGGGCATTATCGGCACGTTCAAAGATAGCATTTCACTAATCGCAATAGGTGCATCATCTGCAATAGTCGGTGTAGTTTTGAGCTATTCCATCCACGTGATATGTCATGGTGAACACTGCAAGGACATCAGACAGTTGATCGGAGAGATGGCTTCTCCACTAACTGTAGGCAGTTTCACAACGATAGGAGCTTTCTACAGTCTGACTTTCACATCATCATCTCTGCTTCAGGACTTCGGCTATTTGGCTTCTCTCACAATCGTGGGAGCGTCATTGTTCTGTCTTGTAATTCTGCCTCACATGATGAATGTCAATGGAGAGAGCAATCCGACAAGACTGTACCGCTGGGTTGAGAAAATAAGCGACTATCATTTTGAAAACAGCAAGATTCTTATTGCGTGCATAGTCACTGTTTCTTTGCTTGGACTATGGTGGGCAAACGAAAGCGAGTTCAACGCAGACATGGAGGAGCTATGCTACCACCCAGAAAATTTCGACAAGGCAGAAAAAAGACTTACAAAGTCAGTCACATCAAAGGACGGAACTGCGAGCATATACTTCGTTGCAACAGCACCCAAAGACAATGACGCACTGCTCGCCACTTACAGGGCAATGAACCAAAAGCTCTCAAAACTTGAGCAGGACAGCATAATCTACAGGCATTCATATTTTCCTCTGCTGCTCGGAGGGAACGATTCCCAGTCGCTTGCCTTGTTGGAATGGAACAACTACTGGACAGAATCCAAGACTTCAAGCACACGCAACAAGTTCAAGGCCGAGTGCAGAAAAGTCGGGCTTCCTGAAAATTCCTTCGACGAGTTTTTCGCAAACATAAACAGCTACAAGCAGACAGACAGAAACGAGACTCCGGTAAACGGACTTAAAGACTGGATTCCTTCTTGTGGAGACCTTGACATGGCCATATCCAACATTGAGTTGAACGCAAACAACAAAAACGAGGTCTATGACTTGTTCAAGGATGACGAGAATGTCGTAATTCTTGACAAACCGCACTTCATAAGCAACTATATGGAGAGTGTAAAGGACGACTTCTATTTCGTTCTGTTCATCAGTTCGTTCATAGTGTTCTTCGCACTCTTGATCAATTACGGATGTATAGAAACTGCGTTGCTTAGCTTCCTTCCAATGGCTATGAGCTATCTTATCATCCTTTGTTTTATGCACATCTTCGACATCAAGTTCAATATAGTGTCGGTAATTCTGTCAACATTCATATTCGGTATCGGAGACGATTTCAGCATATTTATCACTGATGGACTTATAGAGGAATACAAGAACGGAAAGAAGATGCTGTCAGCACACAAGACTGCTATATTCTTCTCTGCATTCGTCAGTATCGTGGGAATGGGAGCTCTTATATTCGCCGGGCACCCAAGCATGAAAAGTGTGGCACAGAGCAGCCTGATAGGAATGATTGCCGTAGTTGTCATTGCATATACAGTCCAGCCATTCCTGTTCAAGCATTTTGTAACAAACCGTACAAAGAAAAATCTGCCTCCGTTCACAATCTCAAGCATACTGTGGACAACTGTTCTGCTGGGCACATTCGGCATAATGGGAATCGCTCTCAGCATCATCGCTCTGCTAATACAAATACTGCCTATACCACGAATATACAAGACAAATTTCCTTCACTACATGATTTGTGGTGCATGCAGATGCGTCGTAGCAATCGGCAGTGGCAGATTCAAGATAGAGGACAGCAATCCTAGCAACGAAGACTTCAAGAAACCGGCAATGATAGTCGCCAACCACCAGTCGGTTCTCGACATCGTAAGAATACTAACCCTTACACCAAAGGTTGTAATCATGGCCAAAAAGAGCAACTGGAACTCTCCGCTTTACGGCTTGCTGCTACACTTATCTGGATTCTTCTGCAGTGACGACAACCTTGACAAGACTACGCCAAAACTAAAGGAACTTGTTGACAATGGCTATTCGATATGTGTATTTCCGGAAGGACACCGAAGCGCAGACGGAGAAATAGACAAGTTCAAGTCTGGAGCCTACCACATTGCCAAAGCGTTGAGGCTTGACTTGGTACAGATTATTTTTGCAGGCCACTATCAGGCACTCAACCGCAACGACCTGCTTTACACTCATCGGGCGACCATATCAATGAAGATTCTTCCTCGAAAGGAGTTCGAGGATATTCTTCCACGTAGAGCCATGCTTGACAGCGAGCAGACAATAAGGAACGAATACGAACTCGAGAAAAAGAGGATCGCAACTTTGGACAACCCATACTATGAGCATATCCTGACACAAAACTTTATCTACAAAGGCCCTGTACTTGAGCACTACACAAAGATAAAGCTGAAGTTCGAGAAGTGCTATGCTCCGATAATATCACTGATAGGCAAAGACTCTACAATACTTGACTTAGGCTGTGGATACGGATATGTTTCCATGCTGCTGTCAGAACTCAAACCTGGCACAAAAATAACAGCTGTCGATTATGACGCTGACAAGATAGAGGTGGCCAGACACTGCTTCATAGGAAAAAATGTTGACTTTGTCTGCCAGAATGTTGTGGAATATGACCTGCCTCAAGCTGACACTTACATCATCAGCGACATGCTTCACTACATCAGCCGTGAGGAACAGGAGACTCTAATCAAGAACATAATAGAAAAAATGCCAGAAAACGGCAAGATTATTATCCGAGACGCAAACTCGGAGGACAAGAAACACCATAAACTTACACGTCTTTCAGAATGGTTTTCAACATCATGGTTGCTTGGATTCAACAAGACAAACGAGAACCTTTTCTTCTTCTCAGTAAATGACATAGAAAGAATAATTTCTCCGTACAACTTGAACTTGAGAGTAGTCAAATCTGAAGACGAAACATCAAATGTTCTTTATTGTGTTGAAAGAATGTTAAAAAGTAGTGCAGGAACTAATGACATGGAACAAAACTAAGAACTAATTTTGCAAAACAAAAGAAAACATCATGAATTACAGCGAAACTTTAGACTACATATACAAAAGAATGCCGATGTTTCAAGTTGTCGGAACATCTGCCTATAAGGAAGGTTTGGAGGGAATACTGGCATTTGCTGAACATCTCGGCAATCCTCAAAACAAATTCAAGACCATCCATGTGGGCGGCACAAACGGTAAAGGTTCGGTGTCCCACACTCTGGCAAGCGTGCTTCAGTCCGCAGGCTATAAGGTTGGTTTGTTCACAAGTCCGCACCTCCGTGATTTCCGCGAAAGAATACGTGTAAACGGAGAGGTTATTCCCGAACAGTGTGTAATTGAATTCGTAGAAAGGAACAAACAAATTTTTGACGTAATCTACCCTTCTTTCTTTGAAGTCTGCGTAGGAATGGCATTCGAATACTTTGCGAAGGAAAAAGTAGATGTCGCTGTGATAGAGGTCGGTCTGGGAGGCAGGCTTGACTCTACAAACATCATTTCCCCTGACCTTAGTGTAATAACCAACATTTCTTTCGACCATGTAGCAATACTTGGAGACACTCTCGAAAAAATTGCAGTAGAAAAGGCGGGAATCATCAAGCGCAACACTCCCGTTGTTATCGGTGAAGCAGAAGGTGAAATCAAGAACATATTCAAGCAGAAAGCGGAATCAGTTTCTGCTCCGATTAGATTTGCCGAAGATACCTTTATTTTAGGCGTTGGTAATCAGTCCGTTGAGAACGGAACTATCTATCAGGAATACAGAACTAATTCGTACAGGCTGGATATCAAGGATTTTGGCACTATACGTACTCCTCTGCTTGGAGAGTGCCAAAAGTTCAACATGTGTACCGTTGTCACTGCCTTGAGAACCTTGCAAAGCTTGGGCTACAGCATAACGGACGAACAAGTTAAGGAAGGCATAGAAAAAACTGTCGAGCAAACCCATTTGATGGGCAGATGGCAAATACTTCAACACAAGCCTTTCATTGTCTGCGACACAGGTCATAATGTGGGTGGTCTGACTCTCGTTACAAACCAAATAAAGAAAGTCCGCAAAGACAAGAAAACATTAAGAATTGTTTTCGGAATGGTCAGCGACAAGGATGTGGATCATGTAATGCCGCTTCTTCCTACAGACGCAGTGTATTACTTCACTCGCGCATCCATAGACAGAGCTATGCCTGAAGACATCGTCAAGGAGAAAGCCGCTCCATACGGCCTGCTAGGAAACACATATCACACCGTTGCAGAGGCACTGGAAGCAGCAAAGAAAGATGCAGACGATAACGACATGATCTTTGTCGGTGGAAGTTCGTATGTGGTTGCTGAAATAGTATAATTTGAAAAAATCTATTTTATGGATGTATTAACAAAAAGCAAGAAAACCAATTACAAGAAACGCAAGACAGAGGAAGAGACTGTGCTTGCGCTAGACGGCCAACTACCTCCTCAAGTACCAGAGCTTGAGGAATCAGTACTTGGCGCCCTTATGGTAGAGAAAAACGCTTTCTCTGAAATCGGGAGCCAGCTTAAACCAGAGTCTTTCTATGTACCTAAAAACGGAAAGATATTTGCGGCAGTATCTGCTCTTGCAATGAAACAGGAGCCTATTGACTTGGTTACTGTAATGGAGCAGCTTAAAAAGGACGGTAACTTTGAAGAGATAGGAGGAGCCCCTACGCTGAGCGGTCTGACTCAAAAAGTAATCTCTACCGTACATGTTTACGAGCATGCTAAAATCATCGCAGAGAAGGCTCTTGCTCGCCAGCTTATCACATTCTGCCAAGGCATTCAGAAGAAGGCATACGCACAGGAAGAAGATGTAGATTTGCTAATGCAGGAAGCTGAGGGAAGCCTATTTGAAATCTCTAAGAACAACTTGAAAAAAGACTTCCAGCATGTGGGAGAAGTAGGTTCTATGGCACTGGAAACTATAGAACTTGCAATGAACAGTCCAGAGGGAATCGGTGGTGTTCCAAGCGGTTTCACCGAGCTCGACAAGAAAACTAACGGATGGCAAAAGTCAGACCTTATCATCATTGCAGCACGTCCTGCGATGGGTAAGACTGCTTTCGTGCTGTCTATGGCTCGCAATATCGGAGAGGCAAAGAGTCCTGTTGCCGTATTCTCTCTGGAGATGAGTAACCTTCAGCTTTACAACCGTCTGCTTGTCAATGTCACTGAACTTTCAAGCGAAAAGATTAAGAAAGGACAGCTTTCCCCCTCTGAGTTCAAGAGAGTTCAGCAGGGTGTACGCCTAATAGAGGAACAGCCGATATACCTAGACGACACACCAAGCCTTTCTGTATTCGAGTTTGCAACGAAGGCACGTAAACTATGCAGAGACCATGGTGTGGAGATAATCATCATCGACTACCTTCAGCTGATGAACGCAAGTGGTATGGGATTCGGAAGCCGTGAGCAGGAAGTAAGTACAATCTCACGTTCACTAAAACAGCTTGCCAAGGAATTACAAATACCGATTATCGCTCTGTCACAGTTGAATCGTGGTGTCGAAAGCCGAGACAAAGACAAGCGCCCACAACTGTCAGACTTGCGTGAGTCAGGAGCGATTGAGCAGGATGCCGATATGGTGTTGTTCATACATCGTCCGGAATATTACAAAATGGAATATATGAGCGATGGAGCAACTAAATCAGAAGGCCTAGCAGAAATAATCATTGCCAAGCACCGAAACGGAGCGACAGGTGATATAATGCTACGATTCATCGGTTCGCAGACTAAGTTTGCAAACTACAATCCTAACGAAATTAGCATTGGAGGGGAAATGAACTACGCTGATAGCGGTCAATCTATCTCTATGGAACTTAATCCAGGCTATACAGACGGAACAGACACTGCGCAAGTAACGCCTAACGATTTGAGCACAAACGACACCAGCGCACCATTCTAAAGCAAGAAAACAAAACAAAGGAGGATGTATCCCTACGATACATCCTCCTTAAATTTTGCTTGTAAAAGACTATTTATCGCCAAAGGCAAATAGATATCATACCCTCTGAATTGCACACTATTAAGCCATTTTTACCTACATAAAACTCTCCGGTTTTCGGATTTACATTTTTATCAGACATATATGTAATGTTATTTCCGTCTATTGAATACTTGCCAGAATATTTCTTAGAAGGTGAGTCCAATAAATCAAACTGCTCTATTTCTAAAACACCGTCCTTTTTGAATTCATAGGTATAAGTAACCATTCCTAATAAAGACATATTCCAACGACCTTCTACACTCTTACCTGCATTCAAGTTCTCAGAAGCACCTTTTGTTCCTTCTTTATCTATTACAAAAACTACACTGAAAGTTAAAAATTTAAGTTCGTCCAATGACATATTATACTCAACCAAAGCCTTGTTTCCTTCTTTAGAAAAGGAAATCAACAGACTATCTACTGCGAATAGTTCTTTGTCTTCTGGATCAAACGGCTTATTCTTCTGCTCTAATGTTTTCTTTATACTCTTTTCGAAGGCATCTACTTGTTTCTTGTCTCTTTTCAAGATCAATTCGTCATTCTTAAAGGTATAAGTACCATATACAGAATCATTAACATAGAATTTACCATTAGACTTAAACTGAACTTTCTTTGCTGTTCCCAAGACACCAAAAAGAAGGTCTGCTTTGTACTCACTCGAGGCATATTCATCTGCGAACATATTATAGAAATCTTCCAAAACGCTTACTTCCAACATACTCTCGCTAAGGTTACGAACATTCCAAGTTCCAACTATATCAGCAGCAAAAGAAACAGAACATAGCAACAACGACAATATAGACACTAAAAATCTCATAACTATTGATATATAAAAAAAGAAGGGCAAGCCTAAGCCTGCCCACTCTATCTAACTTAACAAAATTAAATCTTTCTCAATGCAACGCAACCGTTGTGTCCACCGAAACCTAGTGAAGTAGAGAATGCGATATTCACATCAGCCTTAACTGCAACATTTGGAGTGTAGTTAAGATCACAATCAGGATCAGCCTCCTTAAGGTTGATTGTTGGAGGAACTATTCCGTTCTTCAAAGTAAGAGCAGAAACGATCAACTCCAATGCGCCTGCAGCACCAAGACAATGTCCCATCATAGACTTGCTTGAGGAAATGTGAGCCTTGCAGGCAGCCTCATCCCCTAGAGCTAGCTTGAACGCAGCAGTCTCACCCTTATCGTTAAGCGGTGTTCCTGTTCCATGAGCATTGATATATAGGCAATCCTTAGCAGCATCGAAATTAGACTCCTCAAGAGCTAGCTTAATAGCCTTGCTTGCAGGAACTCCGTCTGGCTTTGGAGCTGTATAGTGATATGCATCGCAAGTATTACCGTAACCTGTAACCTCTGCATAAATCTTAGCGCCACGAGCCTTAGCATGCTCATACTCCTCAAGAATAAGGATTCCACAACCCTCACCCATTACGAATCCGGCACGACGCTTGTCAAATGGAAGAGAAGCCTCGTTAGGATCTGTAGCCTTTGATAGCGCCTTAGAGTTAGCAAAACCACCGATAGCAAGAGGATTGATAGCAGCCTCACTACCGCCGGCAACGATTGCGTCTGCATAACCGTGCTTGATAGCGTGGAAAGCCTCACCAACTGCATGAGTAGAAGTTGCGCAAGCTGTTACGACTGGAATACATGGGCCCTCTAGATGGTGAGCGATAGCAACCTGTCCAGATGCCATGTTAGCGATAAGCATTGGGATAAATAGAGGAGAAATACGATTCATACCCTCGTTGATAAGTTTCTCGCACTCTGCAGTAAACACATGCATACCACCAATACCGGAACCGATATATGTTCCGAAACGATCTGCAGCGATGTTCTCACCGCTCACCAAACCAGAATCAGAAATTGCCTGGTTAGCAGCCGCAAGAGCGAACTGAGCAAAACGGTCAGACTTACGAGCCATACCCTTATCTACACCAAAATCCTCAGCCTTAAAATCCTTAACTTCAGCAGCAAGCTTAACTGGGTGGTCTCCTGTTTCATACTGAGTGATAGCACCAATACCACAAACACCCTTAGTCAAACTCTCCCAATATGCGTCTATGTTGTTACCGATAGGCGAAATAACGCCCATACCTGTAATTACGACTCTTTTCATTT
>JAKSKX010000012.1 GCA_024401535.1 Paludibacteraceae bacterium | reverse complement strand
ATAATCAGCATGTCCATTACTACTTTTTGTAGATACTTCTCCCCACGAATAAAAAACTCCATACTCTTCAGGAACACTTGCTCCTATATTACAAGTTGCCCACTTTACAGAAAGACCTAAATTTACATACTCATGTCCATCTATCACACCCAAATTGGGACTAGAACAGCATAAGGGATTATTTAACCTTAAAAAACATCCAACCCCTTTATCCTCAAAAAACAAAAAAAAAGGATTCGAAAATCGAATCCTTTAATCTTTTAATAATCTTACTACAGATTACTCAGCAACCTTTGATGAATCAGCTACTGTTGAGTCAGCTACAGTTGAATCAGCTACTGTTGAGTCAGCTACAGTTGAATCAGCTACTGTTGAGTCAGCTACAGTTGAATCAGCTACTGCTGCGTTCTCACACTTATTACCGCATGAACAAGATGCAAGAGCCATTGCTGCGCAAACTGAGAAAAATAGAACTACCTTCTTCATTTTTTATATATATATAAATTAAACAACTATCGTTTTCACCGGTCCATTTCCTAAACCGATGCAAAGTTACACACTTTTTCTATTGTAGAACATATAAATCAAAAAAAGTTAACTAAAAAATCAAAAAAAATCTAATTTTACAACACTGTTGCACTTAATTATCTCAATAAGCAAACAAAAAGACAGCCGAAAGGAAAACGTATTATCCCTTCGGCTGTCCTTGATGTACGTCAGAAACGGAGGCTTATCATGCCTTGTCGTCATCATCTCCGTCTTCAAAGATTCCAGTCTCCTCGCAATACTCATAGTCACAAGCAAGAATATCGTCAACCAACTGATCTGTGAACTTGCCGGACTTACCTTCTTGCTCGACTCTTGAAGTCACATACTCGAATATCTCATCCTCATAAATATCCACCAACTCATCCTCATCTTCGGACCCATCGGTGTCATCCTCTTTGATGAAGCCCTCCTTGACATAATAGTCGTACACAATATCAAGGATGTACTCAACATCACCAATTGTAAGGGACTTGTACTCGCCTTTTAACTTGTTAAGGATGTACTCGTACTCCTTCTTCTCGTCTTCAGTCTCAAAAATATCTGCCATATTTCTAAAAATTAAAATACTAAATTATTACCAACCGTCGCATATTTGACCTCGACATTGGGCAGATTTACTGCAACATTTGCAAATGAGTTTACACCCGTACAGTGACAGCAAATCATTTGACTTACAGCCTTTGCTCCTATCTCGTCACAAAGCTGCTTTATCTGTTCTTCGGAATCGTTCACCGTATGCATTCCCCCTACGACAGACACCACTGGAATTCCGAATTTCTGCTCTGCAAGGTCTATAAGGTTTATTATTCCCCTATGGGCACAGCCACTGCATAGCACCAAACCTTGCTCCCTCTTGATAACGATGAACAATTCGTCCTCAAAATCATCAACTTCCTTTTGTCCTGGAAGAGGGAAACGGAAGAATCCGCCTATATGAGAGAAAGTATTTATCTTCGATTCTCTTGCCGAGACAACGAACACGCTATCCGACAGCTGCAGAACATCATCCGCTATGCACAGTCTGTCATTCGGCACTACCAACTCTGCCGGGAAACTGATGTCTGTACCTCTCGTTCCACAGCGCCTCACATTATAGCCTTTGCCGCACACTACCCTACATCTTTCGTTTAGTGGCAAGAAATATCTCATTCCACCTGTATGGTCGTCATGCCCATGACTCAACACAACATCTGTAATTTCGGACAAATCAAGATTATAGACCTTTGAATTGTGTACCAAAACATTCGTCGCTCCTGTATCAAACAATATGCGAGAATCAGCCTCCTCAACGAGCATAGAGAATCCATGTTCTGCAAGGACATCTGCCTGAGCAGTACAATTATCCACGAGTATTTTAACCTTGACCTTACCCATATTCTATTTGAAGCCAACAGGTTTTCCAGCAACAACCTCAAAGAAATTGCCCCTCTTCAATATCTCGGCACACTTGTCATTCACCTCCTGCAAAGTCAGTTTTTTGCACATTCTCTCTTGTTCAAGAAGGTAAGAAAAGTCTCTCGGAGAATCCTCATACTGCACAACATTACCAATTAGAGTGTCAATCCAAGCAGTCTGAACACTTCCCGCATCAAGCATTTCTCCCATGTACAAATTCTTAGCCTTCTGAAGTTCATCCGCAGTGATAGGCTCGGACTGAAGTCTGGCGAACTGGTTATAGACCTCGTCAACCAAAGGCTTTGCATATTTGTTGTCACAGTTGGAATAAATGCGAAGCACATTATAACCTCCCTCTACCCCTGCGCTGCTGTATATACCATACGTATAGCCGAAATCCTCACGAATAGGAGCAAGACGCGAAGTCAAACTTCCACCCAAAAGAAACGACACAAATCTTAACAAGAAAGGGAACTCCCCGTTGTTCTTGTCACAAACAGCAGCCATACGAACAGCAGATTGAACACCACCAACTTGAGTTATCTTTGTCTGCACTTCTTTAGGCACAGCAGCAGGTTTCTCGCCTCTATGCCTTTCTTTTCCAGAAGGCTCGACCTCCTCGAAAGTCCTCTTCACAAGCGAGACAACATCATCTGAAATATACCCTCCAAGGAAAATCTCTATATTCTCTGGATAATAGTAGCTGGAATGGTGGCGCTTCAAGTCTGCAACAGTTACCTTGTCGCAATCCTCGAGTTTGTTTTCAAGCCTCTCCCACAGTTCGTCACCAAGAAGCAAATGGGATTCCTCCTGCGCCGCCACATACTTGGGCTGCTTCAAGTTCTGCTCCAACCTCAAACGCATCTGTTTCTTGCGTCTGACAAGTTCGTTCTCGTCAAAAGCCGGAAAGAACAGGCAGTCACGAATAAGCTCAATCACATTCTTCAACTGATGAGCCATGACGGTAACCTTTATCTCTGTAGAGTTGAAATAAGGGTTAGAGAAAATCGCAGCACCATAGAAATCCAATATCTCTGCCACCTCGTTTGTAGTCTTGCCCTTTGCACCCGACTTCAACTGGTCACCCGTAAACGTGTTTTGAAAAGGCACAGTCTGGTCCATCTTTCCCGCATGAACAAGGAAAGAAAGATCCACAAGCGGCATAGATCCAGCCTTGAACGTATGTAGCTCCATACCGTTTCGCAAGACCTCGTGCCTAACTTCCGGCACAACAAGTCCGGAAATATCCGATATTTTAGGTTGTATAGTTCTATCAATCATGTGGCAAAGATAAGCATTATTTTAGAATGTTTATATCGCCGAAGATTTATTCTGAGACAAAGGAGAAGATTATCTGTAAAAAAAGAAAAGACGACCGAAGCCGCCCTTATAATTATGCTTTATGGATTGTCTGCCTTGTCATAGAATACTCTTATTGTCTTCAATATTGAATTGACATACCATTCTCTTGAAACTTTACGTTGGTTAGGATGATAAGCATCAAGCCAAAGTCTTCCGTCTTTTGTATATGTGTTAAGAACTTCATTTTCATCTATTAAATCATTTATCTCCAAATCTTTTTGAAAATATTTGAAAGTATTAGCACAGATGATTATTTCAGGGTTATATAAATCTATTTGTTTAAACAAAATATTCTTCCAAGTTCTATAGCTTTGCAAGATGTCTTTGTCGTTTGAGTTCTTCCTTCCAGGCATTTTGCTAATGTTTATATACGCAATTTGTTGTAAAATATTTGCCATGGACTTGTTGCTTTTTATCATATCCATGTCTTGAAACTTTTTATTATTGAAGTATCCATACATAGCATAAATTATTGATTGCAATGAGTTTTGTTTCCAAGTGTTATCTTTGGGCAACTTTCCATCAACGCCATAACCAGAAAAACAACCTACCATTGACCAACCTCCTCCTCCAATAAATTCAATGCCATTCTCTTCCCATGAAGAATCCCATGCTTCCTTCATTATCCACATTATTCGTTTGCCACAAGATAGATACTGCTCTAAATCACAAACGCCATCATATATGGGGTTAGCATAAGGTAGATGCAAATTCTTGGCTATTGCATTTATCTCTCTTGTTAAATTCTCCTCCTCGTTTTTTATGTGTTGAATTGCTAACATTACACTTTTATCCATAATTAAAACATTTAAGCTTTATAAAAAATAATGAATCACTCCAATTTTCAAAAAGGTCAAATCGAAATAATAAAAAATCAGAACAAAGCATTTAGTAAATGCCTAAAAATATTTCCCCAACTTCAACCCTCATTGGGTCACGGTAGAATTAAGTGCAAATATAGTTAAAAATTTAACATAGCATGTAATCCCCCAAAAAAATATGATTCAAATGACCTAGATAGAGAAGTATTACTCTCATGGAAAGTAAAAAAAAAGGTAATTATACACTTGTTGTTCAAATCGTATAATTATTAGTACAAGACTACCATAAAACCTGATTATTTTTGCACTGAAAATATTAATAATCAGGATTTTATTTTGTAGTTTCATATTCATTCACTATCTTTGCAGTGTCGTTTAAAAATGCAAAAAACTTAAATGTTACATTATGAAACTATTTGAATCTTTCAACTCTCTTTTTGAACTAACCCAGTGCTTCACTGACAACCTTATCTGCAAGGAATTCCTTAGACAACTATATACTATTAGACCCCAATAGGTAATAATATAACCGCAGTCACATCGACTGCGGTTTTTGTATACATTCCCTTCTAAATAAGGAATTGAATTTATAATGCTGGCATAATAATATAATCAACATAATTATGACATTCTAATACTTCCATATGGGTTAAATAATAATTGCCATTTTTTATCAATGCATTTATTTGTTTATCTCTATCTGTACGATTTAATATTGTTAATGAGGCATTGGAAGATGATTACAACGACAAGGCATATGATTGTAATGGTGTTGAAATAAAAACTGGCGACATTGTAGTTTGGACTGACCCTGATGGAGGACGAAAAGTTAAATATGAAGTGTTCGAAGAACCTAATAGTGAAATGGTTAAATTATGGTCGAAATATGGAGAATGTGAAGCACTTCCTGATGAGTGTAGAGTGATTAAACACAATAGCAAGTAATTATGTGAAAGATGAAACATTCTTTCATCATTTAATAGCAAAACTCCACCTTATCTTTCGGTAAGGTGGAGTTTTTGTATATATGCAGTTTGGGACAACAAGTGTATAATTACCTTATTATTTAGATATTTCTCGAATAATTGGTTATTAAGTCAACATCTCTTGATAGAATTATATCAAACAAATCTTGTTCTGCATCAATACAATCTTTAAGTACCTGCCCATATTCTGCTGTTGATGTATCTATCCCTTCTTTAATAAATTTGTTCACAACCGTCATATTTAAAAATTGTGCTTGATTATAGTCATTTTCTGTCCATATTTCTTGCAACACTTTCTTTCTTGATTCTATAGAATCGTTTCCTTTAATTGAAAATCTTGATACGGTCAGCAAATGGCCTCTTAATTCATCAGACCAATGTATCTTGTATTCTGTCCTGTCAGTAATTGAGCAGTAACGTACCAAGCACCAATTCTCTAATATTTGTGGGATTAAACTATCTACCTTATCTTTGTAGTCCTTACGAGGTAATGCCATTTCGTTTAGCATACCTCTTTTGTTTTCTTCCAACACAGCACGAATCTTTTCGCTCAATATCGTATGTAATTTCTTCTCACTTATTCTTATCTTCATCGGGTCATAAATAAAATTCGTTAATAAATATCGTTCCTACTGTAAATATACTACAACTTTTTTAATTTTCCAACTTTTTATTAGAAAATAATAAAAATTAGATATGAATAGAAATAGAGTTAGATTCACAGAGTCGCTATAATTATTAACACCACCATACCATTAAAGATAAAGTGGTGTTTTTGTATATATGCATTGGGGACAACAAGTGTATAATTACCCCTCAAAAAAAAGCGACTGAAAAGGTCACCCCTTTTTATGTTGTTTGTAACAATTAACTAACATTTATAAACCCTTTAATTATATAATAGGAATATCACAAGTCTTTTTATCCATTTTTTCTTCATTTTTAATCCAATACTGTCCATGAAGCCATTACAAGCTTTCAAATGACTAATAAAGAGCATTGAAACACGAATTTAATTTTCAAAACAAAAGGGACTGCAAATGTCTTTGCAGTCCCTTTTTGTTTTTTGCACCCCTGTCAAGTCAAGATTTATTTTGAAAATCTAATTTTCAATGCCAACTATTTTTCTAGCGATTTCAAGAAATTGTTGGCCTTCTCCAAATCTTCAGGAGTATCAATTCCTATTGTCTGGAGGTTTGTCAATCCAACTTTGATTCGATATCCATTATCAAGCCAACGCAACTGCTCCAAAGACTCGGACTTTTCATTGAAAGTCTGCGGCAACTTTGTAACCTTGGCAAGCACTTCCGACTTGTAAGCGTATAGACCTATGTGCTTGTAGAACACCTGTTTGTCTAGCCACTCGCTCTTGTCTGTTCCTCGCAAATATGGAATTACAGAGCGTGAGAAATACAAGGCGAACGAGTCAGGAGAAAGCACAACCTTCGGAGAGTTAGGATTCTCGAGTGCGGCAAGTCCGTCCTCTTTTCTGAAAGGCATAACAAGTGTGGCAATCTCCGTACGGGCATCGTCAAACTGACGGCAAAGTTCCTCAATCTGGCTTGGAGCGATGAAAGGCTCGTCACCCTGAACATTTATAACGACCTCGGCCTTGCTTCCGCTCTTGACATAGGCCTCTGCAATACGGTCAGTACCCGACTTGTGGTCGGAGCTTGTCATGATTGCCTTGCCTCCGAACGAGATGACGTGGTTGTAAATCTCATCGGAATCGGTTGCAACATAAACCTCGTCAAGGACAAGTGAAGCCTGGCGCACAACTCTTTGAATCATACTCATGTCTCCAATCTTGGCAAGAGGTTTGCCAGGGAAACGAGTAGAGGCGAAACGAGCTGGAATTATCGCTACAAATTTCTTTTTATCTATATTCATAACATTCAAATTTTGGTTGGTGCAAAATTATACCTTTTCAGGATAACAACAAAAAATGCGGTACATTTTCATGCACCGCATTCTCTTTTATCTTGACCAATAACCTATTAGATGATAGGAATATTGTACTCCTTGCACTTCTCGTACATCTCCTTAGGCCAGATGCTGCACTGGATTTCTCCGATGTGAGCCTTGCGAAGGAAGAACATACAAAGACGGCTCTGGCCGATACCTCCACCAATAGAAAGAGGAAGTTCACCGTTAAGCAGTCTCTGGTGGAAGTAAAGCTCTGCTCTTGACTGCTCGCCTTCAATCTCAAGCTGGCGAAGAAGCGCGTCTCTGTCAACACGGATACCCATAGAAGAAAGCTCAAGACTCTCACCAAGAACCGAGTTCCAAACAAGGATATCTCCGTTCAAACCTGGAAGTCCCTTCTCTCCTGGAGTGCTCCAATCGTCATAGTCTGGGGCGCGTCCGTCATGCTTCTTTCCATCACCAAGAGCACCACCGATACCCATCAAGAACACAGCACCATACTTCTTAGTGATTACATTCTCACGCTCTTTAGGTGTCATGTTAGGGTAAAGCTGGCGAAGTTCCTCGCTATGAATGAAAGTAATGTTCTCTGGAAGAGTTGGCTTGATCTGAGGAAAACGCTCGTAAACAACGTACTCTGTCTTCTTCATCACACTGTAGATACGAGTTACAATGTCCTTCAAATAGTCCACTGTACGGTCACCCTTAGTGATGTGTCGCTCCCAATCCCACTGGTCAACATATAGGGAGTGAAGGTTGTCCATCTCCTCGTCAGGACGGATGGCGTTCATATCTGTGTAAAGACCGAACCCTGGCTCAATCTGGTAGTCAGCAAGCATCATTCTCTTCCACTTTGCAAGAGAGTGAACAACCTCAGCCTGCTGGTCGCCCATATCCTTGATAGGGAAACGAACAGGACGCTCGATACCGTTAAGGTCATCGTTGATACCTGTTCCCTTAAGCACGAAAAGAGGCGCAGTTACACGACGAAGGTGCAACTCTGCTGACAAACAAGACTCGAAAAAGTCCTTCACGCACTTGATACCAAGCTCAGTCTGCTTAATGTCAAGCAATGGTGAATATGCTATAGGCTTTATAACTTTCATATCTAATTTTGTTTTGATTCTTACTATTTTCAAGATTTACTCTCAAATCTCAGCGCAAAGTTATAGTTATATTTTAATATCACAAACAAAATGATAGAAAAATACACCTTTTTGCTATAATTATGTTATCAATATCGGTCAAATCTTGTAAAAAGTAAGGCTATCGCACTCAATAATCATATAAACGTCACTGACATATCGGATTCATATTTATTTATCTCCGTATCTTTCCTGCATGATAGCCTTGAACTTCTCTGCCCATACGTTCCAATTGAACACAGTCCTGTACAAAGTCTTGCCACCCTCCTTCATCTTAGGCAACTCACCAGACTTGATAGACTTGTCAATGGCATCGGCGAAATCAGAAGCCGAACTGCCCATCTTAAGACGATACCCGTTAATTCCATTCTTGACATAATTACCAATGCCACCCGTATCGTATGTGAATACCGGCAGTCCATAAGCAGAAGCCTCAGTAAATACGATGCCGGAACACTCAGCCTTTGTAGGCAAAAGGAATATGTGTCCGTTCTGCCAAATATTTATATACTTCTGCTCTTGTTCAGGAATATTCTTGTCCATGAATCCGGCATACTCGACATAAGGCAAGTCTCTGTACTCTGCAGGAATGTTCTCCATCTTAATGCCGCACAAAAACAAACGGGCGTCATACCCTTTGTTTCTCAACTCCTTGACAGTGTCTATAGCTACATCAGTTCCCTTTCTGTCCCATTCCACACCGCTAAAGACAATGCGGAGTTCTCCACCTTGATATGCTGATGTTTCCACTATTTTATCATTTGGGATACTGCATCCGAACTCTATGACCTTCACCCTGTCCTCTGGAATACCGAAGTCCTTGATAGCACTTTGGGCAGCCCAATCCGAAGATTTGATAACCAAATCACTCTTTTCATGTCCTATACGGTCATTCTTTATGCCCTGCTCTTCCAACCACTTCGCCTGAATGTTCCAATAGTAGTCAATCATCAAAGGGAACGTGCAGTCAGTATAGTAAATAATCGGCTTTTTTACGTCAACGAATCGAAGCACATGCGAATGACCGGGAAAGAAATAATAGTCACAGCCTTCAAGGTCCTTCTTCTTTATTGATTTGGCGAAAAACCATGTACCCACGGTTGACTGCATGACAGGGACAAAGCCTTTCTCGAAGAAGCGGACTATTTTAAACCAAATCTTGTAAGGCAAACTAAAATTCATTGGAATCCACTTAACTTGATAACCAGCGTTCTCTAATCCCTCCCTAAGCTTCAAATTAGACCCGCTCCAAGCTTTCTTGTCATTAAATGGGTCTGAAAAACAGACATATCCTATTGTTTTCATCTATCTATCTTTATTTCACGAAAATACTACTGTTCCATTATCTTTAAAAGATCTTTGCAAAGTTAACAATAACAACCAACATACAATACGAAATAAAAAAATTAAAACAAAAAATCGCATAATACGAAACATCAAATCAAAATAAATCACTACTTTTGGCCGACAAATATTAAAATTTTTTGATCTATGGGATTGTTGGACATGGTACTCGGAAATGCAACCGAGGTTACACAAAAAGAGATTGACACTCTATTTCAAGGAGTATTCTTCGAAGGTGAGAATGTAGAGAAAGGCTTTAAGGTGGTTCGTGACATTTGGTTGTTCACTACATACCGTCTTATTATCCTTGACATTCAAGGAATTACAGGAAAGAAGAAAGAGTACCACTCTATTCCTTACAAGTCAATCCGTCAGTTCTCTGTAGAAACTGCAGGTAGCTTTGATGATGACTGTGAAATGAAGCTCTTCGTAGCAGGAAACACACTTCCTCTAAGCTACGAGTTCAAAAAGGGAATAGATGTGATTTCTATTCAAAGAAAATTGGCGGAGCATATCTGCAAATAAAACTAAAGGGACGCTTTGCCAAGCGTCCCTTTAATTTTGTTCCTATCTGATTTTCACCTATTACTTGTTGAAGAGCTTTGCCGGATAGATTCCCTTGTCAACAAGAGCCTGAATCTTAGCAACTACGGAAGGTCTATCCTCCTTATAAGTTACACCGAACCAAGAGCAAGGAGTGTCAAGAACCTTGATGCTAACTGTCTTGTCTCCGATTAGCTTGTTAACCATTGTTGGAATACCGTACTCAGACTTTAGGTTGTCAGAATTGGCCTTCAAGAAAGTCTTGAAATCATCCTCCGAGTAAGTGAAATAGTCTGGAGTGAATCCCCACATATTCATAGACACCGGAAGTTCAGCATTGATCTCGTCAAGTTCGCCAGTTGTCTGGTTCTTGAACACAGTCTTGCTTCCCTGTCTCTGAATCTCGTAATGCTCGACTACTGTCTGCAAGTTTCCGGATGCGTCAGCTGTACATACTCCACGAGATACTGTTCCAGACTCCGAAAGAGTGTTACCAAGACGATACCCTACCATTACGTATTCATCTTTCTTGCCGTCAAGTTTTGCTAAAGCATCAGCCAATACCTGAAAACTCTCCTTCCCATAGAAGTCATCTGCATTGATAACAGCGAAAGGCTCCTTTACCGCATCCTTTGCTACAAGGATGGCGTGGTTGGTTCCCCATGGCTTTACTCTACCCTCGGGACAAGTGTAGCCAGCTGGAAGCGAATCCAAAGACTGGAACACAGTCTCTACAGGGATAGAACCTCGATATTTAGAAAGGATCTTCTCATTGAAATCCTGTTCAAAATCACGACGAATTACAAACACAACCTTTCCGAATCCAGCACGGATAGCATCGAAGATTGAGTAATCCATAATAGTCTCGCCTGAAGGACCAACGCCGTCAAGCTGCTTTAATGTTCCGTAACGGCTACCCATACCAGCCGCCAAAACTAAAAGTGTTGGTTTCATCTTATCTTTATAGTTAGTCTAAAAAGTGGCTTTAAGCAAAAACCTAAAGCCACATATTATTTCAAAATTAGTTTCCTACCTCGGAAAGGAATTTGATTCTCACCAATCTAACTTCCCATTCCTCGTAATCACCTCCAAGCTCCTCGATTGCAGAGTTTATATCATCAGTCTCTGCCTCATCGTGGAAATATGAAAAGATATCTGCGACTCTGTCCTCATCAATAACCTCGTTGATGAAATAAGATATATCGATATGCGAACCAGAGCTAACAATAGACTCGATCTCAGTCAACAACTCGTCAAGGGTAATACCTCTATTCTCAGCTACTGCATCAAGCGGCTTCTTTGCATCTATGGCACGAATCAAGTCAATCTTCAACTTGGCATTACGCGGAGAAGTGCGTATAATCATGGAATCTGGGCGTTCCACACCATTCTCCTCAACATACTTGCTGATAAGCTTGATGAAAGGCTCTCCAAACTTTGCCGCCTTACCCTGTCCTACGCCAGGAACATTAGCAAGTTCCTCGATAGTGATAGGATAAGAAGATGTCATGGCCTCAAGGGAAGGGTCCTGGAAGATTACAAACGGAGGCAACTTCTGCTTTGTCGCAACCTCCTTACGCAAGTCTTTCAACAATGCGAACAAACATGGATCTGCGGCACCTCCGTCAGAAACACCCTCTGGCATTTCTTCTTCATCTTCATCCTCATCCTCTGGGTTGTCGATTGACACTTTGAACACCTTTGGCTTCTTCAAGAAGTCCTTACCCTCTGGGGTAATCTTCAAGATGCCATAGTTGTCTATGTCTTTGCGCAGATAACCAGCGACCAAAGCTTCCTGTATGACAGCCTGCCATGTAGATTCAGGGTCATTCTGACCTTCACCAAATGTGTCGATTTCCTCATGGTGGTTTACCTGAACAATTTCAGGAGTCTCTCGACCCATGATAATATCGATAATATACTCTTGCTTATTGTTTTCGTTTAATGCTGTTACAGTCTCAAGTACTGTACACAACTGTTCTTTTGCATCCACCTTTTTCTTAGGACTTTTACAATTATCGCAATTACCACAATTATCTCCCTTATACTCCTCTCCGAAGTAATGGAGTAAAACTTTACGACGGCACATAGTCGTCTTGGCATACATAGAAGTTTCAGCTAGCAGCTGCTTGCCAATCTCTTTTTCTGCCTCCTTTTTATCTTGAGTAAACTTTTCCAGTTTCTCTATATCCTTCTCTGAATAGAATGCCACACAAATACCCTCGCCGCCATCACGACCGGCACGACCAGTTTCCTGATAATAACCTTCAAGGCTCTTTGGAATGTCGTAATGTATAACGAACCTAACATCAGGCTTGTCAATACCCATTCCGAAAGCTATAGTGGCACATATCACATCTACTCTCTCCATCAGGAAGTCATCCTGACTTTCAGATCTGACAGCCTGCTCAAGTCCTGCATGATAGGCTCTCGCACGAATGCCGTTTAGTGTAAGCATCTCTGCCAATTCCTCAACCTTCTTACGGCTCAAGCAATAGATAATACCGCTCTTGCCCGAGTGTTGGCGAATGAACTTAACTATTTCCTTGTCAATATCTTTTGTCTTCTCCCTTACTTCATAGTACAAGTTAGGTCTGTTGAACGAAGACTTATATACTTGGGCAGAAAGCATTCCCAGATTTCTCTGAATGTCGTGCTGTACCTTTGGTGTTGCAGTTGCTGTAAGCGCCACAACTCCAACCTTCTGTCCGATTCTGTCTATTATAGGTCTGATATTTCTATACTCCTGACGGAAGTCGTGTCCCCATTCAGAGATACAGTGCGCCTCGTCAACAGCATAGAAAGAAAGTTTGATCTGTCTCAAGAAATCAATATACTCCTCCTTAGTCAGCGACTCTGGAGCAACATACAGCATCTTTGTCTTGCCGCTAAGAATATCCTGCTTGACATTATCAATTTCAGCTCTTGACAACGAAGAATTTAAGAAATGCGCCACACCGTCATCCTCACTGAAATTACGCATGGCATCCACCTGATTCTTCATCAACGCTATCAATGGGGATATTACCACAGCAGTACCTTCCATAAGCAATGCAGGGAGCTGGTAACACAACGATTTACCACCACCCGTAGGCATTAAGACAAATGTATCTGCACCCGAAAGTACATTCAGAATAATGTCTTCTTGATTACCCTTAAATGTGTCAAATCCAAAATGTTTCTTTAACTCTTTTCGAAGTTCTTGTTTTGTCATCATAAGCGTAACATAATTGAATAGTTAATATCAGACGCTGTCTTTCTTATTCGGAAGGGTGCGAAGCCAGACGGCTCCGCATTGCTATCTTTATCAATTTTGAACATCGTAATTCAATGTGCTCAACTTCTCCTTTGCATACGCAGGATCTATGTCGATCTTCTTCTTTTTGGTTGAAGGAGTCTCGTACATCAAATCTATCATTATTGTCTCAACTATCGAGCGCAATCCTCTTGCACCGAGATTACTCTCCATAGCTTTGTCCACAATCATATCAAGCACCTCTTCAGAGAAATTCAAGTCAACACCGTCAATCTTCATCAATTTGACATACTGCTTGATTATTGAATTCTTTGGTTCAGTCAGGATTCTGCGAAGTGCCGCTCTGTCAAGCTTGTTCAAATGAGTAAGCAAAGGAAGACGACCGATAATCTCCGGTATCAGACCGAAAGACTTCAAGTCCTCAGGAATGACAAACTTTATCATGTCGTTTGTCTCTCTGACCATGTTAGCTCGAGAAGCACTATAACCGACAGTCTTAGTGTTGAGTCTCATCGCTATCTTCTTCTCTATGCCTTCGAATGCACCTCCACAAATGAACAGGATGTGCTTTGTATCCACTTGAATGTACTTTTGGTCAGGATGCTTGCGTCCACCCTGAGGTGGTACATTTACAATCGAGCCCTCCAGCAGCTTCAAAAGTCCCTGCTGAACACCCTCTCCGCTCACATCACGTGTAATGGAAGGATTGTCTCCCTTGCGAGCAATCTTGTCAATCTCGTCGATGAACACTATTCCTCGCTGGGCAGCCTCAACATCATAGTCAGCCGCCTGAAGCAAGCGAGTAAGAATACTCTCTATATCCTCGCCCACATATCCTGCCTCTGTAAACACAGTGGCATCCACAATTGTGAACGGTACGTTTATAAGCTTTGCAATGGTACGGGCAAGAAGCGTCTTACCTGTACCTGTAGAACCAACCATAACAATGTTAGATTTCTCAATCTCAACACCATCATCCTCGATTGTCTGACCGAGTCTCTTATAGTGGTTATACACCGCCACCGAAAGCACCTTTTTTGCTTCCTCCTGACCGATGATGTACTGGTCAAGGAACTCCACAATCTCCTTCGGTTTAGGAATATTATTTAGAGACGAGCTGCATGACGTTTTCGCCATTTCCTTGAGATTCTGCTCTATCATCTCGTAGGCCTGACGACTACATTCATTACAAATGCAACCGTTCAATCCGGTAATCAACATTTCGACTTCCTTCTTTGAACGACCACAAAAGCTACATCTTTCCACTGTCTTTACTGCCATATACTTACGTGTATGTCTTTATTACTTTGACTTTACCAATACCTCGTCAATCATTCCGTATGCCTTAGCCTCCTCTGCTGTCATCCAGTAGTCACGGTCAGAGTCTGCATAAACCTGGTCGAAAGGCTTGCCGGAATGCTCGGCGATAATACTATATAACTCGTTCTTCAACTTCAATATCTCTCTTGCTGTAATCTCGATATCAGAAGCCTGACCCTGAGCTCCACCAAGAGGCTGATGAATCATGACACGCGAGTGCTTCAAAGCAAAACGCTTGCCCTTTGTTCCTGACACTAGCAATACGCTCGCCATAGAGGCTGCCAAACCAGTACAGATTGTAGAAACATCAGAGGAAATGAACTGCATAGTGTCATATATACCCAAACCATCATATACCGACCCACCTGGAGAATTCAAGTAAATGGAAATGTCCTTGCCTGGGTTTGCTGAATCCAAGTAAAGAAGCTGCGCCTGAACCACATTAGCTGTATAGGAATCGATCTGGTCTCCGAGGAATATTATGCGGTCCATCATCAATCTTGAGAACACATCCATCTGCGAAACGTTCAACTGACGCTCCTCCAAGATTGTTGGTGAAACGTAACTTGCAGACACTGACGAAACGTACTGGTCAAGAGCAAGACCATTCATACCAAGATGTCCGACTGCATATTTCCTAAAATCGTTATTCATATATGTATTTCTATGTGTTATAAAAAGTCATTCGAAAAAATCAGATTGTATAATCAAAAAACATACTATACAAAAGGTAGCGTTTAAAGATTACGGTTATCTTCAAAAAAATCCAAACGTAACCATAGCTACGCCCAATCTTTATGCAAACTTAAACAAAAGATTTTGTATTATGCAAGAATATTTGTGAAAAAATCATAGAGAAACGAACTTTTGCCATTTTTTATGGGCAAAATCTTGTTTTGCCGAGCAGACAACGACTATTTTTGATTTTTTTCAATGGAATCGGACAGGATTGGAAAGCTTTTTCAAGATGACTCAAACTCTAGGGCCAAACACTTTTTCTCCGTATTACACACCAAAACAAAAGCCCCGGCAACGCATGGTGTCGAGGCTTTTTCTGTATTTCTCAAATTCAACTACTCTGCAAGTCGGAATCCAAAAGTGTACTTGTCCGTAGTTGCACAGGCTCTTCTGTACGAAAGGTTACATCTGGCCTTCTCATAGAAATAGCCGCTGCCTCGCATAACCTTTCTGTCCTTTGTCAACTTGTTTTTAAGCTTCTCCGACTCGTCAATTTTGTACAAGGCGAACGAATCCCTGACAGCGACCTTCACTGTGTCCGGAATTTCCAAATCAACAAACTTGGAATAGTAGTACGGCTTGTAGTCGGGTGCAGAATAGCTCTTGAAATCGTCAATGCACCACTCAGACACATTTCCGCTCATATCGTAAATGCCCAACTCATTCGGTTTCTTTGTTCCGACAGTATGAGGCTTTGCTCCGGAATTGTCCCTATACCAGGCGACATCGTCAAGGCTATTGCTTCCTGCGTACTGGAACCCCTGAGACTTGACTCCACCCTTTGCAGCAAACTCCCACTCGGCTTCTGTTGGCAGACGGAACTTTGTGCCGGAAGAACTGTTTACCTTAGAAATAAACTCCAGCGCATCGTCATAAGAAACATTATAGACAGGAAGGTCATCACCCTTGATAGGGCTTGGATTAGCTTCCATAACAAGATTCCACTGCTTTTGTGTAACCTCAAACTTGGAGAGTTTGAACGACTCTACCTTCACCTCGTGAACAGGCTTTTCTGCACTCTGGCAGTCACCGTAGTTACCGGCGCACCCCATCATAAAGGAACCGCCTTCTACGTCAATCATCTCTATTCCAAGTAAATCAAGGACATTTGTTCTTTTGACTTCCTTGTCCTGTTCCTCAATGGTGAACACTATTGGATTCTCATCAAGTTCCACACGCTCATCATGTCCCACTACAGCACAAGCGAAAGGCATAGCGCCCAACAGATCGGAATCATCAGACTCCAGGAACGGCACTTTGCTGATCTCTACAAGCTTGCATGGTTTTCCCGCCTTGTTCTTTGCAAGCATACCCACAAGCTCGTTTTTTGAATTTATGACAGCAGAACCTATGGCTGCGTCATCAAACTCTCCCACAAGTTCATAGTTGTCAGCACTTCCCTTTACTACAGCATTAACTATCAATATCTCGTTCTTGATCATGGAAAATTTGTCATATACAACCTTCAACGAGTCATTGGAATTAAATGTTCCAACCTTTATTGGTTTGAAAGGCACAAAGTCAGGAATTCTGAGAACAGCCAAATTAGAGGCTTGGCTAACCAGTATTATTTCTGCATGATAGGCCTGAGCGATGTTCTCCCCCAAGCCATAAACTATCACGTCTTTAGCACCCTTGACAATGGAAAGTTCAGTTGCGATTGTGCCATCCTTACCGATTACAAAACCAGAGCCTGTGGATATAACATCCGCACTAGCTCCAATGCAACCTATAGCACCAAGAACTGTAGTCAAACATCTATATATTATGCTTTTGATCTTCATAGTCAGTTATTTAGTTCTAATATCAATAACATTGTTTCTTGAATCTCCGTTGATAGCCTTGACAGAACTCTTCTTCAACCGTAACAATTTGTAACAAGACTTCTTTGTTACAACATCTCCATCAATGGAATATCTGAAATGGTGGTATTCTGGCAGGGAGTCCATAATGACCTTGTTGACGTACAAATATCCGCTTTTTGCCTTTGAAGTATATCTTCTTTCATACTTAATGCACACTCCGTCAGCATCGGCCTGATTAGACTGCTCGTACTCTATTCTCCTTATTCGTGGATTCGACTTGTAGTACATGTCTATAACCATTGGACTTCTAGACATGTCCATATTGTCGTAATACGTCTTGGACGCAATCTTCTTGCAACAACGTGTATAGTTTGGAACAAGGGAAACGACTTGGGGCGCACACGAAGTAAGCATCACGATGCCTACAACTCCCACAATATATTTCATTATTCCTCTCCTCATTAAACACTTGACATTATTTGCAAGCAAAAATAACCAAAATTAGGTACTTTGGTTATACTTCGTCAGAGATTTTTTCATTTTGTTGAAAACTCTTCTCCAAATCCATCATTACCAAACCGGCAATTGTAAATCCGAAAATGCCAGTAATGTGTACCAATGAGCCATTAGCTCTCTCTGCACCTTCCGGCAGCACATCTTCGTGATTCTCCTTCAATTCAGGACTGAACACACATTTAAACTTCTTGGCAGGAAAAGTCTTGTTCTTCTTGAACCGCTTTCTCAATGCAGCACCAAGGGGACACCCGTTAACTTTCCAGAACTCGTCAACACAAATCTTGGTAGGGTCAAGTTTCAAAGCAGCACCCATCGAGGAATAGAACCTGCTATTTTTCAAGCTGCAAGCATGAAGGATGAGGTTAGCCTTGTCTGTGAGACTGTCAATAGCGTCAACAATGACATCATATTTCTCAAGTTCAAATTCATCGGCAGTTTCCTTAGAATAGACTTTCTGGAGTGCGGTAATCTGCGCGTTAGGGTTAATTTGTAAAAGGCGCTCCCTCATAGCCTCAACCTTAACCTGTCCGACAGTCGTTGTCAAAGCCATCAGCTGACGGTTTACATTGGAAGGAGCCACAACATCGCAGTCCACAATAGTAATCTGCTCTATGCCATTGCGCACCAAAGCCTCGACACACCAGCTGCCGACACCACCGACACCAAAGACGATAACTTTAGTGGCCTTTATCTTTCTAACGAACGCATCACCCAGAATCAATCTAGTACGAAGCCAAAAATCTTCCTCCATTATTCACAGAATCATAGTTACATACAAAAAAAGCGACGAAAGAAATTCTTTCGCCGCATAGTGCTCAAAATGAGATTCGAACTCACACGCCGCAACCGGCACTACCCCCTCAAAGTAGCGTGTCTACCAATTCCACCATCTGAGCAATGGGAGTTTCAAAAAACATTTTAGAGCGGAAAACGGGACTCGAACCCGCGACCCCGACCTTGGCAAGGTCGTGCTCTACCAACTGAGCTATTTCCGCAAGCAGTAATTTATCTCCACGAGAAAGGTTTTACTAACCTTGAGCGGAAAACGGGACTCGAACCCGCGACCCCGACCTTGGCAAGGTCGTGCTCTACCAACTGAGCTATTTCCGCATTTATCTATCTTAAAAAGAACTCTTGCAACCTTCATTTCTCGATTGCGAGTGCAAAAGTAGTATATTTTTTATTATCTGCAAACTTTTCACAACTTTTTTTGACAAAACACATCAATTTTTATTCTTTAAGGAACAAAAAGAGGGCAGAACCTGACGTTCCGCCCTCATTTTTCTCTGCAAGAAACTATTAGTTCTTCTTGAAAAGATCCTTGATACCTCCAATGCTACCAAGAACGCTTGAAGCCTCGTAAGGAAGATAAACAGTCTTGTTGTTCTGTCCTGAAGCGATGTCCTTCAATGTCTCGATGTACTTCATTGCAATCTGGTAAGTAGCTGGGTCTGTGTTTGTACCACGAATAGCCTCTGCAATACGCTCGATAGCAGCAGCCTCTGCCTCTGCCTGCTTCAACTTTGCGATAGCCTCTCCCTCAGCGTTAAGGATAGTAGTCTGCTTGACAGCCTCTGCACGGTTGATAGCAGCAGTCTTGGCACCTTCTGACTCAAGGATTGCAGACTGCTTCTCTCCCTCTGCACGAAGGATTTCAGCACGACGGTTACGCTCAGCCTGCATCTGCTTCTGCATCGCAGAAAGAACAGACTCTGGAGGAGTGATGTCCTGAAGCTCTACACGGTTAACCTTAACACCCCACTTGTTTGTTGCATCATCAAGCACTGAACGAAGCTTAGCGTTGATTGTGTCACGAGAAGTCAAAGTCTCATCAAGCTCAAGCTCACCGATGATGTTACGAAGTGTAGTCTGAGTCAACTTCTCGATTGCGTTTGGTAGGTTGTCAATCTCGTAAGTTGCCTTAACTGGGTCAACAATCTGGAAGTAAAGCAATGCGTTGATCTCTACAGGAACGTTATCCTTAGTAATCACGTTCTGCTTAGGGAAATCGTAAAGCTGCTCACGCAAGTCGATAACATCTGTTGTATAGTTACGAGCATACACTTCACCTCTTGCGCCCTGGAATACCTTTCTAGCATAGATCTGTCTTGGTGCGTCTAGGAATGGAGTGATGAAATTCATTCCTGGTCCCAAAACCTTGCTAAACTTACCCAATCTTTCGATAATCTTTGTCTCGCTCTGAGGAATAATCTTGATTGCCATTGTTAGGTATGCAACAATCAATCCAATAATAACGAGAAGTACAATAAAACCGCCTCCCATAAATCAAATTTTTATTAATTAATACTATTTTTATTTCTTTTAAGCTCTTGTTACAGTGAGAATGATACTGTCTCTTTCCACCACAACGACCTTTTCTCCTTTTGAAATCCTGCCGCAGTTGCTCTTGGCCTTCCACACATCGCCATCAATCTTGACGCTTCCGTAGTCATCTGCCTCAATGTCCTCGAACACTTTAGTCTCTTTACCTATCAGTGCATCAGCATTTGTCTTAACCTCTTCTCTTCCCACATAGTACTTCTTCAAAGCTGGACGAATCAAAAGGAAAGCCACAACTGAACCTATCGCAAAGAATACCAACTGAATGACTAGTGACGCATCAAACAATGCAACCAAAGCTGCAAGCAAAGCTCCCAAACTGAAGCAGGCAATCACAAAACCTGGGGTCATCAGTTCCAGTATCAAACACACTACTGCCAATATAGTCCACCACACTGGCATCGAGAAAATGCTCTCGAAATCAAATCCTACAGTTTCCATAACGACCTCCGTTTTTTTGTTTCTTAATTGTACTACAAAGGTATATAAAAAAAATGTTCGGAAATAGTTTTTAGTTAAAAATCGTGCATTTATTAACATTTTTTAGGAATTGAGAGAAAAACTATTCCATTCTGACGATATTAGATTGCTGTAAAACATTAATTTTGCAAAAAATACAATATGTACATCGGCTTATCTGTTTGTACATTGTTTCTAAAAATCAAAAGCATGAGAAAAAACATTTTTGCTGCAATTATTTGTTCTGGCGTGGTCTTATTGTCTTTGGTCACCTATGTGCATATAATCGCACCCAAACCAGACGACTACAAACAGTACGACGAAAATTTTGTTTTTGAAAAAACTGTCAATGGTGTCGATATGACATTCTCCTATATCAACAAACAGAAAAAAGAGGTTTCAATGGAACCAAAATGGATTGGATATAAACATAATTTGAAGGTTCCAGCAGAAGTCACACACAATGAAACTTTATATAAAGTAATCGAACTAAGCAAAGATTATAGTATTAATTGCGACACGCTCTTCATCCCTGAAACTATAGTATATATTGATAGATCTATCCCCTGGGAGCGTTGCCGCATAAATTATGTTTCCGTTGCTCCGAACAACAAGTTCTACAAGTCCATTGACGGAAACCTGTACAAAGGGGATTCTTTGTTGTATGATAGAAATGCTAAACGAGAGGAATAAAACTATGAAAAATATAACTTCCATTATATTTATGATTTTGCTGGCTGTTACCAACATTATAGTATATTCATGGCAGCCATGTAAACTTTCCGCCTTTGATCATGTTTCAGGAGGTCACCATTTGGGTGGAGTTTTTGTTTTTGCTATGAAGTTAGGGTTGATTGTCTATCTGCCGGCTATAGTACTTGGCACAATTTCTGTTGTAATTGTTCTATACCGTTCATTGACAGAAGGCAAGGAGAAAAAAGAAGTTCCCTTCTACTGCGCAATTTTCACTCTGTCAACTCTTGTTCTTGTGACATACGGAACATTCTGGAAAAAGAGTATTTCGGAAATGCAAATTGAGAGACAACAAAAAGAATGGGAAAATGAATTGCTATTAAAAAGTTATGGCGGAAATTATTCGAATAAAATCCATAATCGGGGAAGCATCTATTGGGGGGACACTATAATCAGCAAGCATGGGGAATTTATTGACACATTGGTTATAGATGCAGCAAACCAAACCTGTCACTGGACCTACAAGCCAGAGGTAAACTACGAAATCATTTTCGACCATAGAGACAGATTTGAAGAAAGTCCAAGAAACGAATCTTATTGTCCGCAAGATTATGATGGCAAAATACAATATATCATCAATTGTGTCAACAACCACAAGGCCGGACAATTTTATTGCGACGGCTACAGCTACCACCAAAAATACGAGAATGACTCCATCATTTGTTTTGCAATAGATGCATATTATTCAGATCAAAGAAAAGGATTCCTGCTATTCAAAATCCAAGATTCCATAGTAACACTGGTGGACTCCTCATCAAACATATACATGTATAAAGACATGAAAGATTATTGGCAAATGGAATCCCAAGGATTCATCGCAAAAGAAAACGGAATGCCTCTATTGAAGTTCTCGTACGAAAAGAAGTCTAAGGCTCTTGATAGAAACTACACAATGTTTTACGACTACTACGACATTGAAAAAAAGCAATTTGTTCTAAATACTTTATACATCGAATCAAAGTGTGACTCAGTTACAAAAAAGGGCAGCAGAATTGATATTGACATCATAGACTATAACAGAGAAGACTTCAACAAATACCAAAACGGTTACCCTGTATTTCATTATCAAACAGAAGAGCGCACTTTTGACCTATACGAAGAAGGCAATGAAGATAGTCCAAGAACAATAGAAACTGGCGAATATAGGATGGAGAACGGAGAGTATAGAAAGATAAAGACATCAAAATAGCTTTTTCATGCAAAACTAATCAAATGTCTGTTTAGACGCTACTGACATCTATCTTTTGACCGTCAATTCGTTTCGGGCGAAAATTCACAAGCAATATTCTGATACTCAGTCAAAACATAGTCAAAAAAACAAACTTGAATTGAGTTCGACTATAGACAGAAAAATTAATGTGCAAACTCAAATTGCATATAGGGCAACATGCCTTGTCTTAGGAAAAGAAACAAGCTGTCACAAAGCAAACCTAGCACTAAAAATACATTAGCAATACACCTTTCAATGCAACTTGCATCGTTTTGCGAAGATATTTTACAAAATTTAGGGGAAACAGTGATGATTTTAGTTTGTTTTGCGTAAATTTGCGCATTATTATTGGTGTTGATTTCCAACATTGAGCATGTACTGGACACTCAACAACTAAAGATTCAATGAATATGAGCTATACATACGAATATCCGCATCCAGCGCTAACTACCGACTGCGTAATTTTTGGATTTGACGGGAAACAACTGAATGTGCTTCTCATAAAAAGGGGCGTTGCTCCATACAAGGACTGTTGGGCTCTGCCCGGCGGTTTCATGAAAATGGACGAAAACCTTGACGAATGTGCAAGAAGAGAGCTAAAGGAGGAAA
The DNA here is from genome assembly GCA_024401535.1 of Paludibacteraceae bacterium. Taxonomy (GTDB): domain Bacteria; phylum Bacteroidota; class Bacteroidia; order Bacteroidales; family Paludibacteraceae; genus UBA1723. The sequence goes on along the minus strand of JAKSKX010000012.1, from coordinate 49,208 downwards.
CTGGCGTAGAGGGAGTCAGAGTCGAGCAGTTCGCAACATACTCTGACGTAACCAGAGACCCTAGAGAAAGAGTTGTCACTACGGCATATTTTGCTCTTGTCATAAAGGACAAATACGAGAATATCAAAGGAGGGGACGATGCGGCAGAGGCTAAATGGTTTAAAATTGACAGCCTTCCACCACTTGCATTCGACCACGAAAGAATAATCAAAGATGCCCATGTAAGGCTTAGCGAGAAAGTTCATTTTGAGGCTATATGCTTTGAAATGCTTGGAGAAACTTTCAAGATGAGCGAGATTCAGAACCTATACCAAGCCATACTTGGGGAAAAGTTCGACCGCAGAAACTTCTCGAAAAAAATCCAGTTCGTAAAAGTACTTGAACTTGCCGAGGAAAGACCTGAGGGCTTGCCTTCCCGCTACCCTTCCAAATACAAATTCAACAAAGAGGCATACGAAGATTTGAAAGCACGAACTTTCAGAGTGGAATTCTAAAACTTGGTGATGGACAAAATAGAGAAGATACTCAAGGACTATTGGGGATTCGATAGTTTCAGGAGCGTACAAAGACAAATAATTGACTCTGTATGTGCCGGAAGGGACACGCTTGGACTTCTGCCTACGGGTGGAGGAAAGAGTTTGACATTCCAGGTGCCAACAATGGCAATGGACGGAATGTGCCTTGTCGTAACTCCGCTTATCTCTCTGATGAAAGACCAGGTTGACGCCCTACGCGATATAAACATAAACGCCGCCTACATCCATAGCGGAATGGAGGACAAGCAGATTCAGATAGTGCTGAACAATGCCATATATGGAGCTTACAAGTTCCTGTATGTTTCTCCCGAACGTCTGGAATCCGAAAAGTTCCGCAAGTACCTTGGCGGAATGGACATCTGCCTTATCACGATTGACGAGGCGCACTGTATCTGCCAATGGGGTTATGATTTCAGACCTTCGTACATCAAGATTGCCGAAATAAGGGACATAAAGCCTAACATTCCCGTCCTAGCATTGACAGCCACAGCTATTCCGATGGTGGTCAACGACATTCAGGACAGACTGCTTTTCAAGGAGCATAATGTAATACAGGCATCTTTCTTCAGAAGCAACCTCAGCTATTCAACAAGACTTCTGAACAGCGAAGACGAAAAAATCGCAATGATTCAAAGGATTTTGAACGGCATTCCTGGAACATCTGTAATATACCGCCGCTCTCGCGAAGGAGTCGAGGCATTGGCGAAAAAACTTGCGAGCCTCAATATTTCTTCGGACTTCTATCATGCAGGCCTTGATGACAAGGACAAAATAAAGAAACAGGAGGAATGGAAGCGCGGAGACACAAGGGTTATGGTTGCCACAAACGCATTCGGTATGGGAATCGACAAACCGGACGTACGCAGTGTAATCCACTATGACATACCGGAAAGCCTGGAAGCATACTTTCAGGAGGCTGGACGAGCTGGTCGTGACGGAAAAAAGTCATACGCAGTAGCACTATATACCGCTCAAGATATGAGCAATCTCTCCAGAAACCTGCGCCTTTCCTTCCCTTCGAAGGACTTCTGCAAGATATGTTACGACACAATACTCAGATACCTGAAGGTGGCAATCAACGAAGGCATGGACTGGTGTTTCGAGTTTGACATCTGGAAATTCTGCACTGCCTATGGATTCAACATTCAGCAGGTGAAGTCTGCACTTCTGATTCTTGAGCAAAGCGGCTACTTGAAATATGAGCCTGAAACCAAACACCTGTCAAGGGTCAGGTTCTCTGTCGAAAGGGACGAACTCTACAACTCTGAATACGATGACATTCCGCAGAGTGCCAACGTGATAATGACTGCACTCATGCGTATGTACACGGGAATTTTCACCGATTGGGTTTTCATTGACGAATGGGATATTTTCAAGCATATCGGCTATTCGTGGACAAACTTCGACGACATTTACAAGGCTCTTTGTGTGCTTCGCTCCTATGGTGTAATAGAATACGTTCCAGGCAAGAAAGCCGGATTCATAACACTTCTGTCCCGAAGAATAGACGCCGACCATATAATTATAGAGAAAGCCGCATACGAAAAAAGAAAAGAGAATGCGACCTACCGTCTTGAAAACGTCTATAGATACGTACAGAGCAAAGGCATTTGCCGAAGCAGACTTCTACTTCACTACTTCGGAGAAACAGACGCAAAGGATTGTGGAATTTGCGACTATTGCCTTGACAAAAAGGCAAACAGGCTAGCCATGTCTCCGGAAGCGGCATGGTGGGAAAACCTCAGAAGCTCTATAATAGACAAGATAAGGCTGAGAAACGAAGACATTTCATACGACATGCTCCATTACATGTACCAAAACCACAAGGAGTATTTCGAAATCGCATACAAACAACTGATTGACGAGAAAATTATCAAGGTAAATCCTTTGGGAATGTTGTCTATTGCGCTGTAAATATATCTTTGATTTACAGTCTAATAGAAACTTTTATTAAAAATATCCGCCAAAACATATACGGATTAAGGAAATAAATACTAATTTTGCAACGCAATCGGGAATAAGACACTGATTGATGCAATGATGCGGAAGTAGCTCAGTTGATAGAGCAATAGCCTTCCAAGCTGTGGGTCGCGGGTTTGAACCCCGTCTTCCGCTCAACAAGAGAGATGGTCAGTTTGATTGTCTCTCTTTTTTGTTATATTCTTTCGAAATCATCTTTATGGAAAACCAAGCCCATCCCAAAATGACTGTCATCACAGTTTGTTTCAATTCCGAGAACTGTATAGAGAAAACCATACTCTCTGTACTCTCTCAGAACTATGACAACCTGGAATACGTAATCATTGATGGAGGAAGCTCGGACAATACAGTTTCCATAATAAAAAGCCATGCCGACAGAATCAGCTACTGGACATCAGGAAAAGACGGAGGAATTTACTTCGGAATGAACAAGGGTATTGAAGCCGCAACAGGAGACTATATTCTATTCATGAACGCTGACGACGTATTCCACAACGACAATGTAGTAAGCGAAATGGCGGCCTTTGTAGAAAGAAACGACTTCCCTGACGCTGTATATGGCGATGTTGAGGAAGAAACCGAATATGGAGTCTTTCACAAGACAGCAGGAACTCTTGAACAGCAACCGACAAAAATGGTTTTTAGTCACCAATCCATTTTCTTAAAGTCAAGTCTGATGAAAGCGGCTCCTTTCAACACGAAATACAGATATGCGGCAGACTTCGAAATGCTCTCAAGATTTTACAACGAGGGTGCAAGATACGAAAACTGTGGAATAACTGTCGCTGACGTAGTAGTTACAGGAGGCGCCACATTCGACAACTATGCCAAATCCGTAAATGAACACTTTGACATTCTGAAAAGCAGAGGATATGACTTGGAAGCCGAAAGAAAATCTCTGTTGCGCAGAAAAAAAATAGTACGAACCGTTAAAAATTGCTTGCCTGAATTTATCGAAAAACCGCTGTTTTCTTTCATTGCAAAACACTACAAGGCGCTATAATATACCGACAAAAAAGTCGTTCTATTTTGCAAGGTCTGTCAAAAGTATTATTTTTGCAAAACAAAACAACGATTCATGACAAAAGTTCTAATCATAAGGTACAAATTGAGCAAGAATATCATGGAGGGTGGCGAGCAAGCTAGCGAGAAAAACCTGCGCGTGATAAACTCAATTGTAGGCAAGGATAATGTCAATACCATATACATACACGACGAAAGCAGGAAACGCTCCGCTTTCGACTACATCAAAGGTATATGGTATTTCTTTCAAAACTATTTCTTCGGTCTTTCTCCCAAAAGAGTCGAACAAATAGCACGAGAGGCGCAACCCTATGATATAGTTTTTGTTGACAGGAGCCTTTTCGGTATTATTGCCAAGAAACTCAAAGATTCAGGTTACCAAGGCAAGGTTGTCAGTTTCTTTCACAATGTTGAAAAAGTATATTTCTCAGCAAAATGCAGATGGTATCAGCCATGGAGACCACTAGTTATGCACTGCGCAGATGCCAATGACAACTATGCCTGCAAGTACTCCGACAGCATCATCACACTAAACAAGAGAGACAGCAACGTATTGAAAAAGCTATATGGCAGAGAAGCGGATGCCATCGCCCCGATTGCTTTCAGAGACATATATTCCAATCCTTCAGATGAAGTATTAAATCAAATGACTTCAAATGAACCCACACTGCTGTTTCTTGGAGCATACTTCACAGCAAACGTGGATGGATTGAAATGGTTCGTTAAAAACGTATATCAAAAACTCAACGGAGTAAAACTCATAGTAGCCGGCAAGGGAATGGACAAGATACAGAACGCTTCGTTTATGACTCCGGACATTAAGCTTATGAGCAATGTTCCAGACCTTCGTCCTCTGTTCGAGGAGGCTGACGCAATGATTCTTCCCATCTTTGACGGAAGCGGAATGAAAGTCAAAACTTGCGAGAGTCTGATGTATGGCAAAAACATTTTCGCTACTGACGAGGCTCTAGAGGGTTATGAAGCTGACTTTGACAAAGTGGGAGGCAGATGCAACACCGCAGAGGAATTCATACGCTGTATAAACGACATGATAGCCAACCCTCGTCCCAGATTCAACAAATACTCACGCGAGGTATTCCTTGAGAAGTATTCCGAGGAAAGTGTAACAGACAGATACAGATCAATCATAGAATAAAATAAAAGAAGATGAAATACATTAAGTTTTTCCTAATAACAGTGATGTTATTGCCAATGTTGGCCTTTGCAGCAAACAACAAGAAAGGCAAGGGCAGTTCTGAGTTCCACAAGGGAACTACAATGCTTGACTTCACTATTGGTACTCCCACAAGCGTAGGTCCTTTCAACCACAAGGTTATAATGCCGCCTGCAAGTATGGTTATTGACGCCTGCTCCATTGACGGGCTTGCTAAGGGCAAAGGCTGCATCTCTTTCGGAGGTATTGCCAGCTACTACATCAACGACGTCTGGGGAAGAGCCGATGCCCACTATTTCAGAGACTATCGCTATGACCATTCATATTTCTACTTTGACGCAGACCAGCACAACATTTTCGTTGCGTTCCGCTCTGCATTCCATTTCAGTCCTGTAACAAAGCTCGACATCTACGGCGGACTTTTGATGGGAGGACACTGGAAGAAATGGAATTACGTTACTGGCTCAAACTACAACGGTTACTATGGCGAACATCCAACACGCAACAAGTTCTGTTTCGGACCTTTCGTAGGTGTACGCTACTTCTTCTCTAAGGCATTTGGTTTGAAGGCAGAATTCGGAGCAGACACAGGCAACGGTATGCCTAATGCCCAGGCTGGTATAAGCTTCAAGTTCAACTAACCAAAGAATCTTGAGGATGAGACAAATTGGATTGGCCATACTGTTCCTATTTTTTTGTGTGTTCCAGTCCAAGGCACAGGAAATTTATTCTGTGCGCTCTCTTTCGATGGCTTCGACTACTTTGGCTAATGCGTTCCATTCAAATCCTTCTGCGCTAACGACTTTTGACAACAACAATGTTTCATTAAGTGCAGAGAACAGATTTTTGGAATCAGAGCTGACATATTACAATTTAAGTGCTGACATGCATGGCAAAGAGATCGATCTAGCCGTGCATGTCTCTCATTTTGGGTATAGCGAGTACCGGGACATCTCGACCAAACTAACTTTAGCAAAATCTTTCACACCGCGAGTTGCAGCAGGCATTGGCATAAAGATGAAAACACATAAACATGTCAATGCAGACAGAAACATTTATCTTGGTTTCACTCCCGGACTTTTGTTCTCTCTGCCCTATTACCAAAAGATTGGAGTAAGTGTTTCTTCTGACTTTCTCACTTCCGGAGATGGAGACAATATCGTCCTTGGCAACATCTGCTACGGCATTACATTCGACAAACATTTCTTTACGATAGAATGCGACTATACTCACAACGAGGAATTCATTGGAAAGGCTGGATATGAGGCAACTGTCATACAGCCTCTAAGGATAAGATGCGGACTTACATTCCCAGAACCTTCTCCTTCCTTCGGAATAGGCACATCTCTAGGAATAATCGACCTTGACCTTTCCTACTCATTCCATACACATCTGAGGGGAATATTCGGGCTATCACTAACTGCAAACATAAACAAGAAATGAGAAATATACTGACTTGCCTACTATTTCTCTTTTCGATTTGTGCATCTGCTTTCGAACCAGACATCGAAACACTAGAACAGTACCTGTCTGCAATGGCGGAAGAGGAAACCGATGAAACAGAAACAGACATAAACGACCGCATCGAAGACCTATCGGAACGACTAAGTTTCGGCATAGACCTGAACACTATCAGCAAAAGAGAGCTTAACGAACTAGGTCTATTGTCATCAAAAGCTGTCAATGAAATCGTCTCATACAGACAAATTTACGGAGGATTCACGACCATATATGAGCTGAAAAACATTAGGTCACTTACAAACTCTGAACTGAATTTACTGAAACCCATTGTGTATGCATCCAACGAACAAAGCAACAAACACGCCACTAAAATAGAGAGTAGCTCGTTCTATTCAAGAGTATTGGAAACTCGCAAAGGCTACACTCAAGCATCTACAAATCCATACATAGGAGACGCAAACAGATTCGTTCAAAAACTAACCATTCAGCGAGACAAGAAGCTTCGGCTTGGACTTGTTGCAGAAAAAGATGCCGGAGAATTATACTACCACAGGGGATGGATGCCGATGGACCATTGTTCCGGTCATATTGAGGTCAACGACTGCAAGACATTCAAAAGAATAATCTTGGGAGACTATAGGCTCATGTTCGGTTCCGGACTTGTTTTGGGCAATTCTTTCATTTTCAAGCAGCAAACAAACAACTCTCGCAATGGGATAAGTCATTATGCAGGAACTTCCGAAAGCGGATTCATGAGGGGCTTTGCAACCGAGCTGGAGTTCAGAAAGGTAAGAGTAACACCGTTCATATCATATCACACCATTGACGCAACAATAAACCCGGACAGCAGTTTCTCTTCGTTCTATACAAGCGGACTGCATCGCACGGAACTGGAGAGAAGCAAGGCGGACAACATGAGCGAACTTATTTCTGGTGGTAATGTATCATTCTCTATAAACAAGTTTTCTGTCGGAACAACCTTCGCATACTACAAGTTTTCAAGACCATACATTCCTCAAGACAAACTGTACAACTATTACAAGCCGACAAACTCGGACCACGGCAATAATATGTCAATAAACTACAGCTATAACGGAAAGGTTGCAGGTCTTACCGGTGAAATAGCAAAGTCAAGCAATGGAGATGGATTTGCTGTCATCAACCAGCTCCATCTATCACGAAATGGATTTGTTGATGCACATATAACTCACAGATACTATTCTCCGGAATACTTTGCACCCTATGCAAATACAGTTAGGGAAAACACAAAAGTCGAAAACGAGCATGGGCTACTGACTGCCATAGACTTCCATTTATCTCGTAAATTCGCAATAAACCTGTATGCAGACTTATTCTCATTTGAATGGCTTAAATATGGAGTCAGCGCTCCAAGTCTCGGCAAGGATTTCTCTGTACAGACCAAGTTCCTTCCAAATGGCAACAACGAGCTGTCCGTTCGCTACAGATTCAAATCCAAAGAAAAAGACTTCGACCACAGCCTGTCCACATTCGAAACCAATTCTGTTCGCCTTCACTACAAGGTCAAGCCTTCGAGTTGGTTAACAACAAAGACAACAATAAACGGGAACACATGCTCTCGAGACAAAAGAGAAAACACTTATGGATTTCACATTCAAGAGAATCTTACTCTCTCCATACCGAGCAATAGGTTTTCATTCTCCATGCTCTATGCATACTTTTCGGCAAAAGACTACAACAACAGAATCTATTGCTACGAAACTGAAATACCTGGATACTTCTATTCCCCTATGAACTATGGAGTTGGCCATAGATTCGGATGCCTATTTTCTTTCAAATTTAATAAAATCATGTCTTTATACGCAAAGTACTCCCGCATTTCTTACATTGACGGCAGAACAACAATTTCATCATCCGGAGAAGAAATCTCTGGAAACAACAAGAGCGAAATAAGAGCTTCAATTAAACTTAGGTGGTAACATATAGCCGAATTGAAACCTTTATTTTTTAATTCAGAAGCACAACACAAGAAAAAGACAAGCTACATTTTAAAGACGACACAAATTGACAGCCAAATGCAAAAAGAGGGCTAAATGTCCGTCTGCATTTGATTGCATTCTACAAAAACTATTATCTTTGCACAAACTAACATTTTGAGAACTAACTATGATAGATTATAGCAAAGTACCTTCTCCATGTTATGTGGTGGACGAGGAACGCCTAAGAAAAAATTTGGCATTGATTCGTAGTGTAAGCGACAGAGCCGGAGTCAAGATTATCATGGCATTCAAGGCTTTTGCGCTTTGGAAGGTGTTTCCTATTGTTCGCGAATACATTTCATGCACTACTGCCAGCTCATTGTCAGAGGCGCACCTAGCTGTTGATGAAATGGGGTCGTTGGCGCACACATACGCCCCTGTCTATACAGACAAGGAGTTTGACGAAATCGCATCGCTTTCCTCCCATATCACATTCAACAGCCTGGCTCAGTACGAGAAATACAAGTCGCGCCTTAACCCGAACGGCAGACACATTTCTGCCGGCATCCGCATCAATCCTGAATATTCCGCAGTAGAAACCGATCTATACAATCCTTGCGCTCCTGGCACTCGACTTGGCGTAGTCGCTTCGCTTATCGGAGACAAATTGCCAGACGGAATAGAAGGTTTGCATTGCCACACTCTTTGCGAAAGCACTTCGTATGAACTAGAAAAGACACTTGACATTGTTGAGAAGAAATTCGGTCATCTTCTTCCTCAAGTCAAATGGCTTAATATGGGCGGAGGCCACCTGATGACAAGAGCTGACTATAATGTGGAACACTTGATTTCTGTCCTTACTTCATTCAAGGAAAGACATCCGAATCTTCAGCTTATCCTTGAACCAGGCAGCGCATTCGCTTGGCGAACAGGAGAGCTTGTCTCTACAGTCCAGGATATCGTAGAAAACGGAGGAATCAAGACTGCCATCCTTGATGTGTCGTTTGCCTGCCACATGCCAGACTGCCTTGAGATGCCTTATAAACCGGACATACTTGGCGCAACAGACGAGGTTGAAGGAAAGCCTACTTATAGGATGGGAGGAAACTCATGCTTGAGCGGGGACTTTGTGGGTAGCTGGAGTTTCGACCACGAATTAAAGGTCGGAGAGCAGATAGTACTGATGGATATGATTCACTACACTACAGTAAAGACGACGATGTTCAACGGAATATCTCATCCGTCTTTGGCTTTGTGGACAATGAACGGAGAATTGAAGATGCTCAGGGAGTACTCCTATGCCGACTACAAGAGTCGCATGGCATAATATAACTGCTAAACAAAAATGGTGCGGTAATCCAAAGTTACCGCACCATTTTCATTTATGTCAATTAAAACTTTATTTCTTGTCTGGTCTTGCATTGATGCAATAGCTGATACGAATACCAAAGCTGTTGAACTTCAAGTTGGACACCATTCTCCTGCTTGTTCGTCCATACTGGGTTGCAAGCAAACTCTCAGAATATAGATTAACCGGAACATCCTTTGAAACACTTAGCATTGTCCCCGACTTATACTTCAAATGAGAGTTGGGACTATTGTTATGTCTGGAACTTGGCGATATTCCACAAAAAGTATAGTCACCGAATATGCCGACACCTATTGCATTCTTAGTGCCAACAGGAATCATCCATTCAAAATCTGCAGTTGCCATTACAAACACAGGAGACTGGGAATAGCTGCTTCCGTCAATAACAGACTCAAACTTACCACACCCCAACACCCAAGATTCGTCAACCTGAATGTCATAGGCAGGATAATAGGCTGTCTGCACAATGTTGTCCGCCTTTTGGTCATAGTTAACAGTAATTGGAGCTCCGACCTTCATACCAAAACCAAGGTTAAACTTCTTCTTTTGATAAGTTATCTCTAAAGGGAAATCCAACTGGTATAGAGACAAATCCTCATGAACGCTTCCTACAGAATAGGAATAGTTGACAACATCACCCTCACCGTCATGAATATAGTAATCATCAGAATATTCACCGAGAGCGGCCTTTGTTATTGCTACAGTCAAACCTGCACCAATCTTTAATCCCCAATGAGGATTAAAGAAATGATTGTAAAGGAATCCGCAACCGAAGCCAAACCTTTGGTTAAAATCCACTTCAGTTCTGTTACATTCGAATCCTGCACGACCACCCTGCGCATAAAACTGGAATCTATGCTGGAAATACTCCTCTGGAATATGAATCTTGGAGGAATCTACCAAACGTCCGTCAATTTCAGGAAAGAACCTGTATGTATAAAGCCAGGAAGCCTTTCCTGTGTACATCTTAGGATCTTTAAGAAGCGTAGTATAAGTACCTTGATCCCTATTTCTCGCCATGCCATCATAAGGCAAGCAAGAAAGAAGCAAGGCTATCATCAGCACCGCACATTGAGCAAATATGTATTTGCTAGTGATTCTCATCTATTGCTAATATATACTCTATTTAACCACAAACTTAGTCGTCAATACGTAACCGCCTTCAGTTGTCAACTTAACGAAATAATGTCCGGCAGTAGGAATTGCCTTGCCAGGAATCAAGATAGTTGATGATGTTGCCACAGTATCGAACACTTTGATTGCAATGGCATTATAGACCTCAACCTTAGTTCCCTCTACAGGCTCGTCTCTGAAGCTACAGTCAATTGTTACCGGTCTGCCCTTCACCGCAGGATTAGGAGCTAGAGTTACATTGTGAGACTGATTAAAGCACATTTCATCCGAAGTGTACTCGTAGCCTTCACTAGTTACAACAGCCACATAATAGCATCCGTTCAAAGGAACATTCTCTGTATAGTAGTTCTCTGAAGTCTCTGAAACCAAAGCGTTATTCTTGTACCAGCGATACTTGACACCACCCAACTTGCGGAACTTGTCTTCTGTCATGATGTTATCATTACAGATCAGTATCCAGTCATACTTGCTGACCAACACAGGGTAAGGGAAGCATTTGCCGACATTGACCTTTACGTGAACAATACTGTCACAACCAAACTCCTTAGTCTTTAGTAACGGATCAAACTCTATAAACTCGGCAGAGTCAGTAAAGACCACTCCGTTATATGTCACCTGCATACAACTATCAATAACAATATACTCATGTTGAGGCTCGTTGATATAGATATTTGTCGTAAGAATAGTGTCATTATTAGTCTTGTTGTGTCGCAACTCGTCAACCAAAGTTGTGTCGTTTGCGTATGTCACACCCTTATAGACTGCCAAGTCCTTGTGCGGGAATGTGTAACGACGACAGATATTGACATCCTCAAATCTCAATACAGGAGGGATAACAGTATATTTCTTAGTGTATATGTATTCGCAACCGAATTTATTGACCATAGTGTCATAAATTACAGTATCCTTTCTATACTCTGAATCCAAGTAAAGAGAACTGATTGTAGTTACAGAATCTGCCTCGTTTACTTCGTGTACAACGACATTCAAATGTATGATACTGTCACAACCACCACTAACAGTCTTTAAGTTAAGGGTCTTGTTAATACTGCTTGTATATAAAATGTCATCGTATGTAACCTGGAAACAGTCAGCAGTATCGACTACTATGTCGTAAGTCGGATATACAGACAAAGTGAACAATGTATCAGGGTCACACTTAGTCTTTCCTGCAAGGTTAAGAGTTACCTCGTTCACCTTGTCGTTTACTGTAGTATAATCTTGACCGTTGAATCTGATGCTACCACATGCAGACTGCTTCTTTGTTTCTGTCTCTGGCTTCTCAACTGTGATATGATACTCAATACCGCTATCACAACCCTGTGGTGTTGTTCCTATCTTGTCACGATATACTCCAGAATTCTCTATTAATGTAGGTACTCCCTGAAGATTCAAATTAGTATCACGACAAACTGTGAAAAACTTGTGCTCAAGAACAGAATGGTTTACGATAGCCTTATACTTGACAACACTATCACAACCATATTGATTGACCAACGTATCACTAAACGCATCATCCATAAAGAAAGCCAATCGCTTAGTACCTCTCATGTACACTACCGAATCACAGTTAGTTATCTCGTGAACTGTAGGGATGACAGGAGAACTATGATTGATAACAATGTTCACGTGATTGATAAGACTGTCACAATTACAAGTCTTTGACTTCAACACATCTGTAATAGTTCCTGATGCAGTAATCACCTCAGTAGTACCGTCCATCTTTGTGTACTCATACTCCTCACAAGCCTTAATAGTCTCCAAATTCTTCTCTGATACACCATGAACAACAACATGCCTATAAGTAGTATCCAAGCAACCGAATGAAGTAAGGAAGTAGGCTGTAGGCTGAGCAAAAACGAAATCCTGTTCAACAACTGTAGAATCCTCCACAGTATAAGATGCATAGCCAGAAGGTCTGCCGTTCTCATACTTTAATGCAGGGAACGAGTTATAAGTCTTACAAGCCTGGACAGTATCATAAACAACCTTTACTGGCTTGATAGTAATCCTTGTCCTTGTAATCTGCATACATCCGTGCTCATTGTATGTTGTATCGCTTATAACACAAGACGACTTGACCTCTATCTTCTTTGACTGGCTTGGAACAGTAAACATCATTGATCCGCAATGCTCTACCGGAGCCAAGTCCTTAATTTCAGTCTTGTAGATAACAACATTTACCTTTTGAGTAACACCTGCTCCGTCACAGTCATCACTCTTCAACTCATCAGTAAAAGTAGCATCAGATGTGAACATCTGCACAGTTCCATCCAACTTGTTGTAGAATAATGTATCGCAACCATAAGCTGTTGTATCCTTCAAAACTTGTGTTGAAGCTATAGTAACATTGTAAGTTACAGTGTTCTTACAACCGTGTTCGTCAGTTGTTGCTATCACGTGAGTTGCTGATTGATCTGTAAACCAACCATCTTCGCACACATATTTGTCGCAAGCTACCACGTTCTCAACCTTATTCGTAGTCTTGAAGATTTTCACTTCCACAGGCTGATATATAAAGCATCCACCTGGATTAGGCTTCTGGACTTCAAACATAGTGTCCTTCAAAATAGTGATAGACTTTCCTGCATTGTTATATATGTACTTGTCACATCCTGTGTAGTGCTCAGTCTCGTTAACAATATTGGAACCCACTACAATGTTCACATTACGAACAACCTCATCACAATCACAACCTTTAGCGCAGACTACCTTCTTTACATCCTTGAAAGATGTGGATGCAGTGAATGTCTGCTTGTGTCCATCCAAGTATGTGTACTCTACTTGGTCACAACCAGAAACAGGGAAATCCTCTGGAGTCGGAGTCGGATGAATTGTGTAGTTAACATGAGTCACATCAGCACAGTCACCTTCAAACTTTGGTTCAAGCTTATCCTCATAAACACCTGTGCCAGTAAGGGTTACAGTCTCTCCCTTCTTGTTCTTGTATTCAACAGAGCCACAACCGTGAAGTTCAATAGTTTCCAATTCAGGAGCAGGATTTACTACCAAATTATATGTATAGAAACCTTTGCCTGTACAGCTTTCCGCCATTGGCACAGTTCCAATCTGAGGGGAACGTATTACACCTGAAGTTGTATATACTTTGCCTGAATTGGGATCTTTAAATTGACCACATACTGTAACGTCTTTCTTGACCTCCATATCTTCACACAAAGAATAAACGTGTTTCTCTATAGATATCTTTTCCGGACAACCAACTTTAGCCTCTTCTAATGTGTTATAGTAAAGCTTTTCTCCGCCGTTGACAACTACATACAAAGTCACGTCATCAGTTGTACGGTCACAATAGAAATTGACTCTGCGGTCGTCCTTGCACATCTTGTGGTCCTCGCCTATAGTGTATATATATCCATGTACAGTACCTACACCTGGAATTAGAGCTCTAGCATTCTTTTCATCTACCTGGATGGTCTCTATTACAGTATTTGTTACTTTGTATGAATGAGAAACCACATCATACAATGTGTCAATACCGGAATAGTAGCTTGAAGTTCCAAGCTGAACAGCAATGTCAGCACCCGTATATTTCTTGACCTCAAGAATTGTTGTGTCCGAAGTTACATGATAAGTCTCTCCGTTCATTTCTATATCAGTTGCACCGCAAAGTGTCTCAACTGGGGCTTCTCTAAATTTTACTGGAGAAACATACTTAATGCCAGTAATAATAATGGAATCCTTACCATAGCATAACGGTGTATCTTTATCTTTATATTGTATTTTATCCTTAGGGTCTCCTGGAACTGCAAGGTTTGTTGTTCCACTCAAATCAGTAGGTGTTGATACATAGTCTGAACCAACTTTTGCTTTATATGTATCGTGGACAATTGTTGATACCTTATAATTTATTTTGTATATATACGAGTTCTTCAAATTATCCAAAGTCATAACATACACAGAATCCATCTTTATAGTAGGCTTGCTCAAGTTGTTAACATCCAAATAAGAGAACTTTCTGCACCCCTTAGCTGTCTTTCCAACTGTTGCACTGACTATATGATGTCCGTTAGTCGAGAACTTTTCGCCCATATAGTTCCAGTACGAACAATTCTGGTCGATTGCTCTAGAGTCAATCTTAAGCACATCAGTCGAATCTGCATGATTAACAATGATAGTGATTGTGTTTCCTTCTTCATCTACAAATGGAGCTTGTGTCTCATAGTACCATTTTCCATTGTATTCAGCGGAATCACATTCCTCTATTGTCAGGTCTTGCTGCTCGACATAGAATAGTTCATACTCTCGACCTGTTGCTATTCTCTTTTCTCCGGAAGTCTCCTGAACAAAAGCCCTATAGACAGCGGTCTTCTTTCCTGAAATAGTATAAGGGATAGTAAATGAGATTGATCCATCCTCTTCCACAGTCTTTGTCAAACCTTCAGTGATGTACTTCTTGGAACCTCCCTCAGTAACTTCGAATCCGTATATCCAACCTAAGGATTTCTGGATTTCTGTCACATACTGAAGTTTTCCGCTCAAAGTAGTGGTATAGTTTGGAGCAACTATCTTAGGTGTATTCTCGAAAGTGAAGATGTTAGGATGGCAAAAAGGGACATCGTTTCTGTACTTTTCCTCAACCTGACCGCGTAGAATAGCAAAACAATCGTTGATAGAAGTCTTGTCCTCGTACCACAAAGGAACACCAGAACATTCCAAATCCGCTTTATTTGTCTCGGCATACTCATTCAACAATTCTGCAAGACATCCGGACTTCATGAAATCCACATCTTTTTCCTTATCGGCAGCCACACCATTTATTGTTGTTGGGATGTTAATCAAGTCAACCTGAACAAAACAATTCTCTACTATGTTTGTTGAAGCTGTACCGACCGAAGCTATAGCACTTCCGTAATTAGTTGCCTTAGTACCTTCCTTTAGTGATGCAGATCCGGAAGCATAACAATTTTTGATTTTCACATTAGCACCACCACCAATGGAACCAACCAGGTTTCCGAAACTTTCAATAGTTCCGCCCACGTTCAAAGCAAACCTTGAATATGAGTTGAAAATGGTCACATCATTTTCCGCTATTCCACATATACCTCCACTGTTCATGATGTTGTTTCCGTTTCCAAGAACACCTGTAAAACTACATTCCTTGACAACACCATCCTTCATGTCTGCAACTATACCTGAAGAATTTGGCGCATTCAGTGTTGCATTGCTTACATGACAATTGGTGATTACTGTACTTGAAGCTATGGAACAAATACCGCCGACACGCTTGGGCGTTACCGATGTAAAGTTAAATGTGGAATTAACTACCGAGCAGTCAACAATTTCTCCATGATCGATCTGTCCGACTATTCCACCTCCGTTCATGGCGTTGGAAATTGTAAATGTTGTTCCCTCTATAACATGACAATTCTCAATTCTTACATTTGACGCCTCTCCGACTATAGTACCGAAGCCTTTATATGCAATAACTCTGGACGATGTATATTTAACATTAAGATCCTTGATTATTGTTTTTTCGGAAGATGTCGTTCCCACCTTACCAAAAACACCGAAATTAGCACTTGTGTTGTTTAACGTACCAGAAGCCGGCATTTCCACACTTATGGTGTGTCCGTTTCCATTAAACTCTCCACAAAAAGTTTTAGACGAATTATAGTTCCACCCAATATTATTGCCTGTAAATCCGCCTATAGGACAAGTGTTCTGCAAATTTGTTTTAAGAACCAAATCCTCTAAAAGTTCAACGTACAGGTAAGAGGAAGACGAACAATAACCTCTGAAAGTATTAAGATCTGCAACATTTGAGATTTTATAAGGGTCAGCTTTAGTTCCTTTTCCCGTTATAGCGAAGATATCACACACAGATACAAACGAAACTAAAGCAAATAGTATTAAATGCTTTAGTCTTGATGAAACACTTTTTTTAGTCTTTGTTGAGTCCATACTATGATTTTTGTTTCAAGCTAACACCCTAAGTATCAGCCTATAAATCCAATTATTTTCAAAAATGCATTTATCCTCCTGCCGGGAATGACGGGAGTATAGTGATTTACTAAGGTGCAAAGATAATTATTTTATTGAAATTAAAACACTTAATAAATAATAAGTTATTGAACTTTTGTGTAAAACTTATCAACATTTACTACAAAACTTTGACTTTTCACAGTTTAACCGACATTAAAAATAGATATAAAAATCTAAAATTCAAAAGATTAAACGTCAAGCTACAAATTGATTTGAAATGTTGATAACTTTTCACAAAGAGCCCTGCAATGCAATTTAACAATAAAATTCCATTGGCTCTCACCAGACAGACACAAAATACAAAACACAAAAGGTTTTACATCTGTCTAGTATCAAAAATGAACGAATATACTACTTCAAATAGTCCAAATCGGACTCCATCAATGACTTGTACCCTCTCGAGAAAAGAACACTGTCCCCATCCATAAATATGAATGTAGGAGCTTTAGGCGATATCTTTGACAGTGTGTCTCCATTGACAATCAGGACATTATATGCTGAAGTATTTGTTTTTACGAGGAATGAATCCAAGTCCGCCAAAGCCTCAACACTCTCTATACTCTCGTTGATTTTTATCATTTTCAAGAACTTGGTTGAATCTATTGGATTCTTCTCCATCATGGCGTTAATCTTCTTAGCTCCACGCTTGCAAGTAGGACACTCTGTCGTATATACTGCAATCATTCTGCGCCCATCCTTTGCAAAAGACACTGGAGCATTGTCAGAAAGATACTCGCGTAGAACCATCGCCCTGACTTTCTGATCCTTATATTCCTTCATAAAGTCTGCTGGCTTCCACAAAAAAATGACGATTTGAGCCAAGACAAACAACACCACAGTCACAATAACACCTAGCTTCACGCTGCTCTCCTTATGCCAGGCGAACTTTCTGCCCAGCAGAAGCAATGCTGCAACTACAACATTCTTTATCAGCGATTCGACAGGATTCAGGTCAAAAACAACACCCATACAATGGCAGTTGCCCTCGTCCCCGTTCATAACCAGAACTATAAGGAAAATACTGAACGCAGCAAGCATAGCAAGGGACAAGTCCTCAGCCACTTTCACCTTACCAAGCTTCAACGGGAACAATAGCGACACAGCAAGCATAAATTCCGCACCGATTACGGAACGAGCAAGCAAGGCCGACATATTGAATGGCAGAATCTGAAAGCTGTAGATATACATTTCAAAATCTGCCACTGACTTGGCTTTTGCTCCTGACGAAAAGGCAAACAGCAAAGCGCACACCAACAAAGGAATCTGCTTATATAGCCCTGCAAGTCTCATCCTCATTGCTTAACGAAGAACAGTCCTCCTCATCGTAGTGATAGATCTCCTCATTCGATCCGTTCACCTTGCAAGCGCAATCCTCGGACTCGCTTGCAAAAGAGCAAGATGACATTACTACTGCCATTACAGCAACAAAAAACAACTGTTTCATTATTTTATTTCTTTATTAAATTCAAAATCTTCTCAGCGGCACGCTTTGAAGCTCCGACACCGCCTATTATCTCTCTTAAATTATTATAGTCGGCACGCATTGACGACTGAACTTCGGGCATCAAAAGTCTCTTTACTTCAGCCTTTACCTTCTCGACAGTAAAGTCCTCAATGATTAACTCCTTAACCATTATTCTGTCCGCTATCAGATTCACCAGAGACACCTGATCTACATGGATGAAAGTACGCAGAATCTTGTGGATAATCTTTCCTCCGCCTATATGGTACACAACAGTCTGCGGAGTGCCGATCAAGGCAGTCTCTAAGGTTGCCGTTCCAGAGCAAACAACGGCAGCGGCTGAGTTCTGCAATATCTGATAAGTTTCATTATACAAGACCTTCACATTACTGTTTCCACCGATGATCTTGTCATAGACAGACTTGTCTATAGATGGGGCTCCAGCCACTAAAATCTGGTAGTCAGGGAATTCCTTTGTCGCCTCAATCATCTTTGGCAAGGAAGAGTTAATCTCTGCCATTCTGCTTCCGGAAAGCAAGGCTATTATAGGTTTCTCCTGCAATCCGTTACGTGAACAAAACTCGAACAAAGACTCACCCTTATGTTCTCTGCTCTCAACTGAATCAACCGAGGGATTGCCTACATAGTCAACCTCGTAGCCCCTTTCTCCAAACCATTTCACCTCGAAAGGCAGAATCGAGAATACCTTGTCAACATATTTCTTTATACTCTTCAGACGAAACTCCTTCCAAGCCCAAAGTTTTGGGGAAATATAGTAGTACACAGGGACACCGGGCATCTGTTCCTTTACAAACTGTGCAATTTTGAGATTGAAGCTCGGGTAATCGACAAGGACAACTGCATCCGGATTGGCCTCCTTCACAGCCTTTCGACACTCCTTCATGTTGTTTAGAATCTTTCCTAGATGTGTAATCACTGGAATAATTCCCATGTACGCCATATCTCTGTAATGGCGCAAAACCCTACCACCGGCGGATTCCATCAAGTCTCCACCGAAACAATTGAACTCCACATCAGGCTCTATCTCTCGCATCGCCTTCATCAAATTTGACGCATGCAAGTCTCCAGAAGCCTCTCCTGCTATTATGAATACTCTGCTCATTCCTGACTAAACGAAGGCTCTGTACGCATACAAAGCAAAAAATAACAAGGTGCACACAACAAAACCTCGACAGGATTTCCACAAATCCTTTGTATAGAAGAACATGAAAAGGAACATGTTTGGCAAAAGAGCACTCACAAAGTAATGTGAAAAGCCTTTAGACTTTGTCATTTCCCATGCATACCCCAACATCTGTCCCAAATCAAGCTGTTGTGACTCAGGAGTCTCCTTGAAAATCAACCCTAGCAATACGGCAACTGGAATCACAGTTCCCAACACTGCTCCCAATACAAAATTATCATACCATTTATCCTCTATAGGATAACCGAATTCATCGAAATTTACCGCCATAGTCAAACTATATTTTATTAGTCTCTATTCATTCTTTCTGTACAAGGCCTCAACGTCATGTCCGTTGTTACGGGGACAATCGAAGCCATATGGTTATTCAATGCATAAAGATCATTATCGTTTCTATCTTTGTCAAGATTTATGAAATTTCCGACCAGCCAATACTCCTCCTCGCCTTTGTCGTTGACCTTCTTTTCGAACTCCTCGCTCCACATACCTCTTGCCTGCTGGCAAATCATCAAACCATCGCATTCTCCTACAGGTATGTTCACATTCAGGCAAACGGGAACATCTGCATTGGCTTCCGCGTAATAGTCGTCAAAGTCACCTCTGTAATACTTGTCAAGCACCATTCTGACAACATCAGCTGCGACCTCAAGATCCTCGTTAGCATCATGGCTGTCAATAGAGAATCCAATCGCAGGAATGCCAACAAGATTGGCCTCAAGCACAGCACCCATAGTTCCAGAGTATATGATGTTCACCGAAGCGTTAGATCCATGATTGATGCCAGACAACACCAACGGTTTCTGCACATCCTTGAAAACAGTCTGTCTTGCAAGCTTGACACAGTCAGTTGGAGTTCCATTGCACGAATAGAAATCCACATTGCCTCTTTTGCCGATATGTGTATATGTCAGAGGCTTTCCGTAAGTAATGGCACTCGACATTCCTGAACGCGGTCCGTCAGGAGCAAAGACTATCACATCATCATAGCTGCGAGCCACGTTTGTCAGCATCTTTATGCCATTGGCACTTATACCGTCGTCATTAGTTATCAAAATCATAGTAATCTAATTTTGTCTCTTTCGGTGCAAAGATAACAACTTTGGTCTATACTTGGATATTACAAAACAATAAAAGTTGGAAGATAAGCACCTTCCAACTTTTATTGAAGCATAATTATGTATTGCTTTAGTACATATAGTCAATAGTTACCTTCACACAACGGTTAAGCTTTGCATTAAGGCTTCGCGTACTCTTGTCCTCGATCTGATGAACTGGACCACGAAGATCATTAACCATGAACACCTGCAAATTCGCATCTGTAAGTTTTGAAATGCCGCAACTACGCAACCACATCAAGACAGACTGCGTTCTGTTTTGTGCCAAAGCCGTGTTTCGTGACTGAGCCTGTTCCTGATTAGTGCTGTTATCCTGGTTGGTAGCGGCTCCGGAAACACAAATGTTTGTAATCTCTCCTTCATTTAGGATGCGAGACAAGTTCTCAACTTTCTCTTTGTCAACATAACCATCAATATAACCACCAAGACCTTCGATCGCAGCATATATGTCGGCAAAGGAATACAAATCGGCATCTTTCACCTCCATATTACTACGAACAATGTCTATACCCAAATTTGAATTAAGTCCGTACGACTTGTCTTCGGTATAGTTACGCACATCAGTCAGGTTCTGACCTTGAGCCGCATTATCAACACGATACTGCCATGACTGTCTGCCGTTCCATATCGGAGCATAATAGTAGCCATGCTTGTTCTTGTAGCTGGCCAAAGTATCCTTGGTTAGAGACAATGCCGATAAAGTGGTGTCTATCTCGTATCCTCTTGTAAGACCGTCCAATGTCTCCTGCTTGTTGGCCTTGACTGTGGCAAAATCTTCTATATTCAAACCTAGAGGAGACTTGCCTTTAGCCAAACGCTGATCAACGCTGTTGTTGTCAGAATACTTCTTTTGAGTGAACACACCTGCTGCCAAATAATCCATAGTGTTTACCACGGACTTGCTGTCAACAGGAGCGTCATTACTTCCTGAATAATTGTTTGGATAGAATACATAGAACATAATCTGTCCGTACTGAGGCACTCTAACTTCCTCTACAGGCTCCGGTTCCGGCATGACATAGGACAAATACGCTGTAGTTGTCTTTGGACTTTCATAATAATTCCATCCGTTGTTCTTGAAATAGTATGTAATGCCAAGCGCCACACCCAAATTTCTGTCCAACTTATTATACTTTGAAATATTGTCGAAATCTGTCTGATAGAATTGTGCTCTGAACTTAGCATCTACAGACCACTGTTTTGCTCTGTCAAGAAAACGGCTGTATTGTAACTCGGAACGAACACCGAAGTCATTCGAAACATTATACTCGTCAGGATATCCATAGTGGCCAACAAAACCAAAGCCCAAACCCAAGACAAACTGATTCATAAGTTTGTCTGAATTTGCTCCCTCATATCCGCATATAGCTCTAGAAATATTGAATAGGCCAGACAAACTGACATCAAACCATTTGTTCTTTGTCTTGTAATAGGATAGTCCATCTTCGGTTGTAACCAAGTCACCGTAGGCATACGCTGCATCGTACTTGCTGTCAACGAATCCACGAGAACGGCCCATACCTCCCTCTAACTTGGCTCCCCACAATGGAGTGAACCATTTTCCTGCACCCAAATACCAGTCATAGTCCAGAGTCTCTGAAAACTTTCCATAGTCGTTGAAGTCTCCATGAAACTTATGCACCCCCACTGCCCCTGTAAGGAATGTATTGTACGAGAATGGGTTAGTGACAACTCTGCGGTTAGATGCTGTTGTGTCCTGAAGGCTAACAACCATAGAATCTACGCGATAACCCTGCTCTTCAAACTTCTTCAACACAGAATCTTCACGCGCCTTCATGTCAGTGCTCGGTTCTGCGAATACTTCCAAGACACAGAATGCAGAAAATATAGATAGTAATACTTTATTCATTTTCTTTTCTTTATTTAATCGGGAGTTTCTTTCCAAAGACATCTGCACCTCCCATTAACATTTGTTCTTTCCTATAAAACAATCCTTTTATTTTGTCAGATAAGAAACTGTTACCTTCACGCATTGATCACGCTTGATATCCATTTCATTTATAAGCATAACATTCGAAGAAACTGAATTCTGCCTAGTTGCAGACTTCAACAAATTCAGAACTTCACGAGCTCGCTGATCTGCCAACTGCATGCTCTGAGCATTCTCTTTCTGCTGATTTATGTTGTTTGCATAATAGTCGATCTTTGATGAGCAACTCAAAATATTGATTCTTGTTAGCACATCGCTGGACAAAATGTTTACTAGACCAGTAACGGCATTGTCATCAGTTCCACTAACAGCTCTATTATCACCCTTTAGTCTAAGTACTGCAGCATAGACATCTGCGAAGGAGTAAAGAGCCTCATCATTTCCAGACTTGTAACCCGATGACTTGATTTCATCAAGGGAACTGTGATCATTGCCCGATGCAACCACATCGTTTAGAGACATCACAGAATCCTTTGGATATACAACATAGAAAGTGAATGACATCGGCTTGGACGCAGGAACCACTGGAGCTTCCTGGTGCATAATTGAATCACCCTTTACTTTATATATTGTTGTCTGTGCGGCAACCTCATCAGCCTTTTCCCAAGAATTTCGCTTTGAATGGAATGTAACACCAAGGACAAGACTCACATTATAGTTTATCTTGCGACAACCATCATATCCGTAAAGACCGTCATAATTAGACTGATAGAATGTAAAAGGAAGCTTGACGTCAATTGACGTACGCTTCTTAGGGTTTATGAAACGTGAATACTGAATACCTGCTGTACCGCATATCTCGTTTCTAAGTTTTGCATGGTGCATCCAACCAATTCCCAAATTAAGTATGAACTGTCCCATGAGTTTGTCCTGATTTGATCCCTCATAACCACTTATCATGCGAGAGAGATTCAGATAGGCATTGGCTCCCAAATTCCACCAGTTGATGCTCTGTCTATAATACTCTATTCCATCCGAATTAGTGAAAAGTTCATCGTCACAAGTGTACTTTGTTATATGATCGACAGCTGTAAAACCTCTTGATCGGCCCAAACCTGTCTCTAGTCCGGCTCCAAAAGAAGGAATAAACCAATGGCCAAGACCAATATGACCTTCCGGAGCAAGAGTCTTGCCAAAACTGCCATAATCATTGTACTCACCGACAAACTTTTGCACTCCTCCATTAGCAAAAATAAACCAGTTGTGCTTGAAAGTGTTTGTTGCAACAGCCGCGTCAGAAACATTGCTAGGACCTGAAGTCAGCGTTGTCTCGACTCTATAGTCATCACCTTGCAGCATAGATTTGTTTTCCTGAGCAACCGCTTGCAAAGAAAACATTGTCAAGAGGCATGAACAAGCATGAAATAACCTCTTGCTTTCCATTTGAAATATCGCCATATAGAAAAATTTATTTTTTTACTTTAGTCCCAGAGCAATCCTACTTTTTCAAATAGCCAAATTTGTACAGACAAAACATAAAGTCCAGAAACTGCAACAAAAAAACTCAAAATGCAGTTCAATAGATTATATCTTTTACCTTTATACAAACTCAAACACTCTTGAGTAATTCGCGCGCAAAATTATAAAATAAAATTCAAGTTACAAACTTTGACTATAAAAAAATCGAGATACATAGCAAATACAATACATTTTATATAAAAAGAGCATTCTATTTTATTCCTTATTGTCAGGATAGAGATCATAAAAACATACATGTTAAAAAAGACAAGGGGACTCCCTTGTTATGGGAATCCCCTTGTTTATCTTCATTTCTATTTTGTTATCTCAAGCTATCCTGATACCAGTCAAACAATTTCTGAACACCCTCCTCAATCTCGATCTTGTGATGCCAACCCAGAGAGTGAAGCTTTGAAACATCTATCAGCTTGCGCATTGTACCGTCCGGCTTAGAAGAATCGAAGAACACCTCGCCTTTAAACCCTACTGTATTAACTATCAACTGAGAAAGTTCCTTGATAGTCAGCTCCTTGCCAGTACCTACGTTAATATGGCAGTTGCGAATCTCTCCCAACGAAGGGATAGCACCACCACGGCCTGCATTGGTATTTCTGTCCGTAGTTCCGCTTACACTCGCCCCCATCTGAGCAGAAGAATACTTTTCTATACCGATAATGTCGCTGAAGTTCACGTTTAGCAATACATGTACAGAAGCGTCTGCCATCTCTTCACTCCAAAGGAACTCTCTCAAAGGAGCGCCTGTTCCCCAAAGAGTAACTTTGTTGATCTCGATACCATACTTTGCAAGAACTCGCTTAATATCATCCTCTGAAGCAGAGCCGTTCACACCCTCGACTGGACGCTTGTTCATATCTGTGCGTATGGCATCCCAGTTCGAGTCATTAAGCAATTTTGAAAGATATATCTTCCTCATCATTGCCGGCATAACGTGGCTGTTCTCCAAATGGAAGTTGTCGTTAGGACCATAAAGATTTGTCGGCATAACGGCAATATAGTTTGTTCCATACTGCAGATTATAGCTTTCGCACATCTTTAGTCCGGCAATCTTGGCTATGGCATACTCCTCGTTTGTATATTCAAGCGGAGAAGTTAGCAAACAATCCTCCTTCATTGGCTGTGGCGCATTCTTAGGATAGATACACGTAGAGCCAAGGAAAAGAAGTTTCTTGACACCATGCTTATAGGCCTCGCCAATTACATTGCACTGAATCTTCATGTTCTCCATAATGAAGTCAGCACGATAAAGAGAGTTTGCCATAATACCGCCTACATGGGCCGCGGCAAGAACCACTGCATCAGGCTTCTCGTCATCGAAGAACTTCTTTACAGCATACTGGTCGGTAAGGTCAAGTTCCTTATGTCCACGACCTACAAGGTTATTGTAACCGCGAGACTTAAGGTTGTTCCATATAGCAGAGCCTACCAACCCATGATGACCTGCTACAAATATCTTTGAATTCTTATCTAGTGACATTAGAATATATATTATTGCTCATACGGATTGTACGGATTATGCTCGCCTATTATAAACACGTTCGAAATTATTCCTGTCTATTGTCTCACAGTTAAAATTTACTAGTAATCCAACTCTAAGGTTTGCCAATCTTAAATAACTTAACAACTGTTTATAATGTATCTTGTTCAATTCCACAACTGACTTTAGTTCTACAATTATTTGCTCGTTTACTAACACATCCAATCTGTAATTCTTGGACAATCTAACTCCTTTGTAAAATACAGGAACGGATATTTGAGTCTTCACGTCCAATCCTTTTTGCTTTAATTCATACACAAGTGCTTCCTCGTACACTTCTTCAAGCAATCCTGGTCCCAAATTGTTATGTACTTCAAAAATTGCACCCCTAATCAAAAACGATAGTTCGTCATCAGTATATAATTTGGCCATATGTTGGGAATCACAAAAATTCGTATAATCCGTATGCGAAATCTACTAACTTTTTATTTCACAATACCCTTCTCTAGATATGCGGCAAGATTTGTGCGCACACGCTCACTCTCTCGCTCCACAGCAACCTTGGCCATATCGCTTTCCACCATTATCTTTACCAACTCCTCGAAGGAAGTCTTTGAAGGATTCCATCCAAGCATTGCCTTTGCCTTTGTTGGGTCTCCCCATAGGTTAACCACGTCTGTTGGGCGGTAGAAATCAGGAGACACCTCTACCAAGCACTTGCCTGTAGCCTTGTCATAACCCTTCTCGTTCATACCCTCTCCCTTGAACTCTAGTTCGATGCCTGCATATTTGAATGCAAGAGATGTGAACTCGCGAACAGAATGCTGAACTCCTGTTGCGATAACGAAATCCTCCGGTTTCTCCTGCTGAAGAATCAACCACATACACTCAACATAGTCCTTTGCATATCCCCAGTCACGAAGGGAATCAAGGTTACCCAAGAACAATTTCTCCTGCTTGCCTTGAGCGATACGAGCTGCGGCAAGAGTAATCTTGCGAGTTACGAAAGTCTCTCCTCTGCGCTCAGACTCGTGGTTGAACAAGATTCCGGAACAGCAGTACATGTTGTAAGCCTCACGATACTCCTTTACAATCCAGAAGCCGTAAAGCTTTGCCACAGCATACGGAGAATATGGATGGAAAGGTGTGTTCTCGTTCTGAGGAACCTCCTCCACCTTACCATACAACTCTGAAGTAGAAGCCTGATAGATACGGCAAGTCTTCTCAAGACCGCACGCACGGACAGCCTCTAGAACACGAAGAACTCCTGTTGCATCGACATCTGCAGTAAACTCCGGAGAGTCGAATGAAACCTGAACATGGCTCTGTGCAGCAAGGTTATAGATCTCTGTTGGCTTTACCTGACCAACAACCTTTACAAGAGACATTGAATCGCCAAGATCTCCGAAATGAAGATGGAATCCAGGCTTACCCTCAAGATGAGAGATACGCTCACGATAATCCACCGAAGAACGACGGATGATACCATGAACTTCATAACCTTTCTCCAATAAAAATTCGCTCAAGTATGAGCCGTCCTGACCTGTTACGCCAGTAATCAATGCTATATTTTTCATTTGTATTTATTATTTTCCTACTGTTGTTTATTTCTATTGTTTCACGAAGATAACAATGCAATATATTATTTAATATGATGTAAATATTCCCAATTGTAAACCGAATTAAATGATTTATATTAATTATGAATTATAATCTATTCTTTACAAATATTGAACAAGAACTTCACATTACCTATAATATATCTCCTCCACATTCTACGAGGTTCCTTTATTAGACGATAGAACCACTCCATAGAATTGTCTTGCCAGGCAACAGGGGCACGCTTTAGGGTACCTGCAAAGAAATCAAACACAGCACCAATAGTACCACAATGGCAATGAATGTCCAATTCTTTCCAATGGGAATATGCCCATTTCTCTTGTTTGGGAGCAGTCATTCCTATCCACAGCAAATCTGGATTTGCATTGTTTATTGCAGTTATTATCGCGACATTGTCATCTTCCGAAAATTCTGGCTTATACGGAGGGGAATATGTTTCCACCTCTATATTGGGATAAAATGTTTTGGCATTCTCTCTTATTCGAGCAAGTACATTCTCACTACTGCCCATAAAAAAGCATTTGCCTCCTTTTTTGTTTAGTTTGTCCATTTCATAGGCAAACAAATCCCACCCTGCCACTCTTTGAGAAGGCTTGTACTTTGCATTCAACCATTTGCACGCCAACACAACTCCTGCTCCATCCGGAATCAGAACATCACCGTTCTCTAATGCTTCTGCAAAAAGTTTGTCCTTTTGAGCGACATTATAAGAGTGTGCGTTAATAGTGTTTATCAAAAGTTTTCCTTCTGGCAATGTTGTCAGATCATCAGTGATTTTTATGTCTTTTAATCTAACCATTGTTTGATCGATATATATTACAAATTAGTTTATCACCATTTTATACAAATCCCCCAATTGACGGTTTATTGTATCAATATTGAATGTTGTTTTCGAAAATTCGACCGAGGCATTACTGATTTTTTTTCTCAGCATCTCGTCGTCCATCATTTGTTTCATACAACCTGCAAGAGAATCCACATCGCCTGGATTAAAAAGAAGCATGTTTTCTCCATCAACGGCAACGTCCGGAATCCCTCCCACTGGAGTTGTAATCACAGGCAGACCATAACTCCATGCGTCAAGGACAGACATAGGGAAACCCTCTGCATAGGACGGAAGACAAAAAATCATAGAATCTCTAAAAGCTTTGTCTTTTTCTACTCCTGAAACCCATCCCAACCATACAGTTTGTTTTTCGATACCTAGCTGTTTCGCTAACAATTGGCCGTGTTCTATTTCTCCATTTCCTGCAAAGACAATTTGCCATTTGGGGTAATCTGCTGCCACTTTGGCAAATGCCTTTATCATATCGGCATATCCCTTTCTTTGATTTACAGTACCTGCATAGAGAATAGATAGTTTCTCTGGCAAAGGACCGTTATAATTGGCATAACCAACAGCCATTCCTGACACTTCTGCCAAACATGGATTGTACAACACTTTAACATTTGCATGTGGGAATTCCCGGCTGACCTCATTCTTCCAATATTCACTAAGAACGACTACCATATCTGACTTCTCAAAAAGATACTTGTACAGACTTCTGTACTTGCTTCTGATTGTTGTTTCTGGAGAGAACGAATGGAAATGAACAATAACTTTCTTTCTAAATAGTCTTGCAACAGGCATAAAGAAGATTCGTTTTCTTAATGCGGAAGGAGGCTCGCTTGTATGAATATGCACCAAATCACAAGATGGAAGTTTAAATAAAAAGAGACAGAACCCTTTGATTAACAACCATAGTTTCACTAGAAAGTTTCCATCTATGTGCGTTTCTACCCACACGCAACCATAGTCCTTCCACTGCTGACCTTGCTCGTGCGCTTTCACTACACTTGTAACACCACCTCTTGTCTTTCGAGATGTTGCAACTATCAATACTTTTTTCATTTATGCAATAACATTATTGCTTTTTATACTTGATGAATAACTCCTCCAACTGCTCTCGAGCATATCTCTTATTTTCCGGGTAAAGAGTCTTTTCATGCTCAATAATTTCATCAATAGAGAATCTGAATTTCAAAACTTTTGCAGGAACGCCACCAATAATACTATATGGTGGCATTGATTTATTAACCACAGCACCTGCTGCAATGCATGAACCTCGTCCAATAGTAACTCCAGACAAAATAGTCACGTTCACACCAAACCAGCTGTCTCCTTCTATAATTACATCTTCATCATCTTCTGGTCTCTTGTCATTATCACCGTCAAACATATAATGACCCACTTTATCAACCCTGTGATTACCGGTGATTATTTTCAAATATGGAGCTATTCCGACTTTACTACCGATAATCACTCTTGCCCTAGTACTATAAATTACAGCGTAACGAGCAATTCGAACATCTTCTGAAATATAAAAATTCTCCAACCCCTTGAATACAGATGTTGATGGCTTCAACAAAACATTTTTACCGCAAGATCCCATTGACCTTTTATAAAAAAAGGCCAATATAGAATCATACAAGTAATCGAGAGCATCATGCAAACGCACTATTTTTGAATATATATTCATAACTTAATCATTCCCAGAATTCTTTCTAAAATTTTTCCTTGCTGACACAAAAGCAACAAATTTCAAAAAACAAAGCAATATAAAAGGTTTATTTTTTACTATTAAAGAATAAACAATCTTGTGATAACCGCTTAAATTTTTAGTTGGATACTCCTCCTCCAATTTATGCCAAATATTATCGTTCACAATATGAGAAATAATCTCTTTTTCATCTGTCCTCTTATTATGTATCAAATTTAAAAGATGTTTGCGCGTATAACCTATAAAAAATCTATTACAACGGCATACAAATTCTATATCTTCACTTCTTTTTTTTACAAGAACCTCTCGCAAACGCTTAAATCTCTCGTACTTATTCGGATTATATGTGGAGGTAAGAGATGTGCCATTCAAACAATAATAATAATACGAACCTGTTATGTAAACAATCTTAGATGACCTAAAAAGAAAGTCAACCTGAAACGGCAAATCTTCTGACGCAACTTCTCGCTCTGAAGGGAATCGAATGTTATATTTGTCAATCACTGATTTGTTATATATGCCATGCCAAACCGACATCTGGTATTTTCTCTCTTGTCTCACACCAGAGGCAGATGCTATCATATCAAGCAAAAATGAATAGACACCATCTTCTGACAATGACATTTTCTCTTGTGTTTCTTTACTTTCAATCCAAACATTTGGTCTGTTCTCCGTAAAAAAACCTCCATATACAACATCTGCGTCTCTTGACTCTGAATATAGCTTTTCATACATTTTTACATCTACATAATCATCACTATCAACAAACGCTACATACTCTCCAGTAGATACTTCAAGACCTGTATTACGGGCGAATCCAAGCCCTTCATTCTTTTCTTTGTGAATAACCCTAATACGTTCATCCTTCTTCGCCCATTCATCACACATCTCAGGCACTCGATCAGGAGACTTGTCATCAACCAAAATGATTTCTATATCCTTTAGTGTTTGATTGACCAAACTTTCCATGCATCGGTCAAGATATTTCTCAACCCCATAGCACGGAACAATTATTGAAACTTTAGGTTGCATTTAATCAGTTTTTCAAGTTGTTCTTTCTAAAAACGCATTCATACCAAATCTTATCACCGGCAAAATAAAGACAAACAAGTATTGCCCCATAGCTATACAACATCTTTAAACGTGTTCTTTTCTGCTTATTTCGTTTTTTACATGAGCAATGAATTCATTAAAACCATTAAATAACTTCTTATGATTCTTACACCATTGCTTAAAATTCTCCTCAGTCTTGAAAACATTCATATAAGGATATGGATATTCTGTATAATTACTACCATCAACAAAGCATGGATAGTCATCTGTGAAATCTGCGATGGTAGGCTCTCTGCCAGAATCGATAATTGCTTGTGCATACTCAATTACCTCCTGAACATATTGCTTCGAGCGTTTTTCTACGTATTCTCCATACGAACAGATCACCCTAGCAGGCACTCCTGCAGCAATGCTATTGGCAGGTATCGACTTCGTTACAACAGAGCCAATGC
Source organism: Paludibacteraceae bacterium (assembly GCA_024401535.1). GTDB lineage: Bacteria > Bacteroidota > Bacteroidia > Bacteroidales > Paludibacteraceae > UBA1723. The sequence goes on along the minus strand of JAKSKX010000012.1, from coordinate 18,220 downwards.
CTATGATGCAATTATCGCCAATCGTCACGCCTTTACAAACGCATACATTCTCGCCAAACCAGACATTATTGCCTATCTTCACTTTGGCATGAGAGGGATAAAATTCTTTATGTGTGTTAATAAAACACCATCCGCACCAGTCATGTGTCATGATTACATTTCCTTTATGGATGAAACATTTCTCTCCTATTTCAAGAAGTTCAGGACGAGAAATATCTATCTCAACGGTTTCCGGAGATCTAAATTTAGTCCCCTCACCAATCCTTACTCCTTTTTGGCGAAGGTATGCGACATAACGTGTACTATTTCTACGTATGTATCTATACTTAAGTTTTTCTATTATGATTCTAATACTCATACGAAACTTTTACTTAACACCTATTACATATCCCATATAAACATTCGCTCTTTTGTAAAGACAAACAAAAATCGAATGTATTCCCAAATCCAATAAAAGAAACCTATAGCTAATATTTTATCTAACTTAAACAACACATCCTTGTTTTTTCGATAAAATATTACTAAGGAAAAAGGTACAAACCATAGTAAATACCAATTATACGCAACTCTTCTAATAATTTCCAAATTATAAAATGTCTGTAAAACCAACATTCCTACAACAGAAACATTAAAAAGAGCGACATTAATATTTACCGTATTCTTTTTATTAATTAGTAAGTCATCATTATTTTGCAGATAAACACAAACTTTGTAACCAAGGTATAACAAAGCTACAGCTCCCCATGTCTCCAATGCCTCAATCAAAACATTTCGTGTATATGCCTCTCTCATAGCATCATCAGAAAACCACCTATCAGCGTTTCCTGCATAATCTGCTAACTTATCATCATTAGACAAAAAAATTAACAAATTATTAATGTAAGACCAATCAAAATGTGTTGCCAAATAAAATTTCCCAAATAAAAGCAAAGGAATTGTAAATATCCAATGAATAGGTCTTCTAACAAACAACATTATTATAGTTGTTGCTATGATAGCTACAACTGCTATTGAATGTATAGAAACAGATGCAACTGCAACTAATAATAAAAAAAAATATTCTATTGGGTTTACAACACCATTACTTCTAATTATATTGTATAATTGTGTAATATATAGGAAATAGAATGAAAATGAAAATGCCTGTCTTATAAACGCTTCATGGAAACCAATAAAACACAACAAGAAGAAAGGAAACATAAAACGAGCATACATTTTCATTTCCTTCAATAAAAACAAACCACAAGTAATGAAAGGTAAGGCATAAAACCCAAATGCATATTCAGGAGGCACCCCGAAAGTTTTTAAAACATTATTGTACCAAGAAAATAACACTTGCGACTTTTCTAAATCGTGTTTATACACATCAATATAATGCATATAGTCAACCCCCCTTCCATAACGAGCTCCTTCGACAAAGGTGAATGCTATTACCACCCATATTGCATATTTCCAATATGAATTACTATAAGAGACTCTTTTGCCAACATAATACATTACCCACAAGAGCAATATATTTATTATGTCATAATCGAAATCAAAATTGAACATTAAAAAGACGATTACATGAAAAAAAGACTTATAAATATGTTATTTATACCCATTCAGGATTTGAAGAATGGGTAACTTGTTTCTCTATTGGTGGGATTACCATATAATCACCATAATGCTGGGTTAAATACGCATCATAATCTTTTATACACATAAAATTTTTCGATTCAAAATCAAGAGAAATATATTTGTCAAAAATTTCTTTTTTGTATCTCTCTTTTATACCATACCTTCCTGTTAACGCACCTGCATATTCCGATTTTTTATAATCAAATGTTATCAATATATTAGTTGCAAGATGATATATATATTTCTGAGGAAACAACATTGACAAAAAACGGAATAAATAATCGTTAAACGTTTTTGCATGACCACATTCATAATTAACTAAAAGTAAACGTCTAAAAATGTGACATATCTTCAAAAAGATACGAGTTTTCATTTCTCCACGAGGGAACCCGTCAATAGGGAATATGTCTATATTAATGCCATACTTGAACCTATTCCCTCTTTTTTCGTTACACAATGTTCTTACGTCATGCACTTTGGCAAAAGTGTCGCAATAACATACATTCTCATTATCAACAAACTGGATACATTCATAATATGGATTTTTGCCATTAAAACACCTAATGAATTTCTCATAATCGTCTCTTGGCATCATAATATCCATATCATCATCCCAAGGAATAAACCCTTTATGCCTAACAGCGCCCAAAAGAGAACCTCCCCCCAATGAATACTTTATATCGTTATTTACACAGAAATCATGAATTGCACTCATCATATCTAGCATAATAGAATGCATTTCTGTCAAATTTATTTTCTTACCCATTTTAATATTCAACCAAATATCTTATTAATGAATTAAATATTTCTTTAAGGCCATATCGGGGATTCCAACCCAAATTTCTCAGTTTTTGAGCCGACAATCTTTGTTTGGTTACAGGTGCATACCCCATATTATCATTAAGTTCAATCTTAACAGAAATGTTCGGATTAAATTCTTCTCTAAGGTACTCTGCCATACCTCTGGCTGAAATATAAGTCTCCTCATTTGCCACATTGTAGGCTTCTCCACTCTCCCCTTTTACGAGAATATATAATATAGCAGAAATAGCATCTGTAGTATAGCAATACGGCCTTGCGGCTTCTCCCGTAGTGTGTAGGACAATATCATTCCCTTGTGATGTCAATCGTGCAAATTGAGCAATAATTCGATTATCATCCTTGGCTATTCCCGCACCAGTAGTTTGTGTTAACCTAGCAACCTTAGCCGGCACGCCGTATTCTGATGAATAAAGACAACACATGTTCTCTACTGCTCGCTTTGCCATAGGATAAGAACTTCTTACACTCATAGGATTAAGATACCCCTGAAAATCTTCTTTTATTGAAGAACTATCATCTTGAACTTCTCCATAGACTTCCAGAGAAGACAAATACACAAAACCCTTAACTTTATGCTCTTTTGCATAATCAAGAAGCACCTTTGTTCCTTCTACAATTATATTAAACGTTTCAACTGGTTTCTCAACGAAAAACTTGCTCGATGTTGGTGCTGCACAATGTATAATATAATCAACATCCCCAAGTGATGTATAATCAAAAGATACAATATCGCATTCAACCAGCTTAATTTTTGCAGCATATTCCTCCAACATTTGCTCCGCCTTGGCTTTATTTCGAACAGGAGCAATAATAGTGATATTTTTATCAAGGGCCAACAAGCAGTAAATCAAAGAAGAACCAATTAGACCTGTTGCTCCAGTAATCAGAAACTTGCTATTTTCAATCTCGCTTGATAAAAGAAACGAACTAGCAAAAACTTCTATGTCTCGTCTTTGAATGTCATTCATATATTAAAAACCAAATATTTGTTGATTTTCATGAACCTGAACCATTGCACGGAAAATAAAAAAATCAGTTGGAGTAGTAATCTTTATATTCTCCATTGGCCCTATTATGGTATTCATTTGATGACCATAATAACTCATCATTGTACAGGAATCAATAAAGTCATGTCTTCCTTCTTTCTTTGCATCATAATGCGCATCGATAATATCTTTCAGCAAAAAACACTGTGGGGCCCTAGCGATTAGAGAATTAGCTCTTGTTGGTATTTCCAAAGAACCATTCTCTTGCCTTACAACGAACGTTTCAGTTGCCGGTATGCAAGTAATACAATTCCCCTTTTCTGAACATGTGTTTATGCAGTCTGTTATTGTTTGCTCGGTTATTAAAGGACGTACACCATCATGAATCAAAACATTGGTGTCATCACTTTTATAAATACGATTCGCTGCTTCAAGACCATTAAATATAGAATCTTGTCCAGTCTCACCACCGGGAACAATATCTATTACTTTATTTATCTCAAATTTCTTAAGTTGTTTTTTTAGAAAAGGAATCCATGATTCTATACAAACTACAATAATACCATCCACCATCGGATGATTATCAAATAATTCAAGTGTATATATCATCACAGGCTTGCCGTTTAATTCCAAAAACTGCTTAGGCCGAGAAACCGTATTCATACGTTTACCAGATCCTCCGGCAAATATTATTGCTACGTTTTTCATCATTATCAAAGTTTGTTATGAAATATGTACATCACTTTCCAATTAAGACAGAAGCATGCTTTATTATAAGTTTATGAAACCCAACACAAAGTAACATTACTACCAAAGCTATTACAAATGAGTTCATATAAGACAAATTGTAACCAATAAAATTATCTACTAAAAAAATTAACGGAACCTGTATGCCTAAAATTGAAATTAATGAATTTGCAATTTGGGTAACATATTTATTCTCAGCTTTAAATAATGAAGAAAACAACAAAACCATTATACTTCCCACTACTCCTACAAAATAAAATATAGGAACAGACAAATATTTATTTAAATTACCAAATTTAATTGCCCACATAGAAACAGTTCCATTGTATTTAATACAAGATAATATAACTATTCCACATAGTAAAATAAAAAATACCTTGTACCTTATACCCTCTATTTTAGAAAGACTAGATTTTAGATAAAAACCCAGATAGTAAAAGGGTATTGCCATAACAGCATTCGCAATGAATAAAAATCTATGACGATTGACACATAGAATAAAAAACAACAGAACCCAAACTACAAAAAAGATTATTGGCTTTTTATTGCTAATATCCACAAACAATTTACAATAAAACAAAGCAACAAGAAACCAACATGGGCCATTTAACATAGAACATCCTTGTACAATTCCCCCAATCGAATAAAACAAATATCTTTTGTATGCGTCAAATAAATCGCCCGTAATGATATCCTTAGGTATTGCTTCTTTATATCCAAACCAACCCCAATAATACATTATTCCAGAAAAAAGAAAAAAATAGTAGAATAAGTAAAAACAGGGACTATAATTGTTTTAAAATATTTTTTAATTTGTATTGTTCCATTATACTTATGAAGCATTCCACTAACTAGAAAGAAAAATGGCATATGAAATTGATAAATAAACACACGCACTATATTATTAGGGTCAGGAGAATACAAATGACCATATATTACCAAAAAAGCAACAAATATTCTTGCGTAATCTAAACATATATACCTGTCTTGCTTTACTCTTAGCTCCATACTGTTTCGCCTGTATTTACAAACTCTATAATTTTCGAAGCAATGTCCACTGCCGCGTGACCAGACTCATAAAGACCCGTTCTTTCTTTGAATTCCAACCACCTCTTTTTATAATCATCGTCATTGAAAGAAAGTATATTACTAATCAGTTCGTCATTATTCTTAGCATAAGGGAAAGGCAACTCCTCCATTTCATAATATACTCCACGATCCTCTTTATATTTATCAAAGTCTGTAGCATAAGAGAAACAAGGGATTCCTAATAAAGCTCCGTCAAAAAGACAAGAAGAATAATCTGATATCATAATATCGGCAGCTTTTATTAGTTCTTGCATATCTTGATATTTAGTAACATCTATTACATGATTAGAATTTATATAATCCGCAGGAACAGTATTAGCTAATACTGGATGCCACTTAACCAATAGAATCCAATCACCGCCAAACCTTTCAACTAAACTACAATATAACCTATCCCACTGAATATTATATGGCAACATATTCGGTCTTTCAGATCCTTGGTCACCTTCTCTCATTGTGGGAGCATATAATAATACTTTTACATTAGTCCTTCCCAAAAATGCCATAACATTTTTACGAGAACACTCTCGATCGGAAAACATACAATCATTTTTAGGATACCCACATTTATATATAGGCCCCTGATATCCAAAAGCTCTTCTATATATGTTAGAAAGATGATCGGATTGAGAAATAAACACATCAGATAAAGAGATAGTATTATTAATCTCTTTCATTTCCCATTTCGTATTCCTAACTTTTTCTACATCTCCTTCAATTTTTTTTAATCCTAAACCACCATGCCATGTTTCTATAACCAATTGGCCATTCCTTTTTCTCCATGTAGACTCATAACGATGAGTATTAATCCACACTTTTGAAGTAGAAAGTTCATACACTAAACGTATTTGGTCTTTATAATAATTAACTGGCCTAACCCATGAGGGTAGTTTAACATTGTATTCCTTATTAACTAACCATACGAAATTTAAATTAACTTTTTCTCTATGTAAAGCCTCAAATATAAATTGTGGATTATCTCCATATTTTCGACCTCTCATTGTTGTTGCCACAATTTTGTCCTGAATAGGAAATATTCTAAATATATAAAAAAGAGAGATAGTAAAAAAGTTATATAATTTATGTTTCAGTTTAAAACTCATATTCGCTTATTTATGCAATAAGAAAAACAAAATTCTTTCTCGTTCCTGCTTCTGCATTCCAAAACAAAAAACAGAAAACGCATATTCCAACAAAAAAAGAACAGTCCCAAATATCAAACGTAAATTATCATTGTTTACATAACTATTAAATATCAAAACTGTTATAATGCTTATTAAACTTACGATAATTATGGGAAATATAGTTTCTTTTATGTATAAAAGAATATCAAAACCAATTAGTTTGTTCACAAAACGAATACGAACTACAAGTAAAACTACATCTACTAAACATTTAATCACGACAACACTATATGCAGGTAATCCCAATTGCAACGATAAATAAGAAAACAAAATAACAGATAAAATTATAGGGTTCATTGTTAAATGATATTTTTTAATAATACCTGTTGCATTTACAGCAGTCCACATTGGAGCCATCAAAGACTCTAACAATTGCCAAATCATTAAATATAAACAAAAAACGGAAGCCCCTTCTGGCGGCTCTTTTAACCAAACTTTTAAAAGATAGTCAATGTTAAAAGACACTGGACAAACAATCATAAATAGTAGTAAATAAGAAAACCTTGAAGATTGAGACACTAACTTACACATTTTATCTCTTTCTCCTGACGCATATAACTTTACTATTTGAGGATTAAATGCCTTTTGAAAATTACTAGCAAATTGACTTATTGAAGAATTTACTTGGTTTGCTATACCCATAGCAGCATTTACTACAACTCCACAAAATGAATTTATTAATATATTAACGCCATGCGTTGCTGTCATGGATGCTACACCACTAAACAGCGACCACCCAGAAAAACTTAAAATTTCTCTAAATTTACTGTAATTTTTGACTTTACAAAATAAAATATCATTCTTAAAATTATTTCGACAATAAAAATATATGATTATAAATATTACCAATATAATACAAAGATGATTTAATGAGTACAATTCCAATTTATCAATAGCAATATAACTCAAAGACAATGCGTTAAAAAGTTTCAATAAAACTTCAACTATACTGATATATGCGTAATATGAAAATTTTTCATGAGCAATAATTAAAGCTTCGAATGGACTTTTCATTATTGACAACACTAATCCGAACAAAGACATTTGAAAAGCAAAATGAGTAGCATATAACCTATCGGCTGGCACAACCATCTTATTATTGATATACCAAACTCCAGCTAATTCGACAACTACCAAAAGCGACAATGCTAAAGCCGAATATATATAGAAACTCAATGTCATAATCAGATTAACATTACCACTACTACTTCCCATTTCGTAATTCAGATATCGCTGTATTGAACTAGATATAGGACCTTGAATAAAAGTAAAAGCAACAATAAAGGAACCTACAACATTATAGATACCATAATTAACATCTCCTAAAGAATCTAGAACAACTCTAGATGTGTACAATTGCACAAGCATAGTTATACCCATGCGCAAATACATATACATCGCATTCTTCGCTATTCTCTTATTATTTGCCTGAGATTGATCTCCCATTATTCTCTTAAAAGAGTGAATTTTAGTTATTATTATATGTGCGCTACGCCGTTTCTTCTCATACGGATTGTGCGGATTATGCAGATATCTTGTATATCAAATGGAACCGTGGTAACGGTTGTTTGATATAGGCCATGGTTGATTAACTACCGTGGCGTTCAGTTAACCACAGATTGCTCGGATTAGCATGGATTTTGGCGCTACGCTTTATTATCATACGGATTGTATGGATTGTTCTATCCTTAGATAGATTTAAAAACAGGACTTGAGGTTAACCTCAATTAGCACAAGTTTGTCCGATTTCAACTTTTGCGTTAGCAAGAGCCTTTGATTCGAATCTGACGTTCACATTCAGTATGCAGAAAACTTTGGTATCGAATTTGAAAATTTTATTCGATGTTCAAAATCTTTTTAATCGAATTGTATTATGTGAATTCGTTACCCGGAGAACTTTTATTTAGATTTTAAAATTTTATTCGAAGCCTAAATAAAATTCTGTTTGAATTTGACAGTTAGATTTGATGTCCTGAAACTTTTGAGTCGAATCTGAAAAATATCTTTTGATGTCAAAGAAACTTAACATCAAAAAAACACGAATTTACAGCATCTGCAACGTGTTCCGTTCCGCTCAACGATACAGTCATCACATATTAAGGCAACTTGTCATAAATGCAAGCAAATGTTTGGTATTCTAAACTCAAAACTTAAGTTTAATAATACCTATGCACCACTTACCACGCATTTTCGTCCCTATGGAATACCTGCATGGCTGTTTTATATATTATTCGAAGATCCAAGAAAAAACTCCAGTTCTGGATGTACCAGATGTCTCGCTTCACTCTACCCTCCATCTGCCACAACTCCTTAGTCTCGCCACGGAAGCCTGTTACCTGCGCCCAACCGGTGATTCCCGGACGGACATAGTGACGAAGCATATACTCCTCTATCTTGTGTCTGTACTCCTCGGTATGTGCAAGCATGTGAGGACGAGGTCCAACAATACTCATATCTCCCTTCAACACATTCAGGAACTGAGGAAGCTCATCGATATTGCTCTTGCGCATGAAGTTGCCGAAAGCGAACTTGCGAGGGTCATCCTTTGTCGCCTGAATCTTGTCAGCGTCCTTGTTCACGTGCATGGAGCGGAACTTGTAGCAATAGAAATCCTCTCCGTTCAATCCCGTACGAAGCTGCTTGAAGAAAATCGGTCCTGGTGACTGAATCTTGATTATCAAGGCTATAATCGGAACCAAAGGAAGAATGAACAAGCAAATAACTCCACTTACAAGGATGTCGAAGGATCTCTTTAGAAGTCTGTTTGAAGGATCCATCAGAGGCCCAGAAAAATTCGTGAACACAATCTGGTCTCCAACCAACTGTGGAGCAAGATAATGTCCGAAATTCTCCAAAAAGTCGGGAAGATAATAGAATCTGGTGCTCTGCGCCATACTGTGACAAATAAGAGCATTTATCATGTCCTTCTCCGTAGCAGGGAGACCGCAATAGATATCGTCCGAAATCCTCTCGTCAACCTCCAGTCTTGCCTTCATCTGCTCGTAGTTGCCAAGATAAGGCATAGATGCAGAGATTTCCGCATCCTCCTCGGAAGAGAAATAACCGCACAACTTCAAACCTGAAGTAGAGTTAAGATTAAGTACAGGCAACATGCTCTTGATGCTATGAGCATCTCCCACAAAAGTAAGATAGCGAGAGTTTCTTCCCTTTGAACGAGCTGACTTTATAAACAAATGCTCGACAAGACGGGCAAGAACCAAAACAACATACATTAGGGCAACCACCCAGGCGATAGCCTTGTAACTGACTATATTTCCTATTGTAAGCTTGCTGACTCCACAAAAGAAAAACAGAGCAACACCAAACACCAAAGATAGGAGAGTGACACGTCTAAGCACTCTGTCAAAACTCTGATAGTGCAGATGAACAACCGTAGAAAAACCTATCTCCGCAAAGATCATTGCCAATGCAGAAGCTGTCCAAAACACGTGAGGGCGAACAAACAAATAGCCGCCATACATCGAGAACAAACATACTACCAGAAACAGAAGAACAAAATCCAGCAATATGATAATATTACGAACAAGCGTATCTGACGTTACACGAGTTACCATTTCCTACTAATCTCTTTCTATGACAAAGTAAACATCAAAAGAATTACATCACACCTTTCTCTCTTAGAGCCAACTGCCAGCGCCATGCATTTGCTAGTGTCTCCTTCAAAGGAACCTCGGCCTTCCAACCAAGAACAGTGTTTGCCTTATCTACATTACCCCAAATCTTCTCGATATCTCCGCCACGTCTAGGAGCAATCTTGTAAGGGACTTTCACACCAGTAGCCTCCATGAATGTATTTACAAGCTCAAGGACAGAAACTCCACGGCCGGTACCAAGGTTAAACACATCTATATTCTCGCTCTGCTCTCCCTTTACGAGACGGTCGATAGCACGAACATGAGCCTTAGCAAGGTCATTTACATCTATATAGTCACGAATACATGTTCCGTCAGGTGTTTCGTAATCGTCACCGAACACACTCAACTCCTTACGAATACCCATAGCCGTCTGACAAACATAAGGAAGAAGGTTCTGAGGCACTCCGTTCGGCAACTCTCCGATAAACGCAGTCGGATGAGCACCGATAGGGTTGAAGTATCTCAACAGAATGCTCTTGAACTTTGCTCCAGCCTTCATCAAGTCTGTGATAATCTCCTCTGCAATCTGCTTTGTGTTTCCGTATGGGCTTGTTGCAGGCTTGATAGGAGAAGTCTCCCTTACCGGATTATTGCCCTCGTCAGGCTCTCCATATACAGTACATGAAGACGAGAACACAAAACCCTTTAGAGAATACTGCTCTGCCATGTCAAGCATGTTAAGCAAAGAAGTGATATTATTGCGATAGTAAAGCATCGGCTTCAACACAGATTCACCTACTGCCTTGCTTGCGGCAAAGTGAACCACACCAACTATATCAGACTCTTTAGCAAAAACCTCCTTTAGAGCCGCCAAATCGCAACAATCTATATTGTAGAAAGCCGGACGCTTTCCTGTAATCTTAGCAATGTTGTCAATAACGTCAGCAGACGAGTTAGACAAATTATCAATAACAATCACATCGTAGCCTGCATTCTGCAACTGAACGCAAGTGTGGCTGCCAATAAAGCCACAACCACCTGTCAATACAATCTTTGACATAAACTGATTTAATTATTTATAATGTTATTCAATAGGTCAACGTACTTCTTCTTGAACTTCCGATCCAACATCTGCAACCATCGGTCTGTTCTATGAGTGTCTGTTCCGACATAGTTATACATACCCTTCTCCAAGAGGATTTCTGCCTTATCCTTGACCATAGGTCCATATAATCCAAGCAAAGAGGTTATGTTCAACTGAAACCTCACATCCATCTTCTTCAACTTCCTGTACTCATGGTCATCCAAGAAAACGTACCTTTCTGGATGGGCAAGAATCGGGAAATATCCCATGTGCTTGATTTCCTCAAGCTTGGACTCAAATCCGTAAGGAGCTACAAGGCAAGAACTCTCCACGAGAACACTTTGATTCTTATGAACGAGCAAATCGCCTGCTCCAAGCCTCTCTGTAAAAAGATTGTCGAGCATATACTCGGCAGCAAGATTCAAGGACAAAGAGCCCTTGTATTCAGCCTTGACCTCTTCGAATCTCTGCTTCAACATCTCGGTCTTATTGGGAATATCCTCCATTATATGAGGCGTAAACCAACATTCCCTAACTCCAGCTTCCTCCATAGACGACAGCAACGACAACGTGCTTTCCATCTTTGTGATGCCATCGTCAACACCAGGCAATAAGTGGCAGTGATTATCCACTGAACCCACCATCAAACCGGAGTCCCTCAATGTCGTTTTGGAGCTAAATATATCTAAAAGAGACATCTACTAATCTTCTTCGTTAGAGACATATTTACCATAACCATAACCGTAGCCGTAACCATAGCCATAGCCGTAGCCGTATGAACCAGAAAGCTTAGTGCAGTTAAGAATCAAAGCCATCGAAGGATACTTCTTTGAGGCATAAAGAGACTCAACTGTAGGAAGCATTGATTTCTCCAACAATCCTGCACGAACAACAAACATTGTCATGTCTGCGAACTCGGAAACAATACCTGCATCTGCAACCACATCAACAGGAGGACAGTCTAGGAAGATATAGTCATACTCTTTCTTCAACTCATCAATCATATTCTTCAAGAACTCTCCGTTGAACAACAATTCTGTTGGGTTTGGAGGCAAAGTACCTACAGGAATAACATCATACGAAGAATTACCATCAACCTTAACAATTACTTTTCTCCAGTCCCTCTCGTCTCCGTTTAGGTAATCAACAACACCTACCTTCGGATTTCCAACAATCTGGGACAATGCAGCACATCTCAAATCCAAGTCGATAGCAACGACACGCTTCTTCTTTAAAGACATACAGCATGCAAGGTTAGCAGTAATAAAGCTCTTACCGCTTCCTGGATTCAAAGATGTTGTCATAATTACCTTCTTGTCCCCGTGACCAATCATGAAGTCAAGATTAGTACGAACGACACGGAAAGCCTCGTTGATAATATTACGGGCACCCTCCTTGACTACAAGGTAAACACCCTTCTTGTTCTTATTCTTTGGATCTACAAACAAAGGAACTTCTCCAGCAAATGGAAGAGTAAGTTTCTCTATGTCCTTTTTGCCGCGAATCTTAGTGTTCATGCTCTCAAGTAGATAGATGACACCTGCAGGAAGCAGCAAACCAACAAGGAAAGCAATCAACATAACCTTTGGACGCTTCGGAGATACCGGCATCAAACTTCCTCTCGGCTCAGTGATAACACGAGAGTTATAAGCAGTAAAGGCTTTTGAAAGTTCATTCTCCTCACGCTTCTGTAGTAGGAACAAATACAAACCTTCCATAACCTTCTGCTGACGTTCCTCATTCTGCAGGTACTTAGCATGGTCAGGGCTCTTTGCAATTTTACCCACATTGACAGCCTCCTGTTGCTTCAAAGTCTTAATCTGCATATTTAGGGAAGCAATCTCGTTGTTCACACTCTGAAGAATAGCAACCTGCATAGACTGCAAGGACTTTGTCAAGTCAACAACCAATGGATTGGACTCACTACTGTTTGAAAGAAGCTTGTTTCGGTCAAGCATAGTTGTGTTATAATTCTCGACCTGACGCTGAAGAGTCGCATTTGACAAAGCGGAAGAAGTAGGCAACGGAGTGTCAAAATCCTGCTTGGCCAACACCTCCTGCATATACTCTACTGTAGCAAGCTGGCTCTGCAAAGAAAGGATATTCTTGATATTCTGGGAACTCTGCTCAAGATAAAGTCTTGAAACCTCTCTAACATCCGGTAACAAGTGGTCTCCCTTGAAACTTGCGATACTGTTATCCACACCAGTAAGTTCCTGCTTAATCACATCAAGTCGAACATTTATAAACTCGGATGTGGCTTCCGCCATCTTGTTTCTGTCATCCACCCAATTCTGGTTATAGATCTTTATCAACGAATTAAGCATATCAACTGCTTTCTCTGCAGACGCATCACTTACTGTCAAGTCAATCGCCGAAGCTTCCTTATCAGACAAAGCCGCACTGAACTTACCGCAACAAACATCAGTAATTGTCTGAAGGTGAATACGAGAGTAAGTCAAATCCTCTATTACCCATGACTCATCAACTACTCCAGAAGATACAACAGTCAAATTTCCTGCAGGTGTCGCAACCATTGCGCCTAGATCTGCAGTTATCTTTTCCTCGACTTTACCGCTTCCTACAGCAAAATTGGAAAGTTCTACCTTATTCTTGTTATAGTCAATATGAATGGCAAAGGAAATGTTCTGGTCATAAGTTGGAGTCTCCCAATTTACAAACACAGGAGTGTTCTTGTAAAGATCAATAGAACGCAATCCTTTCTTTGCCACATACTTGTCATTTAGCCTTAAATCAAGAACAACCTGAGACATAAGAGTTGGAGACTGGATAGTCAAAAGCTCATCATAAACATTTGACTTGCTTGCCAAGAATCCCATGTCCTGCATTTGGTCGAAAATCTTGCTGGACTTAGCCTTGTTCTGATCTTTTATCAGCAACTGAGCTGTACGAGTATATGTAGGAGGTGTCTTTAGCAAATAAAAAGTAGCTGCAGAAAGGCATACAACCAAAGAAAGCACAAACCACTTCCATCTTGGCACGAACATACCTATAAGTTCCTGCATTGTGATTCCGCCCTCTTCCTCCTCGATTCGATTAGGGGCTATATTATTTACATTTTTCTGTTCTTCCATTTTAAACTTTGTAAGCAATTATTACTTATTCAATCTAATTACGTTTACAACCAATGTTGCAACAGAAACCAATACCGAAGTTGCACTAACCATTAGAGATGTACTGCTACCGATATTTGAATTCTTAGTCTTGGTCCTGTTAGGCTGAACATACACCACATCATTCTGTTTCAAATAATAAGCCGGAGATTCGAACAAGTTCTTCTTGCGAATATCCACGTTGTATGTTGTACGCTTTCCAGCCTCTTCCCTGACCACAAAAATACCATCACGAACACCATAGACAGACAAGTCTCCCGCCATACTTATAGCCTCAAGCAATGTTATCTGGTCTTTGGTAATCATGTATTTACCTGGCTTGTTTACCTCTCCAAGAACAGAGAAGTACAAATTCATAAACTCAACAGTAACAACTGGATCGTTCACCAAGTTGTTCTCTACAAGTTTAGACTTTATAAATGCAGCAACCTGACTCTTTGTCATGTCTGCAACATGAATTTTTCCTACTACTGGAAAGTCGATATCTCCATTGTCGTCAAGGGTATAACCGGAAATCTCTCCGTTGCTACCATAATTAAGGGATGTACGACCTGTCTGGTAACGAGAAGTAGAAAGGTTAAACAAAGCTGCCAACTGAGGATCCTTGCTGTTTACAATAATAGAAATCTGATCCTTAGGTTGAAGTTTAATATCTCTTTCACCGTTTATTGTTTCAGACGCATTTGACTCTACATCCTGGAAATAAAGCATTTTCTCCTGTGTCTTGCATGAACTCAAAGCAAACACACAAAACACTGCCGAGACAACTTTTAAAATTTGTTTCATTAATCAAAAATCTATTTTATGGGTCCTTAATTATTTCAAAACTTCAACCATATCAGGCCTAACTTCGGCAGAAACGCCGAGAGCCCAATCCTCGAGAACAACGACAAGCCTGCGGTCACGCTTGCCCTTCATTTTCACGAAGATGCCATCTACGCCATCAAACGGTCCACCTATAACACGAATCTTCTGTCCGTTTACCAACTGAACATCTTCAGGATTGAACACATTAACATTCTCACCTCTCGACTCGATAATACGGATAAAATCCTCCATCTTTTTCGTAGGCACAACCAGACAGTCACCAGCCTTACCGCTGCACTTGTTGAATATGAACTGGAAGTTTGTTCCTAAAGCAGTATGAGGAATGATTCTCTCTTTTTCACCATAGACAAAAATCAGGTTCGAAATTATAGGCTCTACAATCTTTGTCTTTTTTCCCTTAACCACCTTAACCACAGTGTGCATGGCTTGAAAGTAACGTATGTTATCTTCTTCAAGTCTTTTCTTAACTGCGACCTCGCATAATCTGCCCAGGGTACGCATGGCATACCACTTGCAAGTTGTACTATCAGAATTAGGCAGGATTTCCATTACAGAAAGTGACTAAGAAAAGTTCAGTTTTAGCTTAAATAAAACAAAAGATGCTTTGCAAAAAGGCAACAGTTATGACTCCTTGATCTCAATTAAACAAATTAAAAATCAAGTACTTATAAAATTTACAACTCAAATACAAACGACTTTTCAACTTGAATTCTTATTGTATTAAAGCGTGTCTTTTTACATAAAAAGCTATGAAACAAAACAAAAACAGAAAGTAAAACAACTCAAAGTTTTTAGTCCCGTCACAAAGCTAGTGTTATGCAAAGATAATAACAATAGCTATACAATAGGCATAAACTTACTGGAAAAAGAGAATTTTATCGAAAAAAATAAACAAAAGCGCGTTTTTCTATGGTAAAACCGAAGAGAAAAGGCACAAAACTCCTACCAAAAAGGGAAACGGAATATGATATTAAAGTTTAAGGGGGAAAATACTATGAAAAAAACAACATACACCGACTGAGAGGTGAATGAAAATCAAAAAAAATAGCAAAACTACTCGTTCCTACTAATAAACAATATGCAAACCGACAGCAGAACAATCTACCTGTCCATCAACCGGAGGGGCAATTTTCTTAACCTCAAGGTTTATTTCAGTAATTTTTGGAAAGTCAGAATGAACATGGTCTGCAATTCTCTGCGCAACATGTTCAATAAGGTTTGAGGGGATTGCCATTTCCTTCCTGATAATATCATAAAGCAAAGCGTAATTTATAGTACCTCCGAGCGAATCAGAAAGTCCTGCCTCACTCCAGTCATAGTCAACCATTAGATTGACAATATAGTCAGTGCCAATCCTACGTTCGTTTTCAAGCACACCGTGATAGGCATAGACTTTGACACCCTCTAAGGATATTGTACGTTTTGTCTGCATGAATAATTCCTTTTATTTTGATTTCCTCTCTTTGAACTGAGACATCTCCATATTTACAAAACGGGAAATCATCTCTCTGTAAAGAGCCTCGACCATATCGGGGTCTGCGCCGCATTCCGACGCTTTTCCCCTTACTTTTGCGATTACTTTCTCGACACGGCTTGTATCTCTTACTCCATCCTCGTCCCTCTTGAATGCGGACGCTTGGGACACATACTCCCCACGTTCTGCAATCAGCTGGATTATAGCACTGTCTATTCTGTCGATATTGTTTCTTACTTCCTCCAGGCTACTGCACTTCATACCTTAACTTCTATTTTTTGAAGAATGTAAAATTCACATGACCGTAGTTGCGGTGACGATAGAAATACTCATTGTCAGAGAACTCGAAATCCTTAGGGTGTTCCAATATAAGCATACCGTCCTCCTTCAGCAAATCCTTCTCGAACACGAGAGCAGGAATCTCGGACAATCTTTCGTGAGCGTACGGAGGGTCGGCAAAAATCAAATCATATTTGCCAGCCTTACTCTCTACGAACTTGAATGAGTCGCCTTTGATAGCGTCAATGATTCCTTCCAATTCAAGTTCCTTGATTGTCTTTTTGATAAAACTGAAGTTTATCTGGTTCATCTCTAACAAGGTTATTCCCTTACAACCACGAGAAGCAAACTCATAGCTGATTCCACCTGTACCGCCAAACATATCAAGCACAGTAATCTCTTCGAAATCAACCTCGTTAGTTAGTATATTGAACAAACCCTCCTTGGCAATGTCAGTAGTAGGTCGAGCCTTTAGATTTGCTGGCGGGTTTATCCTTCTTCCTTTTAATGTTCCGCTGACTATACGCATACTGCAGATAAAAATAGAGTGAAATAATACTGGAAATTATCGACCTTGCTGAAAGGCTTCTTCAACGTCACTCCCTTGATTGTATCCGGATAATATGCCATAAGATACTTGTTCAAGTTCTTGACTATGGAAGAGTACTCGTCGAGTTCACCGACTAAAAGAACCTTCAAGGCATACGGATCGATATGTAAAGTGGAAGCTATTCCTAGTACATAATACAGGAACTCCTCAGTTGTCTTGTAATGATAGCCGCCGCATAGCTTTATCGCTCCGTTTTCCACGACTATCATATCAAAGAAAAATGAATTTACATTTATCAAGGCGTATGAGTCCTTGGTCTTTGCTGTAGTAATGGCACCATACAAAGGAGCATGAACATGATGATATACCTTAGCTTCGGGGAAATAGCTCCTTATTCGCTCAAGATCGGAATCAAGGATGGTATAGACCACATTCGAATTGGTAAAAGAGATCTCATCGCACATCACCACCATGCCTTTCATTTTCTCTTCTCCAAAACAAGTATTTGCAATCTCCTCAGCATTAGTCTTTTCAAGCTCGAATTTAGGCACTAAGGTATATTGCGCGGTCTCATAGAAGACATTTGTCCTAAGGAACGGACGTCCAAGCAAATCGCCATTCTTCATCTCTTCCACAAGAATGTCGAGACCACCTCTTGCCGGGTCAATAATGCGAGATGTGTGAAGCACAAGATTGTCCTTGCCCTCGTCAGTCACAACAAAATAAAGTCCATCCGGACTAACCCGAATGGACAATACTTTATTTTGAGTCTGTGCAATATCGAATGACTTATGTTCAAGTACTTTCTTCTGCATAAACTATATAAA
>JAKSKX010000011.1 GCA_024401535.1 Paludibacteraceae bacterium | reverse complement strand
ACACCGACGACAAACCGAGCAGTGACAACGCCACTGCAATGAATGTTTTCCTCATAGCCCTAAAATTATTCATCAACAATTTGAACATAATATTTGCTCTAATTCATCTTTTTATAAATGCTGACAGAAGAACCTAAATGATTGTCGATAACATAAAGTTTGCCATCGATTATTTTATAATCCATAGTCATACCCTTTGACAATTCCATCAAGCCACCATAATCACCGAAATTAGACTTTTTTGCAAAGGCAACAATTTCACTGTCGCTCATATAGTTCAAATTATCGTCAGAATAAGCAAGTCCTGTTGCACCTGTCTGCTTGATAACCTTTATCTGACCATTTGCTGTAGAAACATTGCACTTGTTCACTGCATATTCATACTTTCCCTCTATAGTAATCTCGTACCATACACCATCCGAAGTAAAGGAATAGTATTCCTTGTCATCATAGTATGATTCATACTCCTTGTCCTCCATATTTGCGAATGTTATATTCATATTCGCAAATGTACCCTCGATGTCATAGTCACGCCACTCAATCAGTTTCCAGTCTCCTACTAACTGACTGTTTGTTGTTCCACCATTGCTTCCGCCATCGTTTTCACCTTCATCGTCTTTGCTACACGAAATAAAGCACATAGACAAAAACAAGAACGGCAACAGTAAAAAATTAAATCTTTTCATTGCTATTAATATTATTTTACCAACTTAGATTCATAGGAAAGTAATTCATTAAATCTTTGACTAATCTTCTCTAATTCATCTTGAGACAAAACCTCTTTTCCCAAGATTTCTCTACAAATATCTCCTAATTTTTCTTCAGTAATAAGTTTTTCTGGTAGTACATCACTTTTATTACTACACATAATCTCCACATTATACCCTTCTCCCTACTCTATTCTCGATTTTCGGAATCCTCGTTTAGTCCACAAATTTGTTTCGTTAACGATAGCAAATATAACTCAAGGAATAACGCAAAAACAAAAACAGTGTAGCGGATATTTCCACATATCGAAACATCCGCTACACTTTATTCGTCAAATCCGATATATCTTTGAAAAAATCATGCGAAAGCGCTGAATTTATGCGTAAAAGCAAATCCGTGTCTATACTGGGCTTGCTGTAAATCTTGTATATGTTCGTCCTGTCACAATTCAAAAGCTTTGCAAAGGCAACCACCGTCAAATCGGTGTTTTTCTCTACATATTCCTTTATCATCTGACCTATATGTACCATAAATCGCTGCTTACGTCTCTAACCTCCCAATTAGAAACAGGGAACAAAAAAGCGTGGGAGTTCTCATTTTGCTCGTCCACGCAACTGAAGGTCTTCGCATTACCCGATATAGTATAGACGAGCAACGCAGAAGCCCACGCATAGCATATACATAGATATGATACCGCAAAGCATCATAATAGTACACACTAACCGCAGACATCTATCGTTGCCTTATCTTTGACTATATCGAAAAGTTGCGAAGTTTTCAGTTGCCTAAAGACAAAGCGCAAATAAACGCCTTAAAAAATATGTTACCACACTACCCACCCGCCCGAAGGCTTCTGCAGGCAATGCCATTGCAAAATTAGTTATTTACTATAAAAGCACAAAATTTTATCTTCGCTTTATTTTTGAGACAAATTGAAGATTTTTTAACCTCGACTTAATCATACAATCTTTTCAAAATGAAAATTTTGGCGTTGCAGACTTTATGAATGAATTTACAAACGTCAAAAAGCTTTACATAACAAACACAAACGAATTTTCAAAAAATATTTTGGCAAGCCAATAAGATAAAGGCTCAATCTGAAGATTTATTTTCATTCCCAAACAAAACAACAGGCTTTTTGACAAAAATATTTGGCGCAATGAAAAGTTCACAAGGCAAAAATACAAATTTCAACAGCACCAAGAGCTGTCTATAATTACCACAGAAAGAAAAAACGAAAGGAGGCACCGAAAAGCACCTCCTTTAAATCAAATTTAGCATTATGCTAACTACTTCTTACCCTGAGAAATAAAGGTCAAGTTAGCCTTTAGCTTTGTTAGAACTTCGGCTATATCATCGGAAGTGATAGCTTGAACAGTCTCGTCAAACTTCTTTACAGAGGAATAGCCCAAAGTCTCCTTGTTCTTGATTTGTGCAACCCAGAACGCATTCTCCCGCAAAGCCTCCTTGCGGCTCTTTATCAATGCCTCCTTTGCCTTCTGCATATCCTGTTCCCTAACTCCCGTAGCGATGATGTTGTCAATCTCGGCAGTTATAAGTTCGCGAAGCTCAGCCTCTTTTGCCTCTGTTGTAGAGAACATGATTCGCATAGAAGCCTGATCTACAGGGACATGGCTTAACGCTGTAGAAACGCTGACACCGTAAGTGCCGCCCTTCTCCTCTCTCAAAGACTCAAGGTAGCGATAGTCAAGAACTGACTTTGCAATGGAAAGTTTCAATGAATTCTCCATAGTATGCTCCATAGGGCAAGAGAACAAGAAGTAGTCAGTCATCTTCTCTACAGACATCTCTGTCTTGAACTCCTTGGAGTTGTATCCCTCACGAAGTCTGATCTTTCTGTCAACGAACTTCTTTGGCCTGCCTAGTTTCTTCTGGCCACCGATATAAGTCAGAACATACTTCTTGATTTTGCTAGGTGTGAAGTTACCGACAAACACATAGGTAAAGTCGGCAGGGTTAGAGAAAAACTGCTTGTAAACCTCAATGGCCTTGTACTGGTCAACCTTTGCCAAACGATCCATATTGAAAGAGAATCGGTAAGGGGAAGGAGTGTATGTGAACTCGGAAATAGTGTCATTCAACGCTGTGCGAGGGTCAAGCTCCCTGTTCTGCAAGGCTACCTTATAGTTGCTCATCAAGGCATTGAAAGCCTTTTCGTCAGTTCTCACACCGTTCTGCATCAAGTATATCAGCTGAAGCAAAGTCTTGATGTCATCCTGACCGCAACTGCCCTCGAGTGAAGCAGAATACAAGCCAAGAGACGAGGAAATCGAAACGCTCTTGCCTGCCAAAGCCTTCTTCAATGCAATAGCATCCATAGTTCCCAAGCCGTTAGCCTCCACAATGTCGTCAGCCAAATAAGCACTTTCAAGAAGAGAAATATCCTTCAACGAGGAAATTCCCTTATTTGAGAAGGCATAGAACAGAATCTCATCATTTTTGAATGTTGTCGGCTTAAGAATTATCTTTGCTCCGTTGGCGAAAATCCAGTTTGTAGTCTTAAGCTCCTTCTCCTTGATCATCTCCTTCTGCTTTCCAATCTTTGGAACATTCTGAACTAGCTCAGTTGGAACCGGAGCATCAACGTATCTGTCAACCTCGTATTTAGCAGATTCTGAAAGAATTGACTTTATTTCCTCTGCTGTAGGAAGCTTGTCCTTATCAGCCTCTGGAGCGGTGATAAGAATGGTTATTCCATTGTTTGGCTGCTCTACTCTCTCCTTGAAAATAATGTTAGGAATCTCCACCGTATTGAACATTTGGAACAGGCTCTTGACCTCGTTCATCTCCCACTCAATACCAGGAATTGGCTCAAAGTCAAGGAAATTTCTCTGATATTCGCGAACATAAGTGTTGTTCTTTGTCTTGTTGCGCTCGTTGTACGAGTCCTCGAAAGCACGAAGCATATTCGCCTTGGCTCTGACGAACTCAGTGCCTCGGAAACCGTATCTCTTTGCACGCTCAACTTCAGTCAGCAAACGAACAAGGGCCTCTTTGCACTTGCCTTCGCTTACCACACAGTTAAGTTCATAGACATCCTGGCTTTTTACCAACTCTCCGTACTCACCGCTTGCAACTGCAAATGGAGAATTAGGCTCGAGTATAATCTCGCTCAAACGAGAATTAAGCATGTCGTCAACAAGTCTGCCAACAACTTGATACATATAACCTTGACGAGAAGCTGTTAATTTGTCAGGCTTAGGGTTATGTCTGTAGTTGATACTCAAACGAGTATATTTAGCCTCAGGGTCAGTCAAGATAACAACCTTTGGCTCTGTTAGTTTCTTTAGCTGCTCATACTTGCGCTCAGGAACATTCTTTCGTGCAGGAATATCCTTGAACATAGACTTGATTTTTGAGACAACCTTGTCAGCATTGACATCTCCGACAATTATTACTGCCTGCAAATCAGGACGATACCAACGCTTATAGAACTCACGAAGAGTCTTGTAGTTGAAGTTTTTGATTACGGCTGTATCTCCAATTACATCTCTTTTTGCATACTTGCTGCCTTCAAACAACTGCTTTGAAGACTCCTTCCAAAGACGGCGGTCAGAAGTGTTTCTCTGACGCCACTCCTCAAGAATTACTCCTCTTTCTTTTTCAACCTCAACGCTATCAATGTTGATGCAACCCGACCAGTCATGAAGAATCATAAGACAGCTGTCAACGATAGACTGACGATCGGTAGGAACTGCCTTAAGATTATAGACAGTCTCATCCTGGGCAGTATAGGCATTGATGTTAGCACCAAACTTTACACCTATAGTCTCTAGATAGTTTATAATCTGCTTGTCTGGGAAATTCTTTGTTCCATTGAAAGCTATATGTTCAAGGAAATGTGCAAGTCCGTTTTCTTTATCCTCTTCAAGTATAGCACCTACATTCTGAACTATATAAAAGTCCGCCCTGTTAGGCTCCGTTTTATTTTCTCGTACGTAGTAAGTCAATCCATTCTCTAGCACACCGTATTTCAAAGATGTGTCCATAGGAAGAGGCTCATAATCTTCCATCTCTTGAGCAAATAGCGAAAACATGGAAAGAGTCCACGCTACGAACATTAAACCGTATCTTTTCATAAGCCCAATTTTTTCTTTAGTTTATCATTGAATTCGTAATTCTTCAATCCCCAGTCAGGTGCCACAAGTATAGACTTAGGTGTCTGACTGACAAATCTCTCAACTACAATATCTTCTCTTAATCTAGGCAGGAACTCGCTCAACAGCTCAATATATGAGTCGGGAGTAAAAAGTTCAAACCATTCTGGGTGTTCTTCATATTCTTTAGCCATTCTTGTGCCTTTTACAATCTGTAATTGATGAAGTTTAAGCACATTTATTGGCAGATTAGACATTTCATCAGCTCCCTTTAGCATCTGTTCCTTTGATTCAAAAGGCAATCCTAATATCAAGTGAGCCGCTACTTGAATATTCCTTTTTGCTGTAGCATTTATTGCGTTTACCGCACATTCAAAATTATGTCCTCTATTGATCTTCTCCAGAATCTCATCACTGCAAGACTCAATGCCATACTCAATCATAACATAAGTCCGCCTGTTCAACTCCTCGAAATAATCCAAAAGCTCGTCATTAATACAATCTGGGCGAGTGCCGACAACCAAACCGACAATATCAGGCTGACGCAAAGCCTCTTCGTATAGCGACTTAAGTTTCTCTAGTTCGCCATAAGTGTTTGTATAGGCTTGAAAATAAGCCAAATACTTCAAATCCTTGTACTTATCCTTTCTTGCGAAGAATGCCTTGCTACTGGCTATCTGACTGCTTACCGATAAAGGAGCATTGCTGTAATCGGGATTAAAGGACTGATTATTACAGTATGAACAACCACCCCAACCAACAGTACCATCTCTATTAGGACAAGTAAAGCCGGCATTTATTGCAAGTTTCTGCACCTTGAAAGGGAAGAACTGCGACAAATATTCCGAGTAGCTTTTTCTCAAATTACAAACTTTTTTTTACCCAAAGCTTATCCTTCAAGTCAGCCATTCTGATGGCTGTCTGAGCACATTCTACACCTTTGTTTCCCAAACAACCGCCAGCTCTATCCTCTGCCTGCTTCATGTCATCTGTTGTTAGCAAGCCAAAAATTACAGGAATGTCTCCTTTTGCATTAAGTTCAGCAATGCCGTTAGTTGTACCGCTGCAAACATAGTCAAAGTGTGGAGTTCCGCCTCTTACAACGCTACCCAAAGCAATGATAGCATCCAAAGTTTCATCACTCTCGATTAGTCTTGCGCAAGCATAAGTAAGCTCGAAACTGCCAGGAACATGATATACAGATATGTTCATATCCTTTGCTCCATGCTTCTTTAACGTCTCTACAGCACCGTCGCACATAGCATAGGTAATATTTGGATTCCAATCTGCAACAACAATGGCGAATTTCATAGCATCTGCAGCAGGGATAATACTTGCATCGTATGCAGAAAGATTAGTTGTACTCATCTCTAAATCTTATTATAAACAAAAAAAGACGCCACTATAACGTAGCGTCTTCGTATAATTTTTCTTATTACTTAGCCTCTAGGAAACCGATCATCTTGTCAGCCTCTCTAGCCTGATCGCTAGCTGGATAGTCAGACTTTACCGACTTCCACAAGTTGATAGCTTCATTTACATCTCCTTCGTTAGCAATAACCAAGGCAAGACGCTCAATATAAATCGGAGCAATCAAACTGTTCTTTGAGTTAATAGCCTTACGATAGTATGACTTTGCTTTATCCAAATCATTATTGTCTAAATAGCAGTCACCGATAGCACCATTGATTGCAGGATCAACAATCTTGTCGTCAGCACTGAACTTAGTAAGGTACATAAGGGCTTCCTCGTTATCACCTAATCTCTTGTAGCAAAGACCAGCATAAGCTCCAGCCAAATTAGCAGCAGGTGTACCACTGTAATCCGCAATAATAGAAAGGAAACCAGAAACGTCATCCTTACCATCCAAAGCAACTTGGAAGGAATCCATCATAAAATACTGCTGTGCCTTAGAAATCTCCTCATTAGCACTGATAATACGTGGTTGGTACACATTTCTGACGTAGAAAATAACACCAACAGCAGCAAGGATTACTACCAAAATAGCAGTTAAAAGTTTCTTCTGATTGTTTTCAATAAAAGCCTCACTCTTTGCTAAAGCTGCATCCACATTCTCTGCTGTGTTAACAAACGCAGAACCATTCTCCTCCTCTAGGAGTTCATCCTTCTTTTCGATATCTGTTGCCATTTTATGACTTTATACTAATTATCAAATTACTAATTTGCCGCAAAGATAAAAACAAAAATAATAACATACAAACTTTTTGTCCATGTTTTTACTTGTTCAGAGAGCAATTCTCCGATAAGGAAAATACTTTGAGCTATAAATCAGGCATTACGGACAAAAGTCTCTATTCTGTCAATTGTTTTGCATCTTCTATACGAAGGCAAAGAATCAGAACAGCAAGTGCATTCATTCGAAACGACAATGTTGTCCTCCTGTATTCCAAAATGTTTAAGTTGCGACAAGTTTGCACCTCTCAAATCCAGCATTGGCTTATCATTGACACTCCTTCCGGACACGAACTGTAAGCCAATAGCCTCAACGACTTCATCTCCCACCTCGAAACAGCACGGTCCGATACAAGGGCCAATAATAGCTTTTAGTTCAGAGGGAATACACGCAAACTCTTCTGACATTCTCAGCAAAGTTTTCTCTACAATTCTTGCTGCAGTTCCTCTCCAACCGGCATGAACATTCGCCACCACTCCCCTCCTTTCATCAATAATCGTAACGGGGACACAGTCAGCTGTCTTAATCACGAGATACAGATTTCTCTCTGCAGTTATCAAAGCGTCACAATCTTCGACAACCTTTCCCGCTTCACATAAGCCGACTACCCTGACATGGTCAGAATGTGTTTGGTTGCACCTGACAACACATTTCTCATCAACAGCAGAGGCAGGGGGCAACTGTTTTCCCGGATACCTTATAAAGTAATTTAAATCTTCATGCCAATCCATACACCTAACAAGCAAGCAACTACGGAAACAAGGATATAAACTGAACCCAAGATATAGTCTCCAGTCTGGAAATACTTCATAGTCTCAAGAGAGAATGTAGAGAAAGTTGTAAATCCACCACAGAATCCTGTTTTCAAAAGCATCGTCGCATTGGAACTCAAATTAGTCCTGACTCCCCAGGATGCAAGAACACCTATTACCAAGCAACCGAGAACATTAGCCGCCAAAGTTGCATAAGGGAACTTGTCGGAAGGAATAAACAGTGACAAAGAGTAGCGGGACATTGCTCCCAATGCCCCGCCAATTCCTACACATATAAAAGATATGATATTCATATTTTATTTCTGCGCCAACTTGCTTGGATCAACACCCTTGGCAATCATAAAGAATGGATATATCAACTGGTTCAAGAAAGCAACCGAATAGCCAAGCTTCTCGTTGTACTGGCGAAGGCTCATGCTCATCTTTATTGCGTCCGGTTTATCCCAGTCAGTCTTTGTCAAAACATCCTTGACTCCCTCCTCGATAGTTGTGCGAAGAATTCCCGAGAAATAGTTGGGAATACGAAGCTTCATACCAAGATGATTGGAAAGCAATGTGATGAAGTCGTTCAAAAAGTTCTGGAACAAAAGGAAGAAACTTTGAATCTGCTGTTGATTCTTGCAGTTCCTTGCTATAGACTTGTCAAACTCCTTGAAGAAATCTTCACTTATACCATAGTTGGACATTAGCAGACTCTTTGCCTTTGACTTCTCTCCCAATCCAAGCTTACCGTTAACAGTTGGAACGCGAAGAGCAACCTTGAAGGCCTTCAACTCAGGCAAAGCATTAAGATTAGTTATACCAAAGTTTGAAGCCATAGCTGCCTGAAGATAGACTCTGTATAGAGAAAGATAATCCTCCTCACGCTTCTGAATCTCCTCTTGATTGCTTTCTGCCTTAGACTTTAATTTATCAAACAAACCCATTTTCAATTCGAATTATTTCTTTACACAAAGAGCATTGTTTAGAGCGACAACAGCCTTGGCGTAGTCACCCCTGGCAATAACAAACTGCATATTTACCTGGCGCAAAGACTGAGCGAAGCAGTCGATGTTCACGCCGTTCTCTGAAAGTGCCTGAGCAGCCTTGTAAAGAAGGCCTGGATGAGCAATGTTAGTACCGATGCAGCATACGATTGCAGACTCCTTGACAACTACCTCATAGAACTCGCTCTTTAGCTCCTCGATCAAAGCCTTGCTCTTTGGCTTGTCCCAAACAACCATAGTGATGCAGTTTGCGTTAGTAGTCTTCAAAATGTAGCTTACATCGTGCTTCTTGAACACCTGCATAACTTTTAGGTCGTAACCTACCTCTCCAACCATCATAGGGTCATGGATTTCGATTGCCAAAACCTTGTCAGTTCCAGAAACAATTTCAACCTTAGTCTCCTTGCTGATGTATGACTTTGAAATAAGAGTTCCCGGATGCTCTGGCTCGAATGTATTCTTGATACGGATATTGATTCCTGCAAGCTCAAGCGGCTTTGCTGCCTTAGGGTGGATAGCCTCCATACCTACATCGGCAAGCTGGTCGGCAACCATAAAGTTAGTGTTACCAACTACGATGCTGTTCTCTGTACCTACTAACTTAGGGTCAGCACTTGACAAATGGAACTCCTTGTGGATAACAGCCTCGTCAGCCTTAACCTCAACGGCAATCTTAGAGAAAGTAACCTCAGAATATCCTCGGTCGAAAGCTCTCATTATTCCCTCGATACCCTTTGTATAACCAGTTGCTATACATAGAGTCTTGCTGAAGTCAATACCAGAGAACTCCTTCTTGATTCTCTCGTCTATTGTCAAAGCCTCGCTGTCGTTGAAACCGCAAAGGTCAACGAAAGTGGCATCGATTCCATTGTTCTTACAGATGTTTACTGAGTTGAATGCCGAGTGAGCCTCTCCGATAGAAGAAAGAATCTCGCGAGCGGCAAGGAAGATGTTTCCCTTGTTCACATAACCGCTGCCGGCAACATTGTGCATGCTGTAAAGGTAGTTCTTAGCCTGCTCGATACGCTCCTTGATGAATTTGTCTGCGATATTCTGGTCAAGACCGATAGACTCGAATCCGCGGTTAAGCTCAATCAACTTTCCGCACAACTCGTCCAAAGCACCTGCGTAATCCTCATCCTCTACGAACTTCACATAAATACCAGGAGCGCCAGTCTTCTTATGCTCAAGAAGCCAGTTTGTTACATTATTGTATGCTGAAACTACAAGAATACGATTGTACAAATCAGCACCAGAACGCTTTCCCTTTATAATGTTGTTAAGTACATCACCAAATTGGCTCATGGATGTACCACCAATTTTCTCTACTGTTAGCATTTTATTTAAAAAATTACAATTATTGGCGCAAAAATAAGCATTTTTTCCAAGAATCCATTGATTTTTTCACAAAAACTAATTTGTAGCCCCAAAATATGAGTGATAATGGGTTTGTACCATGACAACAAATCAAGAATGTCCCGCTAAACTTTACTATTACAATCACAGAGGAGTCAAACGATAACCGCAAACCCTCATTTCGATTGCCAGACCTTCAGGAATGCCAATGGCAAAGCGACTTCCTCACACAAATCTGTTCGCCGTCAAAATAACAATGTCGTTTTTAAGCTACAGGAACTTTTGCTTTGTAAAGCTCAAGGAACAAATACATTCCCAACAGAATGAAAGCCCCAAAGACAAACGTACTTTGAACAAAAATGACATTACAAGATCTTGCGTAGAACAGGAAATGGAAGAATAGAATCTTCTTGACAGAATCCCACAAAAAGGCCTGATACACATGGAATTTGCTTAGGCAAAAAAGTAGAAGAACTGGCAAAAACACGGAACAATCGCTTACTTTACCGCAACGAAAACTAAAAAAACAACAAAAGACCGAACATTAACAAGTTTTTATTTATCTTTGCATAGTTTTATGCTTTAACAAATAAAATATGAACTTAAAGAAAGGTGTCGTATCTTTGGCCTTGTCACTTGGCTCTTTGGCCGTTCAAGCCGATCCAACACATGTAACAATCGAGCAGAAGGATGGAAGCAAAATGAACTTTCTGTTGGCAGAGAAGCCTGTGTTCACATTCGACAACGGTAACCTTGTGGCCAAAGGGGACTCAACAACATCATTTGCATTCAACAACGTAGAAAACGTATATTTCTCGAGCCCATGGGCGAATCTTGAGGTAGTTGCAGCGAACGAACTTCGCATCGAACACTTGGATGGAACTACAATCAAAATACAGAACGCAAATGCTGAGGCTGCTATTTCTCTTTGGGATGCCTACGGCAAGAGATTTCTATCTACAAAAACTGACAGCAAAGGTACTGCTGTTGTTGCATTGCCGCAATCAAAGGGAGTATTCATCCTTTATGTAGCAGACAAGTCGTTCAAAATAATTCGTAAGTAAGGTATGAAGAAAGTATTACTACCACTATTGGGACTTGCAAGTATTGGCACTGCTTCGGCAGATGTGCACATGCTGTTGGAATTGAAAAACAGAACAGTCATATACAACGCGGACGATGTTGTCAGAGCCAAATTCGAGGAGATAGATGACGTTGAAACTGGTGTTTGGGTGACAGGTTCCCACAAAGGTTATGACTATGTTGACCTCGGTCTTGAAAGTGAAATCATGTGGGCGACATATAATCTCGGTGCAACCAAGCTCGACGATTGTGGAAAGCTCTACGCTTGGGGTGAAACTGAGTCAAGGAAACGTTCCGACTTATATAGTTGGAGTACGTACAAATGGAGCACGGGGCCAGGAGAAGAATCTTTGACAAAATACTGTATCGACAAAAAATTCAGTCTGACTTTGACGTCAGACGGTCTTTACGAACTGCTTCCAGAAGATGACGCTGCTACAGCAAATTGGGGTGGAGACTGGCGAACTCCTTCTCTCGATGAAGTCAATGAATTGAAAAACAGCTGTACTTGGCTGTGGGTTGACAACTACAACAATTCTGGATTGGACGGACTTGTCGGAACAAGCAAAATCAATGAAAACATTATCTTCTTTCCTTTGCTCGTGGAGAAAGATAAAGAAAATGATAAAAACTATACTCTAAGAGCGTATTGGACAAGCGAGATTTTTACGGGAAGAACAAGCCTTGCAAATTCTTACGGAATTGAAGATGTTGGCAAAAACGCATTTTGTTGTACATATATGGACACAAGATATGTGCCATTGGGTGTTCGTGCGGTTCACCAAGGAGAAAGAAAGCCAGCAGGAACATACTTTGTCGTTTACCTGACAAATGGAGACAAAGACCTGTATTATGCCGATGACGTTATAACTATGAAATACGAAGGCAACATTCCGGTTTCAGGTGAAACAGACGGTTACGAATATGTTGACCTTGGGTTGCCAAGCGGTTTGAAATGGGCAACAAAGAATGTCAAAGCATCGAGTCCAGAGGATGTTGGCGGCTATTATTCTTGGGGGGAAACTTCAACTAAGGAAGAATACTCTGAAATTACAGACTGCCATTTCAACATGAGCGTACCGGACTTGAAGGAGAACGGAATACTTAACGAAGAAGGGAAACTCTATGCCAAGTATGACGCTGCGGCACAAAACTGGAGCGAGAACTGGAGAATGCCAACTCAAGCAGATTTTACAGAGTTGAGAACTAACTGCACATGGACTTGGACTTCCCTAAACAATGTCAAAGGATACAAGGTAACAAGCAATAAGCTTGGAAATGACAACTGGATTTTCCTTCCTGCAACAGGTAGTTACATAGAAAGCTCTGAATGTATGCACGTGGGCACTATCGGCTATTACTGGTGTTCAACCCCTCACGAGAGCAGCAACAATCTTTCATGTTACTTCTATTTCAACAACAAGAATGAAAACTTTTATTATTTCAGCCGTTATTACGGTTTAACAATCCGCCCTGTCACTGACAGTTCGCAGAAATAATAGAAGGTAACAACACATAAGCAACAAGGGAGGCAGAAATGCCTCCCTTGCTCTTTTATTTACCTGAATAGAAAGAAATATAGGACTTTCTGTTAAAAAGTGTTAAATAACTATGCTTTTATAAACATTTTGCCGCATTATTTGACCTATTTTATATAATTTTGCACATAGATCAAAAGATTTGTATGTTAAATGTCCTTTTTTACAAGATAAAACACAGAATAAAAATTATATTATGAAATCAAAATTCTTGAGGTTTGGAGCCCTATGCGTCATGCTGTTTGGGTTACTACAAACTGCATTTTCGCAAGGAGTGTTGACGATAGAAATCTCGGACACACTGAATGCACCCCTTTCAAATCTAAATGTTCGAATAACCGATGAAAAAGGCGGAACCATTTCGTACAGAACTGACGCAGACGGACGTGTAATCAACAACAACATTGCCGCAGGAAACTATTCCTACAGTTTCTATTATGGTGACTACAACACAGGCAAGTTCACTATCAAGAACGGTGAGCCGACTTGGGTGAATTTGGACTACAGACGTGTGGTTATAAACTTCAAGGACGAGAACGGCAAACCGGCTGCCGGCAACTTCGTTACTCTATACAAAAGAAACGAAGACGGAACAAGAACACTTGTGAAGCAGAAGACTTCCGAAGATAACGGAGCCTGTCTGTTCGTTGTTCCTGAAGGCAACTATACCTATGTAGCTGCAGATGGCGAGCATAACATAACAGTTGCTGACAAAAACATAAACACTACAGTGTCAGTATCTTCCAAACTGGTCACTTACAAGACTTCATTCCAGTTCATCAAGGACGGAAGACCTATCAAGGTATTTGCAAGAGACGTGTATGTACGCCAGAACCAGAACGGATATTTCCAGGACTTCGGTATTGTTCTTGCTCACGGAACATCACAGTCGAACGGAGCTATAGAATATCAGACTACAGAGGGAAAGATCTCTTGTCCGGTCGGAGAGTTCGAATATTCCGTAACCACTCGCGACTATGGTACTTTGAGAGGCGTTTTCTATGTGTACAATACAAGTTCGCAAACTAACAACATCGTTCCTATAGAGATTCCAAGCGAGACGCCCGGAACAGATAGTGATCCAAATACTCCGGTAATCATCAAACCGGACGAGAAAGAGCCTACTGTTACTCTAAGAGTTAAAGTTGTTACATGCAGCGACTCCACTCCTATACCTAACATCGCTGTAAGGTACCAGCTTCCCGGCAACGGAGTCAGCACATTCAAGTCAACAAACAACAATGGTATCGCTTCATTTGTATTGAACCCGAATGTGTATAATATAATAATCCCTTCCGACACATTGCACAATGTAAACATCCAGAAAGACACAATGGTTACAATGTGCATGGATATGGACGTACAGACTCAGACTCAGCAGGTTTACTTCAAGTTCATGTATGACAACAAAGAAGTGTTCCCTCAGACAATCAAGTCTATCACAATAAACAAGATAGAGGGAGGTTCAACAATGGCATACACAACTCTTTATCCTAAGAAGGATGAAGAAACTGAACAGAACAAGTTCTCAAACCCATTGGTTACTACTGCTGGACGCTATCGCTATTCCTTTGTAATAAACGAGTACAACGAGACAAGCCGCTACGACTACTTCGAAACAATAGACGAAAGACCGACTGACACTGTGCTTATAAACTTTGTTGTAAAGTACAATGTTGATATTCGTGTGATAAAGGAGGACTCTACTCCTTCAATGGGAGTGTATGCAGTGTCATACAACGGAATCAGCGACACTTGGTACACTACAAAAAAGACCGACAATGAAGGTCATCTTACTATAGCGCTTGAAAAGGGCGAATACGTGTTCAGTGCAATCGACCAGACACACACAGTAAAGATTGATTCAGACACAACACTTTATTACGTTGTTCCGAACACACAGAACGTGTACTTCAAGTTCCTTCATGACGGAGAGATTGTTTACCCTGACATTATGAACCTTACATTCTATAAGGGTAACTCTACAATGCAGTATGCGTTCCTTTCTTCAACCCACTATCCTGATTACGAAGGAATGGGGGCAAAGTATGTCTTTGACAAACCTGCCGTTCTTCCTACAGACACATATACGGTGAAGTACTACATCGACGACTACTTCTACGATGGTCAGGTTTCACACAAGTTCACTACAAACGCATCTACAGGCAACGACACATTGATATACATCGTTGTTCCAGTAAAGCGTACTGTCGAAATACAGATCAAGGACGCAAACGGGGCAAATGTTCAGGGTGTATTTGCAACAATCTACAAGTACAACGAGGACGGAACACTAAGTTATGACACTGACTACGACGGAAACGACCACGAGAGATTGATGTCGGACGGTAACGGTTTCGTAAAGGACCACTTGATTCCGGGCCGATACCAAATCAGAATACTCGATATTGTTCGTGACTTCGAGGTTGACGACTACGACTTGAGATTCACGATCCTTGCAAACGTAGAGATGTTCAAAGTCAAGTTCAAGGTTCTATATAGAGACGACAAGACTCCTGTTCCTGGACTAAAACTTGACGTTAAGAAGGGCAAGGAGTTCTATAACAGCGCATTCACAAACAACCTTGGAGAAATTGATATGCAGAGCGAGGCAGCAAGCTACTCATACACATTGGATTTCGGCAAGGGAATCACAGGTGAATACAAGCTTACTAAGGACGCAGAGATCGAGATTCTTCTTGACAGACCTGTATTGGTCAACACTATCGCCTTGTTCGGCAGCGACTGCGTTAAATGGGGCGAGTCAGTCCAGTTCACTGCATTGATTACTCCAACAAACGCCACAACTCAAGACTTGGTTTACTCTATTGACAACAACGTGCTTGCAAAGATTACAAGCAACGGAATGTTCACAGCTAACACTATCGGCGAGAGCGGAGAAGTTACAGTAACAGCCAAGGCAAAGGATGAGAGCGGTGTAACTGCAACTTATGTGGTGAAGGTTGGAGACGGTAATTGCGAAAGAGCATATTCTCTTGCATTCGGAGACGGATCTACTGAGATGATGCTTGACGACTATACATTCAAGTTGGTTCTGACACCAATGAATCCAAATCCATCAGAGTCATACAGATTCTTGACAAGCCGTGACGGAGTGAACTGGAGGGGCATGATTCCTCATACAACAGAAACAGAAATGAATGTTCCATCCAACACTTATCCCGACGAGTTCATGGGCTTGGCAGTATGCAGCGACACTTCATTCATGTACGGAATCCACTTGTTCAAGGCTATAGTTCTTGACGAGTCTTTAGCCGAGACAAATGTTATTGTACTTAAGAATCCAGACCGTTCCAACGGAGAGGCTATCGCAGACAAAATCGAGATACCTACTGTATTCACTCCTCATGAGAAGAATGGTGCTAACGACGACTTCATGCCTGGCTATCCAGTTGTGATATACAACCGCTTCGGCGATGTTATCTCTAAATCCGACAATGGATGGGACGGAAACTACAAGGGTGCAACTGCTGACGCCGGAGTATATATTTACGTCTTGACTTTGAAAGATGGCCGCGAAGTGAAAGGTACTATTCAGGTTTATAGAAAATAACCCTATTTAAAAGAGACAAAAGAAAATGAAAAATATTATTTCAACAATACTCTTGGTAGTACCTGCACTTGCTGGTGCAATGGAGAGTTTGGAATGTAATTACGCAGGCAAATATTTGAACGTGTCTGACTTGGAGTCCGTATCACATTTGTCTGACACTACAGTAGCATTCAAGCAGGGGGACAGCGTATTCGTAGCCAGAATAAACGACCTTGGCGCTGTTTACGATGCAAAATACAACGATTTGCTTACATCTCTAAAGCCAGAGGGGCAGATTGCCTACGATGGCAAGGAGTCATACTACTTCACTAACGACGGAAAGATGTACTACGCAAAAGTGAAGAACGGAAAGGTTGAGTCTAAGACTAAGATTGAGATTCCAGGCACTGTAATGAAGCGTGAGAGCTATGACCACTCTGCTCTAGTTTATGCAAGCTGGCACTACAAGCCACAGGACACAATCCGAATAAGTAATCCCGCTATTTCCAAGAACGGAAAGCAGTTGTTCTTCTCTGGAAACCTTAAGGATTCCAAAGGTAGAGACATATACTCTTCTCAAGTTACATCTCCAGGCGTAGTAACTCAGCCAAGGAAATTGGGCAGAAGCGTAAACTCAGATGCAAACGAGGATAATCCATACATCCGTAAAGACGGACAGATTACTTTCATTTCTAACCGTAAGAACGCAACATCTGAGCCAGAGGCAGGCAAATCAAACGTATATATTTCCAAGACTAACGGAAGTACAGCTCCAGAGCTAATGCAGGCATTCGTTGACCGCAACACTCCAAAGGTTGAGGAAGTTGTAAACGTAGAACCAACACCAGACACAACACCTGCTGTTGCTCCGGTTGTTTTGCCTGACACAACTACTCTTGCCATAGTAGAAGACAAGCCTGTCGAGGAACCCAAAGTTGTAGTTGAGCCAGAGAATGACAACGTACAGAACGAAAACGACCGTATCCTTGACGCTCTTGCATACGAGTCTGACACAACAAAATACCCTATCTCTGCCCAAGAATTGTCAAAAGTATTCCAGGAGGATCAGGACGCTATGGTCATGGCATCTAAACATGTCGTTGCAGGAGTTAACAAGCGTATCTTCTATTTCGACTATGATTCTGATGAATTGAACGGGGACTATGACAAGGACATAGAGTGTATCATAGACTTCATAAACTTCTATAAGGGGAATTCATTCCTAATCATCGGACATACTGATGAGAGAGGCTCTTATGAATACAACGACGCTTTGAGTTTGCGTAGAGCAAAACAGATAGAGACTATACTTGCAAAACGAGGTGTTTCTCGTTCAAAGCTTTTCGTAATGGGATTGGGTGAGTATCGTCCAGTAATCCGCAACGCAAAGACTGAAGAGCAGCACCAGAAGAACAGACGTGTTGAAATCCTTAAGATGGAGTAATTCTGAACTTAATCACAGGGAATTAAGAATTAAAAGTTAAGAATCATAATGAGACAATATATAAATAAAATCGTTTGTGCACTGTTCTCGATATTGTGCTCGATGAACATCTTTGCACAGCAGGACTTGATGGTTAGCCAGCAGATTTTTTCAAGAATCAACATCAACCCTGCAGGTTCAGGAAACCAGGAAGGTGTAGATGCGTTCCTTTTAGGCCGTTTGCAGTGGGCTGGAGTCGATAACGCCCCTGTTACTGCACTCATGAACGTCTCGTACTATAACGAGTCTCTACGCTCGAGTTTCGGTCTTACAACAAATTACGACAACATCGGTATTGGTAACAGCATGACTAATGTACAGGCCGTTTACTCCTACCATGTTGACTTGAATGAGAAGATGATCCTTTCGATGGGACTATCTGCCGGAATTAACGTCGGAGTTTTTGACCCAGGACAGAACATTATTCGCGATGACGAGCCTGACATGACAACATACGTTGAAGACAAAACATCAGAGGTTTCTCCGGACATGAACTTCGGTCTTGAGTTGACAACAAAGAGATTCACTTTCGGTCTTTCTTCTGCCCACTTGCTCAAGACAGAACCAACTACATTCAAGAAGGGACGCCACTTTTATGCATACGGACGTTGCCTGATTCCTTTGTCAGAGATGTTTGACTTGGCTCCTATGGTTTCCTACATACACCAGAACAAGTCCAACGAAATGGAGATTGGCGCAATGCTGTTCATTAGCAAGAAATTCTGGGGCGGTGTTACTTGGAAACCTGATATGAACTACTTCGGAGACATGTCGCTAATGAATGTTGCTCTTGGTATTGACCTTGGGAAGTTCCGTGCCGGTTATGCCTACACTTTCAACGTGGGTGAATACAACAACCTTCCATCGAACACACACGAGCTATTGCTTAGCGTTCACTTCTAATAATATAACTATAGTTACAAGGGAGAAACTTTATGACAAAAAGGTTTCTCCCTTTAAACAATCTAATGTTACAATAGAATGAGAAAAAATTTATTATTTCTTTTCACATTCTTTGGAATGCTAGCATACAATACTGCTACTGCTGAAGAAAATGAATTACAAGATGCAACTCCACAAATCATAGTTTCTCTTGAGAATCAAATTTGCGAAGGTGAGACTACCAAACTAATAATAGATACGGTAGGCACTGGACGTATTTTGCATCCTCAAGAACTAATTTTGGAAGTCTATGAAGAAATAATAGGCGAAACATCTTCTAAAATTCATCTTAATATGAGCGATGGCATTTTGTTCGCAAATGTCAGTCCTTCAAAAGATGCTCGTTATAAAGTTATATACAAGTACAAAGACAAAGACTACAGCCCTGGCCTTTATGACTTGAAAGTATGGAATCTTCCGAGTGTAAAACTTGAGAGTTTCCCGGAAGGTCGTATTTGTGAAGGAGAAACTGTAGAAATCTTTGCCACAAGTGAACCAGAAGTTCAACTTCTTTGGAATGAGACAGATGAGTTCACTGAAATCAGTAGCTATAAAGCAACCATTCTGCCAACCGTAAGTGACTATAACTCTTCATATTCAACAACAAAAAGTTACTCAGTTATAGCACAGGTAAAGAGTGACCTTATAGTGTGTCCACCTAAAGAATACACTATTGACATTACAGTAGATAAACCGCTAGTTTTATTTAACCGCGAATGGTTTGCTTGTGAAGGTGAATGCACAACCTTAGATGCAAGTGAGTGTAACGCAGATTCATACAAATGGATTTCTGAAGAGGACGATACAGTCATTAGTACTGAATCTCGTATAGAAGTGTGTCCAAAAGAAGAAATCGGTTATCAAGTATTTATGGAAAGGGGTGCCTGCAAGTTAGAAAACAATTTATTCGTAAATGTTAAAGAACGTCCTTCTATTGAAAGCATTGATTCCATGGATTATAACAAAGCTTATGTAGCTATTTTGGATAATTATCCACCATTTTCTTTATCACTAGATGGAACAGAAATTGATTCTGACTTGATAAATTTGACTGGAGGCGAACATACTATAAAAGTAACAAACGCATACGGATGCTCTTCCGAAAAGACTTTCACTTGGATTAACAATACGGGACTTGACGATGCTGTTAGCCAGTCATTGGAGGTATATCCTAACCCAGCTACTGACAAACTTTATTTACCTAACTTTGAAGATAACACAGATTATACAATCTATGACATAACAGGTCAAAAGCTATTACAACAAGCAACTTATCCAATCAATGTTGCAGTATTGCCGGCAGGAATTTATATAATTGAATCAAACGGAAAGAAAGCAAGATTCGTTAAAGAATAAAGGCAAAAAAGAGGATGAGCTCTACTACAACTCATCCTCTTAACTTTTTATAGATGCACCATGATATCCGGCAGATTTCTGCCTTCACCGTCATAATCCAGACCGAAACCTACAATAAAAGCATCATCCTTTAACACCATAGCGGGATGCATAGATACCTTGTCTCCGAAAGAATAGGACTTGTCTCGTGCAAACATTGTTGCAATCAATACTCTATCAGCACCCATTCCAAGTAAATCATCCACAAAAGCCTTCATTGTACCGCCTGTATCAACTATATCCTCAAGAACAACTACTACTCTGCCCTTTACATCCACTTCTTTTAACTGAGCATCTTTGTTTATCGAACCAGAAGACGACATACCTGAATAGGATGTATAGCGTACGAATTTTGTTTCTACACTTCCATTCAAACACCTCAAAAAATCAGCAGCAAACATAAAGGCTCCATTCAACATCACAACATACAAAGGATTCTTTGTATTGGTCAATTCATCCTCAATTATAGAAGCAAGCTTACCTATCTTCTCTGCAAGCAACTCTTTGGGGAATAAAGGCTCAAACTTTTTCCCTTTTATATATACCTCCTTGTTCATACTATAAATTCTAGTCATACAAATAAAAAAAGACTCCAGAATATCTGAAGTCTTTGAGAGGTTCCTAGCAGATTCGAACTGCTGTACACGGTTTTGCAGACCGCTGACTAAGCCACTCATCCAAGGAACCATAACCTTGTCAAGTCTCTCGTTCGTTGACGATGCAAAATTAGATCTTTTAGATTTACTATGCAAGCGTTTTGCGAATTATTTTTCAAAAACTTTCACAACTACCTGATTTTTTGCAAAATAATTTTAGCACAATCCATTCCACTTTTAATTGCTATCGGCAATCCGCCTCCTGCTTCAGTCCAATGTCCTGCCTGAAAGAAGCATTTCAACCCCTTAACCTTGTTGTTTATCGGAGGCCTTTGCATAACCGTTTTCATTGGCATCCATCCTTGACTGCTTCCGTTATGGTTAGAAGTATATCTGTGATAGGTCGCAGGAGTCACAAAATCAGCATAATCCACACCTTCACCGAATGATTCTCCAAAATAACATTTCAGAACATCAAGAATAACACTTGAAAATTTCTCTTTCAACGCTTTGTACTTTGAATAGTCACTTTTTCTCAAGTCAATCCAAAATGCTCCGTTTTGTGTCGGAAAATCAACACATATTGTACAATATCCCTCTGGAGTAAGAATCCTGTCATAGTTATAGATATGTATCTCCACCTGCTCGTACTCTGTTCCATCCGGAGACACAATCTTAGGGACACTTATGCGAATAAAGTGAGGATAGTCACTCATTGGAATTTTCATTCCTAAATAAAGCATACAGTACGAATAATATATGCCTTCTTTGGGCATATTTACATAAGGCTTCTGCTTCTCAGTTACATATTTGCCTTCCAATGCAACACTTTGCGTCCAAATCCAATCTGCGGCAGATACAACATAATCAGCTGGGAGAGTTTCTCCATTCTCAAGCAACACACCTTTAGCAACACTATTGTCAACTACAATCTTCTTAACGGGAAAATTAAGAAGAAGCTTTCCTCCTTTCCTCAAATAGCTTTCAACCAATAGTTCAGCAAACTTTTCACTGCCTCCCTCCGGATAAGAAGCGACACCGAGATCGGCATAGCTCTGCACAAAGAACACGTGCATCATCTGCATCTCGATACTATACAAGTTGTGCACATATTTTCGGAGATACTCATTCTTGAACCTCTCCGAAAAGCTATACGTAGTCACACCCTTCCACTTCAGCATGAAAGGAACAAACATCACCAGTTGGTGAAGCTTTACAAAGTATTTCAACTTCTCCCACAACGTAGGCTGATCGAAGTCAGGAGGCAGATAAGGCTGCATGCGATTAACAAACCTCACCGCAGACATCCATTCCTTAATGACAGCAGAATCTTCTGGCGCAAGGCCAAGCAAATATTTCTCGAATTCATCTATCTTGTTTAGGAACGAGAATTTGCTGTCACCATAATCGAACACTACACGCTCCCTATGGTCAATAAAGCGAATCCTTGAAAGGTCAACCAATTCGGACAGGTACTTGTGGAAAGTTGTTCCTTTTCTTGCTCCCAAGAGCCAGTGCATGCAACCATTGAAAGAATAGGTCATACCCGACCCACCCTTTCTACTCCACCCCGTACAAAGTCCGCCAGCCTGGCTATGCTTCTCAACAACAAGCACCTCTACTCCATTCTTGGCTAGAGTTATACCTGCAGAAAGTCCTGCCACACCGGCGCCGATTATGATTACCCTCATTAAAATATCTATTTGCAAGTATGGACAACACCCATATCCTTGAGCAGTTTGTCCATATATGTCATAACTTTTATTGTCTCTGCATGAGGCATCTCTTTGGTTTCTATTTGTCCATTTTTGATGCACTCCAAGGATGAAATCAGTTCATACTCATATCCGTTTATCTGTTTTGGAATCTTGTATGAGTTGATTCTATTGTGGAAGTTGTCGTACACATTTACCGCCTCAGGGTTATTGATGTTGATGACCTCAATGTAACCGTCTGTACAGTAAATCATACCCCTACGGTCAGTGGCGCTCTGCATAGTAGCCTGCAGTGTAGCCACAACACCGTTCTCGAATTCAACATGGATTGTCTCTGCCAAATCTATCTTTTGGTCAGACAAAATACCGTAGGCATTGATTGACTTAACCTCTGCACCTGCGTGCATCATGGCGAAATTGATAGGATAAACACCCAAGTCAAGCATGGAACCGCCTCCCAAGGCAGGATTCAACAATCGCTCAGTTTTCATCAACGGGTAGCCAAGACTTGCAGTGATAGTACGAACTTCCCCCACCTCCTTGCGAGAGATGATTCCGTTGATAATATCTCGTGCAGGCATGAAACGAGTCCATATAGCCTCACATACAAACACATTCCTCTGCCTTGCCAAATCAAGCAAAGACTTTGCCTGTTCTGGCGTAATTGTAAAAGCCTTCTCTACAAGAATATTGCGACCATTTTCTACGCACAACATTCCGTTCTGGAAATGATGAGAATGCGGTGTGGCTATGTATATAAGGTCAACATTTGAATCCTTGGCCAGCTCCTCGTACGAGCCATAGGCTTTCTGGAACTTGAACATCTCTGCGAACTGCTTGGCTTTCTCCAAAGTACGGGAAGCCACCGCATAACATTCAACACCTTCCACTCCATGCATGGCTTCCGCCATTTTTGTTGCAATCCAACCGCAACCCAATATACCAACTTTCATATTGTATAGTTTTGTTGTTCACGAATAAAAAATTCCGGCCAAAGATAATTCAAATAATTGCCAATTCATAAAAAATAATCAAAAAAGTTTTGTTGTGCGAGATATGCAATTAAAATAAACATTATATTTGCACTTGCAATAAAAACAAATTATATATTTATGGAAAACAATTCTATTCAAAAAGATTTATTGATAACAGACGGTCTAAAGATTGCATCTACCACTATTCTTGCTGTAAAAAACGGACGAATTTCAGAAGCAATCAATGACGTAGCAACTATGGAAATACAAAAGGAGGGCTTCGGCATAAATTTTGAACAGGCTATAGTTCTATTCCTTCTATATTACCACAAGGGACTTACTCAAAAAGCTATTGCAGAAAACCTTGACAAGGACTCGCCAAGCATCACAAGACTTATAGACATACTTGAAGAGGCAGAAATGCTTGAGCGAAGAAACGACCCTATAGACAGACGTGCCAAACAAATATACTTGACTAAAGTCGGAGAGAAAATAGTTCCAGACCTAGTCCGCATTTCCCAAAAAGCATTCAGCATCGTATTCGAAGGCGTCCCCGCAGAAGAAATCAAGATGATGCAGACCATCCTTTGCAAAATGCTTGAAAATGCTGAGGCCTATAAGAAGAACAATGCTCTGTAGCTATTGCAAAAATCATCTAAATATATACTATAGAAATAATAGGACGCCCAATAAAAGGCGTCCTGTTCTGCTTTTTCAATTACATATTCCCTTCGTTTCAAATATCAAATTTCTTTTCGCCACATGACGTAATCATGGACTAATTGCGAAACTACATTTTGATTGCCAGGTACAACGTAAGGCAATTAACAAATTAAATTTCCCCCTTTTACTTTCATGTCTAGGCTAAAACACATGACTTTTAGACTATGTAAATCCCTATTTGAAAATAAACACAAAACAAAGCGGACAAAATTACACTGACATGAACTTTTACAAAAATCCACTGCTATAAAAAACGCTTTATATTGAAAAAGAAAGACTTTTACAAAGAAATAACACGAAAATAACTTCATTATAAACTATATTGCCTATTAAAACACAATAATGCCACTTGAAAGTGGGAATAATGTAGATAAATAAAAATTTTGACACCTTAAAAGAAACATTTGTTAGAAAATTATTATTAAATTTGCGCCCTTGAATAAGTATTTGAAATAAAATAATAAAAAACTAATAAAAAAACGAAAATGCGAAACAAAGGATTGGTATTGACATTGGCATTACTTTTGTTCGCCATTTGTGGTTATTACCTTTCGTTCACTTTCAAGTCTAACAGCTACAAAAGTGAAGCAAGAGAGGCTGCCGCAGGTGACCAGGCAAAGGAAAGTGCTTACTTGGATTCTTTGGCAAACGAAGATGGTTTGTATTCTCTAAAGTCATGTAGAGAAAAAGAGTTGAATCTTGGTCTTGACCTTCGTGGTGGTATGAATGTTGTTATGGAGGTATCTGTTCCAGACATTCTAAAGACATTGGCAGGAAACCAGGTTAACGACGCAGTATTCCAGAACGCTCTTGCTAAGACTAACGAGAAGCAGCAGTCAAGTCAGGCAGATTATCTAACTCTATTTGAGGAGGCTTTCAACGAGGTTAGCAACGGTGGCAAGATGGCTGCCATCTTCTCAAGCTACGAGCTAAAAGATAAGGTTGTTCACACTTCAACTAACTCTGAAGTAATGAAGGTACTTAGAGAGGAAGTAAACAGTGCAATCGACAACTCATTCAACGTACTTCGTTCTCGTATCGACCGTTTTGGTGTTGTACAGCCAAACATCCAGAGACTTGAGAGTTCAAGCCGCATCCTTATCGAGATGCCAGGTGTAAAGGAGCCAGAGCGTGTACGTAAGTTGCTTCAGGGAAGCGCAGACCTTGCTTTCTGGGAGACTACAAACGTAAGCGAGATCCAGAGCAACCTTATAGCCGTAAACCAGATGGTTTCAAACCTATCTGCGGCTGACAACAGCGCAAAGGCAGAAAATGAGAAGAACGAGAACGCTTCTGAGGCTGATTCTTTGATCAACACTCTTAACGCAGACTCTGCAAATGTTTCGTCTGAATCTCTATTCAAATATATCCGCACAGAGTTCGCTTACGGTCCACGCCTAGGTATTGTACACTACCGTGATACTGCCAAGGTTATGGCTTGGTTGGAGATGGGCCGCCAGAAGGGACTTATTCCAAACAGCACTTTCTTCGCTTACACAGTACACGAGGAAGGTGAGGAGAATGAAGGAGAGAAAGTAGTAAAGATTAAGGACCACTATGGACTTATCGCTCTTAAGTCTCGTTCTTTGAGAGGCAAGGACAGAAAGGCTCCTCTAACTGGTGCGCATGTAGTTGATGCAAAATCAGACTTCAACAACCAGCAGTCAGTTTACGCTTCTGTAAGCATGACAATGGACAATGAGGGAGCTAAGACATGGGCTAAGCTAACTCGCGAGAACATTGACCGTTGTGTAGCAGTTGTTCTTGACGGTTACGTTTATTCATATCCTAATGTAAACTGCGAGATTACTGGCGGACGTTCTGAAATCACTGGTAAATTCTCTGTTAACGAGGCAAATGACTTGGCAAACGTGTTGAAGTGTGGTAAGATGCCAGCTCCAACTAAGATTGTTCAGGAGGACGTTGTTGGTCCATCTCTAGGACAGGAGGCAATCAACGCAGGACTTATCTCTTTCGTTGTTGCGTTCGTACTTGTGCTAATTTACATGATTCTTTACTACGGACTTGTTCCTGGTCTTGTAGCTGACTTCGCCCTTATATGTAACGTATTCCTTATCTTTGGTGTGTTGGCTGCCTATGGAGCAGTTCTAACATTGCCTGGTATCGCAGGTATCGTTCTTACTTTGGGTATGGCGGTGGATGCCAACGTATTGATCTACGAGCGTATTCGCGAGGAACTTTCAGCTGGCAAGTCAATGAAGAACGCAATCGCAGACGGATACAGCAACGCGATGAGCGCAATCATTGATGCAAACGTCACTACTATCCTAACAGGTATTATCCTTGCTTTGTTCGGTACAGGTCCAATCAAGGGATTCGCTACTACATTGATTATCGGTATCGTTTGCTCTCTAGTTACAGCAATCTTTGTCAGCCGTATCATCTTCGACTTCCTTGT
This sequence comes from Paludibacteraceae bacterium, assembly GCA_024401535.1. Classification (GTDB taxonomy): domain Bacteria; phylum Bacteroidota; class Bacteroidia; order Bacteroidales; family Paludibacteraceae; genus UBA1723. The sequence goes on along the minus strand of JAKSKX010000011.1, from coordinate 47,343 downwards.
TGAAAAGGACAAGTGCCAGGGTCTTACATTCAGCACTAAGCTTTCTTCAAGCTTGTTCAAGAATATCAACTTCGACTTTATCGGTAAGGCTAAGAACTGGATGCTTGCTTCTGCAGGCTTCATGCTAGTTGCAGTAATATCTCTTGCTACTCTAAACCTAAAGTATGGTATCGACTTCACAGGAGGTAGAAACTATATCGTCAAGTTCGAGAAGCCTGTATCAACAACAGACATCAAGAGTTCTCTTGAGAATGCATTTGCTGAGAGCAATGTTAATGTAATCACAATCGGTTCTGACGACCAGGTGCGTATTTCAACTAACTACCGCATCAATGACACAGAGGATAATGTTGAGTCCGACATCCAGAAGAAGCTATACGAGAACCTAAAGGATATCCTTTCTCCAAGTGTAACAGAGGACATGTTCGTAAACAGCTATGTATTGGATGAGAACGGCAACGCTGCCTTGGCTACTCAGGGAACTTACGGAATCCAGTCGTCACAGAAGGTTGGACCTACAATGGCAAGCGATATCAAGATTTCCGCAATCATCGCAGTTTTGATTGCTCTTGCTGGTATCGGTCTTTACATCCTATTCAGATTTAGAAAGGCAGCATACTCATACGGTGCAGTTATCGCCCTAATCCACGATACATTGTTCATCTTGGGTATCTTCTCGCTATTCCAGTCGGTAATGAACTTCTCGCTAGAGATTGACCAGTCATTCATAGCTGCAATCTTGACAGTGATCGGTTACTCTATCAACGATAAGGTGGTTATTTTCGACCGCATTCGTGAGTACTTCGGCTTGAAGCCAAACAGCGACAAGAAGGAAGTATTTAACGATGCTATCAACAGCACACTAAGCCGTACATTCTCTACATCTTTGAGTACATTGATAGTATTGGTCATCATCTTCCTATTTGGTGGTGTTACTATCAAGGGCTTTATCTTCGCTATGTTGATCGGTGTTATCGTCGGTACATACTCATCAATTTTCATCGCTGCTCCTATCGCTCACAAGTTCTACAATGTTGCAGACAATGAGAAGGAGGCTTTGATTAAAGCTGAGAGAAAGCAGAAGATCGAGGACAGAGTCTAAGATTAGATAAAACTTTTCATAAAAAGAAGGCGGAACACATGTTTCGCCTTCTTTGTTTTTTACTTTATTGTGGAATAAAATTCATCAATATTCGATAATAAAGTATCAATAATTTTCTCTATCTTTGCACAAAATAAATTTATCAGAAATGTTTAGATCGAAAACTTGTGGTGAATTGAGACTTGCCGACAATGGTGCTGAAGTAACATTGGCAGGTTGGGTTCAGAGAATCAGAAAAATGGGAGGAATGACATTCCTTGACCTAAGAGATAGATACGGAATTACTCAGATTGTATTCAATGAGTCTGATGATGCTTCGTTGTGCGAAAAAGCTAACCACACAGGTCGTGAGTGGGTGCTTCAGGTAAAAGGTAAAGTACAGGAGCGCAGCAGCAAGAACAATCAAATTCCAACTGGAGAAATAGAGGTAATCGCAAAGGAATTGAACATCCTTTCAAAGAGTGAAGTCCCTCCTTTCACAATCGAAGATAACAGCGACGGCGGTGATGACCTAAGAATGCAGTATCGCTACCTTGACCTTCGACGCAAGCCAGTCAGAGACAATTTGATTCTTCGCCATAAGATAGCTTTCGAGACAAGAAGATACCTTGACCAACAGGGATTCCTAGAGGTTGAGACTCCTGTTCTTATCAAGAGCACTCCAGAGGGAGCTAGAGACTTCGTAGTTCCTTCTCGCATGAATCAGGGTGAGTTCTATGCTTTGCCTCAGAGTCCTCAGCAGTTCAAACAGCTTCTTATGGTCGGCGGTATCGACAGATACTTCCAGATTGTAAAGTGTTTCCGTGACGAGGACCTACGTGCAGACCGCCAGCCTGAGTTTACTCAGATTGACTGCGAGATGAGTTACGTTGAACAGGAAGATGTACTACAGATGTTCGAGGGAATGATCAAGCATATCTTCAAGTACGCACGTGGCACTGAGTTCACTGGTGATTTTCCGCGTTTGACTTGGCATGAATGTATGAAGAGATTCGGTTCTGACAAACCGGACATGCGTTTTGGCATGGAGTTTGTTGAACTAAAGAACGATAGCGAGGACATCCTAGGCGGACACGACTTCGTAGTATTCGATAGCGCAAAGTTCGTTGTCTCTATCGTTGCAGAGGGTTGTGCAGCATACACAAGAAAACAACTTGATGCTATAACAGAGTTCGTTAAGCGTCCACAGGTTGGAGCCAAGGGACTTGTTTACATCGCTTGCAAAGAGGATGGCACATTCAAGAGCAGCATCGACAAGTTCTATGATCAGGACAGCTTGAAGAAGATTGCTGAGAAATGTAACGCTAAGAAGGGAGATCTAATCCTTGTTCTATGCGGTGACAATGCAATGAAGGTTAGAGGCCAGATGAATGTACTTCGACTTGAGATGGGTGACCAGCTTGGTTTGAGAGACAAGAACAAGTTCGCTCCTCTATGGGTTATCGACTTCCCTCTATTCGAGTGGAGCGAGGAAGACCAGAGATTCTATGCAATGCACCACCCTTTCACAAGTCCAAAGCTAGAGGATGTGCAGTACCTAGACTCAGATCCAGGTAGAGTTCGTGCAAATGCGTACGACCTAGCAATGAACGGAGTTGAGCTTGGTGGTGGTAGTGTTCGTATTCACGACTCAGAATTGCAGAACAAGATGTTCAAGCTACTTGGATTCACTCAGGAGAAAGCTACAGAGCAGTTCGGATGCTTGATGACTGCATTCAAGTACGGAGCTCCACCTCACGCAGGTTTGGCGTTCGGTTTGGATCGCGTCGCTTCAATGTTGGCAGGCTTGGATTCTATTCGTGACTGTATCGCATTCCCTAAAAACAATTCAGGACGCGACGTTATGATAGACTGTCCTTCTAAACTTGATGAAGCTCAGCTTGACGAGTTGGCCCTTAAAGTTGACTTAAAGGCTTAATATACAGTAATAATATGATTGATAATTAGCAGTTTAGCCACTGCTAATTATCAATTTTAATATATGGAAGTTTAATCTCCGCAAAAGCAATAGTACAAATGTTTCATCCATTCACATTCAAATCTTTACCAAGAAAACTGAATGATCCATTCAATGGAAAACCTCATCGTGCCGCCATACAGGCAATGGACGATCTGAGTGAGTGGATTAAGACTATTCCCAATCTAAAGACTGAGCTATGTCGAGGCAAAATGATTGGTGTACTCGTTGTTAAATCTAAAGATGGAGAGACAGGTTACTTAGCCGCATTTTCAGGTCAAGTCATGTCTTCAAACATCATAGAGGGGTTCGTACCTCCTGTTTTTGACATTCTTTCCAAAGGCTCATACTTTTTGGAGGGAGAAAAAACTATAACGGAACTCAATCGAAAGATTCGAGATCTTGAAAGTGATCACAGATACGCTCGAATGAAGGACCAGCTAAGACTTCTTAAAATTGAAAACGAGCGTAAAATCCAAGAATACAAGGACTTACTAAAGCAGCAGAAGGCAGAAAGAGACAAACTGAGGAAATCTGCTGAACTTAGCGAAGAAGAAATCGAACGCTTAAATAATGAAAGCGCCAGAGGAAAATCAGAGCTAAAAAAGATGCAGAAAACAGCATCAGAAGAAGAACAGAAATATATAGATGCCCTTTCTGAAATAAACTCTGCTATTATTGAACTTAAACGCTTGAGAATAGAGAAATCAGAATTGTTGCAACAACGCATATTCCGAGATTTCAAATTCAAGAACGGACTTGGGCAAGAAAAGGACCTGCTTGATATCTTCAACGGACAAACTCCACCTTCTGGTGCCGGAGAATGTTGTGCGCCGAGACTACTCAACTATGCGTTTTTGAACCAAATGACGCCTCTTGCCATAGCAGAATTCTGGATAGGGGCAAGTCCCGAAGGTAAAGTGCGCCACAACGGAACTTATTATCACGCATGCCGTAGCAAATGTCTTCCTATCCTTTCATTCATGCTTCAGGGGATACCTGTTTCAGAGACTAAAAAGGAAAACACAGCTGAAGAGGAAAGTATAAAAACAATATATAGAGATGACGACATTGTCGTTATTTCTAAGCCTAGCGGCATGCTTAGTGTGAAAGGCAAAGAGGATATACAAAGCGTAGAAGAATGGGCTGAAAAGAGGTTTCCGATGGCAGAAGGCCCAATAATCGTCCATCGTCTGGACCAGGACACTTCAGGACTTATGGTATTAGCTCTTACAAAGGAAGCACACAAATCTTTGCAGAAACAATTCGAAAATCATACAATAGAAAAAAAATATATAGCCGTACTAAAGGGAAATCTTAAAAACAATAGCGGGGAAATATCTCTACCACTAATGGCTGACATAAGCAACAGGCCAATGCAATACATTGATCCTGAAGGACTTCCTGCTGTAACACAATATCGCGTCATTAAAAAGACAAGATACAGGACAAGGGTTGAATTCTCTCCTCTTACCGGCAGAACACATCAATTACGAGTACACTCTTCCTCAAAGCAAGGGTTGAACTGCCCTATCATCGGGGACAGACTATACTCGGACAAGAAAGATAAGAGCAGACTGCTGCTACATGCAGAATTTCTCTCGTTTGTCCACCCAACTAGCGGCAAGAAAGTATCATATACAGACGCGGCTCCTTTCTAAACATCAGACATATGATTACATTTCCAAATTGCAAAATAAACTTAGGTCTTAACATAGTAAGCAAAAGGCCTGATGGTTACCATAATCTAGAGACAATATTCTACCCTCTGAAGGGACTAAATGACGCTCTAGAACTTATTCCTTCGAATGACAGCGAGTCTCACCTTATACAGTCCGGTGATGTCATTGACTGCGAACCAGAAAAGAACTTGGTTATGAAGGCATTAAGGCTTATGGAAAAGGAAGCAGGGAATGTAAACTTCAAGCAGAACATCCATTTAGAGAAATCCATTCCTTCAGGTGCAGGCCTTGGTGGTGGAAGTGCAGACGCCACATTCACACTTCTAATGCTCAACGACATGTTCAAGCTGAATATCGGCGAAACAAGACTGATTGAACTTTCCAAATCACTTGGTGCAGACTGCCCTTTCTTCGTAAAAAACAAACCTGTTTATGCCGAGGGAATTGGAGAAATAATGACAGACATAGAATGTGACCTGTCCGACAAACATTTCGTAGTTGTAAAGCCAAACATTCACGTATCTACAAAGGAAGCATTCTCGGGAGTAAAGCCACAAACGCCAGAAATATCAGTAAAAGATATTATCAAGAGACCTATTTCCGAGTGGAAAAGTCTTCTCAAGAATGACTTTGAGGATTCAATATTTCCACAATACCCAGCCATACAAAAAATAAAGGAGGAACTGTACTCTGCAGGTGCAATTTATGCCCAAATGAGTGGAAGCGGAAGCGCTGTTTTTGGAATATTTGACAAACAGACTAAGGTTTCCATATCTGACAAAGAAAGCAAAATCTATTACGTATAAATCGAGCCAGAGACCATGAGAAAACTTTTTTGCTCCATATTTCCCATAGCCTTTTCTCTTGCTATAACAGCACAAGTGAGAGTTTTCACAATCGGAGACTCTACGGTAGAAAGCTACAGTGAAGATTTCTATCCAAGAATGGGATGGGGACAAGTTCTGCAGGATTTTTTTGACGAGTCACAGGTAACTGTTATAAACAAGGCTATAGGAGGAACTAGCAGCAAAAGTTTCTATAACGGAGCATGGCCGAATATATTGCCGGACATACAAAAAGGTGACTATGTTTTCATAAACTTTGGTATAAACGACAGAGCAAAAGACGACAGAGCATGTCCCGCCGGTCAATTTGAACAATACATAACAAAATTCGTGGAGGAAACAAGAAACAAAGGCGCTTATCCTATGCTACTTACCTCTATACGACGAAATATGTGGGAAAACGAAATGCCTTACAATGCATACCATGAACACCCACAGCTAATGCGCGACATAGCTAAAGAACTCAATGTATATTGTGTGGACTTGGATTCATTCACCTACAAAAACATGCTTGCAAGCGGAGAACTATACACTACTCGCCACAGATACAACACCTATGAAAAGGGCGAATACCTAAGCAAAGAACATGCAAACGGAGGCAAGGATGACATACACACACAAGAAACCGGAGCTCAGGAAAATGCGAGATACATAGTGGAGTGTATAGAAAAATGCGAGGACGAAAATCTGCGAAAACTATCCAAATTTGCAAAGCCTCTTTATTCGATAACATTCAAAATCAATGACAATAGTAAGGCCCTTACTATTTCACAATCAACAGCTCTTCCAGAGGGTGCAAGGCTTACACTAAAGACTCTACCAAAGGAGAACAGCTGTTTCTTGTACTGGACAGACTCCAACAATAATGTCTATTCCAACAAGTCTTTGGATTTCTACACTATGCAGAACAAGGACGAAACATTCACGGCTGTATATGCATCTGACATGGGCAACATAGATGGCATTAAGTCAGACGACATAATCATCACAGTGAAAGGTACTTACGCGTATGTATTCAATACAAAGACAGACGAGGAACACATACAAATTTACAACATCAACGGGGAAATAAAGGCAGACTTGAATGTCAATCCTAACAGCATAAGAATAGTTAATTTGAACAAGGGGATATTCCTTGCTAAAACTAAAGACAAAAGCATAAAGATATTAGTTAACTAAAGTTAAAACAAAATAGGAGGCGGCACCAAGATGTCGTCTCCTTTATTCCTTTCAAAATACTGATTACCAAGCCTTTTTATATACAGGTCTGATTGGCTGTCCGTTCTTTCTATCTGTCTGAACATTTATCTGAACATTATCGTTCCAGAAAAACATACATAAAGCAGTATAGCAGTCTTCTACGCTTGAAGATGCAGACCAATACGAACCATAGTCCCCCTGATCATACAAACCGGACTCATCATAACGTCCTGCCGCCGGAAGAAATATCCAATTACCGTTTGGCGCAGTGAACTTTCTTCCACCAACTCCGCCTAGAACAGTCCACTCAGAAACTGTATTATTTATCAGCTCAATGAAATCATCCTTTGTCGGAGTCTCCCACACATCACCCCAACAGGCTCCTGCAGCATCACAAACAGTATTGAAACTAAGCTTTTCGTTAAGCATTCCAATCTGTTGCAGAAAATCCGAACACTTTCCATATGTGTACGAAGTCTCGCAGGAATAAATTTCCTTTACAGAAGTCTCTCCCCACGAATAATAGTCACCATAATCGAAAATTGAATCTGCACCGACGTTCATTGTCGCCCACTTTGTACCACTTGGCAAACCAAGATCGACAAACTCATGTCCGTTTACCACACGACTCTCGACTTTACAAGAGTATGCTAGGAAACAGAAAAGCAACGTCACCAACAAACCTCCACACACTTTCCTTCTAGTCCTGCTCATACAACCCTCACAATTTTTCGACTGCAAAAATAATATTTTTCAACATTATTTGCAAATATAATCATATTCTTTTGAAACCTAAAATTACAAAAAACATAACTTTAGAACACAAAAACACAACCGTTCCATATAAAACAATATTTGCGATGACATAAATCAAATTCTTAAACACACACACCAAACAATTCATACTTTTGTCAATACAAGAAAAGACAGATGTTAAGTCCGGCATGAAAATCACAGAAGCTGTACTATATTTTGCCAAAACCTTAAAAATTATACTTGCAGCCGCATGTCTATTAGCAAATTTTACTAACTTTGCAACGATAATATAAAAGAAGAAATTTGTAAAACTATGAATAAAGTTCTTAAGATTGGCGGTGGCTTAATACTCGCCATATTCCTAATTCTTTTAGCTCTACCTTTTTTCCTAAAAGACAAGGTTAAAGACATCGCCGTAGGTGTTGCCAACAACATGCTTGACGCTGAAGTGTACATCAAGGATGTTGATTTGAGTTTCATAAAAAACTTCCCAAATGCAAGTGTCATAATTGACAGTTTCGGAGTAAAGGGGAAGGATTCTTTTGAAGGGGATACATTGGCAAATGTTGGAGAACTTGTCGTTGTAGTCAATGCTCTTAGCCTGTTGAACGACAACTACGACATAAAAAACATCGAGCTAAAAGACGCCCAACTATATGCAAAGGTAAACAAGGACGGAAAGGCTAACTGGGACATAATGAAATCAGATTCTACAGAAGCCGAGGCAGAGGACACAACTTCTTCTGCTATGAATATCGCACTTGAAAAGATAACTGTCAAGAATTTATCCGCTTCATATTATGACATGACTTCCGACATGAAAGCCAAGGTCAACAATCTTGACTTGTTCTTGAAGGGAGATCTTGCACTTGACGCAAAGACACTTGCTGATATCAAGGACTTCGACCTAAACATCGGAGAGGTAGCATACTCGGATTCATCAAAACTTGCCGCCCAACTTGACAAGTTAGCTTTAAAGTTTAATGGAAGCTTGAGTGACGCAATATCTCAGATTAAGGCGAACATAGGAATTGACAGCGTTACCGTAAAGCAGGGAGCAATAACATATCTGTCAAAGGTCAAAACTACAGCAGAACTAAATCTAGAGGCAGACCTTGAGAATAACAAATACACATTCGGAGACAACAATATAGCAATAAACGAAATAAATGTCGGCTTTGACGGATTCGTACAGCTAATTGACTCGATAGTTGATATGGACATGACACTAAAGAGCAAGGACGTTAGCTTCAAGTCCATCCTATCACTGATCCCAGCTATATACAAGAACGATTTCAAGTCTATCCAGACTGCAGGAACAGTGTCACTTAACGCATCGGCAAAAGGTAAGATGGTTGGCGAACAACTACCAGCCTTCAATGCCAACATTGAGATAAATGATGCAATGTTCAAGTATCCAGACTTGCCTAGTACAGTCAAGAACATCAATATTTCTGCCAATGCCAAGAGCATCGGAGGTGTTGCAGACAACATCGTTGTTGACGTGAACAAGCTTTCTTTCGATATGGCAGGCAACCCATTCGCAATGACATTCGGACTAAAGACTCCTATATCCGACCCTGATTTCAAATTCACAGCAAACGGAAAGATAGACTTCAGTAAAATAAGCGAAGTTGTCCACATAGACGATGTTAAACTAAAGGGTATCCTATCAGCCGACTTGAAGGCTGACGGACTTTTGTCTTACGTTGAAAAGGAACAGTACGACAGGTTCAACGTCATTGGAAAGTTGGGTCTTAACAACTTCGACATGGCGACTAAAGGTGTTGACTACACAATCAACATCGACAAGGCGGACATGAATTTCTCAACTCAGAACGTCAACCTCGATGCAAACATATTGATGGGCAAGAGTGACTTGACACTAAAAGGAAAATTGTCACACTTTATCCAGTACATTTTGAAGGGAGAGGAGATAATCGGAGAACTTAATGTAGCATCTAATTATCTTGATGTAAACCAAATTATGGGAGACACAAACAATGATCCGGATGAAGTTGTTGACGCAACAGCAACAGAGTCTGACCAACCTCTTTCTGTGCCTTCTAACATCAACTTCGCAATGAATGTGGACATGAAGAAGGTTGACTACGAAAACATCCAGATCAACAACATCAAGGGTAATGTCTCACTAAAGAACGCAATAGCAAGAATCTCTAACCTGTACGCAGAATCAATGGGCGGTACAGTGAGAATGAACGGAGCATTCAACGCACAAGACTCGCTAAGGCCAAAAGTTGACGCAGACTTGATTGTTGATAATATGCAGATTAATGAAGTATTTACAAAGATTAAGACAGCAAAGGCTATAGTACCTTTATTCTCTGATGCGCAAGGAAAGTTCCACATGAATGCGAATTTCAATACAGTGGTTAACGGAAGCGACCTTTCGCCTGTGTTATCAACCGTAAATGCAAAAGGTACATTTCAAAGCAAAGATATTATTTTGCAAAGCGTTCCTGCTTTGTCAAAAATTGCAGAGAAAATTAAAGTTCCTGCTCTAAACAACCCTGCATTGAAGAACATCTCCATCCACTTCAAGATCGAGGATGGAAAGCTTGCCATAGATCCTGTCGAGACATTCATCAACTATTCCAAGGTAAATATTTCGGGATGGAGCGGACTTGACAAGACTCTTGGATACGTAGCAAAGATATCTCTTCCTAAGAATGTTCAGGACAAGGTCAGCAAATTCGTTCCAGAACTAGCATACAACGTAAACATCGGTGGTACATTCTCTGAACCAAAAATCACTGTGTCGGCAGATGATATGGTATCTGATGTCAAAGAGGCAGTAAAGGAGAAGGTTGAGGAAAAAGTAGAAGAGGTTAAGGAGGAAGTAAAAGAGAAAGTTGAGGAAGCAAAAGAGAAGGTAAACGCCGAGATTGAAAAGCAGAAGCAAAAGATGATAGAGGAAGCTGAAAAGTCTCGTACTAAACTTATCCAGGAGGCAACTGAAGCAGGAACAAAGCTTGTTACAGAGGCAGAGAAACAGTCTGCCAAGATTCAGGAGGAAGCTAAGAACCCTATAGAGAAAAAGGCTAAGCAAAAGGCGGGAGAAGCCCTTGTGAAGAAGGCCAAAGCAGACTCTACAAAACTTGTTACAGACGCCACAACAAGAGGAGACAAAATTGTAACCGACACAAAGGCTCAGGCTGAAAAGCTAAACCAAAACAAGTAGGGTGAATATGGAGATGCACAGTGACGACATGGAGAGATATATTCTCGACCATATAGATGTAGAGCCAGATGTTTTGAAGAAACTAGTTCGCAAGACTAACCTCTACACTCTAAAGCCAAGAATGATGAGCGGACACCTACAGGGAAGAATGCTGAAGATGTTTGCCTCTATGATGAACGCCAAGAAAGTTGTGGAAATCGGAACTTTTACAGGCTACTCTGCCCTATGTCTTGCGGAAGGTGTCGGTGAAGGCGGAGTTGTACACACCATAGACATCAATGACGAGCTTGAGGAGTTTGTTGATAACGTAATGCAGTCTGCCGGAGAAATTGGCGAGCGAGTGACAACTCATATCGGAGACGCTGTGGAGGTCATCCCTACACTTGGGGAAGAGTTCGACCTTTGCTTTCTTGATGGCAATAAGAGACACTACACTCAATACCTCGAGGCTGTTTATCCCGTAATGCGCATCGGAGGTGTCATCATAGCTGACAATACTCTTTGGGACGGACACGTTCTAGAGGAGAACAGCAAGGACGCACAGACCTTGGGAATCATTGCATTCAACGACCTTGTAGCAAAGGACGACAGATTCGAGAAAGTTATCGTACCAGTTAGAGATGGTATGACATTAATCAGAAAAATTAAATAACAACATGAGTAAAAATATATTAAGAGTCTTGACTCTGCTGCTATCAGCTGTTTTCGCATTCAGCTCTTGCAATAAGAATGATAACAAAAACAACTCGGGTGATGGCTCATACCGTGAAAACAAGGAGAAAGGAGAAAAATACCTTATGAAGAAGAAAAGCGAGGACGGAATACGCCAAAGCAGTACAGGCTTGCTTTTCAAGATCGAGGAGCTTTCTTCAACTTCGGACGTCAGACCAGAGTTGGATGACAGCTGTGTTGCGCGAATCAGGTGCGAAAGATTCGACGGAATATGCTTCTCTGACACAACATACAAGTTCCTAGTCAGCAACCAGATCAAGGGAATACAGGAAGGTTTGTCATACATGACACCAGGCTCAAAGATGGAACTTTACATCCCCTATTATTTGGGATTCGGAACTGTATCAACTAAATACTACTACAAAAAAACTATTACTATATTGCCTTACACAGCTCTACATTGCAATGTGGAATTGCAGAAGGTGATAAAGCATTAATATGCACAAACATATCCTGACGATCATAATTGCAACTGTTTCGACGATGAATAATATCTTCGCCGAGAAACTTGTAGTTACTGATAGCAGGAAACTGCCACTCCCCGGAGTTATTGTCTCTGTCAACGATTCTATTTATGGAATGACAGGACTTGACGGAGAATATGAATACGATGCTGTATCAGACAACGACAAGCTGACATTCGAGATGGTAGGCATGAACACCGTTGTACTCAAAGGTTCTGAAATCAAGGAGAACTATACAGTTGTTATGACAGACGAACCGCAGGGACTGAACGAGCTGGTTGTCGTTGGCTATGGAGCTAGCAGAAAATGCGACCTTACCGGAGCTGTGTCGTCCATATCACCTAAAGAGTCTTTTGAAGCAGAAAGCAGCAACCTTATAGAGAGCCTTAAGGGACAGATGAGCGGTGTGACAATCAAAACTAGCGAGGGAGGTACCCTAAGCGATGCAGAGATTGTAATTCGAGGAGGTACATCCATCACAGGAGACAACTCCCCGCTATATGTTGTCGATGGTTTTGTGGTAAAGAACCTTGACGATGTGAATCCCGCTGAAATAGAAAGAATTGACGTTTTGAAAGATGCTGCGAGCGCTGCGATTTACGGGTCTCGAGCAAGCGGCGGTGTAATAAACATAACAACAAGACACCCCAAAGAAAACGGAATACATTTCGACTATGAGAGCACCTACGGTTTCAAGAGAATCGCAGGCAGCTACTCCGTGTTGTCTCCCTATGACTATGCCAGACTATGCTACGAGATAGCTGCATTGAAGGGAGGAGAATCATATACTAACTTTGTATCGCTGTTCGGCACATACAAGGAGCTAAAGAAGTACAGAGACCTGGAAGGGAAGGACTATGCAGGCGAACTTTTCGGAGAAAACGGCGGTTTCATGCGACAGAGTGCCAGCATATCCAAAGTTACTGACAAATCAAAAATGAAACTCAGCTACGAGTTCGACAAGAATGACGGAATCATGATCGGTAGCGAAGAGAAGAGGCATGGACTTACCATGTACTTGTCCCAGGCTATCAGTCCTAAATGCTGGCTGGACGTTAAGGGAAACTACAATAACAGAGCGAGAATGGGTGCTGGTGTTTCTACTGAGGGAACAGCAAGCAACTCAAGACTAAAGAATGCGCTGTACTTCTCCCCTATCACAATGAATGGAACTGACGAAGATAGCTACGAACTCGGTGCCCAAATATACTCTCCGATAGAGGTAACTCAAGACGACTACAGACGTGAAACTAGGCACGGTGTGAACGGAGACGCATCACTAAAAATTGACATAAACAAGCATATTACGATAAGTTCTTCGATTGGAATGAAGGCAACATTCCTCGAGACTCAGAGAGCCTACGGACTCAAAACTTCCCAGGCAATTCAATTTGGAAACCTCCCTCTTGCATCAATACGCAACGACAGAAGCTCCACACTGAAAAATACAAACTTGGTGACTTATTCCGTCATCAAGAGCCAAAGAGCAGGAAATTTGAAGTTCCTTTTTGGAGAAGAGTTCTCTAAAGACAAAGACAGATACGAAATATCACAGTCAAAATATTTCCCTTCATATTTCTCGGCAAGGCAGACATTGGCTAACATGTCACTTGGAACTGCAGAGCCTAATGTCTCGTACATATACCCTAACGAGAGTATGCTTTCATTCTTCACCAGAGGGGAATACGACTGGAAAAACAGATACATTTGCAAGCTAACCCTACGTGCAGACCGAAGCAGCAAATTCAAAAGAGGAAATCAATGGGGTGTGTTCCCTTCCTACTCTCTCGCATGGAGACTTTCAGAAGAGTCTGTATGGAAGAAATCACAACTTAGGGACCTCATTCCTTCCGCAAAGATTAGATTCAGCCACGGAACAAGCGGAAACAACAGAATCAGCGACAATCTGTTCGAGAACATTTACCTTGCACCAGGAGAAAACGACCCAGTGCTGAACTTCAACCATCAGTACCAGTCCTACATCAAGGGAGTGGATTACATGGCTAACCAGGACATTACTTGGGAAACTACGGTGAGCAGAGACCTTGGTCTGGAGCTGTCGTTTGCAAAGGAGAGAATACACGCAGAGTTCGACTGGTACTGCAATAATACACATGACCTTCTGCTTCGTCAGGAACTGCCATACGAGACCGGATACGAATATATGATGAAGAATGTCGGAGAAACTCAGAACAAAGGTTTTGAAGTGTCTGTCTATGGTGATGTTGTCAAAAAGGAGAAATGGGGAATACAACTGTACGGAAACATAGCGAAGAACAACAACAAGGTTGTAAGCCTTGGAAATGATGACGAGATGCTTGTCAGCAGTGGCTGGGCTGGTTCCGAAATTACCGGAGACTACATACTGAAAGTCGGGGAATCGGTAGGCACTATGTATGGTTACGAGACTGTGGGAATGTACACACGCAAGGATTTCAAGTACAATGCGGAGGATGAAACCTACACACTAAAGAAAGGTGTGGCCAGTGATGCGGAACTCCTTGCCATATCTGAACTTAAACCCGGAGTCTTGAAGCTTAAGGACCAGAACAATGACGGAATCATTGACGAGCAGGACCGAGTTATTCTAGGCTCGGCAAATCCTAAATGTAACGGTGGTTTCGGACTCAAGGCAAAATGCTTCGGTTTTGACATTACAGTCGATTTGTACTACTCTATCGGCGGCAAAGTTCTAAATGCCAGCAAGATAGAGGGAACTACATCAAACAAATACATGTTCCGAAATATGCTGAGCGAGGCACAGAACCACTACACATACATAGACAGGAAGGGAAATATCGAGGTTGATCCCGACAAGCTTGACGAACTTAACGAGGGCAATGACTTCTGGTCGCCCGTCATCGGCAGATACATCATGCACTCCTGGGCTGTAGAGGACGCATCGTTCATCAGACTTGACAAGATTACTCTTGGCTACAACTTCTCGGACAAAGTACGAAGAAAGATGCACCTGCAGAAATTCAGGCTTTCTGCTGGAGTGGGCAACCTGAAATGCTGGAGCAAATACAGCGGCTTCGATCCCGAGGTCAGCGTCCGCAGAACAACTTCCGCTACTCCGAACGTTGACTACTCAGCCTACCCTCGAAGCAGGTCTTTTCACTTTGGTCTTTCTATAAGTTATTGATATAGTTATGAATATAGAAGAGGTTAGAGAATCTTTCCTAAGAATGCCAGAGGCTAATGAATGCACTCCGTTCGGTGACGACGTTCTAGTTTTCAAGAACAATGCCGGCAAGATGTACGGACTTATCTTTCTGGGAGATTCGGCCATCGCTTCCATGAAGTGCGATCCGGACAGGGCTATAGAACTTAGAGAGAAATATCCGGACATAGTCATTCCGGCATACCACATGAACAAGAAGCACTGGAACACGATTTTATACGAACATTTTTCTAGTTCCATGTTTGATGAACTTGTCCAGCATAGTTTCGACCTTGTAACCAAAAAGAAGAAGAAATGAACTTGCTTATAACTTTCCTTGGGCTTGTGCTGATGTACCAGCCTGCGTTTCTTCCAAAGTCATACAGGCTTTCAAAATACAGCGCAGAGATAAACACCAGAATCGGACAAAAGGCCTCTTCTGACACTTTCTTCGTAATAAACGAGAGCGAGGAGGTGCTTAGAGTCAAGGGTGCCTCGGCCAAGTGTGGATGCGTCTCTACGGAATACGAAAAGAGGGATTTGAACAAGGGGGACAGTGCAATGGTTGTCGTTCACTACTCTCCTCAGTTCACCGGAAGCTTCGGAGAAAACGTGTATATCAAGACCAACGGAGAACCGAAAAAATACTGGTTCTACATCTACGGAGAGACTGAAGCAGAGAACAAAGAATAATAACAGAATAAAAATATGAAGGAATATATAAACGACAGATTTGATATCAAGCGCAGACCTTTGGCGGAGTGGGAAAAGCAGTGTGCCGTACAGCTTACTTGGCCTCACAAAGACTCTGACTGGGACTATTGCCTTGACGATGTAATCCGCAACTTCGTGGAGCTTGCCCACACAATCATCCGATTCGAGAACCTTATCATCGCTACCGAGGACGAGCAGCTTACACGCACTCAGCTCGGTGCGGACACTGACTTCTCGAGAATAAAATTCTTCACTATTCCGAGCAATGACACTTGGGCAAGAGACCACAATGTTCTTTCCATAAATGACAACGGAAGAAAGAAGGTCATTAACTTTGTGTTCAACGGCTGGGGCATGAAATTCGCCTCGAACAAGGACAACCAGATTGCACCGAACCTGAAGGCTCAGAACTGCTTTGCCGAGGATGTTGAGTTTGTCAGCTCACGCATAGCTTTGGAGGGAGGCGCTGTGGATTTCGACGAGTACGGAAATATGCTCAGCACTACCGAGTGTCTTTGCTCAAAGAACAGAAACGAATTCCTTTCATGGAACGAACTTAATGACGAGATTTCCAAGGATTTGCTTTACTCAAAGTGCATGGCTCTTGAACACGGTGCATTGGAGGGTGACGACACAGACTCGCACGTAGATACCCTTGCCCGATTCTGCGACAACGAGACTATAGCATACGTCAAGTGCTATGACAATACAGACAGCCACTACGCAGACCTTCAGGCTATGGAGAAGGAGTTGAAGTCACTAACGAACTATAAGGGGGAACCTTACAAGCTTGTTGAACTGCCTTTGCCCGATGCAGTTTACGAGGATGGAGAGCGCCTGCCAGCCACATACGCAAACTTCCTGATTATCAACGGTGCAGTGCTTGTCCCTACATACAACCAAGAGAAAGACAAGATTGCACTAGAAAGACTGCAGGCGGCATTTCCAGACCGAGAGGTCATTGGCATAGACTGCCAGACACTTATCCGACAGCATGGCTCTCTTCACTGCGTAACTATGCAGTATCCAGATGGATATCTGAGATAGTAGGACAAACATAAGGCACGGGCAAAGCCAATAATCTAGGGCAAACCCGTGCTTTTCTTTCTTTTTTAATCATAGACCTCTGACAGAAGAATCAACAACTTGCATTTCGATACCCAAGAAACTTAAAAGCGACTGTACAAACATTTATTCAAGCCTGAGGCAGACAGGCAACGAACAGACACATTTATTTTCTTTCTCCATAATTCTTGGCAGAGAACATTCAAACAACATATCCCCACACATTTGCCTTTGCATAGAAACTTGCATTTGAACATTCCTTTTTCGCTTTCATCGGCGAGAAAACGAGATTTGCCGAGGGCGATGGAAAGTGTATGGGATTGGGAAAACATAAAAACTAGTATTTTAACCATGATAGATTTCTTGACATCTTGTTTTTCATTATGTTAGTTAACTATAATGTACTTGACTTTATCACCTTGCGAGTTTTTGCTTCAAATGCAATAGCAAACATATTCATATTTTTTTACACATACACATTATTTTACAACTATGTTTCAAAATGCTGTATTACTTTTTGTTATATTGTTCATTTATGTTCCCAACATGACTTGTGGGATTCATTTTGGGAACAACAAACCCACTGACAATCGGCATTACTGCTGAAAATCAGTGGGGTTTTCTATTCAGTTGTCAATCTTGTTAAGATGATTGTTTATTAAAATCTCTCTCCATAGTACACTTTGCAATACCATTGGATCCACTCCTTCAGATTGGTGTCTATTGCAGCTGCATGGACAAGTTTATCAGACGTAAAGCTGTTAAACTTTGGAGAATGGTCTGTCAGGATAGAGAACTCTTTCATAGAACTATCCAGAAAGTGATTGTCAGGATGATGAACAACCGAAAACGAGACAGACCTATATGCGCCACTCTTTTCCAGAGCCATCGCCAAAAGCTGATTTCTCCAGAGCTGATTCATGCCGCCACGGAACGGACACCCCTTACCGTCAAATGCGCCAGAAAAGAACTTAGCTGCACCATCGCGCATGATATTCCAGTAGTTGTATTTGCTCACGCGGTGATAGTAGCAAAGTCCAGGATTATCTAATATCTCAACTATTGAGCATTTACGGCAATGGTCTTTTCCCTCTTCATTATTCCCCTTACTTTTATATGCGCCACATGTAGTAAACTCTTGTTCTGTCAACTTATGTTCAATCAACCAAAGACACAATTCATCCTTAGTGTTATAATAGGCAATGGCTACATCGCTATCTGTTCCTGCCTGTTTAGAGTGATCGCCTAAGAGCCCTTTGGATTTTTCATCTACTGAATCCCAGAACTCGAAGCGATAGCCATGGTACAGCTGATCCTTTGCCACATGCTTGAAATCCTTCGGACATGCTTCCAAAGACATGAGTATCTGATCGACCTCAGGACTTTCCATGATAGGCACGAACAGATTCACACATGCAGTCTGAGAACTCGCTACATGCTTATTTGCAAAAATATGTGGTTTATACTTATAGATACTCTTTTGGATATCTGACACAGTCGCATTGATTCCAGGATAGAGCATGGCAGGCAATTCATTCTCCCAATAGGTCTCTGGCAGGAATTCCTTGCTCGGTGAACCTTTATAACAGCCGCTCTCTTTGGTTATGTGCTCCTCTTTGTATGAAACGAGGTTCGCATAAACCATAGTCTTAAACTCTTCGTATGACTTCATTTTACTTTTAGTTTTTAGGTATTCTTGATACTACCATTCCCGAGTTTCTTTTAAATTCTCGATAGGTTCAATTCTCAGTTTTCTCATAGGTATAATGTGTTATTGTATTTATTGCATTTCGGAGAATCTAAACTTAACCGATGGTTCGTAACTCCGATTGCAATAATTATAACTCATGGTTGTCAATCTTGATAGGATGAATCATTAAGGATCGATCATAGTGCTCTTTTTAGCATACTTGCCATAAACATAGCCAGTGATGCCTTCGTAATTGATTTTGTACCACTTGCAGCAATTGTAACTCTCATTTTTAGTTCATAAACTTCTGCCTTATCTTCTATATAACAATCCACTTGCCTACCTTTCGATGTGGGATTCCCATTCTCATCAATTCTCCTTACTGGAGATAGTTTATCAGAAACAGGCTCTCCACCAAGGCAACTAGCAAGGACTGGCTCAAAAACATAACCAGTTTCCTGTGCGCTGCGATTATCTATGTCAAAAATCCACTTTCTCCATTCAAGCTAGTCTGCAAGAAGTTGGTTTTCGCAATATACAAGCGATAAGTTGTTATTGCGTAAGCAAAGATAGGATTTTTTGAGCAATAATACCCAAATCCCCTCTAAAAACTGAAACCGACCTTTAGTTGCGGTGCAAACCATGAATCGAAAATAGGCGTTGTGTCATACTTTTCCCTATACTTATCCCTGTCTATATAGCACGGATATAACACATAACCTGCTGAAACATATGCAGAATGCCTCTCTGCAATAGGTACTCTTGCACCAAAGGAAAAATCTCGGAACAAATTGTTTGGGAAACAGAAACCAAACGGCACCTTGTCAATATACAGCAGATTCCTGCGGCCGAAACTCCAGCGCAGATTTGGTCCAAGCACACAAGTGGCATAGTTGTTCGGCATTATCAAGGCTCCGGCACGAACTCCCAAGAAGAAATATGACGAGAAGCCACAGCTCGGTGTCGCATACACAGCCACTACAGGAGCCCTGTGCGAATAGTTCTCGTTATTGTTATGAGTAAGCATAACGTCCGCAAACAGACGGAACCCGTCCTTCTCCTTATCCCCCAACACATCACTTATCTTTGCACTGCAGACAGCACAAACAAACAATGACAGTACAAATGTCTGTAATCTTCTTGCCATATTATACTATATATTATATATAAACCCGACAGTGCAAAGATATAACAAAATTATGGCATAGAACAAAAATTGAGAGTCTGACACCCATTCATAAACAATAATTTATTATCTTTGCACGATAATTGAATAATAATATATACAAATATAAGGATATGGCTTCACAGGAAGATGCATTCAAGGCGTTAGTATCGCACTGCAAGGAGTATGGATTCGTATTCCCTTCAAGTGAGATTTATGGTGGATTGGCAGCTGTTTACGACTACGGTCAGAACGGTGTAGAGTTAAAGAACAACATCAAGAAGTATTGGTGGGACAGCATGACATTGCTTCACCAGAATATCGTAGGTATCGATGCAGCCATCTTTATGGAGCCAACAACATGGAAGGCTTCAGGACACGTTGACGCATTCAACGACCCTTTGATTGACAACCGTGATTCAAAGAAGAGATATAGAGCCGACGTACTTATCGAGGACCAGCTTGCAAAGTATGACGACAAGATAAACAAGGAGTGCGAGAAGGCAGCCAAGAAGTTCGGCGACGCATTCGACAAGGAGCAGTTCATCTCTACTAACGCTCGCGTAAAGGAGTATGCAGAGAAGAGAGACGCACTTCACGAGCGTTTCGCCAAGGCTTTGAACGACAACAACCTTGACGAGCTAAAGCAGATTATCCTTGACGAGGAGATTGTCTGCCCTATCTCTGGTACAAGAAACTGGACTGACGTTAAGCAGTTCAACCTAATGTTCAAGACTCAGATCGGTGCTTCTGCTGACAACACTATGGACGTTTACCTTCGTCCAGAGACTTGCCAGGGTATCTTCACAAACTTCTTGAACGTACAGAAGACAGGTCGTATGAAGATTCCTTTCGGTATCGCACAGATAGGTAAGGCTTTCCGTAACGAGATCGTTGCCCGCCAGTTCATCTTCCGTATGCGCGAGTTCGAGCAGATGGAGATGCAGTTCTTCTGCAAGCCAGGTACAGAGATGGAGTGGTTCAAGCACTGGAAGAACTTCCGTTTGAAGTGGCACAAGGCACTAGGTCTAGGCGACCAGAAGTACCGCTACCACGACCACGACAAGTTGGCTCACTACGCTAACGCAGCTACAGATATCGAGTTCGAGATGCCATTCGGATTCAAGGAGGTTGAGGGTATCCACTCTCGTACTAACTGGGATTTGAGCCGTCACGGACAGTTCTCGGGCAAGAAACTTGAGTACTTCGATCCAGAGGACAACAAGTCTTACATCCCTTACGTAATCGAGACTTCTATCGGTGTTGACCGTATGTTCCTTTCTGTTCTTGCAGGTTCATACAAGGAGGAGGAGCTAGAAGGTGGAGACAAGCGTGTAGTTCTTAACTTGCCTGCTGCTTTGGCTCCAGTCAAGTGCGCTGTTCTTCCATTGTTGAAGAAGGACGGACTTCCAGAGAAGGCTCAGGCTATCATGAACGAGCTTAAGTTCGACTTCCGCTGTGCTTACGAGGAGAAGGATACAATCGGTAAGAGATACCGCCGTCAAGACGCTATCGGTACTCCTTTCTGTATCACTGTTGACCACCAGACTCTTGAGGACAACACAGTGACAGTTCGTTACCGCGACACTATGGCTCAGGAGCGCATCAGCGTTGATGCTCTTCACAACAAGATTGCAGAGGCTGTCTCTATGAGAAACCTTTACAAGACAATGATGAATGACTAATAATCACAGATAGAAAAAGCTATAGTCGGGATTCCGGCTATAGCTTTTTTTATATTAACAATAAACGCTATTAAAAAATGGAGAACAATGAATTTCTAGAAGAAAAGAAAGGCAACATGGTTGGTGCTATAGTTCTTGGACTAGTCGCCGCTGTAGTTGTAGCTATAATCTTAGCTGCGATAACTATTGTAAGAGAAAAACAGAGCGGCGCAATGGTGCTTTTTGCTGGTTTTGGTGTTGGTTATGCCGTAAAAGTATTCGCAGCCAAGGACTCTTTAAAATTTGGAGTTATTGGTGCTTTACTTTCGATTTTTACATGTATACTTGGCTCTGCTTTTTGTGTAATTGGTCTATTCGGTCATGTAGCAGATACTTCATACCTCGACATAATTTCAAAATTTGGCATTAGCGGAATTATGAAATTGGCGTTCCTTGATTTCGGATTTATGGACATCATTTTCTATGGAATTGCAGCATATGCAGGATTCGCAATAGGTTGTAACGCTTCTGACAAGCAGGAAGAGGATACAGAAAAAACAGAAACATCAGACGAAACTTCACAAGAGGATTAATTGTTTTCATACAAAGAGAGGTATATTAGAAGGCGTTAACGTATAAAGTTAGCGCCTTTTTTTGTATTTTCATCAAAAAAAACTATCTTTGCAGACTTAGAAAAAGTAGATAATTATGATAGACGATAAGATTGTTGTTGGTATAACTCAAGGAGACATAAATGGTGTCGGTTACGAAGTTATTATCAAAACATTAGTAGATACAAGAATTAACGAGATGTGCGTGCCTATTGTGTACGGCTCATCCAAGGTTGCGTCGTTCCATCGCAAGGCGCTGGGCATAGAGAACTTCTCTCTGAATGTCATCAATTCGGCAGAAGAGGCCAACTCAAAGCGTTCAAACATCATCAACTGCATCCAGGATGAAATCAAGGTTGAACTTTCTAAACAGACTGAGGAAGCCGGCGAGGCATCTATCCTTGCTCTTGAGAAGGCAACCGAGGACCTAAAGAACGGGCTTATCGATGTCCTTGTAACCGCACCTATCAACAAGAAGAACATAAAGGCGGAGAAGTTCAACTTCCCCGGCCATACAGAATACCTTGCCGAGAAGTTCTCGAACGGGAACAAGGGCATAATGCTCATGGTAAGCGACAGGCTGAGAGTAGCTGTAGTTTCTGCCCATGTTCCAATCTCTGAATTGAGCAAAGCCATTTCAAAAGAGTCCATAATGGCAAAGCTTAAAATACTAAGGGACACAATGATCAGAGATTTCGGTGTCGTAAGACCTCGCATCGCTGTCCTTGGTCTTAACCCACATGCAGGAGACAACGGACTAATCGGAAACGAGGAGCAGGACATCATCATCCCTGCCATCAAGGACGCAACAAGCGAAGGCATACTGGCATTCGGTCCATATCCAGCAGACGGATTTTTCGGTGCTGGCAACTACAAGAATTTTGACGCTGTACTTGCAATGTACCACGACCAGGGGCTTACTCCTTTCAAGGCTATAGCTCAGGACAGCGGTGTAAGTTTCACAGCAGGACTGCCTATAATCAGAACTTCGCCTATACATGGTACAGCATATGACAAAGCCGGTGTCGGAGAGACTTGCGAAGATTCATTCCGCAACGCTCTTTACCTTGCCATCGACGTATATAACAACAGAAAGAACTACGCAGAAATGACTGCGAATCCGCTAGTATAAAATGACAGAATCTGAGTTACAGGAACAAAAGGCAAAGTTCGGGATAATAGGAAATGACCCTAAGCTGAACAGAGCTATCGAAGTGGCTTTTCAAGTCGCTCCGACAGACCTTTCCGTGCTTGTAACAGGAGAGAGCGGTGTCGGAAAAGAGTTCTTCCCCAAAATCATACATAACAACAGTGCCAGAAAACACGGCCCATATATCGCCGTAAACTGCGGTGCTATTCCAGAGGGAACCGTAGATTCAGAGCTGTTCGGCCACGAGAAAGGAGCCTTTACAGGTGCCATATCTGAGAGAAAGGGATACTTTGAGGTTGCCGACGGAGGAACAATATTCCTTGATGAAGTCGGAGAACTTCCGCTCACAACACAAGTGAGACTGCTTCGTGTACTTGAAGTCGGAGAATTCTCGAGAGTAGGCTCGTCAAAAGTACTAAAGACAAATGTGCGCGTCGTAGCTGCAACAAACCTTAAGATGCAGGAGGCGGTAGAAAAAGGAACTTTCAGAGAGGACCTCTACTATCGTTTGAACACTATACAGATTTCTGTTCCTTCATTGAGGGAGAGACACGATGACATATACCTGCTATTCAGAAAGTTCGCAAGCGATTTCGCAGAAAAATACCATACAGATCCTGTGCGCTTGGACGAGGAAGCAGTAGTCTGCCTCAAACAGTACAACTGGTCGGGAAATGTTCGCCAGATAAGGAATGTTACAAACCAAATCTCATTGCTTGAAAGCGAAAACAAGAAGATTACAAAGGACGTTCTGCTCAACTATCTCCCTGACTTTGAGAAAAACTCAATCAGACACGAACTTACTATAGGCAGCAAGGACAACGTGTTCAATTCAGGAGAAAGGGAACTACTCTACTCTGCCGTACACTCTTTGCGCCAGGAAGTCGAGTACCTCAAAGGCATAGTGGAACGAAGAGGCGACATCGTGCCTACAACTCAGCAAATTCAGCCGGCAACAAAAATCAACACTCTGCCTTTGCCTCATAGCACTCCAGCTATCGAGGAGGACGAGGACATCTTCTTTGAGGACGAGGATTCAGTTCAACATACCCAAAAGAAGACAAACAAAAACGATGTCACAGAAATAGTAGAGGTCAATACTTCCTCTCTGTCAATAGATGAAGCTATCAGAAAACTGACTATCAAGGCTTTGGAAACTTGTCCTAATAACAGAAAAGCAGCTGAAGCCTTGGGCATAAACGAAAGAACTTTATACAGATATATTGAAAAATATGACTTGGGCAAATATAAAAAATAAATTTGTGAAACAGATAGTCCTTGCTTTGCTTGTGTTCCTTGGAGTGAGCTGCACTATATCTTATAAGTTCAATGGCTCTTCTATAGACTACACAAAAGTAAAGACGGTTTCTATCGCCACATTTCCCAACAGAGCTTCGCTTGTGTACCCAGCTCTTGCTCCTAACTTCACTGAGGAGCTAAAGGATGAATTTTCATCAAAGACTAATCTTAATCTTGTAAACAAGAACGGAGACCTTCAGATTTCAGGGGAAATCACAGGATATACGCTTTCTCCAACTGCGATAAACTCAATGGGAACGTCAACCATGACTAGGCTTACCGTTGTGGTGCATGTAGTGTTCACAAACCAGTCAAACCCAACAGAGAATTTCGACAGGAACTTCAGCGCATACCAGGAATTCTCGAACTCGCAGACAATCAACCAGGTTCAGGAGCAACTCTGCGAAACAATCATAGACGAGTTGGTTGACCAAATCTTTAACGCTACAGTAGCTAACTGGTAAGAACATGACAGAATACTCACTTGCAGATCTTGAGGTACTGACAATACAATTTCCATACTCATACTACTATAAAATGCTTTATCTTAAAGCGTTGAAAAGTACTGGGGATGTGAGGTATCTTTCCGTGCTTGGCGACGTAGCGATTAGTGCTTACGACCGCAGGGTGCTGTACGAACTTATGGAGAAAACTGAACCTAAAAAGGCTACTCCAGAAGTAAAGGCACAGACTTCTTCTGCTCCAGTATTTGACATAGAATCCGAGTTGGCAGACAGACCGACTATTGTACCTTCCGGAGTGTCTATGGGAGACGAAATCGAAACTTTCCTAACTGGAGAGACTCCGATAACCATCAACCTTCCTTCTCCTGAAGAGCTTTCTGAAGATGACAGCGAAGAACCTTTGCCAATTAAACAATATGAGCCAGAGGAAGAACCTTTTTCAGAAACTTTGGCCAAAATTTACATTAAACAGAAAAAATATGACAAGGCAATTAAAACTTTTAATGGTTTGATAGCAAGATATCCAGAAAAAAGTGTTTACTTTGCAGACCAAATAAGATTTTTGGAAAAACTAATAAGAAATTTATAAGTCAAAATATGGATTATAGTATTGAATATTATCTAATTATTGCAATTGCAATCTTAGTTAGTGTATGTTTGGTTGGTATTGTGTTAGTACAGAACTCTAAGGGCGGAGGATTGATTTCTCAGCTTGGAAACGCAAACAGCATGGCCGGAGTCGCTCAAACTACTGATTTCGTAGAGAAAGCTACTTGGGTTCTTTGGGTTGCCCTAATTGTTCTTTCTATTTGGTCTATTCACTATGTACCAGGAAGAAACAAGGACAAGGTTATTGACAACACAGAGGTTGCCGCTCCTGCTTCAGATGACATCGCAGACGAGGCTGGAGAATAATACTCAGAGATAATAGAGATATAAGACAGTTCTTTTCATAGAGCTGTCTTTATTTGTAATATATAGAAACGATTGCTGATATGTCTGAATATAAGGATAGACTATTTGGTATGACCTTGACTGAACTGCAAAACGTAGCTCAGACTTTGTCGTTGCCAAAATTTGTGGCCAAGCAAATGGCAGACTGGCTTTACAAGAAAGGTATAGACTCTATTGACCAGATGGGCAACATATCTCAAAAAAACAGAGACCTGCTTTCACAGTCATACGAAATCGGCAAAGTAAAGCCAGCGTCAGAGTGGGTTTCCGTTGACGGTACTAAGAAATACCTTTTCGAAGTCGGACAAAAGTACGCAATCGAATCAGTTTATATCCCTGAAGACGACAGGGCAACACTTTGTGTTTCCTGTCAAGTTGGATGCAAGATGAATTGTGAATTCTGCATGACCGGCAAACAAGGCTTTTCCGCAAATCTTACAACAAACGAGATTCTTAACCAAATTGCATCTATTCCAGACAGTGCAAAACTCACAAATGTGGTTTACATGGGTATGGGAGAGCCAATGGACAATCTAGATGCCGTTCTAAAAAGCCTTGAAATTCTCACTTCCGAATGGGGTTATGCATGGAGTCCAAAACGAATTACAGTCTCAACAGTCGGGCTAAAGAAAGGTCTTGGAAAATTCCTAGCAGAAAGCAGATGTCACTTGGCAGTCAGCTTGCACAATCCTTTTCCACAGCAGAGAAGAGAATTCATGCCAGCGGAAAAGGCATGGAGTATAACAGATGTTATTGATGAAATCAAAAAATACGACTTCTCTGGACAGCGAAGAGTTTCGTTCGAATACACCATGTTCAAAGGCTGGAACGATTCAGACAAACATGCAACAGCACTTGCTGAACTGCTGGCCGGTCTAGAGTGCAGAGTGAACCTAATACGTTTCCACACGATACCGGGAGCAAAGATAGAAGGCACCAGCAACGAAACAATGGTTTCATTCAGGGACAAGCTTAACAAAAAAGGAATCACAGCAACTATACGCCGTTCTAGGGGCGAAGACATATTTGGCGCATGCGGAATGCTGTCATCAAATAACTAAAATATTTAGAGGATGAAGAAAATTATATACATTCTGGCTACCCTATTATCTACACTGCTGACATCATGCCAGCTTGCAAACTTAGGGAATACCGTAACTGGACAAAGTTTCGAACTACTGGTAGTTGGAGACGAAAGAGTTTGGAGAGATTCAATCGGCATCAAACTTGCTGAACTACTTAAAGAGGATATGCCGGGGCTTGCCCAAAGCGAAGAATTCTTCACGGTTTCTTTTGTACGTACAGAAGAGTTTACTGGTATATTCAAGCCTGTAAGAAACATTCTTTTTTACGAGATAGACGCCACAAAATATACACAAGGAAAGATAAACTATACTCGCGATGTATGGGCTAATACTCAGGCAATAGCAAGAATCACAGCTCCAGACGTTTTGGAACTTGAAAAGACATATAACGAGAACATTGACGTCATTCGCAGATTCTTTATGAACGCGGAATTTGAAAGGGCCTGCAGTTTCTATGCGTCTCACAGAAATATAGCTTTGACAGATACCGTAAAGGCTCGTTTCGGCGCAAACCTTATCATTCCAAGCCACCTTACCCTAGACAAGTATGGCAAGAATTTCTGCTGGTTTTCTAACGGAAACATAAACCTAAGACAGGACATTATAGTATATAGCATTCCCTACAAGTCCAAAGAAGACTTTACTCCGGAACGTATTCTGGCAGTAAGAGACTCTTTCTTGAAAAAGTATGTTCCTGGACCTACAGAGGGTTCATACATGACAACTGAATATCGCTATATTCCACCTATCTCTCAGGCTGTAAGATCCAAAGACAATAAATACTGCATGGAAGTCAGAGGCTTATGGCGAGTAGAGGGTGATATGATGGGAGGACCTTTTGTCAGTCGCACATATCTGGACAAGGACAATAAAAACCTTGTAACTACAGAGGCTTTCATTTATAGTCCTAATCAGAAAAAGAGAACTCCATACAGACAGCTTGAGGCCTTGATCAGCAATGTAACTTGGGAATAAAGCATAAGCCCAACGAATCCTAGTCAGGTCATAATTATGCCCTAAGAACAAAACAGTTAGAAGGGAAAAAACAGCTAGGTTAAATACAAGTATAAGGCATTTGTTAAAAATAGTTAACAAGTGCCTTAAAGTTTTCTATATTATATTTCAACTACAGTTTTTTTTTTACGAAATTTGCACAACTTTTAATAATATTTTTATCATTTATTTATGTTAAAGCGATTTTTACTGACATTATCTTCGTGCATACTTGGTGCCGCATACTCCGCCGCACAGACAAGTTACGATCCGTCTGTCTTTATTAAGGCAGAAATAAACTCGGGTAATCCCAATGTTCCTTTCCCTCAGTTCAAGAAATATAAGTATGGAAAAAGTTTAGCAGACAATAATGCAGAGGGAGTGACTCATGCTGACATGGAGAAAGCAATGCGTGAAGCTTACCTTATGATGACTCACCGTTGTAGATATGATTCAACTACTGTGGGAGGTGTACGTTACATCACCTATAATTCAAGTGAAGTACCAGGTAATTTCGGCATTCGTTGCACAGAGGGTGACGGCTACG
Source organism: Paludibacteraceae bacterium (assembly GCA_024401535.1). Lineage (GTDB taxonomy): Bacteria > Bacteroidota > Bacteroidia > Bacteroidales > Paludibacteraceae > UBA1723. The sequence goes on along the minus strand of JAKSKX010000011.1, from coordinate 18,839 downwards.
CACTGTTAGCTTCTGCAATTTTTGCTGACCAGCCTACATTTAACGGCTTGTACATGTGGATTCATGACAACCGTTTCCGCAATGTAAAAAGGTTCAAGGATGGCAAGGTGTTGGATACGAAAAGCAGCGGAAAATATCTAACTCCTTACTTAGCAGGTTGGACTAATACTGAAAATAGTGAAGAAGGCGAAGCCTCGGCAACTGATGGAGACGAAGATATAGCGATGGCATTGCTTATAGCAAATAAACAGTGGGGCAACCTAATGATGAACAACGGAGAGGTTGTCAAAGATGCTGATGGCGAACCTATTTCCCTTTATAATGAGGCAAGCAATGTCATTGCTGCCTTAGTGGACACTACATCTGAAAAGTCTACATTGGGCGACCTACATAATATCCATTCTGGCGATATAGGTCTAGATGGATATGTCAAGGGAGGTGACGGCTTTGGTGAAATGACAAATTGGGCAATATCTTCTGGTAGCAAGTTAGGAATAGATTTTACAAATAAATACTTTTACATTTTGGGAGGTTATGCATCCTATTCCGACTACAACGCCCCTGCATATTACGAAGAATTCTATCGTTGGTTTAATGACGGAGAAGGAAAGAAAAGCGCAAGAAACAGCGAATGGGTGAGAAGCCAGTTCCGCAGAGCCAAAGCTTCCTCTAATTGGATAAACGCACAGGCCTATGACCAGAGGCTATATCCATCTATTGGACGACATTATTTCGACGAAGATAACAAACTTACATTTACAAACTACACCAATGGAGAAGATTTCCGCTATCCTTGGCGCAATATGCTTGACTATATATGGCACGGCAATGCTGAGTATGACTGGAATCCAGAAACTCATGAAGTTATCAATGGAAATGACTCGTCGCAATACAATATGGCACTTCGCTATGCAGAAATTTTAAAATATCCTTTGGACAAAGATGGCGGAGTATTATGTACAAAATTAGGACTTTCTCCTGATCCAGCTCAACCCAAGTGGCAAGGAATTGCCCAAAATGGACAATGCTATAACATATATGGAAAGCCACTGGATTTACCTAATTACTATAGCAACTATGCTATAGGTGCTGGAGCAGGAGCTGCAGTCATTTCCGAAGACCATGACTTAATTGCTGACATCTATCGCCAATGCGAACTTATATGGGATGATGCCAATTTTGACATTTCCAGCGAAGAAGAAAGGTACGAAGGCTCAACACCTAAATACTTTCATGACTGGTTCAGACTTTTGGGTATGCTGACTTGCTCTGGAAACTTGATTGCACCTTCTGATATGGGAAAAGACTCTAATGTAAAGGTATATCTTTCTACAAACAAGACATTTGCCTATGTCGGAGATACAATTACATATACTGTCTCTGTTCGTAACTATGGTGCAGGAGATGCAGAAAATGTCATTGTCAAGACTGTTATTGACAACAACATGAAGTTTATAAATACTTCAAACAAAAATTCTGACTTTGCTTCCAATATGCTGACATGGAACATAAAGAACCTGCCAGGTTTCAAGTCAAGCAAAACGGAGGAAAGCATGGACACATTGACTTTCAAAGTTGTTGTGACAGACACATTGAACAAACATATCGCCTTGAAGAGCACTGCATTCGTTGGGGATGAGGAGGTCTGGACTTCAAATGAGTTCCCTAACAATGCGACATATACCATGGAAAGAAACATTGTTGATGTTCTAGAATCTCCGCTACAAGTAAAGAAATCTGTATTAGCAGTAGATGGTAACGAAAGAAATAAAGTTATTGAAGTTTCCATTCAAAACAACAATAATACTGAGTGGCTTGACGGAGGAAGGGACAATGTGAGACTAAGTTACGGAGAGTGTTCATTATTGTCTCATTATCAAAAATATAAATATTTTCGATTCTGGAATGACGCTCAGGAGTCGTATATAAATCTTAGCAACTATCGCGTTTCTTATTATTTCAATGATAGTCTTATAGCTAATAATTTGACTGTACAATTAGATAACGGAAATGATTTGGAAAAATATGGTTGGATAAAAGACAGAAATGAAAAAACTGACTATAGCATAGAACATTTGGATAATGAGAACAATAGAGTCATTATAAAATTCCAAGATGTACTTAGTTGCCCAACCTCTCATCTTCTTTCAGGATTAAATAGTGAGTATATGATTCATAAGGGAGGGTTTGGCCCATTGTTTATTAGAATAAGATTTGAAAATTCAAATTATACACCACTAATTAATTTTAGTACAGAAAATGACTGGTCCTATTCTCCACAAGCAGAAATAAATAGAATAGACGGACAATCTGACACCTATACTCTTGTTTCACCATGTTGGGCAGATTTGAATAACAAGGGTTATATGGTTGATAACTACTCAAGAAACACATGCGATGACTCTCCAGAAAACTATGTCGAAAATATTTTAGTAGAGGAATTCGATGGCTACACTTGGCGCAGAATACTTGGTAATGCTCCTGTAAATGGCAAAAAGTTAAACAAAGTAGTGTATTCTGACACTATTCCGTCAAGCTTGAAATTTGAAGGTTTTGTAGGCAATCACGATGGTATCGAGTTCCTTGCAAACAAAGATGGAAAGAATGGTGGTGTAGTTGTCTGGACATGCGACTCAATGGGAATCGGTACTAATAAAGTTATCAAGTATCAGGTTTCTGCCGCAGAAGATGGCAAGATAAGTGCTGACATCAAGTCAAATCTAAGTGCAAGTAACATTCCAGATCAGCAGTCCAAAGTAAATGTGGAAATTGATGGAGTAATCTCCGGCATAGAATCAGTCAATACGAACGACACTTTGGTTGATGTTGTTGGTGCAAACGGAGTGGTTCTTAGAAAGAATGTTGAAAAGAAATCAGCTTTGAAGGGCTTGCCTATCGGTGTTTACGTAGTAGGTACTGAGAAAATAGCAAAGATTTCAGCCGAGTGATGCTAACCTAATAGAAAGAAAAAGGCATAACAATTTTCATTTCTCACAGGCAAAAGCATAGAATTTCAAACAGTTCTACAAAAAGGCAAAGTCAATTTGAAGATTAAGAGCAGGGCTGTTCTTCTTTGAAATTCACGCATAAAAGGAATCAGGTGTAGTTTAACAAACAACTACACCTGATTTCCTTTTTTCCTACACTTTAAATATGAATGAATTTTGCTTGCCAGTTTACATTATCTAAGTTCAACAAAATAACTAGCCCGCATTGATATGCCCACAATTCAAATAACACGGCACTTGGCATTTTTTATACAAAAAAAATAAGGAAGAAGTTTATTCTTCCTTATTTTCACCTATGCTAAGAAAATTTACTCTGCTTTCTTTTTTCTTGAAGATGTAACTTTCTTCTTAGTTTCTGCAGCTGGCTTCTCTGCCTTTACCTCAGTCTTAGGAGCAACAGACTTCTTTTCTGCTTTAGGCTTAGCACCGCCCTTCAACTCTTCAACTTGCTTCTCCAAGTTAACTATAGTCTGGACCAAAGCATTCAACTCCTCGGTACTTGTATTCTTAGGGAAGCGACTCTCTACCCTCTGCATAAAATCAGATGCGACGTTCATATAGTTGATAAATGCATCGTATGGAGAATCGTATGGACAGAAGAACTGGTTGTAATGAGAAGTACTCATATAGTACAAATGATCAGAAGACTGCAACTTATAGAAGTCATGAAGCAACGACTTATCACGAGTCAAACGAACCCTCTCAGCTATACTAAACAAACGATTATATGCCTCATCCTGTATTGCATTACCGAACCAAGGGGACAAATCGTTCTCGCTAGCCCATGTGATTGGATATGGCACAGAGATTGTATCTACAGGTCTGTTTGCGTCCATAACCTCACTTGGAGTACCAAAAGCAATACCATTTGCTTTAGCCTGCTCTGGAAGAGCTTTCAAAAACTCAAAAATACCAGATTCAGCCTTTTGAATTTCTCCAAGCACCTCATAGTTCATAAAAATATTTACTACCTGCTCCTGCTTGTTATCAGATATCCAACTCATCAACTTCTCAGCAGTCAACGGGAACTGGTCCCAATTCCAATCAGAGAACTTATGCGCAATATCACGGCTGATACCATTATTTTTTAATAGCAACTTTAGTCTTTGGTTTGCTCCTGAACAATATACGTAGTCGGGGCTTCTCCAACCATCAAGTACACTTGGACACCCCTCAGTAACAGCGCCTTTGAAACCTAGAGAAAGAATTCTCTCTGCCATATCATCCGAATACAACAACTCTGTACCTCGGAACACTGTAGGCTTCTGTCCGAATAATGCCTGAATCTTATCAGAATGCTCCTTTACTTGTAACTCGAATTCGTTGCTCTCTTTCTTCAAAGCGGCGAAAGAATGGGCGTAAGTTTCTCCGAGGAACTCCACACATCCTGTCTTTGCCAACTCCTTAAAAGAATCTATAACCTCGGGACAGAACTGCTCCAAAGACTCAAGAGCAAGTCCTGAGATTGAATATGCAACCTTAAACGCACCCTTAGTCTTCTTTATTAGGGAAAGAATTGTTTCGTTAGCTGGCAAGTAGCTGTTTCTCGCAATACGAACCAAAATTTCCTGATTCTTTGCGTCATCGTAGTAGTAGTGATCTGCTCCAATATCAAAGAATCTATATCTTTTCAACCTGTATGGCTGGTGTATCTGAAAGTAAAAACATATTGTTTTCATAACATACCATATTTTTATCGTTTCTTATTTTCCTAATACAAGGTCATATACTCGCCTAACCTTTTGTCCTGCATACTCCCACTTTATCTCATCAACCTCTTTCTTTCCAGCATCCTTCAAATGGGCAGCGAATGCCTCGTTTGTAACCACAGAATATATAGCGTCGGACATAGCATCTATATCCCAATAGTCAACCTTGATAGCATGATTCAAAATCTCTGCGCATCCACTCTGTTTTGACACTATAGTCGGCACACCGCACTGCATTGCCTCTAGCGGAGATATACCAAAAGGCTCACTTACCGAAGGCATTATGTAAAGGTCAGAGCTCTTCAACATTTCATAAACCTGCTTACCCTTCAAGAATCCTGTAAAATGAAATCTGTCTGCGATTCCATAAGCAGCAACCAAATCAACCATTTCAGCCATCTTGTCGCCACTTCCTGCCATAACGAACTTTACATTAGGAGTCTTCTCCAATACGAGTTTAGCAGCCTGAACAAAAAACTCAGGACCTTTCTGCATTGTTATTCGGCCAAGGAATGTTACTATCTTGTTGCCAGTATGATTCTGATTAGGAAGGTTTACAAGTTCATCGCTCAAAGGTGTTACTGCATTATGAACAGTAGAGACTTTGCGAGGATCTATATGATACTTGTTGATCACAGTCTGACGAGTCATCTCTGACACTGCCATAATATGATCAGCCATATCCATACCCCATTTCTCAATAGAATAAACAGTAGGGTTTACATTTCCTCGGGAACGGTCGAAATCAGTAGCATGAACATGTATTACTAGAGGTTTTCCTGTAAGTTGCTTTGCCTTTACTCCTGCATTGTATGTCAACCAGTCATGAGCGTGTATGATATCCCACTCCTGTGAGCGAGCAACAACGCCAGCTACAGCCACATAGTTTCTTATCTCCTCCAATAGATTGTCAGGATAACGTCCAGAGAATCCAACAGAACCGATACCATTAGTACCTATATAGTGGTTATCCTCACAGATACAGTTACGAAGGTGATAGTATTCCTCGACACTCATGCGTCCTTCTAGCTCCTGCTCAAGATAATTCTTGTCAGGATCTTGCCAGACAATAGGCACTTTGTTAGCGGCCACAATTTTCAAGAAACTCTGATCCTCATCGCCCCAAGGTTTAGGAAGCACCAAAGTGATATCCATATCTCCCTGCAACGACATACCTTTAATCAAGCCGTAACTTGCCGTAGCCAAACCACCTAATACGTGAGGTGGAAACTCCCAACCGAGCATCAATGCTTTCATTTCTATCCCTGTTTATTCGTTGTTCCTTAATAAAAAACCTTTATGCCTTGTAATTTGCAACCAACTTCTCTGCTCTCAACACTTCAGCTATATTCTTTATGCTGCTCATTCCTTCCTTACCCTTGTGGGCTGGCATTGCATCATACAATTCAGAGAAAGTTCCAAGTGTACCGTTGAACATATCACCTTGAAGGGTTCCAAGGCATGATTCAACAAACAATAATCCGCTCTTCTTGTACACTCTCAAATAAGCCTCAACAAAGGCACCCATTAACCATGGATATGCACTTCCTTGGAATGCAGCATATCCTCTGCTCAACTCTCCACCCTGACAACAGCCATGAAAATTATTGCTGTTTGGACTCAGCGTACGAATACCCATAGAAGTAAGTAGTTCCTTTGATGCCATATCAACAACAGCCTTCTTCTGGGAATATTCCAAAGGAGAATACTTCAAAGATACGGCAAACAACATATTTGGTCTTACAGACATTTCATAATGGTCTCCATCTACAAAATCGTGCAAATAAGTTCCGTTCCAGAATGTATGAGAGAAAGCTTCACCAACCCTCTCTGCCAAAGTTTCATAGACATCCACCTTTGCACCTTCGTTGCACTCGTTCATAGCCTCAACGGCGAACATCAAGGCATTGTACCAAAGAGCATTGATCTCAACGACGAAACCGCTTCTTGGCGTTACAGGAGTACCCATAGCAGTCTTGGCATTCATCCAAGTTTGGGCAACCTGCCAGGCATGAATATAGAGCATACCGGATTCTGTTGCCTCGATATTCTCATGCTTATCCTTTGAAATGTAGTCAATGATGTTCTTCACCAAAGTACCATATTTCTTCCATGCTTTCTTTATTCCTTCTACTTCAGCATCCTTCTGAACTGCCCAAATCAACCACAACATAACATCCGGATCAGAAGCACCTGAGATAAAGGTTTTAACACTCTTACCTGACATCTGAGCCTCAACTACAGCAACGATACTCTTCAACAAAGTGTCAAACTCAGAAGCATTGTCGGAATACAAAGTAACACCCGGAATAGAGATCAACATGTCTCGGGCATCAACTTTGTTGTTCCATGGGAAAGCAGACTTCAACAATGTCTCCTTACCTTTATTGAATATATGATTCTTTGCGCTTGACTTCAATGCACTCAAATAGTCATTTTTCTCGTCAAGACTACTATATGTCTCCTCAAACTTCGCAGCTATACTTTTCTGGTCGCAAAGAGACGTAGAAAGAGACAAATATACACATTCACCTGAACTTATCGGGAACTCTACACTTCCTACAGAAAGCAGATCTTCACGATCGTGATAACCTCTGTCACTCTCGTTGAAGTAATGAACACCATTTACCCAATGAACATCCTTGTCAAATACAGAATCGACATTAGTCTGAACAAATAGCGTAGGAAATCCTTTGTAGAGGCAAGCGGAAAATCCTCCAGCAACCTTTTTGGCATCACTATTGGCAACACTGTTCTGTGTACACAACTCTGAGCAATCACGGAACAAAAGCAAAGGATTTACTTTCAAAATTGCCTGAGAATGCGAATCCAACACTTTATAGCGAACAATCATCTGCTCGGCATCTTGCGCCATGAGTTTAACCTTCTCAAGCAAAACACCTCCAATTCTTAGGATTGTTTTAGTACCCTTGTTTACCTCTACTTCCTTTATGTAGTTATGTCCCTGGGGGATACACTTGCCAGCTCCATACTCATGAACGCCGATGTTGTACCCTACTCCATGTTGGAACAAAGTTTCGTCAAGGGTAGAAACAAGCACCAAATTAGACTTACCTTCAATATCATTAGGTACAATCAGTTCGCCGTGATACTTTCTAGTATTACAGCCGCAAATCGTACCACATCTATACGCTCCAGTTCTTGAAGCAGACAAATCCTCCATAAGGAGTGCCTTCCCAAGATTCTGCACCAATGAATTATCAAAATGAAGATAGCCCATATTCTACGCCTCCTTTTATTATCCGTTTATTATATGATAATCGTCCTATTTGTTCACTCACAAAATTTTCGTTGTAAAGTTACTATTTATTATCATCAATTGTGCATTTTTTATTCATTTTTTTTCAACAAACAGAAATTTTAATGGTCAAATAGCCAAATGCGATAATTTTTCGGGGAATAATGGCGTCAAAACTCACGAAAAAGCTATCTGCTGTCATAATTATCTGCCATAATTTTTGTCCGCCTCTGCTACTTCCAAATAGTCAGAATCCGGCTTCAAATCATAGCTTTCAGGCTTGCTGTACGACTTCAGAATTATTGAATTTATCTGATAGGAAAGAGCCTTTAATGTCTGAGCCTGCTGTTCTTTCCCCTTTAGCTGACACTCCCACACAACAAGAACATTCCAACCAGCATTCTTCAACTGAATGTAGTTTATCACATCGCGTTCCTTGTTCCTCAAAATCTTCTGCATCCAAAAATCAGTTCTTGATTTCGGGATCTTGCAGCACTCACTGCTATCTATTGATTTCGACTTGCCAAACTCATAATTCGTTTTGTGCCCATGCCAGAAACAACCGTTAATAAAGAGAGCTATCTTGTACTTTTTGAAAACAATGTCCGGACTTCCAGGCAGGTTCCTGACATACAGCCTATACCTGAATCCGTCTGCCCACAACCATCTGCGCACCAATAGTTCGGGCTTAGTATTCTTAGACCGAATGCGAGACATACACTTGTGCCGTTGCTGAGGTGTGAGTTTATCTGGCATGATAGTTACAAGTTATTCGAGGCAAAAATAATCATTTATTGCGACAATGACAACTTTTACAAAAAACAGGCACCTCCGATAATAAGTAATACCGGAGATGCCTATAAAAATTCACAATTCTGTTGTCAAGCCTTATGATACTCTATCAAACCTTGCAATGGAGATTTACATACACCTAACATCTTGAAACCATATCGAGCGGCCACTTCTGCCAACATCTCGCTAAATTCTTCGGCAACACCACCTACAAACATGATAGTCTTGTCTCCTTGTATTTGATATGGTTCTATATTTCTCTTGAAAAACTCATCGAAAGCATCACGTATCAATTTGCCTATCTGCGCATCCTCTCTGTTTGAAGCCAAGAATGGGACAAACGAGGCAAGATACCTGTTAGGAAAATCTCCATGATAAACTCTATCCATAATCTCTTCCTGAGACGTCTTGAACATGTCAAAGAAAGCATCTGTCATCTTCGAGGAAAGCAATCCCTTTAACACGTCAGCAACAAGTCTCTTGCCAAGATATGCACCACTACCCTCGTCGCCTAACATAAAACCAAGAGAAGAAACATTCCTTACTACATACTCCCCGTCATACAGTCCGGAATTGGCCCCGGTTCCAAGAATTGCAATAACTCCGCTGTTATGACCAAGAGAACCTCTTGCTGCAGCAAGCAGATCACTTTCGGCACAAACCCTTTCACTCTTCAAAAGACGCTTGAACAAAGAGATAATTACATCTCTCTTTGCCTGGTTAGCCACACCTGCACCGTAATAGAACACATCCTTGACATCATCTCTGCCCGAAAATTTGGCAAGTTCTGTGTCCTTTAACAGGTCATACATCTCGTCAGCGGTCTGATAATACGGATTTATTCCGGGGAACTTCATTCTCAGTTCCCCATCGCTTCCGACTATTACGATATCAAGTTTTGTGCTTCCTCCTTCTGCTATTAACATAACTCTAACACTTTAGCAAACAAAAACGACATTCTTTGTCTCGAAAAACTCCTCTTCAAAGAAATCTGACAATGCCACCACTTCAGCCACCTTACCAAAGCATTTTAATTCACTTGACAAATCTCCGCCTTTCAGTGCAATAACACCTGCAGGCAACGCACCATTGGCAACTTTCTTTAACCTTGGACGAGCAAGTTTGACAAGGTCCGGCATTGGCATAACGGCACGACTGACTACATAGTCATACTGTCCCTTGTCCTCCTCAGCACGAAGGTGAGAACCAACAATGTTCTTTAATCCGATTGCAGAAGCTACCTCGTTAAGAACCCTGATTTTCTTGCCTATTCCGTCAATAGCATGAAACTTGACTTCTGGAAATAAAATAGCCAAAGGGATTGCCGGGAATCCTCCTCCTGTACCTATATCAAGAACAGACGCTCCTTCTTTGAACGAATAGAACTTCGCTATTCCAAGAGAGTGAAGCACATGGTGTTCATAAAGGTTTTCCGTGTCTTTTCTGGAAATTACATTGATTTTTGAATTCCAGTCCAAATACAAATCATAAAGAGCTTCAAATTGTCTTTTCTGCTCGTCTGTAAGATTTGGAAAGTATTTTAATATAATAGAAATATCAGCCACCTTGAAATATTATTATAGGGTAATAACTCTTAATCTTTTATATGTTCCCAAATGGTATGTTTCTGATTTGCGAACTTTTCCAAAGAATCCAAAGAAACAGGAATGTATGTCTGATCCTCATTTAATTCATACGGAAGGTACGAGAAATACATTGTATCTCTTGTGAGAATAAAAGACGAGCTTACAATTATTCCTTCAGGTATCATACTTTTGCTTGAAGTCGTATCTATCAAACCTTTCTTCATACCCTCAGAAATGATCAACTCTCTGACATCCTCTGTTTTATTGCGGTCAATAATGTCGAACAATCCTAATCTTTTTCCGGACCTTTTGTCCCAGTTTACGAAAATAATATCGTTTCGCACCAGTCTGTCAGCCTCCTTGACTTCTGCAACCATGCACTGAGACAACAGTCTCGCATCTTCATTAATAATCAAGGACCTATAGATGTCTGTCTTGTAGTACTTGATATTCAGCTTTCTTAAAGCTTGGATTTCTCTGCTTCTGCACTTCTCTTTGAAGGACATAACTCTCTCTCCAAAATACCCTCTGCCTGCAAGTACGTGATCATCCAGTCTGCGCCATGTAGCAAATTCTATCGCAGTTCTGCGAATCGAATCAGCAAGAGCATTACGAGTCTCAGCGTACATATTACGAATCCTCATAGGAACAACAAGCTTGATGTCATAGGTATAATATCTGTCCATCGAGTCGTATGGCAAAAGATAGAAAGTCGAATCATAAGACAAAGTATCCCTTTTCATGATTTCTATACGAGCCTCAACTACTGTATCTTTGGGAGTTATTTTAGGAAGGACGACCGGCTTGACAATAGTGTCCACTGGGACTGTATCCTTTACAGCCTCACATTCAACCTTCTTGACTGGCTTATTGCAACCGCTCAAGAACACTATCGAACAAATCGACAATAATAAAAGCAATCTCTTCATAAGCAAATACTCAAATTAATGTGTTAACGCATATTCTTTTATAAAACATGCAAAAGGGGAACCTGACTTAATAAGTTTGCCTTTGCCCCACTTACCCCAATCTAAAAATGCTGTTTGAGTGCCATTCGCATAGCATGCAATTACGTATGGACAATAAACAAAAGAAACACCTTCCTTGTTGACAAAGAAATTTTCCGTTACCTTGATGTCTTTCAAGTCAATGAATCCTACTTCTAATAGTTCCTCTGGCTTGTTAAGTTTATTTTCCTTTACAAAGTAATCAACTATCAATGACGAAACATTTTCTTTTGCATTTTCTTCTATCAAGTCAGACAAATGATACTGTTTTCCAGTCTTTAAGTTAAACACATAATAGGTAGAGCAATAATTACCATGCGCACCACCTTCGAAAGAAGAATGATTTACGCAGACAGAAAGAACATAGCTATCATCATAGACGTTGCTGATCTCAACCTCATTAGTATATTCGTAATTAAACTCTTCCTCTATAATACCATCCTCTACTTGGGATTTATAACCTTTATATAAAGAATCAGCATAAGCCTTTGCTGAAGACAAAAAATCCGTATTACGACGCTTTGTCGCAATATAAACCAGTTCCTCCAAGATTTTTTCATTCACACCTGTAAGTGAACTGTCTATCTTGTAATCTACAGAAAAAGAGAAATGCTTAGCATCCTTATAAGTATGCTTGTATTCAACATAGCTTTTCTGATCTGCAACCTTTATAACAGAGTCCTGGGCTATCTGCTCTTCCGGAACAACAGAGTCCTGAGCTATTTGTTCTTTTGCATGATTGTCACTACTCGAACTCGAACAACAGCGAACAAGACACAACAATGCAAAAAAGCAAGATATTGCAATTAAGACTTTTACGAATTTCATTCTATGCCTCCTTAACAGAATACAACTTTTCAATGATATCAACAACCTTCATTCCCTCTAGTGCATTTGTAGAGATATGTGCATCGCTCGATAACACATCTACAACATTCTGTATTACAAGGTGATGGTTCTGAGCAGAACCCTTGTAAGCTCCATAGTCGTTTGGCGGATTAGATGGAGCCAACTCCGGCATAGTGTAGTTCTCTACATGACAATATGCAACTTCGTTCATATACTGGCCGCTTACCTTTATGGTACCCTTCTCTGCAACAATGGTTATACTGCTCTCCAAGTTCTTGTCCCAAACAGAAGTACTGAATGCAAGTGAACCCATGCCACCTTTCTCGAACTCGAACGAAAGAAATCCGCTATCCTCGAAATCTGTCAAGTCCTTATGAGAGAAGTCTGCGAAATGGCCGCGTATGTTCTTGATGTCACCGAAAAGCCAGTACATGATATCTATGAAGTGAGAGAACTGTGTGTAAAGTGTACCTCCGTCCAGCTCCATATTTCCATGCCAGCCGACCTTCTTGTAGTATCTTTCGTCTCGGTTCCAATAGCAGTTCAACTGCACCATAAAGATTTTTCCAAGTCTGCCGCTCTCGACCATCTCCTTCAACCATACCGAAGGCGGAGAGTATCTGTTCTGCATTACACAGAATACTTTCTTGCCGACCTCAAGGCTGGTCATTATCACACGCTCTGCGTCGCTCTTGCGAAGGGCCATAGGCTTCTCTATAACCACGTGGCGGCCGCTTCTCAACACCTTAACAGCATAATCGGCATGATAACCGTTAGGTGTGCAGATACACACCACATCAATATCTAATTTGGCTGTCAGCAGTTCATCTATAGACGAAAAGAACTTGGCCCCGTCATCAGGTAGCTCCAACTGTTCCTTGGGAAGAATGTCGCACACCGCTACGAGTTCCGTAGAAGGGTTTCTACGAATCATCTCCGCATGACGCTTTCCTATATGTCCCTGACCGATTACCGCAAATTTTACCATTGCTATAACTATATCTTTATGATTTCTCCGTTTTGAATTTTGTATCGCTCTCCACTTTCGGAACAGACAGCTTCCCCCTCGTTGTTGAATTCAAGACGACAGCCTGCCCTACTTACCCAGCCAATCTGCTCAGCCGGAACTCCGACCATCAGCGCATAGTTCTTGACATCCTTGGTCACTACTGCACCTGCACCTATCATCGCATATTCACCGACAACACAGCCGCAAACCACAGTGCTGTTAGCACCAAGCGACGCCCCTCTCTTTACAATCGTAGGCCTGTATTCGCTTTTACGAACAACAAAGGAACGAGGATTTATTACATTTGTAAACACTGCGGAAGGTCCAACGAAGACATCGTCCTCCAACACCACGCCGTCATAGATTGACACGTTGTTCTGAACTTTTACTCCGTTACCCACAACAGCCGTAGATGCAACATAGACGTTCTGCCCGAAAGAACAGTTACAGCCTACCCTGCAACCTTTGTTCAGATGCGAGAAATGCCAGATTCGAGTTCCCTCACCAACCTCGCATCCTTCGTCAACTATTGCCGAACTGTGAATAAAAACATCTTTCATAAATCTGCTGTTCCTGTTTTAGAAAGTGCTAAAATACTTAAACTTTAACAATTATTGCAAATTTTACCGTAAAAAGTGAATGTTTTTAAGTCTGCGCTACAAAAAAGAATTACTTTTGCGCAGAAATAATAATTATTTGACAAGATATGACACAGGAACTACTATCATTCGACCATGAACTTATGCAATGGTTTAATGCGCCACATCTTCATACTTTAGCACTCGACCAGTTCTTTTACGCAGTATCAAAGATTTTCATTTGGCTGCCTACTTTTGCGCTGCTCCTATATACAATAACAAAGACAAAGAAGCGTGAAAGCATTCTCATAATAATAGGTATAGTTCTTGTTTTTCTAATCACAGACCGTATCACAAGCGGACTAATGAAGCCGGTATTTGCACGCCCAAGACCAAGCCATGACCCTGCAATTATGGATATGCTTGCATACGCTTTCAACTACAGGGGCGGTGCCTACGGGTTTCCCTCATCCCACGCAGGCAATTCATTTGCCATTGCCACATTTCTGACTATGCTTTTCAGGAACAGGACACTTGGAATCACAATATTCTCTTGGGCTGTTATTTGCTCTTACTCCAGAATGTATCTTGGAGTCCACTTCCCAAGCGACATTTTCGTAGGAGCTACATTGGGAACGCTGTTCGGATGGTTTTCATTCTGGTTCTATAGCAAAGTGCTGAAGTCAAAATTTCCGAAACTTGCGTGCGATGATGAGTTCTCTCCCTCGCAAATCAAGGCTCTTTGCTATTGCCTTGCCGCACAGATATTCACTATCGCAAGTGTCAGCGTAATCTTAAAACAAATGTAGATTATATACTTTAAACAAGACTTATCATGATTTTCAATACAACATACGTCGTAGCTCCCGAAAAGGAGGCTAAATTCCTTGGCTACATCAAAGAGTTTGCAAACAGACTTCTAAAGAACAATGTTGTCTGCGATGCCAAGATGCTTCAAGTTCTTGCAGACGCACCGGACGGTTCTGACAGCCTTACTTTCACACTTCAGCTCCATTTCAGAACAGAGGACGAAATGAACGAATGGGTGATTAGCAACAATAAACTTAACCTGCTTTCCCTTCGAGAGAACTTTGGAACATCTGCGCTTGCGTTCTCGACTGTACTGCAAGAGATTGACCTATAGAACCACTATAACATTATGGCACAAACTACCGAAAAGATTGTTCTCGGCATAGACCCCGGAACTATGTATATGGGTTACGGAGTTATTCGTGTACTCGGACAAAAGATTGAATACGTTGACATGGGAATCCTTGACTTGAAAAAGGAGAAGGACATATATTTGAAGTTGAAGAAAATCTATGACTTCACAATCGAACTTATTAAGAAGTATCTTCCTGATGAATTCGCCATCGAGGCACAATTCTTCGGAAAGAATGTCCAGTCAATGCTCAAGCTCGGTCGCGCCCAGGGTGTAGCCATCGTGGCGGCACTTGAAAGAGACATTCCAGTGGCGGAATATGCACCTCTAAAAATCAAGCAGGCTATAACAGGCAATGGAATGGCAAGCAAGGAGCAGGTCAGCCAAATGCTCAAGGCTCTGCTAAAACTAAAGACCGAAGACCTTCCCGAACACCTTGATGCAACAGACGCTCTTGCTGCGGCTGTATGCCACCATTTCGAGACTCGCACCACAGTGGCAACAAAGAAGTATTCCTCTTGGGCAGACTTCGAAAGCAAGATGAAGAAATGATGCGAGGTGTTCTTTTACAGCTCAAAATCGCAAAAGAACAAACCACAAGAACCGTGGTAACGGTTCGTTATTATAGCCCATGGTTGACAATCGTGAAACGGTTGGCTAACGTGGGATGAATTAACATTAAACACATAAACCCACAGTAGATTTTGCTCTGCTTAAATCAACCGTGGGCTTTACAGATGAATGTTTATATCGCCAAAGATTTATTCTGAGGCAAAGGAGAAGATTATCGAGGAGAAAACAACAAAAGCGGCATTGCTGCCGCTTTATGAACTCTTTTCAAATTATTCCTTATAACCATTAAGTAACATTTTTTCATACAAATCCTTGGGGTCGGCATGAATAATATTACCTTCATCATCTACTGTAACAACTTCATAACCATGAAGCATCTTCTCTTTAAGCATCTTAACATAGGCTTTGGTTAAAGAAGCAAGCAAAGCCTTTGCAAACTCATCTTTTGACTCTATATTATTTTTTGCTATATCCATAAATCAATTTCTTCATGTGGCAAAGATAAGCATTATTTTAGAATGTTTATATCGCCGAAGATTTATTCTGAGGCAAAGGAGAAGATTATCTATAAGAAAACACCAAAAGCGGCATTGCTGCCGTTTTGTGAATTTATTCGTCTTGCTTTTTAATATCTTCATATGTAACTAATTCAAAACAAGATTTACTAACTTTCAATTCGTTCATAAATTGAATCTTTCTTTTTTCTTCTTCGGATCCACCATAATACTCTATTCTCCAAAAGGCATTATTTTTTATACTATTTCTGATTTTCTCAAAGTACTTTTTGTCTATTTCAGTCATAGAATGCCCTAAGACATAGACAGAATCTACTTCTACTAACCGATTGAAATATTGCTCATTTAGATTAATTATATCTTGAACATCTTTACGAAAAGCTTCCATAAAGTTCGAAAACTCATTTTTGGCTTTATAAATAAAATCTTGATCAAGTTTTCCGAGGTGTAAAATCTCCGATTTAACATATTCTTCTATTTCGGTTTTTTCAAGGATATGTCCAAAGGTATAAGCACCATTATATATAATTTGTGTATCAACAATCTGTCTATCATGTTCAACTTTTGAACCATGAATAAATTTAATATTATCATTACTTACACCATACAATTTATTAAGTGTATCAGTGTAATTAAAAGAAAAAAAGAAAGAATCTTTTTCTATTTCAAGATCTGGATAAAACCCATTTAATGAAATACTATTTACCCACTTTGTAAAACAAAGTTGTATTTCATAATAATAATCAATTTCATTTTCAAAGAGACAATCTTGCTGGAAAGAACGATTCCATACTTTATTTACATAGAAAAAATCTTTTATAAATGACGATATTTTGAATCTTCCAAGTTCTCTTTCAAAATCACTCCATAAAGCACATGAATAATAACACATTACTTTAGCAAACAACTCTGGATTGTTCTTGCATACAAAACATCTAAAATCAGAATATTTAGTTGGTAATCCATGATGTAAATCAAAACCATTACCAATTATATATAATTTGTTCATCTTCTTCATTTTTCTAAATAGAGTAAAAGGAAATACCTTTTACTCTATTTAATACTATTTTATTCGCAAACAGGTCGAATATTCATACCATAATTACAATTTTCAGAACGTAACACATCTCCATAACTAGAATGGAATATAAAATAAGATGCTTTACTTGTTGTAGAGAATGAAGAAGTCCAATAACAACCATAAGAATCTATGATTGGATCGTTTTTATCATGACGAAAACCTGCGGATGTTAGAAAAATCCAATTATCATTACCAGGCACTTTGCTCGACACCTTGTATCCGACTATACCACCTAATGTAGTCCAAGTCCATTTACAATTACTTTTCAACTCCGCAAATTCTGACTTTGTCGGCATTCTCCAATTTTTACTCCAATTTTGTGTGGCGGCATCATATTCTGGTCTTAAATCTCCATTAGAATCTAAGATGCCATCTTCAAATAAGACAGATTTAGTTTTCCCATAAGTAATACTATTATCTCCAGAATAATCATTAGATGAAGCAGTAGAAATTTCTCCCCATGCATAATAATTACCATATTCATTGATATAATCCGCCCCAACATTTGTAGTTGCCCACTTCAAACCACTCGGTAGTCCAAGATCAACATAAGCATAACCATCTAGATAACCAGATATTGGATTTCTAAACAATGTAGAACTAGTGTCTCCACCAACAGTACTACTTCCTGCAATCTCCGTCCAAGTTGTTCCGCCATCAGTAGAAACCTTCCACTTGCCATCCTCTACCTTGATGACTGGTGTAGCACCTGTTACGTTGCCAAGGTCTGTAGCAACACCATTGACTGTAGAAATCAAATGGCCTTCCGAATTGATTGACAACTCCGGTGTCTTGCCGTCAACTCCATTTGCACCTGTTGCCTTGTCAAGTTTTGTCCAAGTCTTCTCGTTGTCGTAAGAGATGTACCAGTAGCCGTCTGTAATCTTCATCTTCGGTGTCACTCCGTCCTTACCAGCGGCTCCGTTTGTGCCGTTCGCACCGTCAGCACCCTTCACGTTGCCAAGGTTTGACCATGATGCACCCTCGTTATAGCTTACGTATAGGTTGCCGCCCTCGACCTTGAATGTAGGTGTGATTCCGTTTGTACCGTTAGTTCCGTTTGCGCCCTTGTCTCCAGTTGCCTGACCAAGATTTGCCCATGTCTCGCCGTCGTCATAAGAGACATACCAGTCACCGCCCTCAATCTTCATTGTAGGTGTCTTGCCTGCTTCTCCGCTTACGCCCTTGACCAAGCCAAGAGACTTCCATGTTGTTTCGTCGTAGCTTACGAACAAGACTCCACCCTCGACCTTGAATGTCGGTGTCTTTCCGTCAACTCCGTTTGTTCCGTTTGCACCCTTGTCGCCGGTTGCCTTGCCAAGAGGCTCAGTCTCGTATGTCACGCCTCCGTCATAAGAGATGTACCAGTAGCCGTCAACAATCTTTAGCTTTGGAGTGATTCCGTCCTTGCCGTTTGTTCCGTTGATTCCGTCAGTTCCGTTTGTGCCGTTAGTTCCGTTCAAACCTGCGTCACCCTTGTCACCTTTCTCTCCCTTGTCGCCTGTTGCCTGTCCAAGCTCAACCCAAGTTGCCTTGTTGTTATATGACACGAACCACTTGCCGTCCTCTATCTTGAACTCCGGTGTGATTCCGTCATTGCCGTTAGTACCGTTGATTCCGTCAGCACCATTTGAGCCGTCAGCTCCGTTCGCTCCGTCTATAGCTCTGAGTATGGCCAATGTCTGTTTGTGTTGTAGGTCTGGCGGCATGT
>JAKSKX010000010.1 GCA_024401535.1 Paludibacteraceae bacterium | reverse complement strand
TCCCGATTGCGGATGCAAAATTAGTGCTTTCTCAATTACCCACCAAACGTTTTGGCAACTATTTTTTGAAAATGTTTGTAAGTGGCTGATTTGACGAGGAATAAAAAAATCAAAAACACCTTAGACATACACACCTTCCAGTTTCACAAAGATTCTTCTCACAAAAAAACAAGGGCACAAAACTATTTGCGCCCTTGTATGTAGAATCATTAGAAAATGCTTCTTATCGCTGCCTCAGTGAACATATCCAAAAAGCAAACAACAGTTTTATTGGGCTCATCATCTTTGTTCAAATCCATACTATTGGGCCAAAACAAATATTCCTTTTTATCTGAAGGATTGAAATACTCAAATGCGCAAAGATTTTCAGAATCATCAAATTTCGGATGTATCTGGACGTTGCATGCAACATTCTTATACTCCCACCAAATATAAGAGTTTTTCCAGTCTGCGCGATCTAGCTCGATTCGAAAATCTCCATAAAGGTGCGACTCAAACATTCTCACATCATTCCCAATCTTATCGTCAGAAGGCATATTGCCTTTCGAAGCCTTCTTCATAAGTCCTTGAAAATACTTCAACATCGCTTTGAAATGCTCATAGCGCATACTATCAAATGACTCCCAGATTTCATAGGCTACCACATCGTTATACAAACACTTGCCGGACAACACATTGTCAAAGTAGTCCAGCCAAAGCTTCTTCTGCCAAGCACAGTTGCGCCACTCACCTTTCTTTCGAGCCCAACCATCGCATTCCATAGCATCAAACAAACCCTCCGTATGCAGATCTGCCGCAATCTTATAATTGTCCGGCTGACTGCGAACAAAGTTCAATACGAAATCATAAAAATCTCTAGCGTCATACACATCTCCATCAATAGTCAAGGCAGACGATGTTCCAAACTGAGAATAGCAATGATAATTGGAATAGCGCCATTTTCTTTCATACCATTCCACCACGCTAAGTGTCAAAAGATTTGCCATTGGCTCCTCCATCCAATAATGGAACTTATCAAAAATTCCGTAGTCGGACTTGTCCATCGCGGCATGAGAGAATTCATGAATAAGAACTTTCGCCACAAGCCAGCAAAGTTCCTTTTCATTTCTGACACTATCAACGATACGCTCAGGGCAAAGTGCTATAACAGGATGCTTAGCAGACAATATGTTACACTTCGACATATACAAGCCGAGCCATTCTGTTGCAAGGCGTCGTTCTTCTCTATTCTCATCCTGATATTCCTTGCGGTTTTCTCGCACCCAAACTTTCAATGTGTCCTCATTTATTAGGAACACTGGTATCTTATCCATTAAGAAATTGAAGTCAAACTTATAAGAATTGTGTTCATCTCTAGAATACCAAGACATTATAGTCTCAGCGAAATCGATCTGAACCTTAGTAAGATCGAACTTAGAATTTAAATTAATTACTTTCATAATTCAATTTTTTAAGGGTTTTGACTATATCTCACTCTCTACAAAAAGCAGAGGAGTGAGTTGAAACAAATCTAAATGTGTTTATACATAAGTCATTTTGATAATTCTGTCAGTTTCTCCCAAACACGAACCATTGCCAATGTGTCAAGTTTGCAATAGGCAAGCAATGAATCACGCGCCTCTTTCTGCTCTGCACTAGACATATCCTTGATTTTTGGAAACAATGTCATAGCCTCTCCTCCATTATGAACACTCGGCAATTTTGAATAGTCAAGTTCTGGGTCATTCGGGAACAATGCAGGAAGCACGGCTTTGATAGAATAAGACCCACGCATATCAATATGATAGCAATCACCATTCTCGAAAGGATGCATCAAATCTTGGATATTTCCATGTATGCTCGTCAAATGATCATGCAAATCAGGATACAAAACTGCCAGCTCGGCAATCCTTCCACTTTCGAACACCTTGTTGTATGCGACAACACAAACATTTGCGGGAATATCTTTCACAAGTTGCTCTGCCAAGGCACGACGCGGATCTGAGCCGTCAGAAACAGCCAGGAACTCCTTATGGTAAAGCTTACCTCCCAACTTATCGATATAGTGAAGGGAATACTGGAAAGGAATCTGATTGTTAGGACTGGAATTCTTGTAAATTGGCAACACAGGCTGAATAGTCTCAAAATCCAAGAAATAGAGAGGAAAAGTCAATGAATCCAGGAACTCTTTTATTTTGCTGTCGTCATGGAAAACATCTTTTTTTCCTGACATCTCGGCATCAAGCTGACGTCTCTGGAAAAGACATTTGTCATTACCCAAATCAGTAATGTGCTTCAAGTACTCTTCGTATGTAACGACACCTTTTTCATACAAGTCAAAAGACCTCACTCCACCGATAGAGAACACCGAGGAATTCGGAACACCCTTGTATTTCTTGCAATACTCTGCGAAAGCACAGTCATACGGATGTTTGCAGCGAGTCCCTAGATGCGAATCCATTTCATTCTTTGAATTAAGCACATAATTTGCCAACTCTATTTCTCGTTCAACAGTCTTCATTCTCTCCTTAACCTCTGTAGTCAAGTCTGTCTTATGAAACAGTTTTTTCAAGTTGTACTTTGGATTTCCATTACTATCTGTCTTGCCGTCATAGACATACTCGGAATTCAATACAAGTGTGTAGTACTTTTCCACTTTCACACCGCATTTCATAAGCACATACGCCTGACAAGCCAAATCGTCTATATAGACATTCTTTTTACCTCCTTCATTTGACTTGTCGCCATCTTTCCATGTAGAGCTCTTTACCTCGAAAATATCGAACTTGTCACCGCCTTTGCTTCTGCGATGCAGAATATCAACAGCACAATAAGTTCC
Source organism: Paludibacteraceae bacterium (assembly GCA_024401535.1). Lineage (GTDB taxonomy): Bacteria > Bacteroidota > Bacteroidia > Bacteroidales > Paludibacteraceae > UBA1723. Next base: position 71,266 of record JAKSKX010000010.1, on the reverse strand, counting down.
ATCATACGAGAACGAAGCTTCACAGATGTTATCTTCTCCGCTTCCTGTCTTTATTAGATCTGATGTGGCAGATAACATCTTATTCAAATCCAAAACTTCATTGCCATTAGAATCGATTTTAGTCGTTGTAACATCGATATAGTCTCCGAAATAGCCCATGCCAAATCTCCGACAACATTGCCCGTATTAAAACGAGCCATAGCCGACGAATCAACAATTGCCTCTCCCGGTTTGTTTACTTCTAGCCATAATCTCTTTGGACACTGGCAAAATGCTAAAAATTTTGATTTAGAAATTCCCATAGCTTAACCCTCCTTAAATTTAATATTAAAAATGCCTTGTTTTTGTTTGATGTTACAAAATTAAAGGCCAGGTCGGCAAAAATAACGCACACCGCAAAGAAAATGACGGTCAAAATGTTAAAAAATCTTAAAAATGGAACAATTTCAATATTGTTGACTTTACTCTACTACAATCCTTGTTTTCAAAAAGGCAAAGCTGAAATGTACAGGGTGATATTTTCAACATAAAATACCACACAAAAACAAAAAAAAGTCCGCCTCAACGAGACGGACTTCCTTGTCTTTATTGTTCTCAAGATTAGTACTCCTGCCAAGTCTTGATCTTGATGTCCTCCACATCCTTGTTAACCAAAGCACGAATGTATGGTTACATAAGCATTCTATATTTTTCTTGATTTTTTTAACTCTACCTTCAATTGGTCCGAAGTCTGATTGTTACCCTGAATATTTAGAGGATAATAACCAGCATTAATTATCTTGGATTCCTCACATTCAAGAGAATGTTTATCCATATCTTTATATTCCCACTCCAAATAACAATTATCATCCATAAAATCGTTTAGCCTTTTTTCTCCAAATGTATAGAAAGTATCAGTACTTCTATCCATTAACAATCCCATCAATGTTCTACGCAAAGTAGAAAGATATCCTTTGGATATAGTCGATGAAGAATGTTTTTGTGCAATGTGCCACTTAAACCGGCCACATATTCCGTTTCCACCAGCAGCGATACCTACATACAATAAAGTATAATGTTGATTATTTATAATCATATGTTGGTCTTTTATAGATTTCAACTTAGAAAAATCTACATAAGATCCTAATGAACTCAATAGTGTTGTAACCGACTCTTCACGAAACCACCATTTATATATACCGTGTTTCTTTTCAATTCCAATGAATCCACTCTCCCTAATGTCTTTAACCGATTTTATCATATTCTATATTTATTTCAAACATTTCAACATCTGACCAATTCTCATTCCTTTTAATGGAACATTGACAGTTCTGCCCTTAAAGTCCAAAAACTCCCTATATTTTTCCCCAGCCAGTACTATAATATCATCTGTTTGATATTTTTTTAGAATTCCATCTATCTGACCATTTACTATTCCTGCCCATTCCTTTCTCTCTTCTATCCTCATAGTATTAAGAGTTTTATTATAAGATGATATTATTTTATTCAGAGAAATCAAATAATGTTTTGCAGATAAAATAAATATTTTATCATCACTTGTCAACATACGAGCATAAGCCAAACTTTTCTTAAAAAGTGGACTTTTATATAAGTATTGTGCTTGACATGGATCTTTTGCTTTTTTACTGCAACAAGAAATAAATACAATATAACCCATAATCACTATTATTAAATCCTTGCCTACTCTCTATGGTTTTCGGCATCCTCGTTTAGTCCAACTTCCTTTGTTGTTCCTATTGCAAGTATAGATAGATTTTATAAATCTACAAAATAGTTTTATAAAAAATTTAACAGAACAAACCATGCCTTTCAACATAAAATGCAACAAAAAAAAAGTCCGCCTCAATGAGACGGACTTCCTTGTCTTTATTGTTCTCAAGATTAGTACTCCTGCCAAGTCTTGATCTTGATGTCTTCCACACCCTTGTTAACCAAAGCACGAATATATGCGCCTGCAAGACGTGCGTTTGTCATCAAAGGAATATTATGGTCGATAGCTGAACGACGTATTCTGTATCCGTTTGTTAGCTCTCGCTTAGTCTGGTCTTTAGGCACATTGATTACCAAGTCAATCTGGTGGTCTGCCATCAACTTTGCGATGTCTGCCTTGCCACTGCATTTCTCGTCAGGCCAGCAAACAGCCGTAGCCTCAACACCATACTCGCCCAAGAACTTCTGTGTTCCATCTGTAGCATAGATCTTGTAGCCCTTGCCAGCCAACATCTTGCATGCGTCAAGAAGTTCAACCTTGCCACGAACGTCTCCCGAAGAAACCAAAACTCCCTTTGTTGGAATTGGGTAGCCGACAGAAATCATGGAAGTAAGCAAAGCCTCGTCAAAGTCTGCGCCAATACATCCAACCTCTCCTGTTGAAGACATATCTACACCAAGAACAGGGTCAGCCTTGTGAAGACGGGCAAACGAGAACTGTGAAGCCTTAACACCTACGTAGTCAATATCGAATGTAGATGAGTCTGGAGTCTCGACTGGAACGTCAAGCATAATCTTTGTAGCTGTCTCGATGAAGTTTCTCTTCAACACCTTTGACACGAATGGGAAGCTACGAGAGGCACGCAAGTTACACTCGATAACCTTGACCTCGTTGTTCTTTGCAAGGAACTGAATGTTGAAAGGACCGCTGATATTAAGCTCCTGCGCAATCTTCTTGCTGATTCGCTTGATTCTGCGGGCAGTCTCCATATATATCTTCTGTGCAGGGAATACGATAGTTGCATCACCGGAGTGAACACCAGCGTACTCTACATGCTCAGAAATTGCGTATTCGATAATTTCTCCGCACCTAGCAACAGCGTCAAACTCAATCTCCTTTGTCTCCTGCATGAACGAAGAAACAACTACAGGGTATTCCTTTGACACCTGGGCAGCTGCCTTCAAGAATGTGTGCATCTGCTCCTTGTTGTAGCAGACATTCATTGCTGCGCCGGAAAGCACGTATGAAGGACGGATCAAAACAGGGAAACCAACCTGGTCGATGAATGCGTCAATCTCCTCGAAACTTGTAAGTTCCTTCCACCTTGGCTGGTCGATACCAAGCTGGTCAAGCATAGCAGAGAATTTGTGACGGTTCTCTGCACGGTCGATAGAAACCGGTGAAGTACCAAGAATAGGAACATTCTGGCGGTGAAGCTTCATAGCCAAATTGTTTGGAATCTGTCCTCCAACCGACACGATAACTCCCTTAGGAGTCTCCAAATCCAATACATCCAATACACGCTCATAGCTCAACTCGTCGAAGTAAAGTCTGTCGCACATATCGTAGTCAGTGGAAACTGTCTCTGGGTTATAGTTTATCATGATAGACTTGTAGCCCAACTTTCTTGCTGTCTGGACTGCGTTTACTGAACACCAGTCGAACTCTACGGAAGAGCCGATGCGGTATGCACCCGAACCAAGAACAACTATAGATTTCTCGTTCTTGTAGTCATAGTTGATTGAATGCTCGTTGGCACCGTAAGTCATGTATAGATAGTTGGTCAACTCAGGATGCTCAGAAGCGACTGTGTTGATTCTTCTTACCGCAGGAACAATGTTGTTCTTCTTACGTGAAGCACGAACACGAAGAATCTCTTTCTCCAAGTTGCCTGAAGGATTCTCGCAATAGCGCGCAATCTGGAAATCCGAGAATCCAAGACGCTTAGCCTCGCGCATCACATCTGCTGGAATATCCTCAATAGTCTTGTATTTAGCGATTACCTTGGTGTAATCAACGATGTTCTTCAACTTGTTCAAGAACCAGATGTCAATCTTAGTCAACTCCTCAATTCTCTCTACTGTGTAACCCTTCTCAAGAGCCGCAGCAATGGCAAAGATACGAAGGTCCGTAGGGTGAGAAAGTTCCTTGTCAAGGTCATCAAACTCAAGGTCACGGTTTCCAACAAATCCGTGCATGCCTTGACCTATCATACGAAGACCTTTCTGAATAATCTCCTCGAAAGACTTACCGATAGACATGATTTCTCCGACGGACTTCATTGAAGTACCTATTTCACGGTCAACACCGGCAAACTTAGTCAAGTCCCAACGAGGAATCTTGACAATCATATAATCTACTGAAGGGGCAACGTAAGCCGAATTAGGCGTATTCATCTCGCCAATCTGGTCAAGAGAGTAACCTAAAGCCAACTTTGCAGCAACGAAAGCCAACGGGTAACCCGAAGCCTTGGAAGCCAAAGCAGAAGAACGGCTCAAACGAGCATTGATCTCTATGATACGATAGTCATTAGTCTGTGCGTTGAAAGCGTACTGTATATTACACTCTCCGACAATACCGATGTGGCGTACAACCTTCTTTGCAATCTCCTGAAGGAAAGTAATCTGCTCCTGAGTCAAAGAAATAATAGGAGCAACAACGATGGACTCACCTGTATGTATTCCAAGCGGGTCAAAGTTCTCCATAGGGACAACAGTGAAGCAGTGGTCGTTCTTGTCACGAATAACCTCGAACTCAATCTCCTTCCACCCCTTCAAAGACTCCTCTACAAGAATCTGCTTAGAGTGAGCCAAGGCACTTTCGCAAAGGTCACGGAACTCCTTCTCATTCTGGCAAACACCAGAGCCAAGTCCACCAAGAGCGTAAGCTGAGCGTACCATGATAGGGAAACCTATCTCGTTTGCCACACGAAGCGCATCCTCCATAGTCTCGACAGCCTCCGACTTAGGAGTAAGAGCCTTGATCTCATCCAACTTTTTCACGAAAAGGTCACGGTCCTCTGTAATCATGATGGCATCGACAGATGTACCAAGCACCTTGACACCGTACTTCTCGAAAATACCCTTAGTGTAAAGCTCAGTACCGCAGTTTAGTGCAGTCTGTCCGCCAAAGGCAAGCAGAATACCGTCAGGATTCTCCTTCTTGATTACCTCCTCGACAAAGTATGGAGTAATTGGCAAGAAATACACCTTGTCAGCAACACCTGCAGAAGTCTGGATTGTCGCAATGTTAGGGTTAATGAGCACAGTGCTGATACCCTCCTCTCGCATAGCCTTCAAAGCCTGCGATCCAGAGTAGTCAAACTCACCTGCCTGTCCGATCTTCAAAGCTCCGGATCCAAGCAGGATGACTTTTTTGATTCCTTCAATCATAATCGAATAATAATTTGTTTCTTGTTTCTTTTCTAAAATGCCAAAAAAAATGCGTCAGAACCGAAGGAAGTCTAACGCAACTAAAACAAAAAAGGATAAGATTTTGCAGAAATATTTTCTGCAAGCACAAAAACTATATTTGTGAGCTTTTCATCCATTCCTTTTTACCTGTTAAAGTTATGCAAAGTTAAAAAAGGATTTTTTATTCTCCAAATTTGAGGCAAGGTTTTATAAAAAGAAAAACAATCAAAAACACAATACTATTTCACTAAACAGAAAAGTGCAATGCAGTTCAAAACTGCGGCCAGCGGAACAAGTATTTGAAACTTCAGGTGCTTTGTCTTGTGCCTTATAGAATACATGCCGGCCAATGCTCCGAATGCACCTCCAAGGAAAGCAAGAAGGACAAGAGTCTTCTCTGGAATCCTCCACTTGTTGCGCCTAGCCTTATACTTGTCAATGGCATAGACGGCAAATACAACCAAATTCCAAACAAACAACAGAAGAAATACAAATTCTAGGCTCATACCTCCCTTAGTTTGTTTATTATCTTCTTTATTGTCAAGGTCATCTTTTCTTGCATGAACTTTTGGTCAGTCAACTTGGAGTCAACCGACATGAAAGCAATATGCACCGAATAGTTCTGCTCCGAAAGGAACTCGAACAAAGGAGCTTTGTTAAGTCTGTAGGCCTCACGAATCTGGCGGCGAAGATGGACACGCCACACAGCCTTCTTCAGCTTCTTCTTCTGCGAAATAATCAGAATCTTTGCTGGAACCGTGTCTTTTTCAACCTTTCTAACTACCACACGATATGGGAAAGACACGAAGGCAGTGCCAGTCTCAAAGAGAGCTGCCACGTCATTCTTCAGGCAAAGATGTTCTGCTTTTGGAAATGTGAATCTCATACAGTTGCGGCAAATAATTAAAAAGACGCACAAACTAGTGCGTCTTTCCCTATTGTAAAATCTTGTTATTACTGATTGTTCTTGAGATAGTTCTCGATAGCGGCAGGCATAGACTTGCACTCGTCAGTAGGACACTGGATATCAACCCTCAAACCAGCCTCCTCTGCAGCCTTGACTACAGTAGGACCGAAACATGCAATCTTAATGTCTCCCTGCTTGAAATCTGGGAAATTATCAAACAAAGAGTGGATTCCAGAAGGAGTAAAGAACGCCATCATATCATACTTGAAGTCAGGGTCCTGTGTGTAGTCCACACTTACAGTACGATACATAACTGCCTTGTCACACTGGATATTGTTTGCAGACAAAACTGCCAAATAGTCATCCTTTGGATCAACAGAGATGTTCTTGTTAACCTCGTACACGTCAGACACTACAGCCAAATACTTCTCTTTCGGACGCTTCTTGATAACGTCAACCATATCTGTTCCCGAACCGTCAGCAGGGAAATAAATCCTTCTCTTTCTGTACTGAACATACTTAGAAATATAATGAGAATGCTCCTCCTTTGGAAATATGTAGCGCATCTCATCATGCATCTTGATCTTCATCTCCTCACAAATACGGAAGAAATGGTCAACAGCAAGCTTGTTAGGGAAAATAATAGCGGTATGGTCGAGGATGTTTATTTTCTGAGTTCTGAACTCTTTTGTAGTTACACCCTCTATCTTTATTAGTTGCTTAAAGTCGATCTTGACATCGTACTTCGCCTCTATATCAAAGTAAGGTGACTTCTCTGTAGCGGGTTTTGGTTGCGACACCAAAATTCGTTTAATCTGGGACATTTCTCTCAACCTGAACAGTTAAAAAATATACTTAATACTAACTAAAAAAGCACTCAATCCCACTAGGGGCAGTACTTCGAGCGTGCAAAGGTACAAAAATAAATAGAAAATAGAGATAAAGCCATCGAAAAAATTAACGATAGACTTGCCAATCATTAGTATTTTGGCGAAAATTAATACTCCGAAGCCGAAATATAGCGCTCCATTGAAACAACTGTCCGGAGAATAGCTCAGCACAAGTACGGCAGGAACCATACACAGTCCAGCAAGGCGAATTATCGTCATGAAAGAGCTAGAGAACAAAGTTGTTCGCCCCGGGTAATACACGAACTGAAGCAGATCCATCAACCACTTCTTCAAAAGGCACACGATGATAGTTGCCAATACGCTTATTACGATAAGCAAAGGATGAAGCGTACAGTCATTGCCGTGCGATGCAAAAAAGCCGAACAACCCTAGACTGCACAAACTGGTGCATGTCAAGGCAAACTTGTAAGGGGAACTCTGCAACCACTCCGAGCCAAAGATACTTCCACCGGCAGCGGGATTAAAGAATGTCAGAATCTCTGTCTTAAACGCCTTCATTCTTGCTCCAAGAACATACATATAAACAGCAAACAAAACGAAAAGAAAAGGTGTGTACCATACACTCATAGAAACAGTCGGTACACGCAAAGCTCCATCAACACTCGGAATCTCCTTTACTGGAGCAGCTTCTTTTAATACTGCATTCGCTACTGAGTCTTTTGCTAGTGAATCAATAACAAGAGAATCTGATGCTAATGTATCTTTAACTTCAGGAACAGCAAAATATAACGAATCCCAATTAATCTTTGGTTCAGGTTTAGAAATAATCTTCTTAGGTATAAAAACCGTAGGAGGAACAATTTTCGCTTCATCTATCTTCTCTCCTATAGTATTGTAAATAGGTATAGTAGGGTTAGATGATACGGAACTTTGCGCTTCTTCTTTTTTTATTTTTGATGAAGTATCAACACCTGATATCGAAGAAGATTCAACAGATTCTATTGTTTGATTAATATTTAGAGAATCGTTCATACTTAGTATCTATACTTAATTCCGTCTATGATATAAATTTCTCCCTTGACAAACTCCCTCACTAGCTTTCCGCTCAGACTATACACTTCTGCATTGTTCCAGTCAATGCTGGTCACCTTCACATTCTGCATCTTAGCGGGGTTAGTTTCTTCATGTGGCGCAGGGGAATAGACAGAATACTTGTTTGACTCATAGGCCTCCATCGCCTCGCAAGCAACTCCATCAAAATCGAACAAAGATGTATTCTCAACAACATTTACATCAGCACTACCGGTCGATGTAAAGTGAGCCCAACCTGTTAAGTTCTTTCCGCTATTGTCCTCGACATGAATCATTAATGGATCCCAGTACAGAGACCCAACAACTTCGCCCATATTTGTTCTCAACCCGACACCTTTGCAAGTGTTAAGCAGTTCTGCAACGAAAGCCTTCTGACCGTAAGATTCGAATGTGTAGTACTGAGAATATAAAGGGGCATTGTTGTTTAACTGACCATCATAACCGTCAACCCTTTTGGGAGCAAAATTGTAACCGCTCTCCATGATGAAGATGTCCTTGCCATAGAGGTCTATTACCTGCTTGGCAAAGTCTCCGAACTCCCTGCATGTTGCCTCACTCCACGACGGATAATAAGACAACCCTATAACGTCAAACTTAGTTCCATATTTCAAAAGCAGGTCGAAGTACCATTTACAAGTTGTCGGACTACCCCACTTTGCCAAATCATTAGTATTATCCGCAATATGGACCATTACCCTTGTGTCCGGACTCACTCTCTTGATAGCATCGTATGCAGCATTCACAAACAAAGCTATATTCTCGGGATGCGCCTTGCCTGCAGGTCTCTCTGCACTTGCAAACGATGACTCTACATCATAGGAATAGGCGTAGGGATAAAGGAATCCTCCATTTGTCTCGTTTCCTACCGACACATAGTCAGGAGCTACACCCTTATCTTTCAATTCCGAAAGCGTTGATGTCACATAGTCCCTAACAATAAGTCTCAAAGCGTCAACCTTTTCGTCAAAGCTTGTATGTTTTTTCAAAGACTCCTGCCACAACTTAGGTACGATTTGAGACTCTCCGTTGCTCCAGTAATCCGAGAAATTAAGAGTATATTGAATCTTCATTCCAGCCTCTTTCGCCTCCATAGCAAGTTCATGACAATCCTTTCTGTCCTGATACCCGTCAGGAAGAAAGTACTTTCCGTCTCCGCTAGTGCTGGATCTTCCTGGATTCACGCTCTCCCTTATCCTCACAACATTAAAGCCGCGCGAGGCAAGATACTTCAACACAGCCAAAGATTTTGCATGTCTTGTGTCGTATGGGCTGTAAAGCAGGTTGCCAAACTCATCCTTATAGTCACCTCCATTGTCAAGCACATAGTGAAGCATTGTTATGTCTCCACCCTGCAGCAACTCGTATGGTCCTTGAGCCTTCTCTACTTTGATGTCATTGACAAAAATCCCCTTGCCTCCTATTCCCTTGAAGCCTATAGTTATCCTTCCGTCTTTGGTTCCTACACCACGAAGATAGATATTATAGTTTCGATCCGGATAGGGCAAATGAGGCACTGAGGCGGAACATTCCGAATAGTCTGTTCCCTTGGCATACACTACTCCGGTGCTCATCAAGTCATCCTTATGGCCGAAAAGTGTGATGTTATAGAAACCTTCCTCCTTCAAATCAAAGTCAGAGTGTATTTCAAAGGTGTCATTCTCAAAATCCAAATCATCGAAATAGATTCCGTCATTGAACCTGACAGGAATGTCGCCCTTGCTCTCCCAACTCTCAATATCAAAGAACTTATCCTTATCAAAGTTTTGAGAAAAAGCCGTAGCCAGCAGCGACATCATCGCCACCAACAATAGTGTAATAGATATTCTTTTTCTCATTCTCTGAAAGTATTAAGAACGTTTCTTATTATTCTCCATCATCTTCAAAGTCGTGATTTCCATGACGGAAATTACCCTTTGTGCCTTTGAATCTATCGTCCTTAGAGTGACTGCGAGTTCTCATTCTCTCACCTAACGGACGTTCTTCATGATCTCTGCGAGGCTTTCTTTCACGAGGTTCCCTGACTGGCTTCTCTGTGAATCTGCGCTTCAAGTATTCGTATCTGTCAATCTCCTTCAAGTCAGTACCGTCCTCAGTTACATATCTGCGAGGGAAACGAGGTCTTTCGCCAAGAGTTCCGTATGCCTCCTTCTTCTCCTCCCTGTTATCACGATTGTAATCTCTGTCACGTCTCTCACCTCTAAAGTCGTCGCGTCTGTCACGGCGATCGTCTCGTCTTTCGCTTCTGAAATCTCTGTCAGTAGATTCGCGACGGCTACTGCTTCTGCGGTCAGTACGAGTGTATTTTGAATCAATATTTCTTTCACTGTCTCCATCATCTGAGCGGAATGAACGGCGAGGTCTTTCTTCATCTCTTGAGTATCTGCCTCTTTCTCCGGCTTCTCTTCTTGGACGCTGGCGGTTAGCCATTCCTCCCTCACGGAAATCACGGTCTCTCTTGAAACGATGAGACTCTCCGGACTCGCTAGACGAACGCTCTCCATACTCGACATTCGAATCAACATCATGGTTCAACTTATGCTCGAGCATACGGCCAGAGAACAACTCGTATCTTCTTAGCTCGCAGTCAATGTCACCGTTCTTTAGTGGCAACTTGAACGAAGGCTTCAATCTAATGTTGCTTGTAATCTCGTTAGGAACTGTAATAATCCATACGTCCTTGCCCTGACATTCCTGCTTTAGCTTGACACCGATTTCCTCGTAAAGCTTAGGCAGTTCGTCGCCACCGATTCTTGCTCCGTACGGAGGGTTGAACATTATCATAGCATCGCTCTGAGGTATTTTCAAGTCCTGGAAAGGGCAACAGCTCAAAACAACACAACTTGCAACACCTGCGCTCTTTACATTGGCCTCGCTTATCTCTATGCTCTTGCGAAGAATGTCCGAACCGTAAATCTTGTGTTCGAATTCTCTCTCCTTGCTGTCATCGTCATAAATCGAAGAGAACAACTCCTCGTCATAGTCGTTCCACTTCTGGAATGCAAAGCTCTTTCTGTAGAGACCTGGAGCAATGCCAAGCGCAATCATTGCTGCCTCGCAAAGGAATGTGCCAGAACCACACATTGGGTCGATGAAATCCTTCTGTCCGTCCCATCCTGCCATAAGAAGCATTCCGGCAGCCAACACCTCGTTTATAGGCGCCTCTGTCTGCGCCTCACGATAGCCTCGCTTGTGCAAAGACTCGCCTGAAGCGTCAAGAGACACTGTACAAGTCTTGTCAGCTACATGAATGTTGATATTTAGGTCAGGATTTGTAAGCCTTACGCTCGGACGCTTTCCGTACTTCTCCATGAAATGGTCGGCAATTCCGTCCTTGACACGGTACTGAAGAAACTGCGAGTGCTTGAATAGGTCAGAAAAGACTGTGGCGTCGATAGCGAAAGTCTTGGTGTCGTCAATATATTTTTCCCACTCGAAATTCTTTACAATCTCATAGACTTCGTCAGCACTCTCTGCCTCGAACTTGTAGATTGGCACAAGCACACGAAGGGCTGTGCGTAGGAAAAAGTTAGCGCGATAAAGCATTTCCTTATCACCCTTGAAGCTTACGCCCCTACGTATTTCGGTAACATCCTGCGCACCAAGTGCCACCAACTCCTTAGCCAACACACCTTCAAGACCTTGAAAAGTCTTGGCTATCATTTCAAACTCTCTTGTCATATTCTTTTCTGATATTCAGTCAAAATTGGTTGTCGCAGAAATCAAAAGTTCTCTATCTGGTCAACTTCGGCCTCCATAGCCTCTCTCTGCGCCATCTTGCGTTTTTCTGCGCGTCTGTAATAGTATATTATGCCGTATTCCTGACACTTGGCGACCTTTTCCTCGCCCTGCAGGTTCTCGAAAGTCTTTTCAATCTCGTCCCACGCATCAAGTATAATCTTATCTACGGCCTCGTTGAGTGCGATTACCTCCTCCATCTTTCTGTTGGTGTTTGCCTGCAGAATCTTCTGGCTGCGGTGCGACTCTACGAAAATCTCGAAGAACACCTTGACCTTTGCGATGGACGGGTTATAGATTGGCGTTCCGCCTTTCAGCTGTCTTTTCTGCTCGCCCTCAATCACATTGTTTCCCCACTCTTCCAGCTTGTCCTCCGTAGAGAGGTCTGGCACCATTGTGCTGTCCGGGGCAAGCTTGTACAGTTCCTTGTACTCTTTCTTAATCTCGCCTCTCAGCACGCACATGTTCACAACCTGGATGAAGTGCGACACATAGAGCCTAGCCATCTTCAGCTCCTGCTGATACTTCTTGTTAGCCTTGGCCTGAATGTTCGAGCATGCCAGGTATTCGTTCACAACCTTGTCGTACTTGACAAGCATTGCCCTGGCTTCCTCCAGCGAGCGGAGAGAGTACGGCAAGCTGTTGATATCCACCACAGTAGAAGCCTTGTCCACGATTACCCGCATGGTGCGGAGTCTCGCCTGATTGGTGTTTGGTAACCTTCTGTATGGCATCTGCTAGTCCTCCCTGTAAAGCAAGTCCTTTGCTATGTTTGCGAATGTCTGTTTTTCAGGAGAGTCAACCGAGATTTCCGACAGTGACTTCAAGGCATAGTCATACTGCCTCTTCATCTCGGCCTCGGCAGCCTTGTCAATTCCAAGCCTTGTGAAGATTCCAGTCACAGCTTTTATCTTCTCTGCCGGATTTGGATTCTCCGCATTTATCCACTTTAGCAACTCTGCCTTGCTCTCTGCATCTGCGGTTGTAAGTGCGGTTGTAAGTAGGAAAGTCTTCTTGTTGCACAGAATGTCCCCGCCTATGTTCTTGCCGAACTTTGCCGTGTCGCCATAGACATCAAGAAGGTCGTCCTTGATTTGGAAGGCAAGGCCTATTCCGATTCCATATTCGTAAATCAGGTCGGCATCCTTTTCGGAAGCACCTGCAAGTATGGCACCGACCTTCAGCGCTCCGGCAAGTAGCACCGCAGTCTTCAGCCTTATCATTGACATATATTCGGACGGAGAGACATCCGTACGGCTTTCAAAGTCCATGTCGAACTGCTGTCCCTCGTAAACCTCTCGGACAGTTTTGCTGAACAGGGCAAGAAGCGAAGGCAACAGCTCGGGCTTTGCACTGCACATAAGTTCGTATGCCTCGCTGAGCATTGCGTCACCGGAAAGGATGGCCGTGCTTTCGTTCCACTTCACGTGAATTGTCTCTCGGCCTCGCCTTTTGTCAGCCCTGTCCATAATGTCATCGTGTACAAGTGTGAAGTTATGGAACACCTCGATTCCCAAGGCAGGGCGAAGAACCTCCAGCTTGTCACCGCCGAACATTTGGTTTGAAAGCAGCACAAACGTGGGGCGAATCCTCTTTCCTCCCACACTAAGCACATAGCTTATAGGCTCATAAAGGCCCTTAGGCTCCCTGTTTGTGTATAGTTTCCGTAGATTCTCCTCTACAAATGACATTATTTCCTTGACTTCCATTTTTTCTTTTCTATTTTGATGTATAGAACTCTGGGAATATATGTATATATTCGGAGCAAAGTTACAAATAAAATCGGATATTTGTTATTTTCATCCTTTTTTTATGGGAAAGACAAGGTTATTATTATTTTTTGAATTGAAAGAGCCAAAACAATACAAACAAAAAAGCGTGGCTAAAAAACCACGCTTTCAAACTATTCAGTCAAATAAATGTTCAGATTACTTGCCTTGAGTTTTAACAACCTTTTCACCTCCTACGATATACACACCCATAGGCAAACCATTTGTTGCAGAAGCACGCTCCACTGACTTTCGCAAAAGAACGCCTGAAGTTGAATATACGTCAACTGTTGAATCAGTTGCCTCAGAGCTTACAGCATCAAGACTCTGTGGAATATCATACTCTATTTCTGAAGTTACAGGAACAGCACCGCACTGACTTTCCAAAACCCTCTCAAATTTCATGTTAAAGAAAGGCACATTATCTGATGGCACCGCTGTAGGAGTTTTTGAAAGACCAACGCCTCCTATAAATTGTACACCACCTATAACAGCGTCTTTAACAGGGCTGCCATAAGATGTTGTTGAATGTAAAAAAATTCTATTTGTCCTAACATTCACATATTCATAGTTAGCGCCCGACAAATCAGCAGACATAATATACACACCAGGCTGTAAAGTTACATCACAATCAACAACACACTCACGATAATCTAAGTCCAATACAAACTTCTGGTCTTCCCCCTTAAAAAGAACCTTGTTATATGTATATCCTCCCAAAGAACTAACTGTAGTAGAATATAATTCAGGAGACAATTTTATATAAGACTCCACTAAATTCTGATTTCCTTTTGCAAACACAGAAAAAGACTTGATTGTTGTCGGCTCATCAACCTCGAAGATCAAACCAAAGCTTCCGAAATAATTACTACCCGAAATGATCTTGTTCAATTGTGGCACATCCTCAACATTCATTACAGTACTTTTCTTGCTCACTGCCCAAATAGTTGCCTCTCCATCTGTGACATCAACCTTATCATAAGGAACTCCAAGTTCTACCTTACCTTCAACACCAAGCATAGAATCTACTAATGTAGTGCACTCAGCATCAGAATAGAAATAAACATCAGACTTATCAGGAACAGAAACCTCAAAGCCTAAAACACATTCACTCTCTCTGCCCTTAACCAAGGTATTTTTAACGGCATTAACCTCAACAGCAGGTTTTACAGCCTCGACATAAACAACGTCAGAAGCAGAAAAGCCGAAATCTGTTGTAACCATCACCCCATAAAGTCCGTCGCCATAGTATGGGCAGACGTCGCCTGTCTCGTCAAGAATCGTGCCGTCATGTGTCCACATTATTCTGTAGCCTGAATTGCTTGTAGCCGAAATAAAGGAGCTGATAGCATCACCATCACACAATCTGAGCTTGTCAGCGTTGAACGACACGTTCACATATTCAGGAAGTTCGCAAGGCAAGTCCATCTTGACAAGGCTTTTCACCTCCTCCTTGTCAGAACCTACACCGCACTGTCCGGAATTGTTAAGGCCGAATGAATAAACCTCGCCCTTCTTGTTGATAAGGAAGCCGAAGTTGTCGCCTGTAGAGACTGCAACTGCATCCTCGACAACTGTTCCGTCAGCATATTTCAAAAGCACTGGCGTATAGCCGGCTCTTTCACCCTCGAAAGGAGCAGAACCACCATTACCCTCATTACATCCCCAGTAAAGGGCATGGCCATCAGTAGTAACGCACAATGTGAAGGCACGACCTGCTGAAACCTGCATAACATTTGTCAGATATACATTTCCGCTGATTGTACTGTACTCGCCTGCAACAACCCTTTCGGCATTCTTGGTAGTCTTGCTGACACCCTGGCCTGTGCATTGGCACCAGCCTCCGTTACCCCAAGAATAAAGGCTTCCGTCCTGCATCAAAGCGAATGCCATAACGTTTCCTCCCTCTACAAACTTGACATTCTTTAATGGATTTTTGTCAGCATCCAATACCGGCAATACATAATCGGTCAATTCCATATAGCTGGTCGAATTGTTTCCGTTCCATGTACCGTTACCGTATGCAGAGCCGTCAGCTGTCACATAATAGAAGCCAAAGTCAGAAGCCGAGACTTCAACAATGTTTTCAAGCAGTTCGCCGCTTTCCAAGACTACATCCTTGATTACCTCTATCTTTTCTTTATGTTCGTTTGTTGTCCAATAGGAATAGACTGCATGTCCGTCATTCATAAGGGCTGTGAAGCCATTAGTGTCGGAAGCCACAGCCTTGACATCAACAAGTGGCTTCCCATCCTTCATTACCTGCGAGAATGGTATTGTCTCCTCATTCGGAACACCCCAACGGTACAGCTCCCCACTCTCTGTCACACCATAGAACATGGCTCCTGAACCAGCAACCACCTTCTTGAACTTAACGTCGCCAGTAGCAACAAGTTGAGGCTTGCTATAGAAACTTTGTTCTACGAAATCCGGAGCAGTCTTATCCAAATTCAAGACGCCTGTGTTTCCCAACGCTGTTGTATCACTACCCCAAGAATAAACATTTCCGTCCTTGCAAAGAGCAACACCTGCATTATTGCTACCCGAAATATAAGGAAGCTTGGCCTGTGCCAAAGTCGGCAACAACAGAGCCGACAAGAATAATTGTTTTAACTTTACCATAATATTGTATTTATTTGCAGCAAAATTAAACAAAAAGGCATAACTACATTTATTATTTCTTAGTATTTGCTTAACATTTAACAACTTTTAACAAAAAACTATAATTTTGCAATCAATATCGAAGAATAACATATAATGGGAGAACTGATAGCACTTTTAGTAGCTGTTTCATGGACAGCTACAGCTGTATTTGCAGAGATTGCAACAAAAAGACTTGGAACTTTGGTTGTAAATGTCGTGCGCATGGGATTGTCGGTAGCCCTTTTATCCTTAATGCTTTTCATCTTTGCCGGTTCTCCGGTTCCTCAAAGCATGAACACAGAGACTGTTATGTGGTTTGGCTTGTCAGGAATTGTGGGATACGTCATCGGAGACTATTGCCTTTACAAATGCTACACCTACATAGGCTCAAGGTTCGGACAGTTGATAATGACATTATCGTCACTTTTCGCTGCTGTAGCCGGGTATCTTCTGCTTTCTGAAACTATACCGCTGAAGGCCGGATTGGGCATGGCAATAACTATCGTCGGAATTGGCATCTCCATACTCAACAAAGGAACTAATGGCAAGAAAATAGAACTGAAGCTGTCGGCAACGGGTATTTTGCTTGGACTTGGTGCTGCTATGGGACAAGGTGTAGGTCTTGTTTTGAGCAAACTAGGAATGGAGAACTACAAAATATCAGCACAGGGAGGAAGCGAAGCAATAATCAACATGATGCCTTTCGCTGGCACCTTCGTCAGGGGAATAGTTGGGTTCATTTGTTTCGCAACGCTACTTATTATCTCGGGAAATTCAAAGGCGTTCAAAGAAGGAATACATGACAGAAAGGGTATGACCTATTCCCTATTATGCAGTATATTCGGTCCGGTAATTGGTGTAAGCTTGTCACTCCTTGCTGTAAGCCTTGCCAACACAGGAATAGCACAGACAATAATGTCCATATCTCCCGTATTGATTCTGGTTCCGTCCTATTTCATATTCAAGCAAAAAATAACTTTCATAGAGGTTATCGGCGCAATAATAAGTGTTGTCGGTGTTGTAATATTGATTCTATAGACACAAAAAGGAGCAGTGAAACCACCGCTCCCTCTTGTTCCAAACTTCGCTATAGCTCGGCAATAAACTCTGACATTGCCATTTTCATCTTGGCAACTGTATTTGCCTTGATAACTTTCTTGCGCAAACGCTTCTCCGCCTCGGGGTAAAGATAGTTCCAATACTCGCGTATATGAGCAAGCGCCTGCTCGTCTCCGTTCATTCTCTCAACCGAAATTTCTATCATTTTGTTCATAATCTGCTTCAACTTCGATTTTCTTTCCTGCGGAGTGATTTCCTTTTCATTCACATACTCGGCAACGAACTCTGGACGTTCCAAAAGTCCCCTGCCTATCATTATTCCAGAAATATTAGGGAAACGATTTTTCATCATCTCTATATCTTCGGATGTCTTAACCTCGCCATTATAAACTACAGGGTGTTTGCACGAAGCAAGGAATTTTCCGAAGGCGTCATAGTCGATTTCGCCTGTGTATTGGGCCTTTCCAACCCTTGGATGCAGGGTTACCTCTGTGAAGGGGAAGTCATTGATAAGGGGAAGAAGCGAGTCTATTTCCTCGGGAGACTCCAAGCCAAGACGTATCTTCAAGCTCCACTTGACATCGCCATACCTGCGCATCACATCGAGCATCGCCTTTACCCTGTCAGGATAGGGGAGCATACCACTGCCCATACCTTTTCGTACAATCAAGGGGAACGGACAGCCCAAATTCACGTTTATCTCCTTGAAGTCCTTGCCGACAAGCATATCTGTCATCATAACAATCTCTTCTTCCTTATCAGTACCAATAATCTGAGGCACTGTGTATGGCTCGTCGGTAGGAAGCTCACGAATATCACGTTTGCGGAAATCCCCTCTTTCCACCCTCACAAATGGAGTGTAATAGACATCGACGCCACCATAAAGGTCATGGTGAAGCTGACGGAAAGTAGAGTCAGTGAATCCCTGAAGCGGTGCGAAATGAAA
Source organism: Paludibacteraceae bacterium (assembly GCA_024401535.1). Classification (GTDB taxonomy): domain Bacteria; phylum Bacteroidota; class Bacteroidia; order Bacteroidales; family Paludibacteraceae; genus UBA1723. The sequence goes on along the minus strand of JAKSKX010000010.1, from coordinate 53,140 downwards.
CCTCATGGGATTAAGCCTTTACAATTGAAATTGCATCGTCTATACTTACAAGCTTCTGCTCGCCTGTAGCCATATTCTTGAGCATTACCTTGTCCTCTGCCATCTCTGTCTCTCCGACGATTGCAACAAATGGAATTGAGCGGGAATCTGCATAGCCCATCTGCTTCTTCATCTTTGCAGGCTCTGGGAAAACCTCGGCAGAGATGCCTGCAGCTCTTACCTCGCGGATTTTGTTGATGGCGAAACTTAGTTCTTTGTCGCCGAAAGTGACAAAAAGAAGTTTCGTAGAGCGCAAAGCGTCAGACGGATACAAATCAAGCTGAGTCATCACGTCATAGATACGGTCAGCTCCGAACGAAATACCCACACCGGAAACGTCAGGCATTCCGAACACGCTTGTCAGGTTGTCGTACCTTCCTCCGCCGGTGATTGAGCCAATCTGCACATCAAGAGCCTTGACCTCGAAGATTGCTCCCGTATAGTAGTTAAGGCCACGAGCAAGAGTCAAGTCAAGCTCTATAGGTGTTGCAAGGTTCAGCGCATTTGTGTAAGAGAAGATTGTCTTCATCTCCTCAATACCCTTCTGTCCGATTTCTGAACCGGCAAGAACCTTGGAGATAGTTTCAAGCTTCTCCTCGTTAGTACCGCTCAAAGTGATGATAGGCTGAAGCTTTGCGATTGCATCCTCGGAAATACCTTTGGAAGCAAGCTCGGCGTTAACATTGTCAAGGCCAATCTTGTCAAGCTTGTCGATTGCAACAGTGATGTCAACAATCTTGTCAGCCTCGCCGATGCTCTCGGCAATACCTGCAAGAATCTTGCGGTTGTTAATCTTGACAACAACATTTATCTTTAGTCTGCGGTAAACCTCGTCAGTAATCTGCAGAAGCTCAACCTCGTTGACAAGGGAAGTAGAGCCGACGATGTCAACGTCACACTGATAGAACTCACGGTATCTTCCCTTCTGAGGCTTGTCAGCTCTCCAAACCGGCTGAATCTGGTAGCGCTTGAAAGGGAAAGAAATCTTGTCGCGGTTCATCACCACGAAACGGGCGAAAGGAACAGTAAGGTCGTAACGAAGTCCCTTCTCGGAAATCTGCTTCAGCACCTTGCTCTGCGCCCTGTTCTCCAAGTCAGCCTGCTCGACCGAGGAAAGGAACTCGCCTGAATTAAGAATCTTGAAAAGAAGCTTGTCGCCCTCGTCACCGTACTTGCCCATCAAAGTCGAAAGGTTCTCCATTGCCGGAGTCTCTATCTGCTGGAAGCCATATAGACGAAAGACGCTACGTATAGTGTCGAAAATATAGTTTCTTCTTGCCATTTCAAGTGGCGAGAAATCTCTTGTACCTTTTGGAATAGAAGGTTTATTTACTGCCATATATTTATTTGTTTATCTTCAAATGTACTAAAACGATGCAAAATTATAAAAAAATGTTTAATCAGCGCAGACAAAACAAAATGGAGAACGATAATGTTCTCCATCTTTTGAAAATTTTTTCTGTTTCCTACTTGTAAAGGCAAAGATAAGGAGTGTCCTCCTCAGCCTTACAGCGGAACTTAACGCCCTTCTCGACTACGAAAGTCTCGAACTTCTTGTAAGTCTTCCACTCAGTCTCACCTGGCATCATAACCTGAAGCTTTCCCGAAGTCACAGTCATGATCTCGATAGTTGAAGTACCGAACTCGTACTCACCCTTTGCCATTACGCCGATTGTTGCGCGTCCCTCTGCACTTTCTAGGCCGATGCTCATCACCTTGCCGTCGAAATACTCGTTTGTCTTAAACATTTCTTTATTTAGTTTTATATGATAATTCCTTTGCTTTTATGCGTATTTTCTCTTTCTCCAGAACAAATAGATTACACCGAACACTGCCAAAAGGACAAGAGGCAGAGCAACATTGAACACCTGCCAGAAGGTTCTCTGGCCGATTGTGTAGGCCTTGTTAAGCAGCCTCAACTTAATCTCTCTGCCACGAAGCTCCATCCATCCGCTGTCGTCAGTCAGGTAGTTCACAGCGTTAAGCACGAAGTCACTGTTGCCGAACTGCTGGTTCATATAGTTGTCGTAACCCAACTTTACAGGCATGATGTTCTCTCCGTAACCCTGAACATCGTTCTTTATGACATCAGCGTCAGCCACTACAATAATCTTTGTCGGTTTGCTCTGCTCAATAGTCTTGACATTGGTCTTGACACCTTGAGGAATCATTCTGTTCTTGAACACAGAAGTGAACTCACCCTCTATTGCAGCCGCAACAATCTGGTTTCTGCGGTTGAAGTAATAGCCGCTCTTTTCAACCCTTATGATGTCCATGCTTACAATCGAAGGCACACTCTGAATGTGCGTGCTTGCACTTGTCACCAAAAGTTCGGTCTTTTTCAGCTTTGTGCTGTCACCGACGAAATCTATAGAGCTGGCGAACTGCGTCTTTACAGGAGTAATTCCCTTGGAAACCGAGTGGTACGGATTGGCCAAGAGCAACGGAGAATAATACCAGGGAGCAGGCTTGAAGTCAGGCTGGTCGCCCTCTCTAGACACATTTACAGGAATCTTCGTACACTGAACATCCTGCAGAAGCACTGGATTTATGCGGACTCCGTATCTGAACAGCTGGTCGGACAAATTGACATCAAGAGGAATACTTGCTGTTTCGCTCGCAGTAGTCAAGCTGTCAAGAGCAACTCTTGCTCCATCGACAAGCCACAATATCTTTCCTCCCTTCATCAGGTACTGGTCAAGCACATACTTGTCCTTCTCAGAGAACTTCTGGGTTGGGCCTGCCACTATCATTGCGGCGTAGTCGTCAAGCTCGTCAGGGTTCTCTATGATGCTACCATAGTCTATCTGATAATATTCTCTCAAAGTCTCGGCAATAGAGTATGTGTAGGCCTCGTTCAATTCACCGTGACCTTCAAGAAACGCTATCTTGGTAATCTCCTTTACAGTGAGAACACGCAAGGCATTTGTCAGTTCATACTCAAGGTTCTGCGCCGACATGTTCAGGTTTTCCTCTGCACTGCGGCCCGGGACATTCTTCAAAAGGTTTACAGCCCTGCGTGAGTTCTTGGTCTTGATTTCTGCCCAAGGGAATATCACTCTCATGATTGGATTACCCTCAGCATCCTTGTCATATACTGGGATTCTTCTCAAGCCTCTGCTCTCAAGGTCAGCGAACTTCTTCTCTCTTGCCTTGGCAGACTTTGCGTCGGATGGATTCTCGAACTTATATACAAGCTTGTCGTCTGCATAGACCTTGAACTCGTCAAGCATCTCCTTTGTAGCCTTCTTCAACTGAAGGAAGCCGGAATTCAAGTCTCCGTCAAGATATACAGTCACCTCAACCTTGTCATCAAGGTTTGAAAGCAGTTCCTTTGTGTTGTCGCTGATACTGTAACGCTTCTCCTCAGTCAAGTCTAGTCTGAAGAAGTGCGACGAAGAAATGAAATATACCAATAACAAGACCAATACCACTACTATTGGCTCGATTATCTTCTTTATATTCTTTATTTCCATTCCAAAGTCTCAATTATATGAATAATGTCCTCACGCACAAACTGCTGCACAGGTGCTATAGAATCCTTGTTTGGTGTATTGTTGAAATACAAGGCACCGCGGAAGAAATGCTTCACGCTGTCTGTAGCAACAAACTGAATGTTCGACGCAGTGTTGCCCTTCAACTCATATAGCATTGCATATACATGAAGGCTGTCGTTAGCATACGGCTGCTCTGTGATGTCGTCAGCCTTTGAAGTGTGCTTATACACGAAATTCCTTGCATCCTCAGTTATCTCGTGAAGGTTGTTGTTCACCTGCTTATAGCTACAGTAAATTTTTGCGTTGAGAGTAGGGTAAACAACATCCACCCAATACGGATCTTCGGTTGAAGCATGCTTCTCCACCTTGGAAACGCTTGCAATCTCAAAGCTGTAAGGAAACCCGTTCTCTGCGTACTTCTCATACTTTTTTTCTGGCAGTGTAATACGGAAATAGCCTCTTGGCTTAGGCATATAGTCTCCACAGCTTGTCAATAAGGCAACGCAAAGAATGAATATATATGTAACTAATCTACTCATCATAGTATAACTATTTCTTACTCCTTATCAGGGAGTCTCAACTTAATCTTCTTTATTCTTCTGTTGTCAACTGAAACGATTTTGAAAACGTACCCGTTATGTTCAATCTCCTCACCCGCCTTAGGGATGGAGCCGCTCAACTGCAGAATCAGTCCTGCGACAGTATCAGCGTCAGTCTCTATGTCCTCGAACTTTTCAAGGTCTATCTTCGGAATCTTGAAGAAGTCTGACAGTTGCAGCTTGCCCTCGAACAAATAGTTGCGCTTGTCAAGTTCGGAATACAGCTTCTGTTCTGTATCGTGCTCGTCGTTTATGTCGCCGAAGATAACCTCAAGAATGTCCTCCATTGTCACAATGCCGGATGTGCCTCCGAACTCATCGACCACAATGGCTATGTGCATGCGCTTCTGCTGGAACTCGCGAAGAAGATCATCAATCTTCTTGCTCTCTGGCACATAGAAAGGATCACGAATAAACTTCTGCCACTGATATTCTGCGCCCTCGTTGATATGGGGCAGCAGATCCTTGACGTACAATATTCCGATAACATTGTCTATCGTTCCATCATAAACCGGCAGACGTGAGTACTCACTCTCCCTGATTATCTCAAGGACATCGCCATAAGAGACGCGCGACTCAACTGCTACCACATCGACTCTCGGCTTCATGATTTCATCAACTGATATCTGGCCGAAGGTAACTATACTCTCGAGGATGCTCTTCTCCTCCCCATCCTTCAACGAAGATGTATGGAGGGTGTGAGAAAGCTCGTCAATGGAAATGCCTCTGCGACACTTGTACTCCAATCGCTTCTCTATGAAGGTTGTCTTGCTTGCCAACCATACAACAGGATAAAGAACCCAAGAGAAAAACCTGACAATCGGAGAACAGTGATACAGCATCAGCATCCTCTTGCTGTTTGACTGCTTTATTCTCGAGGCAAGTGTCTCGCCCACCAAAACCAACAAGGCAAACGAAACAAGAATGCTCACTACAAAAACTGATGTCTGAGAAAGTGTCTCGGACAACAGACGCTGAACCAATAGTATCAAACCTATAACAACACCCAGACAGCTGAAATAGTAACCCGAAACAATTGTGGACAATGACCACAACTCATTTTTTAGCAAGTGCTTTACCGACTGGTACTCCGTAGATTTTGTCTGTTTTAGCTTTTCCTTTTCTCCGGAAGTCAAAGAAAAAAGCGAGTATTCGCAAAAAGAGAATACAAACACAAGGCAGAGCCCAAGCAATATCCATAAAACATACAGAACAAGTATCACACTCGCCTGACTCGGGTAAGGTCCCTCTGCACTATCCGAAAACAATGATAAGTCCAAATTCTTTAATATTTAGTTCAACTTAGTGTATCTGCAATACAGATACTTTTTGCAATATTACATTGCCAATAAATTCTTATTCGGGGCAAAGTTAGAAATAATATTTAGATATATCAATTATTTTTTGCTATAATCTGAACATGAGAATCTGCGTTCCGTTTCATAGATAACCATTCGCACGAACATTAGGAAAGACATCATGACAGGAACCATGAATTTTTAAAATAAAAAAGCTTTAATATATTTCCTTCCTGTCAAAAAGGCAAACAACATTCAGCCCGAAAGGTTTCTATGGTTATACACTACAAAAAAAAGAGACGCCCGAAAGCGTCTCTTTTACTGCGATATTGAATTTTTGTCCTATTCCTTGACAAACTTTCCAACATACTGTCCGTTCGATGTTGTAGCCTTGACTACATAGACACCTTTGACTAGACCGGAAACATTTATAGAAGATGGCTCGTCTGAGATGAACATAACCACACTTCCGTCCATAGCCTCGATCTCTACACTCTCAACCTCCTCGTCAGCAACCGAAACATTGATTACATCAGTAGCAGGATTTGGATAGATTGAGCAAACAGCAGAAGGAACCTCGACAGTAGAAGCAGCAACAGGGTCATAGATCGCATGAGCCTCGGCTCTGCCACAACCTGAACCTGCAGTAACCAACCAGTTCTTGATTCCAGGGAAGCCTCCTGCTTGATTTCCATCGCCAGAACCTGTAAATGTTAGAACTGAATTGTCACCTTGGTACTTTGAATAATCCTCGCCCGAACCATAGTAAGTAGGAGAGCCGTTAGCCAAAGAAACTTTCATCTTGTAATCTCCTGCAACAGAAATCTCAAGCGGAGAAGATAGTTTAACATCCAAATCTCCTGTCTTAGTTACTTCGACTTGAGCTGTTGCTGTAGCCTTATTAGTTCCAGTAAGTTCTACAGTTATTGTCTGCATACCTGGGTTATAAACCTTGTTCACCTCAAGAGTGAAGCCCTCAATCTGGAAAGGTTTATGTGCAGTAAAGTTTGCCGACACTGAACCCCAATCAAGTGGCGTGCCAGAGAATGACTTAGGTCCGGCTACGAACGAAGCATTGCCTGCGTTCTGAACATAGACAGTTGTGTTCGCCTTGATAGTAAGGTCAAGAGTCTTTCCTGTACCAAGAAGAGTTCCACCCTCAGCCTTGTCGTACCATTCGTAGTCACTACCATCGGAAAGAACTTCAAGAGTAACCTTGCCACCAGCACCATTCTTAGTGTCGTTAACCTCAGGCAACTTGCTTTCTACGTTAAACTTATATGCTACATCAGTACAACTCTTTGCAGAAACTATACAAACGTATGAACCACCCCTTGTTGCACTATATGAAGAAGATTTTGCTCCGTCAATTACAGCTCCGTCCTTGCTCCACTTGTACGAGAATACATTGCTTTCTATGCCCAAAGCAAGAGATGCTGATGTTTCAGCGCATAGCTCATAAGACAACTCTTTCTCCTGTGCTGGGATAACTCCTGTAATCTCTACACTGCCCTCTGAACTCCACTCTCCTGCAGAATCCACCTTGCAGACATAAAGACCTGGCTTAGTAGCTGTGAACTTGTTCTTGTCAGTTCCCTTGGCAACCTCTGTTCCATCAAGAGTCCAAGTAAATGTCTTCTTGCCGTCAGAAGCAAGCTTTGAATCAAGCTCAATTGACTCAAGACCGCAAATGCTCTGACTCTTGCCCAAATCTGGAGAAGGATGGCCGAATTGATTAGAGTTTACAGGCTTCAACTTTGACACGATGTAACCCAAAGCGGAAACAAGTCCTGCGTTGTAGTCGATACCTCCCTCTGAATACTGGTAAGAATCAAGAGATTCCTCGTAGTAACCGTCCTTTACACTACCTCCTGCAAGGAAACCGAACTGACGATACTTGTATGAGTTGCTTCCGTACTTATCTGCACTCAAACCCTTCATATTGTTGTTGTCGTCACCATAGTAGTTTCTGTGGTGAGGCATCTTAGGGGAATTGTCTCCGAAACCGACAATGTAAGAGAACTTGCGAGAGTTAGAACCCATGATGTACTCAATAGTGCGCAAAGTCCATTCGTTAAGCTCGTCTGTACCGTTCATCTTGTCATAAAGTCCCAAAAGGAATGCTTGGTTTGCAGGATAGCGAAGCGCACCCCATGCGTCAAATTTTGCAAACAAACACTTGTCGGCTCTGCCGCCCTTGTACATCTCTACGTATGAATCAAGGTATTTCTTTGCCAAAGCCTTGTACTTGCCATCGGAATAAGAACCCAACAAATAGTAGGCAAGGTCGTGTGCCTTGGTGTAACAAATTGTCCAGTTATGGTTCCATGTGTCTGAACCATCCATGAACTTGGAAGCAGTCTCCTCTGCCTGAGTCAAGTACTTGCTGTCATTAGTAGCACGATAAAGCTCCATGTTAAGAACTACCATATCTGGGTAAAAAGTTCCCTTTTCGCCATAGAAAGGGCCAGCACCAGTATTTCCCAATGCATTTCCATAAACGAGTTCGTGGCAGAGCTTCGCCTTTTCAAGACATTTGGCAGCGTATGCAGCATCGAAAGGCTTATAGACACGAGACATTACAGCAAGTGTAGCACCACAAAGAGAAGCCATGTCAGTCATGCTTCCGCTTCCCGAATAAACCTTTCTCGAACCTGTTGACTCTCCTCCATCACCATTACCAAGAGTACTCATCTTTACAGATGTCACCCACTGGTGGTGGTCAGCCTCGCCGTCACCGACTTGATAATAGAAAGTCTTGTTGTCTCTGATTACCTTTTGAAAATAGTCAGTTGCATGCTTCAACTCGTCAAGGATATCAGGTATTCCGTTCGGTTTTCCCTTGCGTCCCTCCCAAGTATAGTCGTCTGCTGAAACATAGCCGTTGTAATCCTGAGAATAATAGTCGTTATAACCACTTGGAAACTCTGAATAACCAAGGGCAAGCATATAGGCTGAATAGAACTCTGTCTGTCCGAACTTTACGTGGTCTCCACAATCAAACCAACCTCCTGTAAGGTCATAGCTACCATCAGCATCCTTGACAAAAGATGTACCGTCGTATGAACCTACCTTATGTTTAGCAATAAGCCAGTTGTGCGAGTCTCCACTTCTTTGAGCTCCATAGAAACGACCTGTCATCCAAAGGGCTTTCTCGAAATCGCTGTCCTTGAATACAGGAGTCGGAGCAGCCACAGCGCTTGCAATCGAAGCCGACGCAACCGCCACTATTAAGGATTTGTATAACTGCTTCATAAATTCCCCTATTATTGATATTAGTATTAGATTCTCTGTTACCAAAGATTACTTTACAGCTATCTTTGCAACGCGCTTCTCGTGGCGTCCGCCTTCGAAGTCAGTAGTAAGGAATGCCATAACAATCTCCAAAGCCTTCTCTCTTGAAATGAAACGGGCAGGAACACCCACAATGTTGGCGTTGTTGTGCTGGCGGGCAAGCTTGGCAATCTCTACCTCCCATGAAAGAGCGGCACGAACACCCTGATGCTTGTTGCATGTCATAGAAATTCCGTTTCCAGAACCACAGATTGCGATACCCAAATCCAAAGTTCCATTCTCTACTGCCTCAGCCAATGGATGGGCATAGTCAGGATAGTCACATGAATCAGTTGTGTCTGTTCCAAAGTTCTTGATCTCCTTAACTTTGCCGTTTAGCACTTCAATTAGATACTGCTTTAGCTCAGTACCTGCGTGGTCGTTAGCGAACCCGATTTTAAGATCTTTAAGGTCTTTCATATTTTATTTATTGTTTTTTTCACTTAATGTTATCTTGACAACATTTTATTGTCGCCATACTTGAAACAACAAAACATTCTCGCCGATTTGAAATTCAATCGGGGCAAACTTAGTACTTTTTTTTGAAAGCGCAGTTACACCTTGTTGATTTTTAAATGTTCACACGATTTTTAACAACAATTTGCGCTCCAAATCAAAAATATTGAATATTTTCGCATCATAATACGATACAATATCTAAAAACAATAAAAACTATGAAATCTAATTGGGGTTTGATTATTTTGGGCGTATGCTTTATCATCGGTGTTGCCATAATGGCTCATGCACTAAACCTTGCCGCTGCAGTGAGAAGTTCCGGCGCAGGCGAACACACTGCAACTGTAACGGGTTACGGAATCAAGAACTTGAAGGCTGACAAGGGCGTGTTCTCTGTAAATGTCAGCGTCAACGCCGGAACAAGAGAAGAAGGCTTCGAGAAACTTCCCGAAAAGAAGAAAGTTGTAGAAAACTACTTGAAGGACAACGGATTCAACGACTACAAGTGGGGAGAGTTGGACTCAGAGGGTATATTCGAGAGCATATACTCTCAGTCAGGAGACTATGTAGGTCAGCGCAGAATAGGAACAAAAGTTTACCAAAAGATTACTGTAAACAGCAACCTTGTCTATAAGATGCGCGATGTTGCCACAGACATCACAAACCTTATTACCAAGGGAGTTGACGTTTCGGTTTCCACCCCTGTATTCTCTATCTCTGACTCGATTATCGAGCCTTTGAAGTTGGAGCTTATTGATGCCGCGACAGAGAATGCAAAAATCCGTGCAACTAAACTTATCAATGGTTTCTCTGACGGATTCAGAGCTATCAAGCGCATCGACGTGGGACAGTTCCGCATCACTGACATCAACGGAAACGACTGGAACGAGCACGATATAGAAAAGAAGGTAAGCGTAACAGTTCACGCTGTGTATATTATAAAAGAGTAAACTTTTTTACAAGTGAAACATTCAAGGGCGAAGCGAGTCTAATGCTTCGTCCTTTTTTTTGTGCATACTAACTTAAAACATGTTCTACAATATCTATTTGCCTGGAACTTGTCACTTTTTTAAATGTCGGTGAACAACCGCACAAAATTTAATGCTATATTTGACTCGAATTCTCTCGTCGATATGAACATTGACTCGAATTCTTTATCGGCATTCGATTGTCGAACCTAACTATACAATCTAACACCATATTCTATGAGATACAAAAACATTAATTTATTTAGTGGGTTAGCTAAATCACTTTTGGTGTCCACTTGCACACTGACAGCTGCAAGTTCTTTTGCAGGAATCAAAATCACAGAGATAATGCCGAGCAACATCTCTACTATCGTCAGCGACAAATATGACTACAACGGCTATGTTGAAATCTATAACGATGGCGAAAACATCGACCTGAACGGATGGACTGTAACAAACGAAAAGGAGGGCAAAGTCTCTTGGTCTATTCGACTTTCTCAGTCCCACGTAATCAAGAAAGGCTATAACCTGCTGTTCTTTGGCAAGGAGGAGACTAACGGCAACAATGCACAAAATGTCAATCCGGTCTATATAGGAAGCGTTCCAGAGAAGCTTACTGCCGATGCCGGAAAGCTTATCCTTACAAATGGTTCGCAGACAATTTCCATTGAATACCCGAAACAGTTCCCGCACGTCTCTTATGCTGATGACGGCTACATGATTCCTTCTCCGGGAAAGGACAACACACCTGCCTACAAGATTGAGGACAGGGTTTCGGCTCCGACTTTCAGCGGCACTAATCCTGGAATTGTTAATGGTGGCAACGCAACCGTACAGCTGCAGTGCCCTACTTCAGGCGCAAAGATTTACTATACTCTTGACGGAAGCATTCCAACTCTCGAGAAAGGAACCCTCTACGAGTCGCCAATCTCTATAAACAAAACCACTGTCGTGAGAGCTAGAGCCTTCAAGGACGATGCTATATACAGCGACGTCGTAACCGGTTCGTTTCTGTTCACAGAAAGCATCTACGCATCGTGCGGACGCTCGAACCTGCCTGTCGTTTCCATAAACTCGGACAGAGACCACTTCTATGGCGACAAGCTCGGCATCTGTGTCAAGGGTAACAACGGAGCACCTTCAGCTTGCTCGAGCGACTACAACGGAAACGCAAACTACAACCAGGAGTGGATGCGTCCTGCAAACTTCGAGTACATTGTCGATGGAAAGGTCGTTGACAGCCAGGAGGTGGAAGTGGGAGTTTTCGGTGGATGTTCTCGTTCACACAATGTCAAAAGTTTCAAGATAAAGGCTAACAAGAGAACTGGAAGCAACAAGTTCCAATATACTAAGTTCTTTGCCGACAGAACCTACACAAAATACAAGGCTTTGGCTCTAAGAAACGGCGGTAACGGCTGGTATTTGTACCCTCGATGGCGAGACGGTTTCATGCAGTCTCTTGCCAAGGGAATGAATGTCGATTATCAGGCCTATCAGCCGGTTGCATACTTCCTTAACGGTGAGTACAAGGGATTGATGGGACTTCGCGAAAGAACTGACGAGGACTACGTTTATTCAAACTACGGACTTGACGAGGACGAAATCGAATACTTGAGAGTTATGAAGGACTTGGGCAAGTACGTGGCAGAAATCGGAACTGACGAGGCCTACTATAACATGGAGAGCTATGCACAGTCACACAATTCCGACGCAGACTTCTTTGACAAACTTGGAGAAATGATGGACATTGACGAGTACATCGACTACCAGATTATTCAGCAGTTCGTGGCAAACACAGACTGGGTGAACAACAACACAAAGCTGTGGAGAAAGAAGGACGGAGGAAAGTTCCGATGGATTCTCTTTGACGTTGACTTCGGAATGTCTCAGCATACAAACGTGAACAACAATATGCTCCTTTTCACAACCACTGGTAATGCCACTGACAACAGCCAGCAAACTCCAGGTGGTCCTGCAGGTCCCGGCGGAATGCCTGGATTCGGCGGAGGAAACTGGGGCGGCTTCGGTGGCGGTTTCGGCGGAACTTCGACTGTTGACCAAAAGTACTGCACGCTCTTCAAGTCATGTATGCAGAACGAGGACTTCAAATACAAGTTCCTCGACAGATACACATACCTGCTTGAAACTCAGTTCAGCGAGGCTCGCATAAATACAGTTCTGGACTCTATCAAGCAGTTGACTAAGGAAGAGGCCTGCGCCATGATGAGGGACAACAGCCTGGGAGGTGGCTCACAGCAGCAGTACGAGAGCGGAATAGAGAGCATGCTAACTTTCGCCACTCAACGCGCAGGAATCATCGAGAAACAGCTTGTCAACTACTACAGTGTTGAGGCTAGCAAGGCTGATGTCAAGGTTAGAATGAACTTCAATGGAAATACTCCGGAATACAAGTTCTGGGTAAACAAAATCGAGCAGAAGAACAGCACCTATGACAGAAAACTTTTCGTCGGTGAAAGAATAAAGGTCGAGGTGAGAGTCCCTGCCGGCTACAAGATAAAGGAATGGATTGTGAACGGAGAGACAATAAGCAACAGCAACGACTACTATTTGGGCAAGGTTACCAACGAAGGTGCAGACATCGAAGTTGTTCTTGCGGCTGACTCCGAGTTCAAGATTCCTAGACTGTTCATCAACGAGGTTTGTGCATCGAACGGAAGCACCGAGGACGAATACGGATCAAAGCCGGACTGGATTGAAATCTATAACGCAGAGAACCACGATATTGACTTGGCAGGAATAATCATCAGAAACGAGACTTCGGGCAAGACTTCGGAATTCCCTTACGACTACTCTTCAACCATAATTCCTGCTCACGGCAGAGTTATAGTTTGGGCAGACAAAGACCAGGCTGCCGGACCTCTGCACCTTGCATTCAAGTTGAGCGCAGCCACTCCTCAGAAACTTTCTCTTGTCATTCCATACATGGGCAAGGAGGAAAAGATTGACGAGATTACATACCAGCTCCACGACCGTGACGGATCCTACGGAAAGAGTTCTGACGGTTCAAGCGATGCAAAGGTTTTCGACGCATGCTCTTCAAGCGACAGAATAGACAGACAAATCGCTTCACCACGTGAAGCAAACGGTTCTCTGGTTTGTACAAAAGACATTGTCATTGCCGATCTTGACGAGACTCTAGCTTCAGAACTGGTTTACCCTAACCCCGCTTCAAGCCAATGGACTTTGAACGCAGAGGGCGAGTATATAGTCACAAACATGATTGGTCAGGTCATCGAATCCGGAGTTGCATACGAAGGCATGATGTTTGGCGGAGACTACCCTACAGGTGTCTATATGCTGAAAATTAACGACATTTTCGTAAAGATTGTAAAGCAGTAAAATACACAGTCCAAATACAGCGTGAGGGGGAGGCTTCTGCTTCCCCCTCACGCTTTGTATATGACTTCCATAGACTAAAACTGCACTCTTACACATCACATATTATTATGAAACGATATTGATTCCAATCCCATTGTCATTTTTTATTAGGGAACTTGATAACGAGACAACCGCCAAAAAGGACCAAAAAGGATCGTTAAGTATTCCTTCATAAGGTTTACCTTTGGAACGAATTTTAATATTAGACGACTATGGATTGTAAATCTACGACTTGCAGGCATTTCAAAATAACAGCACTGCTTATCATTGCATTTGTATATGCATTCTCTTGCGCCTATGCCCAAAAGGGGAAGAAACCGACACTGATGATTCTTCCCAGTGACCATTGGTGCAGCCAAAGAATTTATACTACAACATTCAACGACCAAGGAACGAAAGTTGTTGTCCCAGACTATCAGACAGCATTCCAACAAGACTACGAAATCAAAGGCGTTATAGCCAAACTTGGCCAAACAATGACCTCTCTGGGATATAGCATAAAGGATTGCGAGCAAGAGTTGAAGAATATCAGTACCAGAACAGCCGAAGGGAATATAGCAATGAGTAAGGGGGGCGCATTCATGGAGGAAAGTCCACTCGATATTCTCAAACGAAAGACCAAGACAGATATTATTCTCCAGATAGACTGGGAAATAAACAAGCTTCCAGACAACATGAGGAGCGTCACATTCTCATTAGAAGCCTTTGACAGCTACACAAGCAAAAGAATAGCCACAGCATACGGAACCACAAGGGACAAGGAGAACACAATGGAAATTCCTGTCCTTCTAGAAAATGCTGTAAAGGAATATGTTTCAGAGTTCAACCTTCAACTAGTTTCTTATTTTAAGGAGCAAGAAAAAAATGGAAGAGAAATTCTACTTACTGTAAAAAAGTGGGATTCCTGGGAGAATGATTTGGAAACAGAATACGATGGGGAGGAATTGACAGACTGCATTCAAAAATGGTTAAGGGAAAATACTGTCAAGTCCAGCTTCAGCTTGTCAGACGGAACTGAAAGCTTTGCCCAGTTTGAACAGGTAAAGATTCCATTGTTTGACGAAAACGGTAATGCTATGGATGCCAGGGCATTTGCCACAAAACTAAGGAAATATTTGCAGAAGCCTCCTTTTGAAATCTCAAGCAAGGTGATGGTAAGAGGTTTGGGTGAAGCCATTATTGTATTAGGAGAAAAATAGCATGGTTATGAAAAATTTCATTATTCTATTGTTGATGTCCCTATTTGCACTAAACGGCAGTGCAGATGTCATAAACGACACAAAGAAAGTGTCCATCAGAGCAATACTTCCCGCCAACGAGGATATACCCCAAGAGGCAGCGTCACAACTTCAGGACAAATTGGACAAAATTGTGTCATTTAACGGCAATGGACTTACCAATAATGGATTAACAAACAGATTCGTGTTCACTTCAAAAGTGAATGTTGTTGAAAAAAACATAGTTGCAACATCACCAGCAAGAATATCTATAAAACTGAACATTTCGTTTTATATCGGAGACATTATTGACAACAAGGTATATGAGTCAGCTCAAATTGATGTAATTGGCATCGGAACAAACGAGAACAAAGCTTACATTAAGGCTATCAACCAGATTCCCGTAACCAACAAAGCATTAAAAACTTGCATAGAATCCGGCAAATTGAAAATAGCGGAGTATTATTCTTCAAATTGCAATTCAGTTCTTATAGAGGCAGATCGTCTAGCCAAACAGGGACAATACGAGGCTGCCATTGCAGAGTTAGTTTCTGTTCCTGATATATGCGAGGAATGCTATAGAACGACTAGAGAAAAAGCCGTGGAAATCAACTACGACTATATGGATATTCAAGGCAAGAAACTAATCAAAGAAGCCAATTCCGTATGGATGGTGCGCCAAGACTACGACTGCGCAGAAAAAGCCCTAAATATACTTTCAAAAGTCAATCCCTTGGCTCGTTGCTCACAACAGGCTGATGACCTGATGGAATCAATGAACAAGAAATTAAGAGACGACGAGGCAAAAGAGGAAGCCAAACAAGAGGAAATCGAGAAACGTAATTGGGACTTTATGGTGAAAGTATATAATGACAGAATGGAACAATACAGGATAAAAGAAGCCAATGAGACAGAATTAATGGATAAACTGATTGACGCTGCAGAAAATGTAGGTTGTGCATTCGGAAACAACCAACCTCAAATTATCAGCAACACAAACTATGTAGAAGGATGGTGAAAAAAATCTTAACAACACTTGTAGCCTCTTTATTTACAATAGTTGCCATAGGCCAAATTATAAATAAAGATAAAATAAACCTCTCAAATTTCGTAGAGCGCCTATATAGAAACAGTGCCTTTGATGGTGTCAAAATAGTAGATGACTACGATGGCAAATACCTGCTCTCTGTAGTTGTTCTTGACCCTGCAAAATATAGGAATAGCGGAGGAGACATAACAATGAACAAAATAGCTTCAATAAAGGCAATGTCTCAGGCCAGCAGATTCTTTAACGGCTCTTTCGTCAGTGCGGAGACTGTCATTCACACTTCTGAAAGGGAAGATGGCACCTCAGATACGGAAGTAATGGAAAAAATAAACGAGAATTCCGTCGGCTACGTCAAAAGTCTGGAACTGCTTTCCAGCTTTTACGACGAAAACGAACATAAAGTATTTGTCTATTTCAAGGCAATCGAAGAAGATAACAATAGCAAATGAATATAATAAAATTAGCATCATGAAGGAATTTATTTTATTATGCCTAAGTTTTTTGATATGGATTAACTCATATTCCAACAATGTCACACTTGTTACAGTTGGAATAGGTGAAACACCTCAAAAAGCAACTACCAATGCATTGAAGATTGCCGTAGAGCAAGCGTTTGGCTGTTTTGTGTCTGAAAATGTAATCATCAAAAATGACAGCATTGTTAAGGACGAATTGATTTCCGTCAAGTCTGGCAGCATAAAAAAATATACTGAAATTGGCAGTGCCGTGAAGGATGAAAACGGACTATATTCACAAACTGTGCAATCTACGGTATCCCTGAAACCTCTAAAGGTTTGGGCAACCCAACATGAGATTTCTTGCGAGCTAGATGGCAATCTAATCGTCCAACAGGTAAAACTGAACAAAGTTTTTGCTCAAAATGCAATAAAAGTTCAGGACAATCTGGCTATACAAATCGGAGAGATGCTGAAAACCATATATAAGCCAACAATAAAAAATTTGAATGCCCAAGTTTCCGATAACGGAGAAAACTATGTAGTAAGCGGAGAGGTTTGGTTAGAGCCAGATAATAAAGACATAGATAAAATTGATGAACTAATAGAAAATACATTGAAATATGTTGTACCCAAAGATGCAAACGGCATCAAGAATCAACTGACAAAATTTAATGTCGGAAGGATATTCAAAACAAGGGAAAAATACAGTACCATAAAGTTCCCACACTGCAAATATAAATACCAAATCTTTAAAGGATCAAAGCTTACTGACGGCTATCTGGAAAAGTCTATGGGACAAAGTCTTCTTGGCTATTATTTAATGGACAATATGGGAAACAAAGAAAAAATAGGAGCTGAACTTCGCCTCAATGGACAGCTGGGAAACGAAGATTTCGGAAGCTTGCGCAATTTCGAAGAATATGATTACTATACAGAATTTAAGATAATCAAGAGGTACAACCATAGGAGGCTTTCCAGAAAAGATATAGGTTTTGTACTTAGCCTAATCACTATAGATGACAAACTTAATTTGCTATACAATGAAAAAGTAGGCTTCAAGTTTACGCTGATTTACAGCATGGATGAGATGGAACAGTTCAGGGAAATCAAAATCCTGAGAGATATGGATGAACTGGAAGAACTATAGACTAATTTTCAAACACAAAACACGAGGGGGAGGTTTTTGCCTCCCTCTCGTACGTTGTTCAGTTCATGCTATTTCTCGCCTGCAAACATCTTGTCTAGTTCGGACTGAGGGAAAGGACACGGTTCGCTAAGCAGTTTTGCCTTGTGGAACTGTTCGCATGCCCTGTTCACAGAATCCTCCTCGAAGCACTTGAAAAGCATATCTTTCAGTTCGTCCAAACGCTCTGCATCGGCATCTGTAAACTTTCCGCAAGCCTTGTAGCTCACTCTCTTTTCCGGACGCACATCGTGGTAGTAATACGACCACACAAGGAATCGCATACACACATCCGGAGTCATTAGTATCTCTTGCATATTACATTCAATTATTTTCCGGATGCGAAGATAAAGAATTTATGGGAATAAATGAGTTGGGCAATAAAACTTTCTATTTCAACCACAGACACATCAGTTGCCCGCCAATAAATTATAATTCGACCTAATTGCTTATAAGCATACAATTTGAAGATTATTTTTTACCAATATAAACATAGAGTTTGAAAATGTACGCTGTGTCTGGCTCAACACCAAGACAACCCGTGAATACAATTCTACTTTCCCTGTCGAAAGACAATACCATATAAAAAATATGATTTGTTTTTGTGACTGCAAGTTGCTCTCTCTCAAAAAAACAAAAGGGAGACTTTCGCCTCCCTTCCTATGATTAGTATAGAAATACTTTTACTTTACCAAGCTCATGACAACTGAAATCACACTCTGGGCAATCTCGTTAGCCTTTTCCTCGTTCTCTGCCTCGGAATAGACACGAATGATTGGCTCTGTATTGCTCTTGCGCAAGTGTACCCACTTATCTGCAAAGTCAATCTTTACTCCGTCAATGTCATTTACCTCCTCGTTCTTGTACTTCTCCTTTACAGCGGCAAGGATTGCATCCACGTCAACCTCTGGAGTCAAATCAATACGGTTCTTTGAAATAAAGTACTGAGGGTAAGTTGCCTTCAACTCTGTTGGCTTCATCTTTGTCTGTGCAAGATGAGTCAAGAACAAAGCAATACCAACCAATGCGTCGCGGCCGTAGTGAATTTCTGGATAGATAACTCCACCGTTACCCTCACCGCCGATTACTGCGTTAGTGTCCTTCATCTTTGTGACTACGTTCACCTCGCCCACAGCGGCTGCATTGTACTCGCCACCACGCTTGCGAGTTACATCACGAAGCGCACGTGTAGAGCTCAAGTTCGAGACAGTATTTCCCTTTGTATGGCTAAGCACATAGTCTGCAACACTTACAAGGGTGTATTCCTCGCCGAACATCTCGCCATCCTCACAAATGATTGCAAGACGGTCAACATCAGGGTCAACAACGAAGCCTACGTCAACTTTCTCCTTCTTGCAAAGACCACTGATTTCAGTAAGGTTTGCAGGGATTGGCTCCGGATTATGTGCGAAATTGCCAGTTGGCTCGCAGTTCAGCTGCTTGACCTCCTTGACACCAAGCTGCTTCAACAACTCGGGCAATACCATACCTCCGACAGAGTTCACACAGTCAATGGCAACAGAGAAGTTAGCCTTTCTGATAGCCTCAACATCAACAAGTTTCAATCCAAGAACCTTCTTGATGTGAATGTCGTTGTATGTGTTGTTGTTAGTAACTTTTCCAAGTGAGTCAACATCGACGAAAGTGTACTCGTCGTTTTCAGCTATTGCCAATACCTCTTTGCCATCCTTGTCTGTAAGGAATTCGCCCTTCTCGTTAAGCAGCTTCAAAGCGTTCCACTGCTTAGGGTTGTGCGAAGCTGTAAGAATAAGTCCTCCCTGAGCCTTCTCCTCAGTCACGGCGATCTCGGTTGTAGGAGTCGATGCAAGTCCGATATTAACCACATCGACACCGATGGATACAAGTGTTCCACAAACAATGCTTTCAACCATTGCACCGCTAATACGGGCGTCACGGCCAACCACGATTTTAGCCTTACCGTTGTTCTTGTCCTTTATCCATGTACCGAATGCGGCACTGAACTTCACAATGTCAATAGGAGTCAGGTTGCTGCCTATTTCACCGCCTATAGTGCCTCGAATACCAGAAATAGATTTAATTAATGTCATCTTTTCTTGATTAGTTGATAATTTCATACAAATATACACTATCTTTGCATAAGATATTACATTTTCGGTATTTTTTGTCAAAAAATTTATTCAATTCATAATTATGCATTTTTTTGCATTATGAACAAGACACTCTACATATTGCTCATCCTTCTGGTATTTGTCACAAGCGCATGTTCGCCGGTGAAATATGTTGCAGACGGAGAATATTTGCTGGACAAGGTGGAGATAAAGAGCAAGACGGGGGTCATTCCAAACTCTGAGGCTCAGCAGTACATACGCCAGCACCCGAACCTAAAGATTTTCGGTCTGTTCAAGACCAACCTGCGCCTGTACTCTCTCTCGGGCAAAGACACGACCAAACGCATAAACAAGCTGTTGAGGAAGATAGGCGAAAAGCCCGTAATATATAACCCTATCCTCACAGCACAGTCCGTGAACGAACTGCAGAAGTTCTATAAGTCAAAAGGCTACCAGAAAGTCAATGTGCAGTCCTATGTCCAGCTGAAGGACAAGCGTGCAAACATCACCTATAACATCGAGGAGAACGAGCCTTACAGAGTGAGGAAAATAAGCAGGGACTACAGGGGCGACACAACAATACAGAAACTGGTGAGCGAGGACAAGTACTTCACGACCAAGCTTGACAGCAACATGCTGTTTGACAACTATGTGCTTGACGAGGAGAGGGAAAACATCGCTTCCCTGCTGCGCAGAAGGGGATACTTCTATTTCAGCAAGGACTATTTGTCATACTTTGCAGACACGACTGTCGGAAACAATCAGGTTGACATTGCCCTGCTTCTGAAACCATACTCGAGGATTGACAGCGATGGCAACAAGATAGACATGCCTCATCAGCAGTACAAGATTTCAGACATAAACATCACAACGCTCCACGCTCCGGCTGTATCTTGGGAAGAAGTGCAGACATACGACAGCATCCAGTCCCAGTCAGGCGCAATAATACACTTCAAGGACAGACCGTTGCTTCGTCCTTCGGTTCTCGAGGACAACTTGATGTTCAGCAAGGACGACCTGTACAACTCGTTCAGAATAGACCTTACACAGACAAGGCTGAACTCTTTGGGTGCGATACGCTCGGCCTATGTGTCATACAACGACTTGAGAAACGACAGCAACCAGGTAACTTGCAACATCACGCTTACTCCTCGCAAGATGAAGTCCATTTCCGCAGATGTCGAGCTGACTACAACCTCCGGAGACTTCGGATTCGGAACCAACTTGGGCTGGAGCCACAGAAACATATTCCACGGCTCGGAAAACCTTGGATTCAAGGTAAGCTATTCACAGGAGTCAATGACCGGTGTAGATACAAGCCTGAAACGTGTGCGGGACTTTGGACTCGAGGTGTCTCTGGACTTTCCCCGCGTGTTGATTCCGTTCCTTACACATGATTTCAAGAAGCGTATGACAGCCTCGACCTCAATACTGTTCTCGTATGACAGACAGAAGCTGAGCTATGACAGACAGCTGTTCAACTTCTCGTGGAAATACTCATGGACTAAGCGCAGATTCTATAACTACTCGTTCTCTCTGTTCGACTACAACCTTGTAAAGATGAAGAATGCAGAGGATTTCACCAAAAAGTACTTGACAAGGCACACAAACCCGATACTGCTGTACAACTACACAGACCACCAGATTCTATGCGCAGGATTCGGCTACACATTCGACAACCAGTCCAACCAGAGACTGCTGAACAGAAAGACTTTCCGTGCATCATTCGAGCTTGGCGGCAACCTGATACACTCGTTCAGAAACGTGTTCAACTATAGAACGGACAGTTTGGGACATTTCCTTGTGTTTGACGTTCCTTACTCACAGTACGTGAAGGGTGAGGTTGAATACGCATACAACCAGTTCATACACGAGAAATGCCGCATCGCTTACCATGCCAAGCTTGGACTTGCCGTTCCTTACGGCAACTCTGACGGAGTGCCTTTTGAAAAGAGATTCTTTGCCGGAGGTGCTAGCGGTGTAAGGGGCTGGAACGTCAGAAGCCTAGGTCCCGGAGAGTATTGGTCAGGAACAAACTACCTTGCACAGACCGGAGACGTGAACCTGCTGCTGAACTGGGAATACCGATTCAAGATGTTCTGGAAGCTTGAGCTTGCACTGTTCCTTGACGCAGGAAACATCTGGACAATCAAGGAGTATGACGAACAAGCCAAGGGTGCTTTCTATTTCAACGAGTTCTATAAGCAGATGGCACTTGCAACCGGAACCGGTCTGAGACTTGACTTCAACTATTTCCTAATACGATTCGACCTAGGAATGAAGGTGCATGACCCCAAGCAGATTGACAACGGCAGGGCATGGAGGTTCGCACATCACTTCAGACCTCATAATGACTTCGCCTTCCACTTCGCTGTTGGCTATCCGTTCTGATTTGTCTGACTCGAATACAAGAATTACCAAGACACAAATAAAAAAGGTAGTTGAATCCGTAAATTCAACTACCTTTATTGTCTAATCTATAACTTTATTAGAAACTTGCGTAGAATCTGAATGAAGGCATAGGGATTGAGATGCTCACTCTTGAAACTGGGCGCTCTACAATCATGTACTGGCCTTCAACAGGCAACATCCACATACCATCGTACTCGTAGTATAGAGTTCCTCTGTAAGTTACCATTCTTGAACCAGCTGGCAAGTAAGGCAAGAATACATTAGTTGGGCAACCTACGACCTCGTATCCATAAACTGGATCGTAAACGTAGTATGTTCCGCCTGCGTAGTAGTATGTTACATCACCTACATAGAATGGCAAGTATGCTGCTGGCAACGCACGATGATAAACAGGATGTGCGTGGTAATGCAAGTGAGCAGGTGCATGATGATGGTGGTGAACTGGTGCGTGGTGGTGAACGTCATGATGAACTGGTGCATGGTGATGGTGAGCATCGTGGTGTACCGGTGCGTGGTGATCATGGTGAGCATCGTGGTGTACCGGTGCGTGGTGATCATGATGAACATCGTGGTGAACATGAGCGTTGTGTGCCGAACCATTGTACTTTACATTGCCACCATGATGGCTGTGCTGAGTATTCTGAACCGGACGTGAAACATTACGCTGTGGAGCTGCTGGACGTGAAGCCGAAGCCTGATGTGAAGGAGCTGACGCCGACTGACGTGGTGCTGCTGACTGGTGTGAAGCTGAAGCTTTTGGAGCCGACTGGTGTGTTGCTGCCTGACGTGAGCCTCCGTTGTTTCCTCCTCTGCCTCTCTGCTGTGCAGATGCCATTCCTATGCTAACGATTGCTATAGCAAGCAATGCTGTTATTTTTCTTACAAAAGTTTTCATATCTCTAACAATTTAAATTCATTTATACTATTTTTGCAGAACTAAGAACAACTGCTGTGTTGTTTTCTTGTTCTGGTGCAAATATAGACAAACGATTTTAATTAGCTACACAAATTTTCTTTTTTAATATAACTTTAACTCATTTGTAAAAAAATGTTAAAAGAACAATTCCTTGAAAAACTCTCGGTCTTTTACTTCCAAATAAGTGATGTCAAGACAAAATACAGACGCTTCAAGGGGTTGCTCTGCGAATTCATAGACAGCGTAACAAATGATGAAAAAATAGGATTTGCAAACAGATATACCAGAATAAGGCACATATACGACAAATACGACACCATAACACCTGAGGTTAAATCTGCCATTCATGCCTTCGAGACTCATACAACGAAAGTTCTCGGCAAAAGGATGCAGATATCTGCCGAAGAAGTAAAGACCGATGCGACAGCCATAGCACGCCTAATCATAGCTGTCACAGGAGAAGTTCCTGTCGGTGAATTTGCAGACATTGTGAACAGCACTGCACTGCCGGAAGCAAAGGCCTACCAGAAAAGGGAACGTTTGAGCAAGGTGCGCATAATTGTCAACGAGCTTACAGAGACACATCTCTGCGGTTATGAAGCAGGTGACGACTCAAACAGATACATCAGGGCAAGACACGGAGTAAAGGGTGTGAACGACCTCATGGCAGTTACTCCGAACAACTTCCGCAAAGGTGCCATTGTAAACCTCATAGACTGCGCTGTAGAGAGTAACGGGGACCTTACGCCCCAGCTTTTCATCCTTTATCCGGACTATCTGCTTGACTGCAGTAGCTTGGCTGAAAGCTGTAACGAGAACATGGTGTCTCCGTTCAGCTACCTATACAATAAAGTCAAGAAGTCAACAGTTACACGTCACATACTGCTGGGAGACATGGCGAACTACTACCACGACGCATTCGTGTATAACGGCAGAGATGTGGAGTTCAAAAAGACTACAAACGACGCATTCTGCACAATGCCTATTGAACTTACTGCTTGCAAGGACCTGGAGAAACCTTTGTCCACAAAGGAGACAAACAACTTCTTTGACGAAGCCTTGTCCCAGTTCAACAACATAGGCAACGTGGTAAACAATGTATTCCCTACGCTTGGCATAGACAAGAGTTGTGCAACGCTAGAACCCATGTTCATCTGCGAGGACATTGGCATGCAGGGACGTCTTGACTTCCTACAGAGAAAGGACGGCAACAACATAGTGATAGAGCTGAAGAGCGGCAAAGGTCCGTTCATGTCCAACGACGGTGTGTGCATGAACCACCGCAGTCAGGCATTCCTCTACCAGATAATGGTTCAGAAGATACTGGGTATTCCATTCCATGAACTTGGAACATACATATTCTATTCAAAGTACAGCGTAAACACTCTGAGAAAGACTTACCCTTCGATGGATGCGCTGAGGGTGATACTCAACCTTAGGAACCGAATAGTAAGCATGGAGTACGAACTCGCCTCTGTAACAACTGCTCAGGCAACAAAGAAAATATTTGACTACGTACATCCCAAATATATAATCAACAACTACGAGAAGAACAGGACTAGCATCCTGTTCAGGGACTACATCATTCCCCAAATAGAGGAGTTCAGGATGAAGATGGTTACACTCCCTCCACTTGACCAGAAGTACATATACTCGTTTGCCAACTTCATCTGTCGCGAGCAATTATACTCAAAGGTCGGAGGCGGCATGATAGCTGACAATATCGGAGGCTTTGCGGCTTGCTGGAATTCTTCCCTTGACGAGAAGATGGAGAGCGGTGCCATACTGTTCGACCTGGTAATTACCGGCAAAGAGGAAGGTCCGAACGGAATAGACCGTGTGACGTTCAAATTCTCCTCCCTACACCGGGACTACATAGCCAACTTCCGAAAGGGAGACATGGCAATACTATACGTGCGCAATACCGACGAAGACCTTGTGACAAACAAAGAAGTTCTGAAGTGCAGTATTGCCGAACTGACTGACGGAGAAGTGACTGTTGCACTAAGACAGGCACAGAAAAACCAGACAGCGCTTGACCCACGCAACAAGTATGCAATAGAACCGGACAGCTCCGACTCTGCAAATGCCCTGCTTCGCAGTACTTTTGCCCTTGCAGACACTGACGCTAACCGCAGAGACATCATACTTGGCAAGACTCTTCCAACGTCTCGTCCAGCTACACTGAAGACAGAGATTCAGGACGAGAATGTGAAACGAATAGTTACCAAGGCAAAGGGTGCGGACGACTACTTCCTGCTTGTCGGTCCTCCGGGAACTGGCAAGACATCAGTAACACTGCGTGACATGGTCAGGGAGTTCCATGCAGAGGGTAACAACATACTGCTTCTTGCTTATACAAACCGAGCTGTTGACGAGATATGCGCATCAGTAAAGTCTGCCGGACTTGACTTCATAAGAATCGGAGGTACACTGAACTGCGCTCCGGAATATCACGACAACATCATCTATAACCGAATCAGGGAGTGCAAGGACAGACGTTCTGTTGAAAAGATAATCAAGGACACACGCATATACATAGCCACAACCACAACTATGAACAGACGTTCGCCTCTGTTCGACATCGTGACTTTCGACGTGGCTATCATAGACGAGGCTTCGCAAATTCTTGAACCACAGATATGCGGCATACTCTCATACCTGAACTGCAACTGCGAGCTTGCCATCAAGAAGTTCATCATGATAGGCGACCACAAGCAGCTGCCTGCAGTAGTGGTGCAGAGCGAGAACGAATCACGTGTGCCTGAAGAGGACTCCGACCTGTACGAAATAGGATTGAGAGACCGAAGGAACTCACTTTTCGAGCGTCTGTTCTCACTGAACAGGATGGCTGGAAACGAATCGGCCTTCGACATGCTTACACATCAGGGACGAATGCACAGGGACGTGGCACAGTTTGCAAACGAGATGTTCTATGCAGGCAGGCTGAAGTGTGTGCCTTTGGACCATCAGGAGTGTGAGCTGGACTACAGGGACTACAACGCAAACGACCCGTTCGAGTCAATGATTGCGACAAAGCGCATTGCGTTCCTTCCTTCCTCAACTTCTAAAGACTTGGACAACATCAAGACCAACCCTAACGAGGCAGACATAGTGGTCAGCATCGTAATCAAGGCAATGGCGCTGATGGAGGCTAATGGAATACCTTTCACAGAAAAGAGCATAGGCGTAATAACAACATACCGCAGTCAGATTGCACTGATTCGAAGCAAACTGGAGCAGTACAGAATTGACACATCAAAAATAACCATAGACACAGTTGAGCGCTATCAGGGCAGCCAGCGTGACATAATAATATACTCTGTCTGCGCAAACGAGGACAGGCAGATGAGACAAATATGCAACATCATGCAGGAGGACGGTGCCTTCATCGACAGAAAGCTTAATGTAGCCCTGACTAGAGCTAGAAAGCAGATGTTCATAACCGGATGCAGAGAAATACTGATGAAGAACAACATCTATGCCAAACTTATAAACTTCATTAACAGAAAATAAATATATGGGATTATTAGGCAACAATGTAGAGAACATAGACATCTGCAACACTAACCGTCTGTTCGTAGTCAGAAACGGCAAGCCATACGGACCTTATTCCCTTGAGGATTTGAGAAGTCTGACTTCATTGGGAAAAACTTTGGCATGCGACAAAGTTACCAACACTGACGTGATAGACGACAATACCAGATACGAAACCATACGAAGTGTGCTGAAGTTCAACAATATCCAGTACAAGGTCGAGGCCGAGGGAAGCATACTGTCCCAGGTGTCACGCTTGGGCAAAGACCTGCTCTTCCCCAAGGAATTGCTGGACAAGGAGACCTGGAGCAAGGACAAGAGACTGCTTCTGCTCACTATAATCGGTATGTTCCCGCTTATAGGTGTGACGTATATACCAAGCGATTTCCTTAGGTTCTATGCCATATCGCTGTACTTCTCGAGCATGTGGGCGATGTTCTTCTATTCGTTCTACAAGACCAAGCAGGTAAAGACAAGCACGACACTAAAGATTTTCTTTCTCACACAGCTTGTCATCATTGTAGCGTGGGATTTGCTTGGATTGCCTAACTTGAACATATTCTATCTGCTCACCAACAGCAACGGACTGTTGAGCAATATCATAGGCTTCGTGTTTGGCGTAGGCTTCACTGAGGAGCTCGGCAAAATGCTTGTACTGTTCTTCCTTCTCAAGACAGCCAAAGAGCCTATGACACCGCAGACAATGGTCTTCTACGGACTCATTTCCGGACTTGCCTTCGGAGTATTCGAGGGTGTCCAGTACCAGCTTACAGTGAATGCACAGCAGGGCTATGCAGACGCATACTACCTGAACATTGCCAGGATGACTACCCTTCCGTTCATACATGCGATATGGACCGCCTTGGCTGGTTTCTTCCTTAGCTTTGCACATCTTTACCCAAGGTACCGCAAAGGTCTGTATTTCCTTGCAATAAGCATACCTGCACTTGGACACGGACTTTATGACTCGTTCTGCAGTGTCTTCCCGCTTATAGCGTTTGGAATCAGCATCATCAGCGTAGGTCTGCTTAACGTATATCTGGGCGACAGCAAGAAGTACCAGAGCAGGCTGAAACTATAGGCCAATAAATGCAACGGACATAAGAGCGAGGCACTTCATAGTGTCTCGCTTTTGCTTTAGGACACTACTTGTTTTCACTGTGTTCGTCACTGCCTGCCTCGGGCTGGAAAGATATAACCTTGCCTTCGTTCTGCACGTGCGAGTATAGCTTCCTGTAGAAAGCGTGGCGAGTCAGAGTCTCGCTGTCACCGACTATTATAAGCTTCATTCTGGCACGTGTTATGGCCACGTTCATTCTTCTCAGCTCGCGCAGGAATCCGATGTTTCCGTCATCGTTGGCACGCACAAGCGAGATAAGTATCACGTCACGTTCCTGTCCCTGGAAACCGTCTATGGTGTTGACTGTTATCGCAGACCTGACCGGCTTCAGTGCGGTGCTGGACTTGACCTTCTTGCGAAGCCTCTGCACCTGGCTCTTGTATGGCGATATGAGGCCGAAGTCTATGCGTTCGTTCCTTACTCGCTGAGTTCCAATCTTCTCTATATATTTTTCAAGCTGTTCCACGATGAATACAGCCTCGCCCTCGTTGTACCTTCCGCTCTGGTCGTTGGTTATCTCCTCCTCGAATCCGAGTCCCTGGGTGTCGAGCCAGACAAGTGGAGCGTCAAACTCGAGTATGTTTCGGTGCAGTACTGTGGGACTGGTCTTCAGTTCCCCTCCATAGAACCATTCCGAAGGGAACTTCACTATGGTTTCGTGCATTCTGTACTGCAGGTTGAGGAAAGATACACATTCCGGTTTGTTTGCAGACACCTGTTCCATCAGAGTCTCTGCTAGCCCCTTGTTAGCCGCTTCCACACACTTTATCGTAGGAGGGAGCTGGCAGTGGTCACCGGCAAAAATCACTCGGTCAGCCTTCTGTATGGCTATCCAGCATGAAGCCTCTAGAGCCTGAGCCGCCTCGTCGATGAACAGGCTTTGGAAACGTATTCCCTCGAGCAGTCTGTGTGCTGCTCCGGTCAGTGTGCAAGCCACGATGCGGCACTGGTCAAAGAGGTCGTGACGTATTGCAAGCTCGAGGTTTGTTCCACGGTCACGCAGGTTGGCTATCTTGGCTCTCGCTTCACGTCTGTTACCGTTGTTCTTCGACTGCTGGAGGTTGCGTATAGCCTGCCTTACGCTCCACAGGTCATGATAGAGCGGATGGCTCTCGAAACGCCTCTCGTATGTGTATCCTAGCATCTTGTCAGTCACTCTGGTGGGGTTTCCTATGCGCAGGACACTGACACCGCGGTCGCTCAGCTGTTCGCTTATCCAATCCACTGCCATGTTGCTCTGTGCGCAGACAAGTATCTGGTTCTCTCGGTTCAAGGTCTCGCAGATGGCTTCTACAAGTGTCGTTGTCTTGCCCGTTCCCGGAGGACCGTGTACGATAGCCACCTCTCTGGCGCACAGAACCTTGTTCACTGCACTCTCCTGGCTTTCGTTCAGCCAAGGGAACGACATTGGTGCAAGAGGTCTGAACTCGGCAGTCTGGCGGCTTAGGAGCAGGTCCCTGAGGTAAGCAGTCCTGTCACCCTTGGCCATCTGTACCGAACGCAGGGCAGAGAACATGAGCTGGTACGTAGTCTCGTCGAAATAGAGCTGTACACCGAGCATGTCGTTTGTCTTGAGCAGGTTTACGTCACCCTCGCGGCTAAGCACGACCACCATGCGGTTGTCCTCGACATAGCTTACCGTACCTGTCACACCCGTAGGCTTGGCTTCGCCCAGTCCGCTCTGTGTGAAGAATGCCACCGGCTTGCCGTACTCGAACTCAGAGTTTTCGCCGGTCTGCTCGGCATTGCCCGATGCTCCCCCGTTCCTGTACACATCGACACAGAACTGGTTTACGGCGTTATAGTAGCTGCGTCCCACGGTCAAGGGGAACCAGCACACGCCGTGCTTGACCTTCCATGCTATTTCTGTGAGCTTGCTGCGCTGTTCAAACGCCTGCTTCTCGTGGTCATACTCCATTTTCAACAGCTCCTGCTGTCTCTGGAAATGTGCGTCTATGCTTTGATGTCTATCCATAATGGGTACAAAGTTAATGTATTTTCACGCAAATTCAAAACCAAAGTATTATGTCCCGGCCCTATAGACGAAACTGTCCGATTCAGCAATATCAGGCATTTGCCGAACAAACTTTTTAATAAAAAGAGTAAAAAATAATTTAAAATAGTTACTTTTGCAAAAATTTTGAAAATTATGATGAAAGAAATAAAAATTGGCGATTTGAATTTAAGAGTGCCAATTATTCAAGGCGGAATGGGAGTGGGCATCTCTCTGTCAGGTTTGGCTTCAGCCGTAGCCAACCAGGGGGGCGTAGGCGTCATTTCCGCAGCAGGCATGGGCTTGCTATACAGAAACATCAGCTCAGACTACCTCAAGGCCAGCATTCTCGGACTAAAGGAGGAGTTGAGGCTAGCAAGGGAAAAGTCCAAGGGTATCATCGGCGTAAACGTCATGGTGGCTTTGAGCAACTACGCCGACATGTGCAGGACAGCCATCCAGGAAAAGGCTGACATCATCTTTTCCGGTGCTGGTCTGCCTCTTGACCTTCCTTCCTTCCTTTCCAAGGATTCCGTAACTAAGCTTGCACCAATCGTGTCTTCGGCAAGAGCGGCAAAGCTAATCTGCCAGAAGTGGAAGTCTCTTTACAACTACCTTCCGGATGCAATAGTTGTCGAGGGACCAAAGGCAGGCGGTCACCTTGGCTACAAGCCCGAGCAGATTTTTGACGAGAACTTCTCGCTTGAAAAGACTGTACCCGAGGTTGTTGCTGTTGCCAGAGAATATCAGGACGAGAAAGTCATCCCGGTAATAGCCGGCGGAGGTATATACACCGGCGAGGATGCCGCCAAAATCATGGAGCTTGGAGCTGACGCCGTGCAGATGGGAACTCGCTTCGTTACCACACACGAGTGCGACGCGGACATGGCATTCAAGCAGCAGTACATAGACGCCAAGGAATCAGACATCAGAATCATCAAAAGCCCCGTAGGAATGCCCGGCAGAGCTATCGACAACGAATTCCTCGAGAAGGCCAGAAACGGGGAGAAGCACCCGAAGACCTGCGCTGTACACTGCATCAAGACCTGCAACGGGGAGTCTTCGCCATACTGCATCGTAATGGCGCTCTACAACGCATTCAAGGGCAAGCTGAAGAACGGTTACGCTTTCTGCGGCTCGAACGCATTCAAGGCTGAAAGAATCGAGTCTGTAAAGGAGGTTTTCGACAGCATAAAGAACGGCTTCGAGCAGTACATGAAAAGCAAATAGAAGAAAAAATAGAGAATAGAGAGATTAATAAATTCAAAAGACTATGTCATTTTCAAACAAGCTATGCGGTGCTATCTTCAGAATGGCGGGATGGCGCATAGAGAACAGGCTGAGCGAAATGCCCAAGAAATGCGTGTTCTGTGTCGCTCCACACACCAGCAACTGGGATTTCATCGTCGGCAGAATCTGCTACTCGGCACTTGACCTGGGTATCAAGCCAAAGTTCCTGATTAAAAAGTTCTGGACTGACTTCCCTTTCGGGCTTATCATCAAACCGCTCGGAGGCATAGGCGTTGACAGGGGAAAGAAGAACAACCTGGTTGACACTGTTGTTTCCGAGATGAACAGCCACGAGTCTTTCCAGCTTGCCATAACTCCGGAGGGAACTCGCAAGAGCAACAAACACTGGAAGCGAGGATTCTACCTCATAGCCAGGAACAGCAACGTGCCGCTTGTACTTGCCGGCATTGACTTCAAGAGAAAGACTGTAATCCTTGACGGCTCGTTCGTGCCTACGGACGACATGGACAGCGACATCGAAAGAATCAAGCAGTGGTACATAGAAAACGATGTTCAGGGAAAACATCCCGAAAACTTTGCTGTATAGTCAGTTACATAACTTGATGGAATGGGGTGAGAAATCATCCCATTTTTTGTTTTTGGCTCGCAGACTGGTCGGCACAAAGCAAAGGGGGAGCTACCCTCATGAAAGCAAACATAAATCATGACAACAGAAAATTTAACTTAAAGATTAAAAAAATATAAACCGAGACTTCCGAAAACATAACGAGAGATACGGGCATTTGCGGTTTTCTCCGTCTCACAGTGCAAAGGTAGTAATAATTTTTCAACCATCAAAATATTTAGGAAAAAATTTTACAAAAAAGTTGTAAAGGTGGGGGTGATGTTATATAATGTCATGGGTTATTATGCCGTTTTAATAATCAGGTTTTTATTTTGTTTTTCATATTTATTCACTATCTTTGCAGAGATATGTGGTCGAGAGTGTATTCAGATACAACACAAGAAAACTAAAAGCAGGTGAAATATTCACTATGCTATTAGGAAAGGTACAAAGTGTCGTTAGACAACATGATGTTGAACTTTGTGCATAATTTTTGATTTTATTAACTATTTAAAAATAAATGTTTTAAATTATGAGAAAGAAAGTTACACCTTTAAATGAAGATGAATCAGCAAAAAAGATAAAGGATATTACGATTTCTGCACTAAATGAAATGGATGGTGCTACATTATATAATGCATCTCATAAAGCAAATGAACCCACTGTTCAAGAATATTGGCTTAAAGAATATAAAGGTCAAACCTTTAAGTTTTATGGCGAAGATGGAATGGGATTGATAACACACATATTGTTTACTTTTGACAAAGTAACAAAATTAGATAAAAACAAAACCATTTTAATTGGAACAGTCATATTTAATGATACTCAGATTAGTGGAGATGGTATTATCGTAAACTTTGAAAAAGGTGAAGTGAGGTATCATGAAAGAGGTAATCGTTATTCATATTCATTGGAAACTGACAATAGAACAGCACCATTATGGAATGGATTATTGGAACAACTAAAAATGGCTTTAGACAATAGAAAATCTTCAAAATAGTTATCAAAACAATTCCGTGGGTTGAATGTTTATATTGACGATGCCGTGGGTTAAAACCCACGGCTAGACATAGAAATGTCGCTACGCGACAACGTGACTAGCACGTCACCTCATAAATTAACAACACATTTTTAATATACGTTCCAAGCACGTTTTTGGCGCGTAGCCACGTAGTGGCTTTTCTCGGTCCAGACGGGGAATGTTTATATCGACGACGTGCAACGAGTCAATTCAATCCCCGACTAATCCCCCTAACTATCAACCAATCCCCGACTACCAATCCCCTCCCCCACTCGACAAAACACCCCACTCCCCCGTCCTTCCCAACCAAAAGTGCAGCACGAACGAACTTCCGGACACTCCACGCAAGGAGGGGAAGGCAACCGCACAAGTGAGTCTTCCCTTTCCGGCTCACACGGAAGGAAGCATGGAACGGAAGCCCAGAATCTCAGCCCGAAGTGTCATGGAAAAAACTTGCGCCACATCAAATTCATGACTGTCCAGACCACACCGGAAACTGATACCGGAAGCTGTCATGGAAACGGGTTAGGAACTCTTCAAAAAACTGACTTTCCAGCCATGACTTTCAGGCTATCTAGACAGCACAAAACACGGCTGATTTTTTACCCGTTTTTTTTGTGTGTAAAGTGCGGAAGGAAGATGCTTCCACCCTCCAACTTAGATATATATACTTCGTATATATCTAAAAGTGCGGAAGGAGCACCTTCCACGCTATCATGGAAGGAAGGTGGAATTTCATCGTGGAAGGAGTGTGGAAGGAGACGTGGAAGGAGTGTGTTTCCGGTCCTCTTTCCATGACCTTCCTCCACACATTTTCCACACCCTGGAAGTCAGTTCCACATTCATTCCTGCAAGTCAGAAACTACAGCCCTGACTGTTACACTTCACTGACAGCTTCCATTCCACCCATCGCACAAATCTGTGCATTCAACTATCAATTCAGCAGATTATGCAACTTTTTGCTATATTTTTAATGATTTTTGCACCATAAAAAACATAAATCACTAACTTTGCACACAAATCATAAAATTTTGTCAGAAAAACAATGGGTGGTGTTTTTGGTACAATAGGCAAGGAAAGTTGTATTAAAGATTTGTTCTACGGAACAGACTATAATTCACATCTTGGCACAAAGAGAGGCGGTCTTGCGACTCTTTCCGAGAAGGGATTCGTTCGTTCAATCCACAATTTGGAGAGCACATACTTCCGCACAAAGTTTGAGTCGGAACTGGAAAAGTTTGTCGGTAACTCCGGCATCGGTGTCATAAGCGACACTGACTCGCAGCCAATCATCGTAAACAGCCATTTGGGAAGGTTTGCGCTGGTTACTGTGGCAAAGGTCAACAACCTCAAGGAAATAGAGAAGGATTTGCTCGACCGTATGCACCACTTCGCTGAGTTCAGCGGTGGAGACACAAACCAAAGCGAGCTTATCGCAATGCTTATCACCGAGGGCAAGGACTTCGTTGACGGCATCGAGAAAGTATATAACACAATCAAGGGTTCATGCACAATGCTCCTTCTCACAGAGAACGGAATCATCGCAGCCAGGGACAAGTACGGACGTCTGCCGCTCGTTATCGGCAAGAAGGACGGTGCCCACGCAGTGACTGGCGAGACTGTGGCGTTCCCTAACCTCGGCTACGAGGCTGTGTATAACATCGGACCGGGCGAAATCGTGCTTATCAACGCCGACAAGTTCGAGCAGATTCGCAAGCCTGAGCCTAAGATGCAGATTTGTTCGTTCATGTGGATATACTACGGTTACCCACCTTCAACATACGAGGACATCAACGTGGACGAATTCCGTGTAAAGAGCGGTCTTTTGATGTCAAAGGACGACGATGTCAAGCCTGACTATGTAGCCGCCATTCCAGACTCAGGAATCGGCCATGCGCTTGGATACTCGAACGGACTTAACGTCCCATACAGACGCGCCATCGTGAAGTACACTCCTACTTGGCCGCGTTCGTTCACTCCTACAAACCAGAAGATGAGGGAGCTTGTGGCAAGCATGAAGCTTGTTCCTAACAAGGCTCTGTTGAAGGACAAGGTTGCAATGTTCTGTGACGACTCCATCGTTCGCGGAACTCAGCTAAGGGACAACGTAAAGGTTCTCTACGACTACGGCGCAAAGCAGGTACATATGCGTATCAGCTGTCCACCGTTGCTTTACGGATGTCCGTTCATCAACTTCTCGGCTTCAAAGTCGGTGCTTGAGCTTATCACTCGCCGCATCGTACAGGAGCTTGAGGGCGGAGACATGAACGCACACATAGACGAGTACATCACTCCGGGTACAGAGAGATACAACAGGATGGTTGACGAAATCCGCAAGCGTCTTGGAATGGACTCATTGAAGTTCAACACACTCGAGAACATCATCGAGGCCATAGGTCTGCCAAAGGAGTGCGTCTGCACACACTGTTTCGACGGAAGCAGCTACGGAGACTAATCTTCGTCAGCAGTTCACAATACAATGCCATCTCGAAAGGGGTGGCATTTTTTTCATAGCCTCAACCCCAAATATTATTTCACTTTTGCACTTTAATACATTTTTTTTCACTAACTTGCGCAATCACATTTTTAAAGATTCTATACATTATGAAAAACTTTATTAAATACATATTTGTAGCAACAATAATGGTGATTCATGTGTCATCCGCTTTTGCAAAGTCTGTAAAATATACATACAAGCCGTTTTCAGAAGAAGGTTGCGAAATGGAATATAGTGTAGTCAACCAAGATACCAGTTATTTTATAATTGCAACAGTGATGTCAGACAGAATGTACTTTCTCGACAACCCCACAATGAAAGTCCGCACCTTTGACAATTATGTAATAACCTTACATGGTAAAGTTATTGGGAACACTACTGAAACTTCAAATGGATACGTCATAGGCAACGCAGTTAATTCGACTCCAATAGTAAAGTCAACTGCACAATTTCCCATAACTCCTGACGTACTTGAACTGTTTAAAAATGGCGTTTATAAGGTAAGGCTATCCATGAGACCGATGAGCCACGAACGTTGTTTTAAACGTGACGAAATAGGGAAATCTCTATATCAACTATATTTAGAGGAAAAATATAGTGAAGAAAACTTTTAATGAACTTTGACTACATGAGAACATCATCGAGGCCATAGGTCTGCCAAAGGAGTGCGTCTGCACACACTGTTTCGACGGAAGCAGCTACGGAGACTAAAGGGGGAACTCACCCGCAACCATACAAGAGGGAGGACACGCACACGCTTGTCCTCCCTCTTGTTTTCAGACATGAAAAATCACCTGAAAACACCCTAATTTAACCGCCCTAAAATTTGGTTTTCTCGTTCAGTTTTTGTATCTTTGCAGTATCTTTTCACTCAAGCAAACATGAACAAGATGACGAATAAACTAATAATAGCTATCACATTTATTTTCAGCATATTACTCTGCTCGTGCTCCGTAAACAAGCAGATTAAAAAGGCAGACAAGAAATACACTATCGGCGAATACTACAAGGCGGCGAGCCTATACAAGAACGCATACCCGAGAGTGAACATCACAAAGGAGAAGCAGAAGAAGGCCTATGTGGCATACAAGATGGGTATGTGCTACCAGAAGGTCGGAGAGTACGACAAGGCCGAAAGAGCCTATGCAAACGCGATCAGATACAAGTACAACGACAAGGACGTGTACTTGAAATACGCAGACATCCTTCGCCGAAGCAAGAAGTACAAGGAGGCCATAGAGAACTATGACATCTACATGAAGCTTGACACGAACTCGCTTGTGGCAATCAACGGAAAGCTTGCGGCAATAGAGTCTGCGGAGCGCGAGAAGGCAGGCTCAAGGTACATCGTCAAGAAGGAGGACTTCTTCTCCAGCAAGAAGAGTGACGGATGCCCTGCACATCCAGAGGGCGACAGCACAGTGATATACTTCTCGTCATCGAGGGACAACAAGCAGACCTCTCACAAGACCAGCAACATCACCGGAACTCCGAACCGAGACATATACATGGCAAAGAGGAACGCAGTGGGCAAATGGGACAACCTGGAACTTATAGAGGGCGACATGAACACAGAGAGCGACGAGAGCAACCCAAGCTTCTCTGCCGACGGCAAGACTATGGTCTATACCCGCTGCCCGTACATCAAGGGCGAGACTCACGGAGCCGAGATATGGACTGCGACAAGACAAGGCGGAAAGTGGGGCAAGAGCCAGAGGATAGCGCTATTAAAGGACAGTACGGTAACAGTTGCACATCCGGCTCTGTCTGCTGACGGAAAGTACCTGTACTTCGTGAGCGACATGGATGGCGGATTCGGTGGCAAGGACATCTGGAGGTCCATGAAGACCAGCGAGGGATGGTCTGCACCAGTGAACCTTGGCCCGTCAATCAACACTGAGGGAGACGAGATGTTCCCTAGCACACGCGACTCACTTCTTTACTTCGCTTCGGACGGACATCCGGGAATGGGCGGACTTGACATATTCTACGCCACAGAGGCTGGCGAGGGTGAGTGGGTAGTCACTGAAATGCCTGTACCGGTCAACTCCAGCGCAGACGACTACGGAATAACATTCGCTAAGGGAGAGGAGAAGGGATACTTCACATCGAACAGAGGCGAAAAGAAAGGCTATGACAAGATATACTCGTTCTATTGTCCTCCGATAGTCTATAACGTCTTCGGAAAGGTAACCAACACAGAGGGCGAGCCCTTGGGCGACGCAAACGTGCGCGTTGTGGGTGACGACGGAACAAACGTAAAGCTAAAGACCAAGAAGGACGGAACATACCAATTCGACATCAAGAGGGGTGTGAACTACGTCATGCTTGGAAACTGCCGCGGATTCCTTAACCAGAAGAACAACATTTCCACCCGTGGACTCGAGGACAGCAAGCGGTTCGAGATAAACTTCCAGCTGGCATCGATAAGCAAGCCTGTGGGACTTGACAACATCTTCTTCGAGTTCGGCAAGGCTACTTTGACCAAGGAGTCTGGTGCTGCACTCGACAAACTGATAAAGCTGTTGAAGGACAACCCTAACATCACGATAGAGATTGGAGCGCACACCGACAAGGTTGGTAGTGCGGAAGGAAACCTGAAGCTCAGCGGAGAGCGTGCGCAGAGCGTTGTGGACTACCTTATCAAGGGAGGCATAGAGGAGGCACGCCTGACAGCTATGGGATACGGAAAGACCAAGCCTGTAGTGGTTGACAAGGCTCTGGCAAAGCAGTACCCTTTCCTTCACGAACATGACGTATTGGACGAGGAGTTCATAGACGCTCTGGCTCCGGAGAACCAGGAGACAGCAAACATGATAAACCGACGCACAGAGTTCAGAGTGCTAAAGACCACTTACAAGATGTACTAGGCGGAGGCATAAACAATTAAAACAACCTACGGAAATGAAACAATACTTAGACTTGCTAAACAGGGTTCTTGAGGAGGGCGTCAAGAAGGGCGACCGAACAGGAACAGGAACAACAAGCATATTCGGCCACCAGATGCGCTTCAACCTTGAGGACGGATTTCCTCTGCTGACAACTAAAAAGCTTCACCTGAAGAGCATCATACACGAGCTACTATGGTTCCTGAAAGGTGACACAAACGTGAAGTACCTGCAGGACAACGGCGTGAGAATCTGGAACGAGTGGGCAGACCCTGAGACTGGAGATTTGGGCCACATATACGGCTACCAGTGGAGAAGCTGGCCAAACTATGACGGAACATTCACAGACCAGATTACCGAGGCAGTGAACACAATAAAGAACAACCCTAACTCACGACGCATCATCGTGTCAGCATGGAACGTGTCAGAGATTGAGAGCATGGCTCTGCCGCCCTGCCACTGCTTCTTTCAGTTCTATGTAGCTGACGGCAGACTAAGCCTTCAGCTTTACCAGCGCAGTGCAGACATTTTCCTTGGCGTGCCTTTCAACATCGCCAGCTACGCACTTCTGCTTCAGATGATGGCTCAGGTGACAGGTCTCAAGGCAGGTGACTTCGTACACACGCTTGGCGACGCACACATCTATAACGACCACATGGAACAGGTCAAGCTTCAGCTTACTCGCGAGCCTAGAAAACTGCCGAAGATGATAATCAACCCTGACGTGAAGGACATTTTCTCTTTCAAATACGAGGACTTCACTTTGGAGGACTATGACCCACATCCGCACATCGCAGGCAAGGTAAGTGTATAACAGCTCAAAAAAACGGACATGAAGATAACCCTGATGGTAGTCGGCAAGACTGACAACAAGCATTTCATAGCCTCGATAAAGGAGTATGTGGACAGACTCAGCCACTACATTCAGTTCTCTATTCAGGAGATTCCAGACATCAAGAACTCCAAGAACTTGAGCGAGGAACAGCAGAAGGAGAAGGAAGGACAGCAGATATTGTCCAGTCTGGACTCTTCGGACGATGTAATACTGCTTGACGACAAGGGCAGCCAGTACACATCGCTGGAGTTCTCAGAGTTTCTTAACAAGAAGATGTGCTCCGGTGTCAGACGCCTGGTGTTCATTGTCGGAGGACCCTACGGATTCAGCAAGGAGGTCTATGACAGAGCCAACGGCAAATGCTCCCTTTCAAAGCTTACATTCTCGCACCAGATGGTGAGACTAATCTTCGTTGAACAGATATACAGGGCAATGACAATCCTAAAGGGTGAACCGTATCACCACGAATAATACAATTTATTAACTTGCAGTGTATGAACAAATCTATACTCCAGTCTTACGCTAACATAAAGAAATCCCTATCAAGGTACTACCAGGCATGGATTCTGGGAGTACTCATGTTCGTAATGGGTTGCGCAGGCATGTTTCTAGACTACATGTCGCTTACTTCCTCTGTCCGAGAGATGCCGATAGAAGAGTTTACCGAACAGTTGAGGAAGAAGGAGAAAGAGGCTAGAGAAATGCTAGACTACCTATACCGCTCAGACCTTGACAAGATAACATCGGACAGACAGGTACTCAGGGACGAGCTGATTACCATAAACAAAGCCAAGGAACAGGGCATAGAGTACTTCGTGTTCAATGACACAACCCTAACCTTCTGGACCGGAAACGAGCTTAACATCGGCAGACTGAAGGATATTCCTCTCGAGAACGAGTTCTACTATCGCGCCGCCAACTATCACTGCGTCGGTGTCCGCATAGATGTGACAAACTCCACATTCATCGGACTAATCAAGTTCAAGACAGCCTTCAACCATGAGGAGATGGGCAACGAGAAGTACGTGAACGGATTCGTCATGCCTAACCACGTGAAAATCGTGGACGAAGCTTCACTTGTGCCAAAGATACCTATCCTTAGGAAGGACGGAAGCAAGCTGATGAACATCGAGAAAGTGCCTTACAGACGTGCAAACAAGTTATTGAAGACTCTATGTGGTGTGAGCTGGACACTCTGCATCATGTTCATACTTATGTTCCTTCACAAGCTCTATAAGATGCAGAAGGCCAAGAAAATCACCAAGACAAAATACATTGCCTGGGTGAGTTCGGTACTGATGACAATCCTTATCGGAGCATTCATCAAACAGCCTCTGTACCTGTTCGACAGCCAGCTGTTCACACCTGCATACTACCACACGGAATACTCCTCGTCCATGGGTATTGTTGTGCTTTATACTCTCGTGATTTCCATATTCTACTTCATGGTTATTCGCAAGAGGGTGACTCTAGAGAGGAACACCAACACTCCGGCTTCATTGTCAGACTTCGCCAAGTCAGTCGGACTTCAACTTTTTGCGGCACTACTGGCCATTCTGCTGTTCTTCATCGTCAAGCACTTCGTATATCACAGCAAGATAAATGTGGCTGTGGCATTCATCCAGGACATAACGACACCGTCCATAATTGCGATGCTGATTATCATAGGCTGGTACTCGCTTCTCACGGCTGTGAGCCAACAGCTTATAGCAACCTCACTTAAACCGTTCAGGAAAGGTGGAAGGCTAGTCATTAGCGGAGTAAGTATCCTAACGCTTCTGATTGCCTCATACGGAACAAACCTAGGAATAAGCCACTTTTACGGCTTGGGAATAGCTTGCCTCTACGGCTACGCGTCATGCTCATTCCTACAGAGGTTCCCAAGAATGGTGGTCACTATGATATACTCCATTCTAATCATCAACCTTTCCGTAGGATTAGCAAATGATATTTGCGAAGAGAGAAACCACAGGAACATGAAGAACTTGTCCGAAGAAATCGCCCGAGGCAAGCTCATCCAGAAGGACCCTTTTGCAGAGAAGTTCATCGCCGTAGCAGCCCAGAAAGCCAGACATGACCCGACGATAAAGGTGTACTGCATGGACTCCACAAACCGCTCAGCTGAAGCGGAGAAATATGTTCGCGAGAATTTCCAAAAGGGATACTGGGAAAGGTACGATGTGGATGTGCAGATTGTTCCCAAGGGCGGAAACCTAAAGATAAGAACTGACCTTGAGGGTACAACAAGCAGAATATACTCACAGGAGTACATCAAGAAAAACTCGTTCAAGATTCAGCAGTACACAGACTTCTATTTGAACGAAAACATACACCTGCCTTTGAGCTACATGGGAAAGCTGAAGGGTGACGAAAAGATGGGGAACGAGGTGGTTTACACACTCTATCCCTCAAAGAAGTACAGGAACATGGATGCAAAGACACTGAACGAGAAGTATTCCGAATACGCAACAAACTACGAGGACATCTCTGTAGCCAAATACGTGAACGGCAAGCTTCAGCAGTGGACCGGCAAATTCCCGTTCCAACCTTCGGCTGACCAGCTGAGGTACAGCAACTCTAACAGCTACATGTACAAGTACGGAAACTATTATCTCTACGTGACCAAGTACAACGACTTGGGCGGAAAGATTGTTGTGGCTAATCTAGCCAGGAATTCGACACTTCACCTGATGCTGTCCTCAACTCTGTTCGGTGTATTCTTCTTCGCACTTATGTCATACTATCTGGCGATATATGTGCTAAAGAAGCGATTCAGGGCATCACTGTTCAACAAATCACAGTGTCTGATGATGAGCCTCATGGCATTCCTTTTCTTTGTAATGATTGTGTTCTGCGGCAAATTCTTCTCTATGCAGTACGCTATGCAGCAGAAGATGAAGATGACACAGAGAACAATGGGTGTTCAGTCATACCTAATTCAGCAAATAGGATACAGAAACGACTTGAAGTTCGAAAGTCCAGAATGGTATCAGGAAATACTGCAGAACTTCGGAAACGTAATGAAGGCACACCTTATCCTCTATGACAAGAACGGTGTCCAGTACTCCGCATCCAACCAGGAACTTTTCAACTATGGCACGAAGAACATCGAAGGAGCATGCCACATGATGCTGCCAGAAGCCAAGTTCCCATATCTGGACAATGACGGATTCCCATACATAGAGACTATTGCCAACAAGGAATTCCATTCCATCTATATGAACGTCATGAACGAGTACAATGCACACCTAGGCTACATACAGCTGCTCGACAGTGTGACCGGAACCGCTGACAGGACTCCGGCAATGAACTTCGTCATTATCCTGATGGACTTGTTCCTGCTAATCATCATGATTGCCCTGATAAGCATCTGGATTATCAACAAGAAGATTGCCAGCCCTCTTGAGGAGCTTACGGAACGATTGAAGGAATTCGACCTGAAGGGGGAAAACACCAAGATCACGATGAAGAACAGCAACGACGAGATTGGTGTGCTTGTCACAAGATACAACCTGCTAGTTGACAAACTGAGGGAAGCGGCCAAAAAACTTGCCAAGAACGAGCGTGACGCCGCATGGCGAGAGATGGCCCGAAGCATTGCACACGAAATCAAGAACCCTCTTACTCCTATCAAGCTTAACATTCAGCTCGCGCAAAAGAAATACGAGGAGGATCCGGAAAACTTCGCCAAGGTATTCCCTAGAACCTGCGAACGTGTGATTGAACAGATTGACAACCTGTCCCGAATAGCTACAGACTTCTCTGACTTCGCCAAGGTTTCCTCTGCTAACCACACAAAGATTGACATCTATCACAGCT
Source organism: Paludibacteraceae bacterium (assembly GCA_024401535.1). Classification (GTDB taxonomy): domain Bacteria; phylum Bacteroidota; class Bacteroidia; order Bacteroidales; family Paludibacteraceae; genus UBA1723. Next base: position 10,662 of record JAKSKX010000010.1, on the reverse strand, counting down.
TGAGGAATGTTGCAGACCTTTATGCAGTGAACCCGGAGGGAGTAATCCTGACCAACGAAATTCCTGACAACGAGAAGGCCTTCATCATGGGAGAGGAAAAGCAGCTTTACCAAATCTTCAACAATTTGATAAAGAACGCCATACAGGCTATCCCTGACAGCAGTATCGGAGTGATAACCATCCAGGGAAAGAAGGAGGACGGCAATGTCCTTATTTCCATCCAGGACAACGGCTGCGGTATCTCGTCAGAGAATGTCGAGAAGATTTTCCAGCCAAACTTCACTACCAAGAACAGCGGAATGGGACTTGGACTCGCCATATCAAAGGGAATCATCGAAAATTCTGGCGGAATGATTTGGGTGGAGAGCCAGGAGGGAATCGGTACAACTTTCTTCATTGAGCTACCACTAATCAACGAAAACAAAACAAACGAATAAGAGACTATGAAATATGCTGCTGTAGTTCTTCCTCTGGCACTTAACGAATGCCTAACCTACTCCGTTCCCCAAGAGCTAGAGAGCGGAGTAAAATCCGGTGTGCGTGTCGTTGTACCGGTAAAGAAGAAGCTATACACAGCAATAGTGCTTGACGTGACCGACCAGAAACCAGACTACGAAACCAAGGACATACTTGACATAGTAAGTCCGCAGCCGATAGTTACACCGACTCAGTTCGCACTCTGGCAATGGATTTCCAGCTACTACCTCTGCTCTATGGGAGAGGTTATGAAAGCTGCCATGCCATCGGGACTTAAGCTTGAAAGCGAGACTATGGTTACTGCAGTGCCATACTGGGAGGCTTCAGCACCCCTAAAGAAAAACGAACAGCTTGTACTCGACAACTTGAGCGCTTGCCGTGCCGTTTCCATTGAGGACCTTAGCAAAGTTGTCAGCATAAAGAACATACTGCCGGTCATACAGAGCCTTGTAGAGATGGGCGCAGTAACTACCGGAGAGGAACTGAAAGAAGGCTATCAGGCAAAGACAGAGGCATACGTGAACCTTTCACCGGAGTACATGAATCAGGAGGCAATGAACAAGCTTCTCGACTCGCTGGGCAATGCCCCAAAACAGCTTGAAATGGTCATGCAGTACATATCGCTGTCCCGCGTATTCGTCAAGGGGGAACAACGTGAAGTCAGCAAAAAGGAGCTTATAGACAAGAGCAAATCCACAGCCACAATACTGAACTCGCTTGTTTCCAAGAAAATCCTAGAGATATATGACAAGGAAGTAGGCAGACTGAATTTCGGATTCTGCTCCAAGACAGTGGACAGACACCCTCTGTCGGAAGCTCAGCAGACTGCGTACAACCAGATTATAGAGAACTTTAAACAGAAAAACGTAACACTGCTTCATGGAGTGACTTCCTGCGGCAAGACTGAAATATACATTCAGCTTATAGACGAGGTGGTGAAGTCTGGCAGACAGGTACTGTTCCTTTTGCCTGAGATAGCGCTTACAACCCAAATCACAACTAGACTACAGCGTGTGTTCGGTAAAAAGCTGGGTGTATATCACTCCAAATTCTCTGACAACGAAAGAGTTGAAGTATGGAACAACATGCTTGACAAGGACAAGGAGTTCAAAATCATACTTGGCGTACGCTCCTCTATTTTCCTACCTTTCAGGGATCTTGGCCTCGTAATTGTTGACGAGGAGCACGAGAACTCATACAAGCAGTATGACCCGGCACCACGATACCAGGCACGCAACAGCGCCATAGTCCTTGCCTCGATGACAAACGCAAAGGTTCTGCTAGGCTCGGCAACTCCGTCTATAGAGACATACTACAACGCCACAACGGGCGGCAAATACGGGCTTGTTGAACTTAACAAGCGATTCGGCGACATCGAAATGCCGGACATCCAGGTGGTGAACATGAAGGAACAGTGGGCTCACAAGACAGCCGTAGGCTCGTTCTCCAAACCACTTATAGACGACATGCAGAACGCATTCAGATGCGGCGAGCAGGTTATACTTTTCCAGAACCGCAGGGGATTCTCCCCATACATTGAATGCAGGAGCTGTACGTTCGTACCCCACTGCGTGAACTGTGACGTCAGCCTGACATACCACAAGATAACAAACGAACTGACCTGTCACTACTGCGGCTATACAGTGCCTGTCCCTATGTTTTGTCCTGCCTGCCAGAACCCTACGCTCATGAACATAGGTCTTGGTACGGAAAGAATCGAGGAGGAGGTCAAGGAGATTTTTCCGGACAAAAAGGTAGCAAGACTTGACCTTGACGTGGCTCGCTCTCGCAAGAGCTATGAAAAGATAATACACGACTTCGAGGAAGGAAAGATTGACATACTTGTCGGTACCCAGATGATTTCCAAGGGGCTTGACTTCGCACGTGTCAAACTTGTGGGAATACTTCGTGCCGACGGAATGCTTCACTACCCCGACTTCAGGTCACACGAACACGCATTCCAGCTTATGGCACAGGTAAGCGGAAGAGCAGGAAGAAAAGGTCCGAGAGGACGTGTAGTATTGCAGACATCTGACCCGGAGCATGCCGTGATTTCTCAGGTGAAAAACAACGCATACCGCTCCATGTATATGTCTCAAGTCAACGAGCGCAGCCAGTTCATGTACCCGCCTTTCAGCAGACTTATCAATATATGTGTAAAATGCAAGGACGAGAAAAAGACAGAGGAAGCCGCATTCACACTCGCCCAGTATCTTAGACAGACGTTCGGACAGAGAGTCTATGGACCGGACGTACCAGTAGTAACAAGGATACAGACTCTCCACATCCGCAAAATAATGCTTAAACTTGAACTTACTTTGAACCTGACACAAGCAAAAAAACTTATCATGGAGACAATAAACTCGCTTCTTGTCACATACAAGAGCATTACTGTCTCTATAGATGTTGACCCAGCCTAACTTTTTTACTCTCAAGTTTGGCAATATCGCAACTTTAGTATAAATTTGCCACCGATAAGTGATAAAATACAAGGGTTCGATGTTGCAAAGTCAATCATCAGGAAAACTTTAATGGAATAAATTTATGGGTGGAGTACATCTTCATCTCATTCTTTGTACAGTTACGCTGCAGCAACCCCTGTATTAAAACAATATGAATATGAGACTAAAAAATATAATATTAAGCCTAATATTATTGTTTTGTATGAGCATAGAATCTATAGCCAACAACTTTGCAAAGGAATGGTCAGAGATAGACAATCTGATGCAGAAGCCTGCGCTGACATCTGCAGAAACTGCTCTTAACAAACTTGACAAAACTATCAACAAAAAGGGAACAGACGAGGACAGACTTCGTTCTATAATATACCACTTCGCAATCGACTACGGCTGCGAGTTCTCGTTATTCGACAACGAGAGGGCTCACTACGCCAACAACGACAACAGGGAAGAGGGTTCACAAATACTGCTTGAATCATACGTTAAGGCACGTGACTTGATGCTTACAATGAGCAACAGGGTTGACAAGGTCATTGCTCTGGAATACATGAATTCACTGCTAAAAAAGTACATAAATACGGCTTGGAACAACAATGACAAAATTTCGTTCAACTCAAGCGAAGAGAATATTCCAGCGGACAAGCTTGGAATCTGGAAAGATATGTTTCAAAATGACGAGTTGAAGGAATACACTGCACTCAGATACCTTGACTCCAAGAAGCTAAGCGAACTGCCAACAGAAAACATCAAACAACTGCAAAGGGGCATTGGTCGTGAACTTGAAAGCTACATAAAGTCAGGTGCAGAGGATGAGTTGTCCAACTACGCCTACCTGATAAAGAATGAGGGTGACAGGAAAGCATATTCACTCGTCAGAGATGTTGTCATGCACTCTGTTTTATCAAATGACTGGCATGACTATACACAGGATAATACATATCAGCCGTCTTTGTTCTGGCCTTGGAACCAAAACATGGAACTAATTATAGACAGAGACAAAACAGACTTCATAATCCTATCCCTTTACGACCAGATAAAGATTCACCTAAGCAGAAAGGAATTAAAGGCTGTAGCCCATTACTTCCTAGTCTATGGAGATATGGTCTATTCTTCTAAGACAGGAAACTTAAGCAAGGAATATATCGACAGCTATTCAAAGGCTTGCGAAAATATGATTGAGCTGCTTGGCAAGGACGAGTCTGCCATAATTGTGGCTGACAAGCTTAGCACATTGATGCTGAACGAGTACAACACAAAGTGCCTGCCAGAGGAAATGGACCCAGCATTACCACAAAAAATAATTGACTTCTGCGACAAGTACATCAAGATGTTTCCTAAAGCTAAGGGTATAGACAACCTGAAGGCTACAAAAGAGACTGTATTAAGGCACAGATTTGAAGTAAAAATAGATAAAAAAATTATCTCATCAAAAGACAGTCTGGTCATTAACCTTAGCTACTCTAACACTGAAGCAATAGAGGTAGAACTTTTGAAATGCATTTTCAAGAATAAGGAGAGAATTGTCGATATGGACATGGACAATTCAGCTGTGCAAAAAAAGCCTGTCAAGCTAAAGCAAAGTGTGTTTAACCTTGACAAGACAAACTACTACATCAAGAAGAACGTATCAATAAACATAGCTGACAGCCTTGAGTACGGAGCATATATACTAAAGGTCAAAGATGCGGCAGAAAAAAATGCATACCAAACACAAATCATATCGTTTTTTGTCTCGGACATCGTTACTTTCACCTTTGCTAAGGACTTGAACACACAAGTCATTTATTGCGTTGACAGAGAAACTGGACACCCAGTGGAGGGCGTAAACATTGATTTGGTCAAGATGACTTATGCAAGCGGAATAAAAATAACTGACAACATTGCCACAACTGACAAAAACGGAAGAGCTGAGGTAAACCAGGAATACAATTACATATACCAGTTCTACGCACACAAGGACAACGACATAAACAGTCCATTGTGCAGGATAGCATACTCCTACAAGGAAAGCAAAACAAAACGTAGAACTATAACTTCTGCCAACACAGACAGAAGCATATACAGACCAGGACAGACAGTACATATAAATGTATTGGCATACATCAGCGATGACACTTTGAACAAGGTTGAACCCAACAAAGTGCTAAATGTTGAAATAGTCAACTCCGAGGGCAACAGCGTATATAAAGGTAAAGTTACAACCAATTCATTTGGCACTGCAAGCTTTGACTATGCAATCCCTACCGGCAAACTTAACGGACAGTACAGAATATGGGTGAACGGGGACTGCATCGCATCATTTTCTGTAGAGGAATATGTACGCCCTAAGTTTATGGCCAGAATAGATAGTTATGAAGGAACAATAGCTATCGGCAACGAAATAACAGTCAATGGTATCGCACAACTTTACAGCGGAGAACCTCTAGTCAACGCAGATGTAAGAATAGATATAAAGAAAAATCATTTCTACGATTGGAGCAGACCGTTCTATGTCAGCGACCCATACCTAAAATTTCTATTTGCAAAGACTGATAGCAACGGACGATTCTCAATCAAGTTCACACCGGAAAGGGACAAGTGTGCAACCGACACAACTTGGATTAGCAACGCATACAGCATAAACGGACACGTTACCTCAGAATCAGGTGAAACGCAGGACTTCACTGACCAATTAACAGTAAATAGTGAAGACTTAATTCTCAACTTGCGTTTAGAGAATTACAAATACGAGATAAACGACAAGTTTAACTTGGAAGTCAACAGCACTTCATCACAAGGAAAGGACAAGTCAAGCGATGTGACAATTGTACTTAAAAACTTGCACACAGAAGAGACTAAGGAACTATGCAAGCGCAAGGTAACAGGGAAAGAAACTCTTTCTTTTGACCTTCATTCTTTTGGCATAGGCGAATGGGAAATCAAAGTATTGAATGAAACTCTTAATAAATACGACAAGAAACCAGACACAAAACAATTTACCATCTTTGACAAGAACAGCAGTGTCTGCCCGGTAAAGAAAAGCCTTTGGATTTCAACTTCTTCAGAAATTGAGCTAGAAAAGAATGAGGACTTGAATTTCTGCATCGCATCTCAGGAAAAGGATGCGAAGGTGCTTGTCTGCCACAGAATTAACAAGAAACCATCTCTAGAGAAATGGATAGACTTGAACAACTCACAAACTGGTGTCACATTCAAGTACAGCGATTTATTCACTAACGAATACGAAAACGAGGCATCAACTATTAAGTTTATCCTAATCAAGAATAACAATATATACGAAAAAAAGTTATCGATAAAAAAGAAGCCCAAGAAATACAGTTACCCTATAACTTTAAAAACTTACAGGGACAAAATAACCCCAGGAAGCAAAGAGAAGTGGACTATTGATTTCAAAGTTCCTGACAGCGAGACCAACAAGCTCAAAGAAGCTGAGATTCTTGCGTTAATGTACGACGCATCCCTTGATATGTTTGCAAATCATAGAATCAAAACAATTGATTTCTACAGACATTACATCACTATTTGGTACTGGAATTTGGAAAACAATTACGGGGAAGGACAGTACTACGAGTCAGAATTAAAGTACAATAGTTACTGTTTAACTCCAAACGCTCCTTCATGGCTTTGGGAAAACGCTATACACTCACTACCAAAAGAATACTCTAGGTCAGTAAGGATTCGTGGCGTGTCATCGTTAGCTGGAGCTACGATGCGCAGGAAATCTGTTGGCATGGGAAATACTATTGTAGAGGCATATGAAGAAGAACCAATGCCAACAGCAGACATGGCAATGGCTGCACCTCAAAATGCAAAAGTTCAAACTGATGGGACAATAGACAACAACGAATCTGGGCACATAGACAAAACCCCAAACTCGGCTATATTCAAAATCAGAGAGAATTTTAATGAAACTGCCTTCTTCTATCCTTCGGTCTTGACAAATGACAACGGAGAAGCGACAATAGAGTTTGAAGTTCCAGAGAGCCTGACTGAATGGAAATTCATGGCTTTTGCCCATACAAAGGACTTGGACTATGGCACAATGGAAAAGAAAATCGAGGCAAGTCAACCTCTTTCAATACGAGCCAACTTGCCTAGATACTTCCGTCGCGGGGACAAACAGTCTATAAAGGCAACAGTTGCGAGAATTGACGAGAACGTCAAGTCTGCAAAGGTATATGTCAAGATAACAGACGCCCAGACTGAAAAGACTATATTTGAAGACAGCAAAGCAATAAACCTGAATGAAATACAGACAATAGTAAACTTCATGTATGACATTCCAGAGACTTTGTCTGCCGCTATTGTCGAGTTCATGGTTGAGGCTAACGGATTTACTGACGGAGAGCGTCATAAACTCCCTGTCATTAACAACTGCGAACATATCGTTAAGAGTGTGAACATGATAGTCAAAGGAGGCTCTGAAAAGACCTTTGAACTACCTAAAGCAGACAAGGATGCCAAGAACAAGGAGCTAACAGTTCAATATACCGCAAATGCGGCATGGAGCGTTGTTACGGCTCTGCCAAGTGCAAAGGAATACACAAACAATGCCATATCTTTGGCCAATGCACTGTATGTTAACGCACTTTCCGGTGATATAGCCCAAAAATATCCGGAAATCAAAGAACAAGTCGAAAAATGGAGCAAGTCAACAGACAGCAGACATTTGAAATCACCGCTTGAAAATGACGAGAATCTCAAGTCAGTGCTTCTAGAGGAAACTCCTTGGGTTAACGAGGCCGAGAGAGAAAGTATGTGGAAAAATGAACTTGTAAGCACACTTGACTACGAACGAGCAAAGAAAGAGTGCGACAAGATTATAAACAGCCTTAAAAATTTCCAGGGAGATGATGGAGGATTCTCATGGTTTGAAAACTCTAAATACTTGCCTTCAAGCTACTACACTACGCTTGTTGTATGCGAGACTTTGACGAAGATGCACCAAAGAAAGTTACTTTACTCTACTCCAGGTGCAAAGGACATGCTTGCCAAAGCTTTGATATTCACTGACAAAAAGACTCTCGAGATTTATGAGAGACTTAAAAAGGAAAAGTACAAGTACATAAGCGAATACGAGCTTCACAACATGATGGTCCGTATGAACACCACTGATATTGTCGAGATTGACGGAAAGGTCAAGGATATTTATAAAGAGTACTTGAACTACATTAACAAGAACTGGGTGGATTTGTCGCTATATGGCAAGGCTACTTTGGCCATTCTCGACTTCAAGTCTGGAGACAAGGCTACTGCCAAGAAAATAATTGAGGCAATAAGAGAGGGCTACACAAAGAGCGAAACCGAGGGAATATACTGGAAGTCAAATCAGGACTACAGCCGTATATATAGCTCTGCAATCCTTCGCCAGGCTCTTTGCATACGTGCTTTTGCATTGATAGATCCCCGACCAGAAGAGATTGAGATGATGAAGCAATGGCTTATAGTACGCAAGTCAAGAACAATGTGGGAGAGCGACATTGCAACCATAGACGCAATAGACGCAGTTCTGTTCGAGTCCAAGAACATCACTTCAGAAAACATTACTTCCACTCTTTCTTTCGGTGACGTTACACTTACAGCCTCAACATCGAAAGGTAATGAAGGCTTCATTCAATACACAAGCAAAGAGAGTGATATGCCTGCCTCTATTCATGTCAAACAAGCTGACAACGCTGTAGGAATAGGTGCAGCATACATATCTTACGACAGCAAGTTGGAAAACATAACTTCCAACGCTTCCGGCATTTCAATAGAAAAGGAGACTTACCTCGTTGTTCCGTCAAAGGACAACAGTTCCATGGTGCTAAAGGAATTGAAGGCAGGAGAGGAACTTACTGTCGGAGACAAGGTTAAAGTGGTGTTAAAGATACATAACGACCAGGATTTGGACTTTGTCACACTCAAGGACAGAAGACCAGCCTGCTTCGAACCAACTATGGTTATGAGCGGATACAAAATGACTACTGGGGGAAATAATGATATGTACTATCAGGTTCTAAAGGACGCATCAATGTGCTATATGTTCGACAGATTGAGCAAGGGCACTCATTTGTTCGCTTACGAATCTTCGGTAACTCACGAGGGAAAGTACCAGACAGGAACTGCTACAATCCAAAGCACCTACAATCCTTCGTACAACGCAAATTCAATAACAGAGGCTATAAAAGTTAAAAGCAAATAAATATAATAAGTTCCTTTTAATATGTGATAAGTTGTGATGATAGAGGTCGCCCGACCTCGCTGACGTAGAGTTTAGTTTTTATATTCATATTAAAAGAAAATATGCCCGACGATGTGAATCGTTGGGCATATTTGCTTATAGACTATATTTGTATCACTATCATTCAACCCACATTTCAGATGTGTTTATCGAAAAGGTGTATAATAGCACTCCGTCCAAATTCTTATAAATATAAACGAATTTAGGGATGACCTCTTTAATTTCGTCCTTTTGAACCTTTAACGACAAATCCCCTTCCAAACTAGCCTGAACTTCCTTTCTTTCCTCTTCAATATCATCGGCTGAAAAATCTAAATTCTCTAAGGTTTCATGTACTCCTACCTGGTACTCATAGCAAATTGAATTATCATCGGATATATACTGCTTTACTAGATATACACCGTGATTTACCTCCACTGGAAGCTTAGCATTATCGAACTCCAACTGTATAGATTCTAGGAGTGAAGAAGTTTTTATGTTGCCTTGATTTAGTCTTTTCCTGACAGACTTCAACCTAACTGCACCTATTGTATATGACTTTACAACTTGCTTTGTATCGGCATTTTTATAAACTGTTGCAATTCCCATATCAGCCATTACTACCCTTGTAACTAAAGCACTCTGTTTAGAGATAAACATAGCAAGCACATTATCATTTTCCAAATCTAAACCTACACTAAGGTCTTGCATGGTCTGGGAAAGTGTATAATAGAAAACTACATATTCTTCTGAAAGATCAGAAGAGTCTAACCTTGCAATACTCATAGAATCAAAGGTACAACCTTCCGTAATCGTAACTGGCAACATTAAGTTAGTTTTCTCTATTTCTTTTACTAGAGATCTTTTTGCCACCCTAGAACAAGAAGACAACAAAAGCACTGCGAACAATGTAACAATGATACTCTTAAAACATCTCATATAAGTATAATATTGATAAATGTAAACAAAGAAAGGCGAACACCGAAGTGCTCGCCTAATTCCTCAAGTCCGAGAATTACTTTCTCAAACCAAGCTTCTTGATAATCTCACGATATCTCTCGATGTCTCTATCCTTAAGGAAGTCAAGCATACGACGACGCTTACCAACAAGCATCTTAAGAGAACGTGAAGTGCTATAATCCTTCTTATTTGACTTTACATGCTCAGTCAAATGAGTAATACGGTATGAAAATAGCGCTATCTGGCTCTCAGCTGAACCAGTATCGGTATTAGACTTTCCGTACTTCTCGAAGATTTCAGCTTTAGTAGCTTTATCTAAATACATAGTACTTAATAATTAAATATATTAAACAAAAAAAGACTGAAGAAAACCTCAGCCTCTTTGTGGTCCCACTAGGATTCGAACCTAGGACCCCCTGCTTGTAAGGCAGGTGCTCTGAACCAACTGAGCTATAAGACCAAAATATCGTTTTTTTGTTTCGAACCTCACGCCTGAGGATTTATGGTGATCCCACTAGGATTCGAACCTAGGACCCCCTGCTTGTAAGGCAGGTGCTCTGAACC
>JAKSKX010000001.1 GCA_024401535.1 Paludibacteraceae bacterium | reverse complement strand
AGGGTCGTGGTCTTAACTCTTCTTACGCTGTATATCAGGACGCTTCTGGTAAGGCACTTGAGAGAACATTGGCTCTAGGTATCGGTATCGGTTCTGGTTATATGTTTGAGACTACATTCCAGCGTGAGGCTACTTCTGACCTTACAGGTGAGCGTGGTTCTTTGATGGGTGCTATCCAGGGTCTTCTTCTTGCTCAGTACGAGGTACTTCGTGAGAACGGTCACACTCCATCAGAGGCATTCAACGAGACAGTAGAGGAGCTTACTCAGTCTTTGATGCCATTGTTCGCAAAGAATGGTATGGACTGGATGTACGCTAACTGTTCTACTACAGCTCAGCGTGGTGCTTTGGATTGGATGACTCCTTTCCACGACGCTATCAAGCCAGTTGTTGAGAAGCTTTACGCTTCAGTTAAGTGCGGTAACGAGGCTCAGATCTCTATCGACGCTAACTCTAAGCCTGACTATCGTGTTGGTCTTGAGAAGGAGCTTAAGGCACTTCGTGAGAGCGAGATGTGGAGAACAGCTGAGACAGTTCGTAAGCTAAGACCTGAGAACAACTAATAAGTTGTTTCTTACATAAGTAAAAAGGATAGCGCAAACGTGCTATCCTTTTTTGTTAATATTTGTCTAGTCATGAAATAACGTCTCTTTTTTGTAACGCTATTTCAGGACTAGACATTTCTTGAAAAAGGAAGATGTAGAGTATTAAACATAAAAAAGAGAGGATCACCCTCTCTTTTTTTATCCTCTTAACTTTTCCAATAAAGGACTATCTTTTAACCTTGACATGACAATGTCATAACCTATTTTTCTGATTTCTTCGGATTTAGACAACTCAAACATTCCATATTTGCATGCTTCGGTAGTTTCGAATAGCAAGTCGCAACACTTCTTTTCTGATTCGGTACTGCTTCCGTTTATTACCAAGTCGAATGCACGGTTGAAAATTGAGAAGAATTTGTTCTCGTCAGGAATTTCTGTGATTGGGTTTACATGAATGCCAATCAGAAAGTCACACTTGTCTCTCAAGACCGAGCATGATATATTGCTTATCAATCCTCCGTCAATATAAGCCTTTTTGTCAATCTTAACAGGAGAAAGAATCATAGGGATGGCAGCTGAAGCCATAACGGGGTCAATCAAGTCTCCTTCACTGAAATGGCGAGCTTTGCCTGTACTCATCTCGGTTGCGCTAACAATAACGGGTATTTTCAAGTCTTCGAATTTCTTTACCCCTACCAATTCTTTTACCTTTTTCTTGAATGGAGTAGCGTCCATAAGTCCGCCGCCCTTGCCTGTTATGACGTTAATGACATTAGACGAAAGAAGCGAAGACTTTTGAGTTTTGCCTATTCTCTTTAGAAAATAGTTTGGTAGAAGACTTTTTAGCGAGTCTTCCAGATATTCCTTGAAATTATAGACTTGAGATTCCTTGAAGAATTTGACAATGTCATCTCCGGACACTCCTGCGGCATACATTGATGCAACGATAGCTCCGGCACTGACACCGCTTATTATGTCGATCTTTATGCCTAATTCTTCGAATGCCTCTAATGCTCCAACATGTGCCAATCCTTTTATTGAACCTCCACTTAGCGCTAATCCAATCCTATGTTTACTCATGGTTTTTCTATAATTTCTTAGAATATAGCAAAATTAGGTAAAAGATAAATATGATGTGTATATTTGGCTAATAATTTTGATATAAAAGTAAGTGTTTGTTCTATGATTGTTTTTTGATGAGATATTTTTTAGAAATAACAATAGTTTTGCTTGTTTCTAAATTTTTTGTTATAACTTTGCTCGAAATTAGATTTAGATAATAAAGTATAAAAGAATATGCTCACACTGAAGGTTATTACAGAGAATACTGATGAGGTGATCCGCAGATTAGCTCGCAAGCATTTTGATGCTAAGGAAGTAATCAACAAGATAATTGAGCTTGACAAGACACGTCGTGCTACTCAGGCTGATTTGGATGCAAATTTGGCAGAGATGAACTCTATTTCCAAGAGCGTAGGTGCTCTTATGAAAGAGGGTAAGAAGGCTGAGGCTGAAGAGGCAAAGAGCAAGGTAGCAGGTCTAAAGGAGGCTGCCAAGTCTTTGCAGACAACTATGGATGACGCTATGTCACAGATCCAGACTTTGCTTTATACAATTCCTAACATGCCTTACGATGAGGTTCCTGATGGTAAGACTGCAGAGGATAATGTTGTTGTCAAGATGGGTAACGAGATTCCTAACCTTGGCGAGAATGCACTTCCTCATTGGGATTTGGCCAAGAAGTACAACTTGATCGATTTCGAGCTTGGTGTTAAGATTTCCGGCGCAGGTTTCCCTGTATATATCGGTAAGGGTGCAAGATTGCAGCGTGCTTTGATTAACTTCTTCCTTGACGAGGCTCGAGAGGCTGGTTACACAGAGATTATGCCTCCTACAGTAGTTAATCAGGCTTCTGGATATGGTACAGGTCAGCTTCCGGACAAGGAAGGTCAGATGTACCATTGCGAGGTTGACGATCTATATTTGATTCCAACTGCAGAGGTACCTGTTACAAACATTTATCGTGACGTTATTCTAGACGAGAAGGATCTTCCTATCAAGAATTGTGCATACACTCAGTGCTTCCGTCGTGAGGCTGGTTCTTACGGCAAGGATGTAAGAGGTCTTAACCGTTTGCATGAGTTCTCTAAGATCGAGATCGTTCGTATTGATACTCCAGAGCATTCAGCAGAGAGCCATAAGGAGATGCTTGCTCACGTTGAGAGCTTGGTAAAGAAGCTTGAGTTGCCATATCGTATCCTTCACCTATGTGGTGGTGATATGAGCTTTACAGCTGCAACATGTTTCGATTTCGAGGTGTTCTCGGCTGCTCAGCAGAGATGGCTTGAGGTTAGTTCAGTTTCTAACTTCGACACATACCAGGCTAATCGTTTGAAGTGCCGTTACAAGGGTGCAGACAAGAAGGCTCAGCTATGCCACACATTGAACGGTAGTGCAATGGCTTTGCCTCGTATAGTTGCCGCTATCCTTGAGAACAATCAGACTGAGAAGGGTATTCGCATTCCTAAGGTTCTTGTGCCTTACATGGGTTGCGAGTATATTGACTAATAATTGAATAATATAAGCCGAAGGAAGCGTATGTTTCTTTCGGCTTAATTTTTTTCTATCCACCATTTACTGATGATGAGATACGCAAAAATAATACTTAAAGAAGGTAAAGAAGAAGCTGTGCTAAGATTCCACCCTTGGGTGTTTTCTGGTGCAATTAAACGAATAGAGGGTGAACCTAAAGAGGGTGACATTGTTTATGTCTATTCGGCAAAAGGTAATTTCTGCGGTATAGGTCACTACCAGATCGGTACCATTGCCGTAAGAATATTCGCTTTTGAAGAGGAAAATATCAATGCGGAATACTGGCATGAAAAGCTAAAGAACGCTTTCATGGTACGTAAGGCCATTGGTTTGGCTGACAAAGAGAACAACAATACATACAGACTTGTTCATGGCGAGGGTGACGCTTTGCCAGGACTTGTTATCGATGTGTATGGCAAGACTGCTGTGCTTCAGGCTCATAGCGTAGGTATGCACGAGATTCGTGAAACTCTCGCCAAGGAGTTGATGAAGGTAATGGATGGAAGAATAGAGAATGTCTATTACAAGTCCGAAGCAACTCTGCCGTTCAAGGCCAACTGTGGTGCTGTTGACGGTTATTTGATAGGAGAGGATGACAAGACCTATGAAGCTATGGAGAATGGCTTGAGGTTCCATGCCGACTGGATAAGAGGTCAGAAAACCGGTTTCTTTGTTGACCAGAGAGAAAACCGTTCCCTATTGGAGCAGTATTCTAAGGGTAAGGACGTTCTCAATATGTTCTGTTATACAGGAGGTTTTTCTTTCTATGCTATGAGAGGTGGAGCAAAGAGTGTTTGCTCAGTTGATTCGTCCGCTAAAGCCATTGAACTTACTAAGGCTAATGTTGAGATGAATTTCCCTGGAGATTCACGCCACTCGGCTTTGGCTACCGACGCTTTCAAGTATCTTGACGATATGAAGAAGGATGAGTATGATTTGATTATTCTTGACCCTCCTGCATTTGCAAAGCACCGTGATGTGCTTAGAAATGCCCTTCAAGGTTACAAGAAACTCAATGCCAAGGCTTTTGAGAAGATTAGAAAGGGTGGAATACTGTTTACATTCTCATGTTCGCAAGCTGTAAACAAGGAGCAGTTCAGATTGGCAGTGTTCTCTGCGGCTGCTATGAGCGGAAGAAATGTACGTATTCTTCATCAGCTAACTCAGCCTGCAGACCATCCTGTGAATATTTATCATCCGGAGGGCGAGTACTTGAAGGGACTTGTTCTTTATGTTGAATAGAAAATTGTCTGAATGTACACAACAATCTTTTTCATAATTATAGCCTTTATAATAGGTGAGTTCGCTATAGAGCAATACCTTGACTATAGGAATCGCAAGGCTTCCAAGTCTCCTATTCCCAAAGAGGCTGAGGGCATATATAACGAGGAGGAATATGCAAAACAGCAAAGCTATTTCGCTGAGAATAATAAGTTTGGAGCTATTTCGGACACATTCTCTTTAGCTGTTACGCTGATTATGTTTTTCTGCTTTGGATTTAAGTATGTTGATGATTTTATTCGTTCTTTTGGACTTAATCCGATCTGGAATTCAGTGCTTTTCTTTTCTTTGTTGTTTCTTGGTTTGAGTATTATTGGAATACCTTTTTCCTGGTACAAAAACTTTGTTATCGAGGAGAAATTCGGTTTTAATAAAATGACAACAGGTGTGTTCGTGAGCGATACCATAAAGAATTTGTTGCTCTCGACAATTCTTTCTGGTGTTGTTATTGCCGCTCTTTCCTCGATTTACAGCTGGTTGGGAGAAAACTATTGGATAATAGGTTGGATAGTGTTAAGTGCGATATCTATCTTTATGATGATGTTTTATGCGTCAATCATAGTTCCAATGTTCAATAAGCTTACTCCTTTGCCTGAAGGCGAATTGAGAAATGCCATAGAGGACTTCTGCAAGAAGGTTGACTTTAAGTTGGATAATCTGTTCGTAATTGACGGTTCAAAGCGATCGGCTAAAGCCAATGCGTTTTTTTCTGGTCTAGGAAGTAAGAAGAAGATTTGTCTGTACGATACGCTTATCGACAGTATGACAACAGAGGAGA
This sequence comes from Paludibacteraceae bacterium, assembly GCA_024401535.1. Classification (GTDB taxonomy): domain Bacteria; phylum Bacteroidota; class Bacteroidia; order Bacteroidales; family Paludibacteraceae; genus UBA1723. Next base: position 312,487 of record JAKSKX010000001.1, on the reverse strand, counting down.
TAGTAGCTGTTTTGGCTCATGAAATAGGTCATTACAAGAAGAAACATACCCTTGTAATGCTCGTTATTTCGCTTCTTAATACAGGTTTGACACTTTCTTTGTCATCAGTTGCTTTAGGCTCTCCTGAGAGCGGAAATTTGGCTTTGAGCCAGGCTCTTGGTTCGGATAATCCTTCGTTCCATTTCAGTATGGTGGTGTTTATGCTTTTGTTTACTCCTGTAAGTACTTTGATTGGATTCTTTATCAACAAGGTGTCCCGTAGGAATGAATATCAAGCTGATGACTTTGCAAGGGAGCATGGATATGGTGATGCACTTGTTTCGGCATTGAGGAAGCTTACAGGTAAATCTTTGTCAAATTTGACTCCAGATAGCCTTTATGTTGCGTATCACTTCAATCATCCTACTTTGGTTGAGCGTGTAAGAGCTATCAAGAGTCACAATAAATAAAAGATGTGAATATGGAAGATTCTTTGCTTGATTCCTTTTACGATGAAGAGATACATGCTCTTGAGAATGCTAAAAGAGAGTTCAAGAAAGCAGTAGCCTCTGGAGAACATAATGCAGGCAATCTGGAAATTATCATGATGCCTGTTCTTGAGATGCTTGATTCCGAGAATGAGAGTATGGCTCTATATTTGGAATATATAGACTATCTCAACTCCTTTGATAATGATGCTGCTTATGAAGCCGTGGTTGCTATGGATAACATTTGCGGATTCAAGAATCATGTAGTAATTGCTGCAGCCTATGTCCTTGAAAAAGTTTTGGGTGAGGACTTGTCCATAGAAACTATAAATCTTGTATCATCTTTGAACAAATGGAAGGAGAAGGTAGTGGGAATGTTGTACTCGTCTTCTCCATGGCCCGATTCATGCACTAAAGAAGAATTGTTAAAAAGAGTTGTAGAGAAGTCTTCCAGCATCAAGGATAGTGTGAATTATGACACAAGAATGGAGAGATATTGCAGTATGCTAGATGTCTATCCGTCTGATAATGTCCATGATCCTTTGGATAGAGACATTGAAATGATATCTGAGGCTCTTGATATGCTCTTTTACTATAAGGATAAGAGTACTGAACAGAGAATTGAGGCATTGAAGTCAAATAAGTTGGCATGGAGTGTCAGGTTCCAAGAGATTTCTGCACTAGAACAAATAGAGAAAGGCAGTGAACTTGAAAAGGAATATAATGCTTGGATGCAACTTTAAGCTAAAAAACTTGGTTGTTTGCATAGTTTAGACTATATTTGCCGATAATTAGGATAAATTAATGTTTTTTATAGAGCAAATGAGAAGAATTTTATTCGCAATTATATTGTCTTTGACATCTATTCTTGCTTTTGCTGAGCCTGACGTTAAGCTTCGTATAGGTCTCCAGGCGGGCTACAATCTTTCCAAGTGGAACGGTGAGTTCAAGGACTCACTAGGCACTAAGTTCAAGAATGGTGGTCATGCAGGTGTTGCCTTCGAGCTAATGCTAAATGACAAGTGGAGCGTTCAGCCTGCTTTGATGGTAGCTATTGGTGGTACTAAGTTGGATTCAATGCCTATTATTGGAAGCAAGACATTGAAAGATGTTAAAGTAAATACTATAGGTATTAAGCTTCCTGTTGATGTGATGTATTCTATTCATAATGTAGGTCCTGGTCGATTGGTTCCAATGCTTGGTCTTTATGTTAATGGAGGAATCGGTGGAAAGACTGAGGGAATAGGTACCTTTGATAAGGAGTCAATTTTCTATCAGCAATGGGATGCTAAAAGAAAGGCGTATCCTGATGAGGAGTGTACTAAGGATTGGATTCCCGATAACTTTGACTATGGTATGTCTTTCAAGATGATGTATGAAGTATTGAAGGATCCAGTTGCAGGCTTGTATGCTCAGCTAGGTGTTTCTAGAGGGTTTACAAGTTATCAGAACATGGAGTTCTCTTTGTCTGTAGGATATAGATTCCAGTATGTTAAGGCTTTACGTTCTGCCTACAACATAGGTATCCTAGAGTACAATCCATAAAAAAATAAGGTTTCACTATATAAAGGACGCTCTTCTTTTGTTGGGCGTCTTTTTTTGTTGTAAAATTATGAAGTTCAAGAAAATATATATAGAAATTACAAACTGTTGTAATTTCAACTGCTCCTTTTGTCTATCTACCCAAAGGTTAAAGAAGTTTTTGTCTGTTGAGGAATTTGACTACATTACAACAGAAGTAAAAAAACATACAGACTATATTTACCTTCATGTTTTAGGCGAACCTATGCTGCATCCTAATTTCTTTGGATTGCTTGAGATAGCCAAAAGAAAGGGGTTAAATATAAACCTCACGACTAATGGCTCGCTTATACGAAAGTATGCTGATGTTTTCCCTCATAATGTTATACGTCAGTGCAACATATCTCTTCACTCGTTGCCGGATAATATAATTAAAAGTGAATGGGATAGTTATTTTGAAAGCGTTTTTTCTTTTGCAAAGATACATTCTGATAGTACATATTTCAGTTTTAGATTGTGGAATGCTGGAGCTGATGAAGCTGATGAGTTTAACTCTGTTTGTCTGCAAAAGATAAATAGAGAGTGGGGTATAGAGCTAGATAATTCAGTTTTTTCAAATAGAAATACAAAAATTGCTCCTCATATTTTCTTGCAGAATTCTGCTCGTTTTTCGTGGCCTAATCAAAAGAAACTGGACGTTGAAAGAAAGGTAGGTAAAAGGTGTTACGGACTACATGATCATATAGCAGTATTGAGTGATGGCACTGTTGTGCCTTGTTGCTTGGATGGTGCTGCATATATGAAATTGGGTAATATTTTTGAAAGTTCTCTAGAAGATATTTTGAACAAAGAAGAATCACAAAGAATTAAAAGCGCATTGGCTAATGGTATATCTCCTACAGATGCATGTAAAAATTGCGGATTTGTAATGCCTTAGTAATTTATTAGTAAATTTTAAATTCTAACGGAGATATTATTAATTAGGTCATAAACAAAAAAGGTCGTGTTGTTAAACACGACCTTTTTGTGATTAAGGAAGATTATTAGTCCTTAATAGCATCGATAGCCTTCTTAACTTCCTGTGCCTCAGCACCCATGTTTAGGGTCATATACACACTTTGAAGCAAGTTAAGAGTAATCTTGTTGTTAGGGTTAATCTGACGAGATTTCTCTAGTGGCTCTTTAGCTTTCTGGAACATATCCTTTGCTTCTTTCTTTTTAGCATTGTACTTAGCCTTCTGGCTCAAAGGAATATTATCTGCTTCCGCCTGTAGGTCAGATGCCTTAGAAACGTAAACAATACCAAGTCCCTGGTAAGCCTCTGCGTTCTTTGAATCTACATCAGAAATAACTTTGTTGTAAGTTGCGATAGCATCGTCATACTTCTTAAGGTCAACCAATGTGTTACCCTTAACGATATAGTACTGAGCATCCTTTGGATTCTGTGCAATAGCGTCATCTAGGTAAGCAATGGCCTCATTAGCCTTGTTGTTCTTGATGTAGTAGTTGATTAGATTACCTGTGAAGTAGTTAGAGTTAGGGAAGATCTTAGCACACTCCTTAAGTGTACGAACTGCCTTAGCGTCGTCCTTCTTCTTCTCGGCATAAGTCTGGTATAGCCACTGAGCTGCAGTTTCTGCATCCTTGTGTCCAGATGTCTTGAACTCCTCCATCATCTCGATACCCTTGTCAACCTGGCTGTCATCAAGCATAGCAGCGTTGATAGTGTAGAAACGATAGTCATTGTACATAGAATCCTTTGCAATCTCACCAAATAGCTGAGAATTTACCTTAGGAAGATCGATGTACTTACCCCAGATAGAAACAGTTGACTTGTAGTCCTTTTCCTGATATGCTGCGTAACCTACCTCGATTAGTTTGCTAGAAAGCGACTTAAGGTTTCTCTCAATCTCCTTCTGGTACTTAGGCTTGATTTTGCCCTTCTCGTTTGGCTTCTGGTCCAAATCGTATGCAACTAGGTACTCGTCGATAGCCTTGACAACGCACTCGTTCATAAGAGCCTGGTTAACTGGCTGCTGCAACATCTTGTTTTTGTCCTCCTGCTCTACAGTCTTGAAGTAAACCTGACCTGCTAGATAGTGAGTCTCAGCCAAATCCTTAGTCTCTGCATTAGTTAGAGCAGGCTCGATTGCATTCTTTGCTGCTATCAAGTCAGCAGGCTCGTATAGAGCGTTCTTAGCCTTGCTCAAATTAGCTTTTTGTGCAAATGCGCCACATGCTAGGGTAGCCATTGCAACTGACAATACTAATTTTTTCATTTTGTCTATTAAGTTTGTTATTTGTTCTTAAATGAAGTCTTGGGCTTTGCTGCCCAAGACTGTTATTTTTTTATTCCTCGTCAGTAGGCGTCTGGTCGTTCTCTGCTGCAGCATCTTCTGCCGAAGTGTCTGCATCAAGATCAGCCGGATCGTCGTTAATTACAACATCGTCAGCCATAACCTCTCCGTCAGCCTGCTGAGCCTCCTCGTCTTCCTCTGCAGTAACCTTGCATACAGAAGCAATCATGTCATTCTTCTTTGACAGATTGATTAGACGAACTCCCTGAGAAGCTCTTCCTAGAACTCTTAGACCGTCAATCTTCATACGTATAGCGATACCAGAAGTGTTGATGATCATCAAATCGTTCTCGTCTGTAACAGCTGCTATAGCGATTAGTTTGCCTGTCTTTTCAGTTATGTTGATAGTTCTGACACCCTTGGCTCCACGCTTAGTGATACGGTATAGAGATGCTGGATTACCATCCTCGTCAAGCACAATGTTTCCGTTCTCGTCTCTGTCGTCAAGGTAAGAGCGTTTTCCGTAACCCTTCTCTGATACAACCATCAAGCTCTCGTTAGAACCCTTCTCGATACATACCATACCGACAACCTTGTCAGTTGGGTCATTCGGATCAAGAGTCATACCCTTAACTCCAGTAGCTGCACGGCTAAGTGGACGCAAGTCTCCGGAATCCTCCTTGAATCTTACGGCTCTACCGTTTCTGCTGGCAATGATAACGTCTGTATGTCCGTCTGTCAGAGCTACGTTGATTACCTCGTCGTCCTCTCTGATTGATATTGCTATCACACCCTTAGTTCTTGGACGTGAGTACTGTTCAAGAGATGTACGCTTGACAACACCGTTCTTTGTACAGAATATCAAGTAGTGCGAGTTCACATACTCCTTGTCGTTCAAGCCGCGAACCTTGACAAATGCGTTGATTCTGTCGTCAGGCTCAAGGTTGATAAGGTTCTGTAGGGCACGTCCCTTAGATGTCTTCTGTCCTGGCTGGATTTCATATACACGAAGCCAGTAGCAGCGTCCCTTCTGAGAGAACAGAAGCAATGTGTCGTGCATAGATGCCTGGTATATGTACTCGATGAAGTCCTCGTCACGGCTGTTGCTTGCCTTCGAGCCGACTCCGCCTCTTCCCTGAGTCTTGTACTCGGCAAGCGGTGTGCTCTTGACGTAGCCAAGGTGAGATATTGTGATGATCATGTCATCGTCAGAGTAGAAGTCCTCTGGGTTGAAGTTCTCGCCTACGTAGTCAATCTCTGTTCTACGCTCGTCTCCGTACTTCTCCTTAACCTCAGTTAGCTCCTCTATGATAATCTTCTTTCTTAGCTCCTCGTTTGTTAGAATCTCGTTCAAGTAGTTAATCAAAGCCATTACCTCCTCGAACTCAGCCTTTAGCTTGTCTATCTCCAATCCTGTAAGGGCGCGAAGACGCATTTCCACGATGTCCTTAGCCTGGATTTCATCAAGTGGAAGGTTGTCCTGCAGCTTCTGGATAGCCTCTGCTGTAGTGGCACTCTCTCGGATTAGACGTATAACCAAGTCGATATTGTCAACGGCAATGATACGTCCCTTCAACAGATGCGCTCTCTTCTCTGCTTCACGAAGCTCGAATTTCGTTCTGCGGATGATAACATCCATTCTGAAGTCTGCAAACACTCTGATCTGGTCGCGTAGAGTAAGTGTCTGAGGTCTTCCATTAACAAGGGCAATGCTGTTAACCGAGAATGAGCTCTGTAGCGGAGTCATCTTGAACAGCTTGTTCAAAACGACGTTTGAGTTCACGTTAGTCTTCAAGTCGATGACTATACGCATTCCCTCGAAGTCTGACTCGTCGTTTACGTTGCTGATACCCTCGATTTTCCCCTCTTTGGCAAGGTCTGCTATCTGCTCGATAAGGTCCTTCTTGTTTACCTGGTAAGGAATCTCAGTGACGACAATCTTGTCCCTGTTTCCGTCGTTCTCGATTTCAGCCTTGGACTTGATTACGATTCTTCCCTGTCCCTTGAGGTATGCGTCCTTTACACCCTGGTAGCCGCAGATGATACCTCCTGTTGGGAAGTCCGGAGCCTTGATAATCTTTATCATCTCCTCGTCGTCTATCTCTGGATTGCGAACGTATGCAATCACAGTGTCCAAAGTGTCCGATAGGTTATGAGGAGGCATATTTGTAGCCATACCTACTGCAATACCAGCTGCACCGTTAACGATTAGGTTAGGCACACGAGTTGGCAATACTGTAGGCTCCTGGTATTCGCCGTCAAAGTTGTCTTGGAAATCTACGGTCTCTTTTTCGATGTCTCTTAGCAACTCTGCAGATATCTTCTGAAGTCTTGCCTCAGTGTATCGCATTGCAGCAGGAGAGTCGCCGTCCACACTACCGAAGTTACCCTGACCATCAGCAAGAGTATAACGCATGTTCCATCCCTGGGCAAGACGCACCAAAGTTCCATACACAGAACTGTCTCCGTGTGGGTGGTACTTTCCGAGTACTTCTCCGACGATACGGGCACACTTCTTTGTTGGCTTCTCGGCTGTTAGTCCAAGCTCGTGCATACCGTACAGTACGCGGCGGTGTACGGGTTTCAAACCGTCACGAGCATCAGGCAACGCTCTTGCCACGATGACAGACATGGCGTAATCTCTGTAGGAGTTTCTCATCTCCTCGTTGATGTCCACTTTAATAATTCTGTCTTCTGACATTCTCTTAGTTCTTTTTTAAGTTTCTTTTTATCTACGCAAAGATACTAATAATTTTTGACATAAACGTCATAAATCGCCTAAAAAAGCACTAAAAACGCATATTTTCGATTTTTGCAAGTTTTCGACACTATGTCGGTAATCGTCACAGAGCCTTTGTACGGCTGTAAAATGCGCATGATTTTGATTGAGCCACTAATGTATCTATGTTTTGAATTTCCTGTTATGCCCCAACAGTCCACCTTTATGACCTTTTATCATCTGGACGTAATGGTGTACCATTTCATGAATTACTACTTCGCACAGATCTTCTTCATTCCAATCCACATTATAGGCAATCCAAATATGACCAATTTTTTTAGAGTCCTTAGCCACAGAATATGTGTGTCTTCCCAAAAGACTATAGCCTTTCATTATACTGCATTTGCATGGCGGTAGAATGCCACTGGAATACTTCTTGTTGTATTCTTAAATCTTATGCTGACACCTTTTTTTGTTATTTCCATAGGTCAATAATTGATAGGTTTATATTTATCCGAACGGTAATGCAAAGATAGTGAATATCTGAGAGACTTCCAAATAAAATCTTGATTATTAGCACCTTCGGCGCAAAATATTTGATTGTTGATGCCGATATATGGGTACAAGGGTAGTATATAGCGAGCAAGACCTGCAGCAGATGCGCTACAGGTCTTGCCATATTTTTTATTCGTTCTTTCTTCAGTTCTTATTGTAGAGTGTTCAAGATGCCCCTACCAAAGACACAATATGCCGCTGAAAGCCATTAGATTCTCTTAAAATTCATCTTTTCAGTCATGAACAATCCTGATAATCAGTTGGCAACGATGAAGTCGTATGATTTCTTTAGGTCAGCCTGAATGTCGGCGTAGGAATCCTGGTCTATGAGCATAGGAATACCATGCTCAGTGGCGAATCTTATTGCGCTTTTCGAGTCAATGGTTCCGCTACCTATGGCCACGTCAGAGTTTGACACTCCCGGCTTTTCGAAGTCCTTGAAGTGCAGAGACTCCACCATATCCCTGTTGTGGTTTAGGAATGCGATTGGATCTTCGCCTCCTGCCGCACACCATCCCAAGTCCAACTGCATTCCGACCTTTCCATCGCATAGGCCGACCAGTAGCTCCAAAGCAGTCTTTCCGTTGATTTTGACAGCTGTGTCCGGCTGATTGTTATGGATAAGGATACGTGCGCCGCAAGACTCTGTTTCCGATGCTACAGCGCATAGAGTCTTGGCTCTTTCAACCAGCACATTCTCTTCAAGAGGGTTTGGCATACCTACTATAAAGTGCTTGATTCCGTATTCTTTGGCAAGTTTGATGATTTCTTCGGAGCAGTTTTCTATATGCTCGGTCACAACGTGTATAGACTGCACTCCCAATCCTATGCTGTCCATTAGTCTGTGCATGTTTTGGAACTTTTCAAAAGTCCAGAATGAAGGGTTGTCGTGAGTAAGTCCGCCAAGCAGTACGCATGGCTCCACATAGTCTATGCCTGCAGATTTGACAGCTGTCATCAAATCCTCATCCTTCATTGCCTGCTTGGAACAGGGTCCGTATAGGTTCAATCCAATTCTTCTCATATTACCTTTTAGTTGTTATAAAGCAAAGGTACTACATTTTGTTAAATGCAGTACCTCTGAGTTGGTTAAAAATGTAAAAATAACCTTTTAGCTATGTGAAATTACATTGACCTCGCTGCTCGAGTTGTTTCCGTCCTGTTTAACCTGAATCTGCACAGGAATTCGCTCCTTTAGCTCCTCCACGTGGCTGATTATGCCGACGTGTCTGCCTGACTTGGAATGAAGCGTGCGAAGTGTGTTTATGGCGTTGTGCAACGGCTCTCCGCTCAAAGTTCCGAATCCCTCGTCAATGAATAGGGTATCGACTGAAAGTCTGTTTCCTATGTCGCTCAATGCCAATGCAAGAGCAAGTGACACAAGGAATCCCTCGCCGCCGGAAATAGTGCTTGCCGCTCTTGTCTCGTAGCCCTGGAATGCATCTTCGAGCATGATTACGAAAGTTCCCGGATTGACCTTTAGGGTGTATCTTTCTGTCAAAGTTCTCATGTAGCTGTTAGCCGCATGGATAAGGTTTGAAAGCACGAAACTCTGTGCAATCTTGCGGAACTTGTTGCCGGTAGCATCACCGAAAAGAGAGTTTAGGCACTCCCACTTCTCGTACACCTTCTTTTTGCTTTCACAGTCAGCTATTAGGTTGCCGAGCTTTCTCTGGTTCTCGTCGTTCTGCTGAAGCTGTAGGTTCAATGCTCCTATGCTTTCGCTCAAATCCTTTGATTGCTTCTCTATGTCATTGATTTTGACGCTTAGTGTTGCTGTATTGTCATTATCTTCGAATACTGGTTTTTGGGAATAATGCTCCTTGATATCGTTCTCGGATTGATCCAATATGGTCGAGATTGATATCTTCTGGTCGTTCAAGTCCTTGATTTCCGAGTTCTTGGCTGAAATCTCAGATTGAGAATACTTGTCAAGCTGAGCAAGTATGTCTGCATTCATACAGCTGTTCTTGTCATAGTATCCGTTGAGATTCAACTCCATGACTTGGGCTGTGGACGTAGCCTCGTTCTGCTTGTCCATAGCTGACTTTATGTAGTTGCCTAGACCGTAGGCCTTGTTCAATAGGTCACGAACTTCTGTAACTTCTAAGGGCTGTGCGTCGCTCCAGTCGGGCTTTAGCTCAGCCACTGCGTGCATAGCCTTAGCCACGTTTTCTATGTTGGTGTTCTTCTCTTTTAGGGCGTTCTGCAAGGACTGTAGGGATTTCCTGTTGTCTTCGTACTTCTGAACTGCCGAGTTAAGTTCGTTTATGAACAATTCAATGTCTGCGTTCCAGTCGTTAGTCCAGCTTGAGTCTGCAAGATGTTTCCTTACACTGACCTCTGCATCGGCTACTTCTGTGCCTTTGTTCTTTATTAGGCTGGAGTATGTATTTATTTCGCCTTCTAGATCCTTGATTTTGGAGTTTGTCGCCTCGACATTGTTATGAGCCTCGTCCTTCTTCTTGCGTAGGAATTCAAGCTCTTTGCGTGTGTTGTTGACCTGCTTCTCAAGTTTTTCGGCTGAAGATATCTTGTCGGATATTTCTTCCAAGAAAACCCTTGTCTTCTCTTCAATGTTGAAAAGACTTTTCCAGATGCTGTCGTCAATGGTGTCTATGCCGCATTTCTTACACGCATCCATAGCATCCTGTTCTGCGCTTGATAGGGCAGTGCTGTTCTCGAGACTTTTCTTGTCATCCTCTAATGAAGATGTCTGTGCCGAGATGTTCGCATTCAACTTGTTTGCCTTGTCCTTCAAGTCTTGAAGGTTTTTGGCTGCCTCTTTCCATGCTTCCTCTGACTGAGCCAATAGTTTGCTTAGTACGTCCTCGTGTTCAAACTCGGCTGTTATTTTCTGTCCGCATACCGGGCAGGTGTCTCCAACCTTGAGTTTTGCACGCATTTCCTTTGCCCACTCGTTTACTGTGGCTGACTGCTTGTTCAAAGTTTCCCTTGTTGAAGCTTCATGCTCCTCAGCGCTATCTATTAGCGGTTTTAGAGCTTCTGCCTCCTGCTTTAGCTTGGATATTTCCTTTTCCTTGTCAGCCATCTGCTTTTTTCTGCTCTCCTGTTCCTCTCGTATCTTAGCCAAGTCATTTAGCTCGTCCTTGGCATGCTCGATGCATGAAAGGTCAGAGTTTGACTGCTCCTTCATTTTGTGAAGATGTGTAAGGTTGGCTTCTTCAAGGCTCTGCTCCTGAGTGGCTAGTTCTGACTGTTTGGCCTTGAAGTCAGTCTCTGCCTTGTCCAATAAGGAGACAGCCTCGTTTCTGTTAGGAACGAGCTCCTTTTCAAGTTTTGCCTCTATGTCATTTATTTTCTTTCTGTTGGCTGAGATGTTTGACCTTCCGTCCTCTATGGCCTTTAGCAGACTGCTTATAGTCTGTGCGTTACCATATATCTCCTCTCTGTCCTTCTCAGCCTCCAAGGTCTCTGTGAGTACCACTATCTTGCCTTGTGTCTCAAGAGCGTCGTTCCTTAGCCACTGTTCACCTCCCTTTAGCTCGGAATAACTTGTTTTTGCGGCTTTTAGGGCTTCTATTTGTTTGGCTATGGTATTTTGTGCGCTGCTCCAGTCATTGAGCCATTTGCGGGCCTCTATGGTCTCAGTCCACTGTGTACATAGCTTCTCCTTGTCCTTGAACTCCTGGCTGTTGGCTGTTCTTAGGATTTCGTCAAGGGCTGACTTTGCGTCGTTGCGCTTCTTCTCCAGCATTTCCGCAGTCTCTATCCATGATAGCTTGTTATGCACAGCCTGAGCCTCAGCCTTTAGTTTCTGCTGTTCGGTCTGTTTGCTGTCTATTTCAGCCTTTTTGTCGGCTATCTCTTCGGGAGTCATCACTGACGTGTTTTTCACCTCTCTTTGGGCGTCTTCATAGGCAGACTTCTTGGAGTTTGTCTGCTCGTATATCTTTACGCCAATCTTTGAGTAGATGTCAAGACCTGTGATTTTTTCGAGTATGGCAGCCCTCTCGTTGTCTCCGCTGTTTAGGAATTTTGTGAATTCGCCTTGAGCGAGCATGGTTGTCCTGCAGAACTGGCTGAAGTCTAGTCCTGTGGCTACGTTCTGAATCTCCTCCTCGATTTCCTTGTCCTTGTTCAAGACCAAGTTAGTGTCAAGGTTTGTCAATGTCCACTCCTTTTTTTGTATGCTTCCTGCGGCTTTCTTGTGCGCTCTCTTTATATACCATTTCGCTTCATAGTTTACACCGTTGTTTCCTATGAAAGTGAGGCTTGCGAAACCTTCTCCAGTATTTCTGCGCAATATCTGCCTAGGGTCGCTTATCTTGACCTCGTCGATTGTGTTTCCTTGCATTTCTGTGCCCTTGTATCGAGGAGTGTTGCCGTATAGGGCAAGGCATATAGCGTCAAGTATTGTTGACTTGCCTGCTCCTGTCTTTCCAGAGATAAGAAACACCTCGCTGTCTGCTAGTGGTGTTTTGTCAAAATCTATGACTGCGTCCTCTATGGATGCGAGATTATGTATTGTAAGTTTCTTTAGCTTCATAAAACAGATAGTTTTTAGATTAGATATTGTCTTCGTTTCTTACCATTCTGACCACTTCGTTGAACATGTCCGTCAACTCGTCGTCCAATGTTTTGCTCTGGTTCTTGGCATACTGGATAGCGATGTCAATCGGGTTGGTCTCCTTGAATTCCTCGATAGTTAGCACGCAGCCTTCTGTAGCAGTTCCTAGGTCTCGCTTGGCGTTGATGTAGCAGAACTCGCAGGCCTTGTTCCTCGCTATCATTGCAGCGTCGTTGTTGGCCTCTGCCGGAATGAAGTTCTCTATCCTTACGTTAAGTCGTATGTATGCCGGTTTGTCGTCAGGGAACTTTTCTAGCAACCTCTTAGCCTCCTCCCACGTAGCTGTGCCTTTCTCCGGTATGGACACCAAAGGTCGTGGGTTCTCCACCTTTATTTCCGTAACCTTTGGAGTCTCCCCGTGCTTGTCTATCTCCACCAAGCTTACCGAGTGGTCGTAGTCCTCGTCAAAGCTTATGGCAAGAGGCGAGCCGCTGTATCTGACGTTGTGTCTGCCCGTATGCACGAACTGGGCGTGGTGTATGTGTCCCAAAGCCAGATAGTCGTAACCTTCGCCCATCTGCTCCACGTTTAGGCTCTCTATTCCGCCTATGACGTTCTCTGTAGTCTGGTCGTGTCCCGAGAAGTCGCAGCCGCTGATGGTTGTGTGTGCGCTCATTATAACCGGTATATCGGCTGTGTTTCGTTCACTTACTCTGTCAAGCACCGACTGGAAGAAGCCCTCGGGAATGCTTCTCTCGTAGCAGTAGGGTATTGCTATGACAAAGCATTTGCCAGGCACCTCTATTATGTGATTGTCGATGTCCTCCTTGTCCAGTGAGCCTATGGTATGCACATTTAGCGACTTCCAAGGATTATGGAATATGTCGTGCTTTGATGCGCTGTCATGGTTTCCCGCAGTCACCACTATGGTCATTTCGGGGTTGGTGTTGTGTATCTTTAGCATAGCCTCTGTGAACAACTTCTGCACGGCTGCAGATGGCTGTCCTGTGTGATACACGTCTCCGCTTATCAAGAACACGTCCGGCTTGTTAACTTTCGCGAACTCCACCATCTGCTCGATCATTGCGGTCTGCTCGAGCGTGCGGTCGAAGTTGTATAATGTGTGGCCCAAATGCCAGTCGCTTGTGTGTAGTAGCTTCATTTTTACTTAATTAAAGTCAGGTTCTTGATATTTGCCCGTCTCCCCATAGAACCTTTTGACAGAAGGACAGGTTGGTTTTAATTCCGGGTGCAAAGTTAATTCGCAAGTCGGCAAATTTTGCGCATTTCATAATTATTTTGATGAAAAGTATAAAAAAAGTATGTCCCGTACTCTAAATCGGTGTATTTCAGTCATAAAAATATGTTGCAGAGATATGTTTCCATGCTCGAAAGTGTGTTTTTTGCCTTTTTCTTGTACTACTGTATGATTTATTACCTATATTTGCCCTTGACAAACTTTAAAGCTAATATCAAATGAAACATTTATTACTTTTTGTCGGAGCCTTGTCAATCTGTGCCGGCTCCTTCGCTATTTGCCCCAAGCATGGTAGTAGTTGCGGTTATGCAAACGGAGGTCATTTGAACGGATACAGACCTGCACCTCCGGGGCAGTCAAATACGACCAGCAATGCGACTCCCATTTCATCGTTTGGTTCGACTTCTATCCCTAATAACGTCTATACCAGCAGTGATGTGCCTAAGGGTGAGAAGAATGTTACCATCCCAGTTTGGTACAACTCTGTCAAAAGAGGTACGTTCATGAACAACACTGACATAGAGACTGTCGTTGTTCCTAGTAACATTTCAATTATCAGGAGCGAGACCTTCAAGAACTGCACTAACTTGAAGCATATCCTTCTCTCAAATTCCGTAGCTTATATCGAGGAGGAAGCCTTTGCCGGATGTCCTAACCTCAAGAGAGTTCATATCGGCCCTAATGTCGTGCATATCGCACCTAATGCGTTCATGAGCGACTGCCAGCTTGATATAGATCCTAACAACTCATACCTTTCGCTAGACAATGGTGCGATGATTGACAAGGGAAGCAGGGAGCTTCTCAGATTCTATTCCAGCGATTCCACTGAATATACCGTTCCCAGCAACGTGAAGACTATCGGCAATGGTGCTTTCAAGGACGCCAAGAACCTCAAGGTTGTGCGTATTCCTGCCACTGTCAAGTCTATCGGAAAAGATGCCTTCGAGGGATGTGACGACCTTGTTGTGATTGTCTCCAAGAAAAGCAAGAAGTCTTACGACATCAGGACATTCTACGGCTGCAAGAGTGTGTCTTTTGAGGAGTAGAGGATGAGTTTATAGGTATTTAACTTCCAATATTTTTGTATTGCCGTTTCAGGTGCTTGACTGCTTTTTCAAGTTCTGAAGCGGCTTTCTTTATGAAGCCTCTTTGCCTGTTTTTGTAACATCATAGACAAAAAATGCGTTTTTGTCAAATTTTTTTCGGATATTTGCACCGTTTTTCTATTATCACTGTATATTTTGTAACAAAACATTCTATCATTATAAAATTAGAATTGCTAAATTTTATCTAAAATGAAGGTACTATTCCTTGTTTCGGCTTCTGTTGCATGCAGTCTGTGCGCATCAGCCATTTCCAGAGAGAATACATACATTAACGTGGAGGACGAGAGTGGATATGTCCACACCTTTGATGCTGACGACATCCTCGAGATTCGTTTCGAAGACCCCGACACCATCAAGCCTATGGGTCCTAGAGTCTCTGTAAGCGGAAGGATTGACGGCATAACCTACGTTGACCTCGGTTTGCCTAGCGGTAACCTTTGGGCTACTTACAACGTCGGTGCCAAGGAACCCGTAGAGTTCGGAAGCTACTTCGCTTGGGGAGAGGTTGAGCCTAAGAGCGAGTACAGTTGGGAGAACTACAAGTGGTGCGACGGGGAAAAGAAAAAAGGTACCAAATATGTCTGGGACGAGAAGTTCGGAACTGTTGACAGCCTGATTGTCCTGCTGCCCGAAGATGATGCCGCCACAGTGAATTGGGGTGACAACTGGCGAATGCCGACAAAGGAGGATTTCGAGGAGCTGTTTAAAAGCTGCACCTGGTCTTGGGCTTACGAGGGC
Organism: Paludibacteraceae bacterium; assembly: GCA_024401535.1. Classification (GTDB taxonomy): domain Bacteria; phylum Bacteroidota; class Bacteroidia; order Bacteroidales; family Paludibacteraceae; genus UBA1723. Next base: position 297,295 of record JAKSKX010000001.1, on the reverse strand, counting down.
GGTAACGGCAGACTTGGCAAGAGCAAGTATAACAACAGAAAGATATTTCTGCCTTCAGCCGGATACTGGGATGGTACTGACTGCTATGATTCGGAATGGGAGATTTATGGCCGCTATTGGTCCGCTTCCATAGACACAAGCTATACCTATTCCAGGACTGCCACTTCCTTCTATTTCCAGGATGACAGTGTTGTCCCTTGGGATGACTGCTGTGTCGGTGTCCGTTATGACGATTCCTTGTATCAGGGTTTCAGTGTCCGTGCCGTCGTTAACAAATAATTCTGTATCATAGCGTATTTACTTAGTTATTATGAAGAAAAATATACTTACTATATTGTCTTGCCTTGCCTCTTGCTTCTCTATGGCTGATAACGAGATTGTAGTTGTCTATAAGGATGGAGGCGAGCATCATTTCCACGTGGATAATGTCAAGCAGATTTTCTTGACTCAGGATACTACAGAGATTGATGTCTCTAATTGGAAAGGCTCTGTAACAGGTGTTATAAGCAACTATCCCTATGTAGATCTTGGACTGCCTAGCGGAACCCTTTGGGCTGTCTATGATGTCGGTGCAAAGGCTCCTTCTGAAACAGGCTCGCGCTATGCCTGGGGTGAGGTGCTTCCCAAGGATATTTACACAAGCGAGACATACAAGTGGGCTGAGTTTGATGACTGCCTGCTTACCAAGTACTGCAGCAACAGCAAATACGGAACTGTTGACAGCCTCTTTGCTCTGCAGCCCGAGGATGATGCCGCAACTTTCAACTGGGGCAAGGACTGGAGAACACCTACTTCAAAGGAAATAGACGAGCTTATTCAGGGCTGTAAGTGGGAATGCCTGAGGAATCCGGCAGGTGCATACAGGGGTACAAGCAAGGTGAACGGTAACGTCATTTACTTGCCCCAGACCAACTATGTCGGAGGTACTATTCAGGGACACCACTGGTCTTCTGACCTGGACTCATTGAACAGCAACAGGGCGCATCTTCTTTACCAGAACGAGTATGGATGGGATGCCATTGTCGAGGAGGAGTTCTGGGACTACTTCAAGAACAACTGCTGGGAGCGTTACGAGGGCCGTGGTGTCAGGGCTGTGGTGAACAGAAGAAGCGACGAGCAGCAGTAATGGGGTGTTTCCTGCACCCTTTACGCCTCTGTACGGATTATTTGCTTACCTTTGCAGTCAAACCAATAAACTATAATTCCTATGAAGCATATATTTCTAGTTGCGCTTGGAACTGTGTCTGCGTTCGCCTGTTCCCTTGCTGACGCATACGATGCCTACAAGCGTCCAAAACACGGATACGAGACCTTTATCGTTCATCCCACTCACGAGGCTGCGGTGATGGTTCCCTATGTCGAGGTGGATAGCAGGGAGACCAAGACAAATACCGGCTCGATAGTCTTTGGCAAGACCTATCGGAACAACCAGGACATCACTGAGTTCACTGTTCCCGAATATGTCAAGAGCATCGAGGAGTCTGCCTTCGAGAACTGCACGAACCTTGTTTCGGTGTTTCTGCCCGGTTCGCTCTCTGCCATAGAGCCATATACGTTCCATGACTGCGTGAGCCTTGCCAATGTCAGGATTCCCGTATCTGTCAGGAGTATCGGACAGTATGCCTTTGCCGGATGCAAGAGCCTGAAGTCTCTGAACATCCCTGCCAAGGTCAAGACCATAGGCCGAAATGCCTTGCCCGACTGCGATATAGAGGTGGACGAGTCAAACCGCCACTTCTCGTTCAGTGATGGGGTGCTATATAACAAGGACAAGACTGCCATAGTTGCCTTCCTTCAGAGCCGTGCCGACGAGTACCTGGTACCCGACAATGTGCGCAGTATCGGGGATTGGGCTTTCAGCGATCATCCGAACCTTGAGGTCGTGGAGATTCCATCGTCAGTGAAGTATATTGGCAAAGGTGCATTCTTCGGCTGTAACAACCTTGAGGTGTTGATAGACAACCGGGCAGACCAGGTAAACTTTGACAAGGCGGCTTTTATGGGCTGTAAGTCTGTGTCTTTCCTTCGTGCTCCGACGGATATAGTTAAATAGAAACTTCATTTAGGGCGCTTGTATGCGCCCTTTTTGTTTCTTGGGAACTGGGATAGGCTTGTTGTTCTTGTTCAGTCTGTGACTTCCCAATGTCCGTTTTTCGAGGAGCCTACGCGTTGTATTGCTCCTGCCTTTTTGAGTTCTGCGGCCATTCTCTCGCATTGGCGCTGGCTCAGACACAGCTCCTCTGCCAACTCCTTTAGGGTTATTGTCGGTCTGTTACGTAAGATGGAAACGAACCTGTCTCTGTTTGTACCGACATTTATACCGACATTTGTACCGCTGTGGGATTTAAGAGCCTTCAGTATTTCATTCAGCATGAAGTCAATGAATGGTTCGCTGTTTGCTCTGTTTGTACTTTCGCTTATTGCATCATAGTACTTCTGCTGGTTGGCGTATATCATGTTCTCTACGGGCAGATGCTCGAATAGAGGGTTTATCTTTGCAAGTATCAGAGACAGCCAAAGTCTGCCTGTACGGCCGTTCCCGTCAATGAACGGATGTATGTACTCGAACTCGTAGTGAAAGACGCATGAACGGATAAGCAGATGGTCGGGACTGTCTTTCAGCCATGTGAACAGGTCATTCATTAGCATAGGGACTCTGTCTGCCGGAGGTGCAAGGTGTACGCATCCTCTCTCTCCGAACACACCCACGCCTCCGGTCCTGAATTCTCCGGGTCTGTCAATAAGCGCCTCCATCATTACCTTGTGAGCCATTAACAGGTCGTCAAGATTGAAGGGGTTTAGCTTGTGAAACAGTTCGTATGTTCGTATAGCGTTCTTGACCTCCTGAATCTCGCGTAAAGGTGCAACTACATTCTTTCCGTTCACAATATCCACCACCTGCTGTTCATTCAGTGTGTTGCCCTCTATTGCTAGCGAGCTGTGTATTGTCCTGATTCGGTTTGCCCTGCGCAGCAACAGACTGTCCTTCTGTTCCATCTTTATGGCATACCTCTCTACCTGGGCAGAGATTTCCGCAATCAGGTTGATAGCCTTGGCAGATATTGTGAATGGAGGTACGTACATAGCTATAAGTTTAATTGTTAGAGTATTAGGAGCCGCACCGCTCCTTAACCTTCAAATTCCGTGCAATTTAGTGCATTCTGCTGAATTTTCCAAATAAAACGGATAAACTGCTTCAGTTCCATTTTTTCTCCTTCCTCTTTTCCCATCCCAAACACACCACAAAGTTAGTGATTTTTCGTGAGATATGCAAGGGTGGAGTAGTGTTTTTTGCACCTCTAAATCAAAGATTTTCGGTATGGTTTCAGCTGTTCTGATTGTTACAGATGGTAGATGAAAGGTAGGTAATAAGAGTTTTATAGATCAATTCCTCCTTCGGAAGGTGTTCGGAATGCGAATTTAGTTTTCTTGTCTTTGTTTGTTATGCAAAAATCGGTTAATGTGATGATGTCCATGCCTATTAGTATGTCAAAATCATCTATGTCACTGCAATAAACCTCAACATCATGTGTAAGGTAGCCATCAGGCAAACCTATATGAACCATATATGTTTTGGCCGTTTGGTCACCACCAATGCCCATAATTTCACCTTCTCGGTATGGTGCTAACCCTAACGCCTCCACAACTCTGGGAGAAATGAAGGTAAACTGTGCCCCTGTGTCCCATGCTGCATTGTCTGTATAGTAATAGGGTGGAAACTTTTCTCCTTCCCTAAGTTCTACCGCAGGCATCACTATCGCATTCGTTACAATGGCATCCGCAAGTCCGTCATATTCCTTGTCGTATGTACTCATAAAATACCTTTAGGGAGTTTCGTTACTTTATGCTCGGTACGTGGAATGACATAGCTTCCTGGCTTTACTCTGTAGAAAGATGCGAAGGCTTTTCGAGTGGCAGACTCTCGAGCTGGTGCTTCAATGTGCTTGAAGTCTTTCAACTTCGGATTTCTAAGATCTATCATTACTGATTCGTTGTTAATTTCTATTTTTAGGCCTTTGCAGACCGATGAATGCAAAAGTACTACAATATTTTCAATTACTACCCGTTATTTCCTAGAAAAGATATACCTTCCCCTTTCCAATTTTTACAAAGTTAGTGATTTTTTGTGAGATATGCAAGGGTGTAGTAGTGTTTTTTGCACCTCTAAATCAAAGATTTTCGGTATTGTTTCAGCTGTTCTGCCTTGACGAAGATTGGTTCGTATGCAGGTGCGTCTATGTCCATTCTGCTGGCTGTCTGCACGTGTTCGGTCTCTAAGTTGTGCAGCATAGACCTTATGTCTAGTTTGCCCAGACTGACCTCCTCGTCAAGGGAATATACGAGGTAGCTGCCCTGAGGATTCGGATAGCCCAGCTTTTCCATTTCCTCGGGTTTCATAGCTGTAGCTGTATTTCTGACCTCGAATACACGATATCTGCCCGTTTGGGTGTAGTCTCCACCATAGAGTATGGCGAACTTGACATTGTGTGATTCATATTCGCTCTTTATGTGAGATCCTTCCCTGCCTTCCTCGTTCCTTTTCTTCAGGCGCACGTTGTACTTTTTGTTGCTAAGTATCCAGTCCAGATGTTCTGCGCTCTTGTAGAAGCCTAGAAGCACGCTCTGACCGGTGTGTTTCTCGAGCCAGTGCAGAGTCAGGTAGTTCTCCGGTTCCACCTCCATCGCCGGCGCATCCTTCATGCTTGCCTTGGCTTCGTTTATTTTGTCCTCCGGATCTTCGCCCATGTCGCACTTCGCTATATAGAAATGTTTCGCGAGCATATCCTTCAGCTCCCTTGATTCGTCCTTCAGCTGACCGCTACCGTCCAATGCTCCGGCAAAGGCAAGGAATGTGCCTCTGCTTTCCCCGTATGGCTTGAATACGCGGCCGTTAAGCTCGTAGAAGTGCATGCGTATATATTCGTCCCCATCTACTTCCGAATGGGGCTGCATGGCGTATATTTCGAACCTCTGCTGCACCACAGACCTGATCTCGTCCCTGAACATTTTTCTAACCTCACTCTTCCACTGCGCCTTCTCGCTCGCCCTGTTCCTTGCATAGAGGTAAAGCACATAGAGGAAGTTCACGTCATAGTGCGACAGGAACAGTGTGTCTCGGTCAAAGAGTCTGTCCTCGAACTGGTACTGCATATATGTGCAGTGTTTCTCGCTCTTGTCTTTGCCCGGTTCCCTGTGCCTCTCTATGTTCCTGCCGGAGTTATATCTGCGGTTTCCATCGACAAATGCGCTTATAAAGAAGTTAGGTATCACGTCATATCCCTCGGTGGATTCGCTCTGCAGGCGTGTGTTTCCGAACGGACCTTCCCTGTCGTCGCTCCTGTAGTCGTCAAAATCTGCTTTTTCACCCAGGAACAGGTTCACGTTCCACTGCACCACGTTCCTTGCGTATGTATATTGCTTGTATATAGACTCCGAAGACAGAGAGTTTTTGCTCTTGTAGTACTTGCTGTCTCCGATGTAGTATATCTCCCTGTCGTTCTGTCCGTTCTCTGATGTCAGGGCAAGGTCCATGTATATGTGATCGACTCTCTTTCCGTCCTCCTGGTCAGCCAGCCCTTTCGGTATCTGGTTGTGCGGTGTGCCTATCAGCTCGTCTATCATGGCCTCGAACACCACGTGGAAGCTCTTGGCTAGCAGGTACTCCTGTGCGTTCGTGTTCAGCGCTATGCTGTGAGTGCAGTCAAAGAACGAGTAGCAGAGATCCCATAGCTGGAGAGTCTTGTCCGAGAAGTACCTGTACTTGATCTGCATCAGCCTTGTCCTGCCTAGTCCGTTGCGGTACTGGTCGAACTGCCTGCCCTTGATAAGCTCGTACTGTATGTTTATAGGTGCGTTGAAGCCGTACTCCGTGTTCAGGAAGTTCAGTATGCTGTAGAATATCACGAACAGCTCCTCCTCATAGTTCGCCACACGCTTCCTGTTCACAAGGTTCAGGTATGCCGCGCTGTCGTCCTGGACTATGGCTGTGGAGTGGGCTATGGTTCTGGTCCAGTTTATCTTGTTGTTGCCCTTGTGCAGGTTCCTGACCGTAAAGAGTACGAAATCCCTGTTCTCCCTGTTGAAGGCTATGAGCGAGAGGACTATGTCAAGGTATGTGTTCGCCTTGCTCCTCCTTCCCTTGCCCGACTGGGGCAGCTGCTTGAAGAGTATGGCCCTGCTCTCAGGATTCGCCTTGTGGAACACCGATATGGCACGGTATATCCACACCGAGAACTCGTATATGAACTTCCTGTACTCCCTGCTGAGTTTCTCCTGGTCTTCGGGCTTCAGCACATTCTCCGGCGTTGCGTCATCCCCGTTTGAAAGCGTCACGTCTGCCAGAACCTCCCTTCCGTCCTTGTCCATCAGCAGAACCTTGGGCAGAATGAACACGCAGTCCTTCAGATGCGGATTATAGAAATAACCCACATATTTCAGGCTGACCTTCCTGTTCACATCCTGCAGAACGTATATGTCCTTCAGGATGTCGCCGACCTGCTCGCTCTCGTATTCGTGATCTTCAAATAGGATGTACATCAGTTCTGCTCGCTCTCTTTGTCCTTTCTCCAGTTCAGTACGTTCTGGATGAACTTGTCCATAACATCCTTGTTTATTTTCTCCCCATCCACGTCATAGAAGCTTGGGAAAGAGATTTCAACGCTCCTGCCCTCGCTGTCGTTGTAGCGGAAAAGGGTGGTGTCGTCGAATCCGTAGTCCTTGAACACGTCGTTCCAAAGGTAGAATATGACCTTGCCCACGAATGTCTCCGCACTTATCTCGGTCTCGTTTTTCTTTGGCTTGCAGAAGAAGTATCCGAGCTGCTTGTCCGCACTGGATGTCATTTCGTTGATAACCCTGTTCACAGCCTTTAGGAAATCCCACCAGGATGTTTTGTCGGTGTTGGCTATCGTCCAGCCTTTGCCCTCGTCCTTGATCTTGACATACTTCCAGTCCCATCTGCGCTTGAATGCGGAGTCTATTGGGAAAAGGGACTGGTCGCTGGTGTTCATTGTCGCCCAGATGTATAGGTTTGGCGGCAGAAGTAGCTTCGTGCCGTTCTTGATCTCCTCGATGTCTATGTTCGCTTCCTTGAAAACATCGCTAAGTTCCCTCTGGATGTCGTCGTCCGCATCTATGGAATAGGAGCTGTATCCGCTTTCATCCCTGTCAAGCAGCTGGAATATGTCGCCGAAGATTTGTGCGCAGTTTCCTCGGTTGATCTCCTCTATGACAAGAAGTACGGGCTTGTTCTCCTTCAATCCCTTCCAGGCCGAGATATAGGCCTTTAGGAAAGCCTGTTTGATGAACTTGTATGCTATTCGCCTCTCGAATTTGGAACCTCCGTCCAGCGGCTTGACCTCCTTCTCCTCCTTGTCTATGACAACGCATTTCCTGACATCGTCCATAACGGGCTTATAAGCGCCCACGAAAGTGGAGTAGTCGCTATCCGGATGGAAAGTTGTGCGTATGACCTCGCTGAACTGACTCTCCTTGTCCTTTATGCCGTGAGACTTGCCCGTTCCCGGCGCTCCGTAGAAGATCTGCTGGAGAGGCTCTTCGAGTGGGGTGGTTGGGGTAGGGAGAGTGGGAGTGTTTGAATTTTCCTTTAATTTAATGCTAATTAAATCACTGTATTTAGGAGAAAACAATGATTTGTTATTAGAGTCTATTAATTCAGTAATTCCCTTGGTTATATCACCCATGTAGTTTTTGTCACCTGCGCTTGGTGGTGTAATCCTATTACCATTTTTAGCCAAAAATGAAACTAATGGCATATCATCAGAATTGACAATAAACTCTTCATTTTCATTTACAGACAATATTCCTGAAATTACAAAAGCATTGAATAATATATCTGATCTTGAATTAATATAAGTGTCCTCTGGTAATTTTGACAAAATATTGTTTGGGGTATATGTATCATTCGGATTTTTTGTCGCATAATCGCAAAAATGAGTGAGAATATTTGAGATTCGACAATCCATTTCATCGTATATGCCGACTTTGGACAATAGTATTAGAGCATAGGAAGGTATATAAAGCCTACGCTCTAAAATAGCTTCTCCTACCGATGTCAATGCATAATCATCTTTGTCATCGAATGACAAACCCATAGTGATGGTATATGTTGCTATTGCTGGGCTTGCTGGCGCACCGCTTTTTGTTAAAGCCTTGGCTTTAGGAATCTGAAACTTGAATGATCGTTTATATTCGTTAGATATTTTATGCAAGGGATAGGCTAATGCTTGGAGTATTTCCCCTTTTGACCATCCTGCTAAACTTGGTTCATTTGACAAGTCATTTTTTGCATAGAAATCTAACGCTTGTGTCAAACAATATATGTGTCTGTCTTGGATGTTACACAAACCATCCAAACCATCTAATTTTGCCATAATTATAGATAATTTTCAAGTGATTTAATCAGTTCTTTTAATACGGGTACAACGATAGAATTTCCTGCATGTCTATAGGCTATACTATCACTGACAGCAATGTTGAATGAATCGTCAAATCCCATTAGATTCATACACTCTCTTGGTGTCATTTTCCTTGCAACAGCATCTACCATGCCGTTGCCATCATTAAAGTCGAATTTTCCGATATGTATTCTTTCATCGTTGTAATGATGCGATTTCGGATGCTCAACTCTAAAATCACCAATCCAGTTGTCTTGCTGGTTTGCTGTTTGACAGCCTATAATGTCTTGGTTTACTCTCGATCTTCTTAGGTTTTTGGATGGGGTAGTAACCCATTCAAAACCTTTCTCACCCAAATAGTAGATGTCCTGAATTGGACCTTTTTGGAGATATTCAGTACTCTTGTGTGTCAATTCCTTTTTCTCTGGGAAAGAGTAAGGTTTTTTATAAATATCTTCACGAATACCTATGAGAAACAAACGAGTACGCAACTGCGGATGATTATAGTCCTTTGCATCTAAAATTTTGAAATTCAGTTCGTATCCCAATGACTGCCAAACATTTAGCATTACTTTCCATGTTTTTCCGCCATCATGATTTAATAGGTTCTGAACATTCTCGTATATGAAAACCTTTGGTTTTGCCTCGTTTATGACACGAGCATAGTCATAGAACAAAGTTCCTCTGACATCCTCTAAACCTAATTTTTTGCCATAGTTTGAAAAACTCTGGCAAGGGCTACCGCCCACCATTATGTCAAGATTGCCCTTGTATTCGTTCGCATCCAAGAAGCGAACATCCTCATGCCAATGTTCCTCCTTAATGTCGTAATTTGCAAAATATGCGTCTTTTACGTAGTTGTGTTCGCCTGTCAGTTTGTAAAGATTATTTACATACTGCTCCCTCTCTTTCATTGTCATACCAGGTGTAAGGGCAATTATTTGCTCTTGCGTAAGTATAAGCTGGTGTTTAACCATGCTTTTTCTTCCTGCTTTTGAGTAATAAAGGACAATAGGCGAATTATTGTTTAGGTATTTTTCACGAGTTTCATCATTTGCCAAAGCAATTTCCAAAACTAGATTCAACTCCGTTTCTCTGAATTCTTTTTTTACACCAATACAGCCAATGTATTTTTCCAAATAGTCCTTAATTTGATCTTCGTTCATTCCTTCGATCAAACGGAAAAGATCTGAATACCTGATGGGTAATTCAATTTCACCGTTGTCGCAAGCAAATTGTATTTCGTGAGGAATATTTAGTTGATGCAATGCGTGTTCAAATGCTCCTATTCCGCTAAATAAAGTACCGACTTTTAATATTTTTTTATTTTTTACCATGAGTGATTTTCGATTCTTTTAGAAGAAGCAAAATTACAAATTTTCCACCAAAAAAGCAAGCGTTTGGCTTGCTTTTTTAATCGAAGATTAACGATATGGCTCTCGGAAATTCCCCATTCCTTCTTCAGCCTCCATGTGTGGGAGCTGTCGGCTCTTCGCACGCTTGCGGCTGTTCCGTCCTTGCGTCCTTCAAGGCGCAAGGACACGGCTGTCCGTCTCTGCGCCGAGGCTCGCCTTTCTTTTTTTCTTTCCATCCGAATGAAGAAAAAAAAGAGGGTTTCCGGCATGGCGTCCGCGAAATCAACGCCAAGTCCAGGGGTGTCAGCCCCATGCCCAGCGAGGAAGCTTTTTTATAGCAGCTCCCCACCTGCAAATAATATATTATAAATATATATTATTGCTGGTAGGGAGCATAAAAAATGCTTCGGGCAGAGGCTCAAAGGCACCCCGTCTGACTTGTGCGTGGTGCGGACTTCTCTGCCATAAAGGAAAAGAGAAAAAAACAAGAAAAAAAATCGCCCATAGCGTAAAATTTTTCTTGAAAACGCTTGCAGATTTAAAAAATAGTAGTACCTTTGCACTGTCGTTAAGACACAGATATAAAGTCTGTTAGATGCTCAATTCGGAAAATTTCGGACTGTTCGCCAACCTAACAATAGGCATATCAGCGGATTGCACAAGAAAGAGTACCGACCGAAGACGGAACGTAAGTCATTCTGGTTCCTCTTGCGGAAAAAAGTTGAGGTCTGAAGTGTACGGAAGCATTCGTTTGTGACTGCACACTATATAGTTTGCTCCTGTGGATTTCGGGAGACCGGTTAACTGAAGTCCATATCTGGAAACCTAAGCCAACTCGGAAATTTTTTGTTTTCAATCTTTTTCCAGTTTGGTAATAAATTTTTGACTGCCTCTGATGGTTATTTCTAACCTAGGATTAGCACGGATTGATTGTGACTTTAACCGCAGATTTGCACAGATTTGTGTGTGGTCGGCGTGTTATTTTTGGGGCGTTGGTGTCGGGGATAATTGTCGGCGTTGGTGTTTGGTGTCGGTGTGTTTTGTGTCGGGGAATGAATTGACTCGATAAATCATCGTCGATATAAACATTCCCCGCCTGGACCTAGAGATGTCGCTACGCGACAACGTGACCGACAACGCATCCGACACGCAACAAGATATTTCTTTGATATATTTATACACGCACGTTAAGGCGCATAGCCACGTAGTGGCTTTTCTCTGTCCAGACGGGGAATTCATTCCCCGGCAAAAGGATTATTTGTCGTGTGTGTTTGGTCGTGGGTGTTTATTGCCGTGGGTTAAAACCCACGCCTAGACCGAGAGATGTCGCTACGCGACAACGCATCAAACACGCAACAAGATATGTCTTTGATATATTAAACACGCACGTTTTAGGCGCATAGCCACGTAGTGGCTTGTCTCTGTCCAGACGGGTGGTGCAACCCCCGTCTAAAAGCGCCCGACACGTGACTAGACACGCCATCCGACACGCAACAAGATATTTCTTTGATATATTTATAATCACGCACGTTTTAGGCGCATAGCCACGCGCCTAGCCACGTAGTGGCTTGTCTCTGTCCAGACGGGTGGTGCAACCCCCGTCTAAAAAGCGTCCATACGTGGAATTGACTCGCTTCTCACCCCGTCAAACAACGCCCAACAACGCCCTAATCCAAAGCGTCCAACAACCCATCCCAGGCAAAAACAACGAAAAAAGTAAAGTGATACAGCAGCCCGTGTGCCGAGCCCAGGCACACACAAAAAAGGGCTTGAACGGGCAAAAGAGACTTATTCATAATGGCTAAAAGTGCTATTACCAACTTCTATGAAGAGCAGGTGCTTCCGAAACTCTTTGACAGTGTGCCTAGACTCTTCCCACAGTACGGATTCGTGCTGAAACATACTACCAAGGGGCGCAAGTGGTCATCGCCTCTGCACTTCGACAAGACTCCCTCGACAACGGGAAAGAAGGAGAAGACCGTAATCCTGGAGGGATTCCAGGGTGCCAAGGAGTACGGCGGTCCGTCAATGTCGTTCATCGACCTATATTTGCTCGACCATCCAAACCTCAAGCCCTACGAGGCTATCTATGAAATGGCTGGCGTTGTAGGTGTGGCAAAGCCCGAGATAACCCCCGAGGCTCTGAGCGAGATGGAAAAGGCCCACAACTACTACAGGAAGCTCGGAACTTTCGCCGAGGAGTGCAGAAAGGCACTGCTGAGCGGTGACGCGGAGGTGCAGGGTGTTCGAGAGTACTGCAACTCGAGAAGCCTGTCAGAGATAGAGATTAACCGTGGCAGACTCGGATTCTTCCGTAAGGGATGCAGACTCCAGCCTTTCTTTGACGACGCATTCACTAGCGAGGGAAAGACCGTATATATGGAAAGCCGGTGCGACTACCTTACCATCCCAGTCATTGCCGAGAACCGTGTCGTGAGCATGATTTTCCGTGCCGTGACAAACGAGCCGAATGTCAAGAGGTACCTCTATCCGTCCGGAGACACGACCAAGAGCAAGGGATACCTCTATAACATGCCCGTAGTGCCGCACAGCGACAGCCTGATTCTGGTGGAGGGGCAGATTGACGCCCTAACAATCGTGTGCAGCAACGCATACGCTGTCGGCGGAAACAGGCCTGAGATTGACTGCATGGCTCTGGGCGGCTCGTCGATATTGCCAGAGGCGGTGAAACGCATCAGCAGACTGGGGTACAGGAAGGTCTATGTCCTTATCGACCGAGACACCAAGGGGTACAACTACGAGTTCTTCTACTCAATACGGAACCAGTTCCGGGAGATTGCTCCGCACATAAACATAGAGATGATGTGCTTCCCCGATTCAGTAACCAAACTTTTCGACTAGATTAAAAAAATGAAAAAGATAGACAGCAACCTCTTGTTCGCAACTCTCAAGGACAAGAGCATGATGTACGAGATACTAAGCGGCATGAAAAACTCGTCCATGCCGTACATATTCGCCAAACTCAACAAGCTCGTCACAGAGCAGGACTGGGAGGGCATTGCACAGATGAGCGACGAGGAGAAGATGGCAACGGCAATAGCTTTCGAGAAGGAGGCTGTGAAGTGTCTGGTCGGCGAGGTGCAGTCCGGAGCAACGAAAAAGCTGTTCCTTGACAAGCTGACATCATTCTTCGAGGAGAAGTTCGGAATAACCCTGTCACTGAGCGCTGAGTGGCTCAACAACAGCATAGAGGCGATAAACAACGAGGCCAGACAGAAGGAGCGTGAGGAGAAGATCATGAAGCTGAGCAAGGACCTGACTCTGGCAAGGACCGACAGGAGCAGGCTCGACCTGGTTGCAGAAATCGGTGCAACGCTGAACAACGAGAGCCATGACGACTCGGTCAGGGAGACCGTGAACAGAAAGCGAAACTTCGTCAACGAGCTGAAGGAGGGCTTCGAGAATGCAAAGGGATTCTTTACCGGATATGTCTTTACGCAGGACCTGGAGCAGAACGAGCAGCCGTACAGCTTCAAGCTGGAAAGCGACAAGCTCTATCTGATAGCAGCTCAGACAGGACACGGCAAGACACGAATGCTGGAGAACCTGGCGCTCAGGGAACTGTGCTTCAACACCGAGGAGAAGGGCAAGGTCGTGTATATCTCGCTTGAGGAGAGCCGTTTCCAGACCATGAAGCAGCTCATAAAGATTTACATCGACTACAAGCTGCAGCAGTTCAAACTCAACGGAGTGGGCGTTGACCACACCATAGAGAACGCCATAAAGGCTATATGGCACCTGTACTGGAAGAACATCGACGAGATTGTCGAGCAGTCGAGCCGAACAATGGAGGTCGTCAGCAGGGACTTCTCTACATACTTCATCAAGCAGTGCATAATCGAACTCGGAGAGCTTGTCGATAACGGAATGATGCTGGACACGGTGCTGAGCGACGGCAAGGCATTCAACCTCGAAAGGGTGGTGTCATACGTCAACGAGGTGCGCAACCAGTACGGTGTCAGGGCTGTGTTCATAGACTATGTGCAGATACTCAAGCCCGGGGAGTCCAACGACAACCTGATGGACCTGAAGCGGACTATGGAGGCTCTCAAGCTGCTGAAGAACGACCTGAACGTGCCTGTGGTGATAGCCTCACAGCTTTCCAGGAACTGCGACAGCGGAGTGCCCAGCCTTAACAACTCGGCGGTCGCAGAGGCGCATGACATCGTGGAGGCGGCAGACTTCACACTGATGCTCTACAACCTCAGACACATTCCCCAGAAGAGGCTCAGCCCCGACAGGGACAGGTACTCTAACGACTACGGCGTAAAGAACCGCATAGTCTGCCGAATAACCAAGAGCCGAGTGTGCAGGGTGGGAATGACTCAGGAGTTCGACTTCCACGGAGAATACGGCTCCATATTCCAGCCCCTGGAACAGGCTCTGCCTCCTATTCCGGCACAGAACCGGACGGCAAATGCTTAGGATGATATCGCATAGGACAGACTGGAACAAAAAACGAAAAAAAATGCTGGAATGATATGAAAATTCCTTGCGAATTCCTTGCTCATGTCATTGAATTTTAGTAATTTTGTATCATTAAAGAAGCCCGAGGAGAACCGCGGATCCGAAGGCCTGCTACCTGGCAAAAAACCAAACTAATAATTAATCACATCTAAAGAAATGGAAAAGAAATTGAAAAGACACTGGACAAGAAGTGCTGAGGGATTCAGCTACTTCAAGAGACTCAGACACAAGCAGCACACACACTACGCACAAGAGTTCCTTGACATCATGCCAAAGGGAATCTATGACAACAAGCGACCTATGCTGCAGGGACTAGTGGCGAACGAGCTGGCAAACCTTGACAACTGCCGCAAGAACGAGACACGAGAGAAGTGGAACGGCAAGGTCAACGAGCTTCGAGCCAAGATGCACGCCATATTCATCATCCTACGCAAAGCCGCAAAGCTCGAGAAGGAGGGCGCGGAGCGTGAGCTTCACTCATACGACATGAGGGTGAAGGGCGTGACTGCACAGCACGAGTTCGTGGAGGGCGTGAGAGCCTTTATCGGTGCCTGGTCAGGCATAGAGGACGCTGTGGCTGACAGCATGGTCGAGGACGCAACTTCGATTGTCGAGGAGATAGAGACTCTCGTGACATTCATGGAGATGGAGGACCTGATGATTGCCAACATCCCTAACCAGTACCTGTTGAGGGAGCCTACGGACGAGCTGATTTTCTCTATCATAGCCAAGGCGCAGGTGGAGGAGTACGAGCTTTCACCGACAATTGAGTCGGAGGTGGAGCGCCTGGAGCAGATCACAGAGTTTCTGAACGCCATAGACAACTGGCTGAAGCGAGTGGCTATAGCCAACAAGAACTCTGGCAGCGACGACGAGGAGCCTGAGCCTGAGCCAGAACTCTTGGCGGTATGAGCAAAAAGAAGCGGGAAACCATAGGGAGCGGAAACGCAACCTGCGGTCTCCCGCTTTGGGCGTTGTGGGAATTTGGGTTAATTCATAGTTAATAATTCATAATTAATAATTTAAGCGTGTTGCATTGGCACTACATTCCGTCTCAGGAATTATTAAGGATTGAGTCTATTTATGTTTTTCCCCTCAAACTATTGGATATCTGACAAAAAAGCAGTATCTTTGTATTGCGAAAATAGAGAAAGCAAAACTTATGACTGAAGAGAACAGAGCTACACTTCTGAAACTGCTCGGGCAACACAGGGAACTCGGCATATCCGACCAGATAAACTATGACAAGTTCTATCTGTACTCACTCGTCACGCACTCTACAGCCATAGAGGGCTCCACAGTAACCGAAGTGGAGGCACAGCTGCTCTTTGACGAGGGTATCACAAGCAACAAGCGTACAATAGTCGAGCAGATGATGAACCTGGACCTGAAGACAGCATACGAATACGGAATCAAGAGGTTCGCAACTCACGAGCCGGTAACAGTGGATATGCTCATTGACCTTGCAGCCAAGGTGATGGCGCGTACTGGCGGAGAGTATCACTCTATGGCCGGAGACTTCAACTCGGCAAGGGGAGAGCTTCGCAAGCTTAACGTAACAGCCGGATTGGGCGGCAGGTCATATATGTCCTATCTGAAGGTGCCGATGAAACTGCAGGCTTTCTGCGAGGAGCTGAACAGACGACGCCAGACGATTGACACAACGGACGTGTCAGCAATATACGACCTCAGCTTTTGGGCTCATTTCGAGCTTGTAACCATACATCCCTGGGCAGACGGAAACGGCAGAACCTGCCGACTGCTCATGAACCTTCTGCAGATGGAGTACGGAGCCTTGCCGACAAAGGTGCTGAAGGAGGACAAGGCAGAGTACATACAGGCACTTATAGACACCAGGGAGGAGGATAATATCGAGATATTTCTGGACTGCATGGCCGGTCTGCACATCAGACACTTGAGGCACGACATTGACCAGTTCATAGAAAGTATGTCAAGATAAACTACTGTCATTTTTCCCTCTCAAACTATTGGATATCTGACAAAAAAGCAGTATCTTTGTATTGCGAAGCGTAACTATAACTATGAACAAGAGAATACTGACACATATTTCCTGCATGCTGCTGTCCTGCACCATCTCCATGGCACAGGATTCGGTGTTCTCTTTGGTCACCAACTCCATACCCGAAGATGTAGAATACCGAGCATTGTCCGACTCTACGGCAGAGGCAAGGTGCGTGAACAGAGAGGCTACATCCGTAACAGTGGAGCAGACGGTATATCTGGACGGAAAGAGCCTCACAGTGACAAAGATTGCCTATCAGGGTTTCATGGACTGCATAGACCTGGCGCACATATCCATGCCCAACACAGTGACCGAGATAGGAGACTTCGCATTCCAGAACTGCAAGAGCCTGAAGCTTGTGGCTCTGCCATTGAGCCTAGAAAGAATAGGCGACGAGGCTTTCCAGGACTGCTACAGCCTGAGGTACCTGAAGCTGCCCGAAGGTCTGAAGAGCATAGGAGACTTCGCCTTCTGGGACTGCGACGACCTGGTGAAGGCGTACATACCCAACAGCGTCGAGACAATAGAGTACGGGGCTTTCCACAGCTGCGACAACGCAGAGATAGTGATTGACAACAGCAGACAGGACATAAAGGTCGGAGAGGGCGCATTCAAGGGCGTGAAGTCTGTCACCTACAAGAGATAGCGGATAAAAAAAATAATTACCAAAGAGATATGCTGAAAGATATAGCCAATTTTTTAATCAAGTACAAGCTGGAGACTCTGCTCTTTGTGCTGTGTCTGTTCCACTACAGGATCTACTACAAGCTCGGTATATGCGCAAACATATTCGCTGAGGTGGCTCTTGGTCTGTTTGTCATACTCGTAATCAGAAGGACTGTGAGGAAGTCATTGGAAGGCTTGGAACCCGAGGATTTCAAATTCCAGTCAAAGCTATATACTTTTTTTATTTCTGCAGGCTTTATCTTTACATACAATGTGTTCGGAATCAAGGCATTGGAGTGGAGCGATATGTTCTCTGGCAGGGCAGAACAGGAATATGGTGTGATATATTCGGCAAAGATGATCAACTGGAAGAGAGTCAAATTCGGAACAGTAGCAACATTGGAGAGGCTGGATGACCCGACACAAAGATTCGAAACAGGCGCCAGGATTCTGCCCGATAACTATTGTCTATATATAGTCCCCGAGCTTGGACACTACAACGAATTCGGATACTTCTTAGTCTTTCCCAGAAGAATTATAGAGGCAAGACCTACGAAGGTGCAGCTCGACTACTGCACCCAAGGGGCGAAATCAACCGAAAAGGTGGATTTCCTGCGGAGATACTCGAGCAGAATAACCCAAGAAGAACTAATTGACTATTTAATCAACTACGGCCGTCACGATAACCGTATAATAGCCGCAGTAGTGGAAAAGAGAGGCGAAAACTACATATATCTGAACGCCAAGGAAAGCGATGACAAGCTTTGGGCCCTCAAAAACAATGGCAGGGCTGTTGACGGGCAGAAGGTTCTGGTGGTGTATGATGCAAAATCTCCGTCACTGTTCTATGTATTGAACTGGCACCCGGAGCCTGAGGAATACGAGGAACACGCTTCGCCTGACGGCAAATCTCCATCTATGAAATATATGCTGCTCATGGAGAAGCTTTCAAAGACAGCACGCAACACACCTATGCCACAAGACAGCAGCGCAGTTCAATAGTGACGAACAAACTAATAAAACTATAACGATATGAAAAGAGCATTCACATTATTAACCCTTGCTATGCTGTGCGGAACAGTCTTGCCGGCAGATATGTTCGTGAAGCAGAAGGACGGAACAGTGGCAAGATTCGAGGTGGAGAGGGTAGAGGAGGTCTATTTCGGCGAGCCTAACCCGGAGGACCTGACATTCAGGGTGACTTCAGACTCCACGGATTCTCGTACTGCAGCGGACTGAAAAGCATATTCATACCCAACAGCGTGAGGAAAATGGGCAAATACACGTTCAGCGGATGCATAAACCTGAACGCTGTGGTTGACAACGCCCCCAAATACATGAACCTTGCCGAAAAGGTGTTCATAGACGTGCGTTCGGTAAAGTTCCTGAGGTTGAATTACTGACAATTTCACTCCTGTCCTATGATTTCTCGATAATTTTCCATATCATTGCAGAACAATACAAAAACAACGACCATGAATACGAAAGCAATGAACAGGAATGACCTGAAACTAGCCGCTAAAATTATAGACTTGTGCAAGAGAGAGACCGGAGAAATAACCGAGGATGAACTGTCCGAAAGCCTGAATATTCCTAGTGAAACGACAAAAAAGGTGGCATCCATACTCATGAATCTAGGCCTTATGGACTTTGACGGTAAGGACTACAGGCACCATGTCAAAAGCGTGGAGGCGGAAACATACGTCGATATACTGAGAGAGGGAAACATAAAGGGCGAAGAAATAATAGAGTCATCCGGAAACTATGACTTCGTGACAAGGGACAAGGAGGGCAAAATACACATATACGACATAAGATGGCCGGGATTCATAAACAGCGGATCGTACAGCCAGCTGGACAGAATACTGGAGCGAGGAAAGAAGGAGTTCGCAGGCAGCGAGGTCGATTTGTGGGTGGTATATAAGAGCAACGACGGAAAGCTCACGTTCTGCCTCTACAAGGACAACACGCTGTCACACAACGAGACATTCATGAAGGTGTCTTCTTTTCAGGATGTGCTGACCAAAATCACGGAGATTACAGAGAGCCACAGCAACAGCTTCCTTTTCTTCCGAGGCTCTGCGTCTGTGTCCTTCAAGGAGGAGCCGGGAATATACCGAAACCAGAACATGAAGTGCCTGGAGAACGAGGACGAGATGTTCAGCGAGGTCGAGAGGCGCTGCTGCTCGGACTTCCCCAACACAATGAGCGTATTCGCAAAGCTTGCCAAGATGCAGCACTACGGACTACCGACAAGACTGCTAGACGTGACTCAGAACCTGCTCGTAGCACTTTACTTCGCATGCAGGCAGGACAACGCACACAAGGACGAAGTCGGCATGATAGACGTCTATATAGTGCAGAAAAACGAGGTCAAGAGACACGACGACAGAGAGGTGGCTCTGATTTCCTCATTGGCAAAATGCCCATACAAGTCTTTCCAGAGCGACGAGTGGAAGAATGAGCTTAAAGCCCATTCGGGAATGGCGGACGTTACCGACGACGAGGTGGAGGCGGTATCAAAGAAGATACTCTTTGTTCTGCCCGAACTGAACAACGAGCGAATAAAGATACAGTCCGGAGCATTTATACTCTTTGGCGCGTCACATAACAAGGAGATGCCGAAAATCAAGTCCTACGAATGCGTAAGGTTCTATATTGACAACAAGGTCAAGCGCCAGATTATCCAACAGCTCAAGATTATGGGAATAAGCGACTCAATCCTTTTCCCTGAGCTTGAAATCTGCATGAAGGACATCAAAAGCCAATTTATGTAGGAAACTATGCCAGAAGATACAGAGCTAAACATAATTAAGGGTATATACACCATGTCATTTCCCGAGGAGGAGAGGAGGGAGTGGTGCGAGCTTATGAAACTGCTGAACGGAAGCGAACCCTTTGAAATATCGGTGATAAGGCACGAAGGCAGATGCGTAGGATTCATATCATACTGGACTTTCGACAAGTTCGTGTATATAGAGCATTTCGCAACAGAGAACAGTATAAGGAACTTGGGAATAGGCAGCCGTTCGCTGTCTGAATTCAAGGAAAGGCACAAATCCATGCCGATAGTACTGGAAGCGGAGCATCCCGAAGACGAGATGTCAAAACGAAGGCTCGGATTCTATGAGAGGAACGGCTTTAAGATTCTGTCAAGGGAGTACATTCAGCCGCCTTATTCGTGCGGACTGCCGAGCGTACCCCTATACCTGCTTGTGGCACAGGACAGCGGTCTGGATGCAGAAGAGGTGGCAAAGACTCTGCACCGCTACGTTTACGGGTTGGAAGTCTGAAAAGGGGGAGAGTGCGCCTGTACGCTTGCGAATGACAGGAATTTTCAAAACCATTTAATTTTGGAGAGCAAGAATTTTGCATTTCCAATATTTTTCACTACCTTTGCAGAACAAAGAACAAGAGACATATAAATTTAACTTTAACTGACTGTTTTCCAATGGCAGAAGAATCTAATGAAAAAAATACTAAGGCGAAAGTGAAGGGGATGAAAGTGGCTAAACTAAAGGATTTCTTCACATCGTCTGGAACTCGAATAGTCGTAGGTCTAATCTGCGTCTGTGTGGGTTTGTTTTTGTTGGTGTCCATGATTTCCTTTCTAATCAACGGATACGCTGACCAATCACTGATATACACACATGACACCATCGCAACAAGTGAAATCGAGAGCGAGATTTCCAACGGTGGCGGATATTCGGGCGCATTCCTGTCCGACATACTCATAAACAAGACATTCGGAGTGTCATCGCTGCTTATAGCCATGTTCATCATTGCTTGCGGAGTCAAGTCACTGATACACATCAAGTATAACCTTTTCAAGTTGTGCGAGCTTACAGCCTTCGGACTTGTCTTAGGCAGTGTGACTTTGGGATTCTTCGGCAAGGCATTGTACGAGGAGTCTTCCCTATACTGGGGCGGTTCGATAGGCTATTCCGTAGCGCATATCTTGTCGGCATTCCTCGGCAATTTCTTCACTTGCATTCTTCTTATCCTTGTCTCTGCGATAGTGGTTATCTATAACTTCCCGTCTTTGGCAGACAAGATAATGGCGAAAATAAAGGCTTACGAGGCTGCCATGGCAGAGAGGAACAAATCAGAGAAGGAGGAGACTCAGAAGGAGCAAACTGAGGCCGAGAAAGAGCCTGAAACAGCTCAGCCTCAGGCTGTTGAGGAGGTGGAGACAGAGACTATCAAGGCTGAGGAGATAAAGAAAGAGCCAAAAGTCGAGTTCAAAACTATGGTAGAGGAAGTGCCTGAAAAAGAGGAGGTAGCCCCTGCTAATGAGGAGGAGAAGGCTGAAAATCCGTCAATGATGAATCTTGAAATCGACAGACCTGAGGAAATTAAGGCAGAGGCAGAGGTACCTGCAGAAGATGAAGAAGACCCAGAAACCACTTTGGAAATAGACAACGGAGTTGTTGACGAGGCAGCAGAGAACATGCTAGAACCGTACGATCCAACCAAGGACCTTGAGTTCTATAAGGCTCCGTCTGTTGACCTGCTTACTAGATATCCTGACTCGGAAAGCATATCGGACGATGAAGTCAGGGCTAAGAGCCAGGAGATTATTGCTGTGCTAAACTCGTTCGGCGTGGAGATAATCCATATCAAGGCTACTGCTGGACCAACAGTTACTCTTTACGAGCTTACCCCTGCAGTAGGTGTGAGAATCAGCAAGATTGAGACTTTGAGCAAGGATATTGCCATGCGTCTGGCTGCTGACGGAATTCGTATCATCGCACCTATGCCGGGCAGAGGTACCGTAGGAGTAGAGGTGCCAAATCCGGACAACAAGCGCAAGATGGTGCCTATGTACGACATGCTTACAAGCAAGGCATTCCAGGAGAGCAAGATGGAGCTTCCTATGGTTCTAGGAAAGACCATCAGCAACGAGATATTCATGGTGGATTTGGCAAAGTGTCCTCACGTGATATGCGCCGGAGCTACAGGTCAGGGTAAGTCAGTGGCACTGAACGCCTGCATAACTTCTCTTCTTTATAAGAAGCATCCGGCAGAGCTGAAGTTCATACTTATCGACCCTAAGATGGTGGAGTTCTCTATGTACTCGCCAATAGTGAACCATTTCATGGCAAAGACGCCAGAGGCAGAGAGCGCCATCATCACTGACGTGTCTATGGCAGTGCCTACGTTGGAGAGCCTATGTATAGAGATGGACGACAGATACGAACTTCTGAAGAACGCAAGCTGCAAGAAGATTACGGAATACAACGCCAAGTTCATAAAGCGCAGACTAAACCCTCAGGACGGACACAGATTCCTACCTTATATAGTCGTTATCGTCGATGAGTTCAACGACCTTATAATGACAGCAGGCAAGGAGGTGGAGGCACCTATCATCCGTATCACCCAGAAGGCCCGTGCAGTGGGTATCCACATCATCATCGCAACACAGCGTCCTGACGTGAGGGTGCTTACCGGAGGTATCAAGGCCAACTGTCCGGCACGTTTCGGTCTGAAGACATTCTCGGGCACAGACTCGAGGGTTGTGCTTGACCAGACCGGAGCGGAGAACCTAATCGGTCGCGGAGACATGCTAATCAGCTCGGACTCAAAGCTAACTCGTGTTCAGTGCGCGTTCATAGACAATGACGAGATAGAGCGCATAACAGAGCATATCTCTAAACAGCAGTCATATCCTATGCCTTACATACTTCCGGAGTATGAGGATCCGAACGCCGGTGATGACGGACGAGTAACTACGGACTTGAGCAAGAGAGACCCTAAATTCGAGCAGATAGCAAGATATATCGTAAGTTCGCAGAGAGCAAGCACAAGCGATGTTCAGCGCAATTTCGAGATAGGATTCAACCGAAGCGGCAAGATTATGGACCAGCTCTGCGCAGCCGGTATAGTCGGACCACAGAAGGGTGCAAAGCCAAGAGAGGTGCTTATAGCGACTATGGAGGAGCTAAACCAGAAGCTGGAGTTCATCCGCAATAGATATTCACAGAAGGCAGACGTAGAAAACTGGTATTGATATATGAAAATCAAGGAGCTGAAAAAACATCTGTACGAGGTTTTCCCGTTATCTCTGCAGGAGTCATACGACAACTGCGGCATGACAATAGGCAACGAGGAAAAGGAGATTACCAACGTACTAGTAACCCTTGACGTAACGGAGGAGGTCATAGACGAGGCTATAGAGAGTGACTGCAACGTAATCGTAGCACACCATCCGATAGTGTTCAGAGGCCTTAAATCTTTCAGAGGAGACAACTACGTGGAAAGGTGTGTAATAAAGGCTATAAGGCACGATATTGCGATATTTGCCATGCACACGAACGTGGACAACTCCGAGAACGGAACAAGCTTCGAACTTGCCAAAGTATTGGAACTGCAAGACCTGTCTCCGCTTGACACAGAAGGAGACAAGGCTGTCGGCTGCATAGGCACATACAACGGAACGCAGGACTTCACAACGCACCTGAAGGAGAAGCTGAAGCTGAAAGTAGTGAAGTGTGCAGGAACCCCTGGAAAGAAGTCGGAAAAAAGTCTCAGAATAGGAATTGTCACTGGAAGCGGATCCGAGTTCTATGGCACAGCCAAGTCAAGGGAATGCGATGTGTTTGTGTCCGCAGACTTCAAGTATCACCAGTATTTTGACGCCATAGACGGACCTATGATAATGGATATAGGCCACTATGAGAGTGAAATTTTCGCCAAGGATGTATTTTTTAGAGAAATTTCTTTGATTTTCTCAAAAAATGAGTTAACTTTGCACAAAGTTTACAGGAGTGGAGTAGTCACAAATCCTGTACGCTTTTTATAAGTCAATAAAGAAAGTTTATTATAAAGATGGCTGATAAGGAAATCACAGTAGAAGACAAGCTAAAGCGACTTTACGAGTTGCAGAAGGTTATGTCAAAGATGGACAAGAACATCGCTGTTCGTGGTGAGTTGCCACTAGAGGTTGCAGACCTTGAGGATGAGATTGTTGGTCTTGAGACACATCTAGGCAAGCTTAACGATGATATCAGAAGAGACAACGACAAGATCACTGAGTATCAGGAGAAGATTCGTACTGCAAACGAGATGATTGCAAAGCGTAACGTCAACCTTGACAACGTGCGCAACAACCGTGAGTACGAAATGATCGAGAAAGAGCTTGGTTTCCAGAAACTTGACATCGAACTAAGTGAGAAGAAAATTCGCGAGGCTCAGGAGAGACTTGAAAACGACAAGAAGAATATCGCTGAGACTCAGGAGAGTATAGAGTACCATAAGAAGGAACTTGAGCAGAAGAAGATTGAGCTTGAGGAAATTATGAAGGATACTCAAGAGGAGCAGGACGAGCTTATGGAGAAGGCTGAAAAGCTAGAGCATAAGATTCCAGACGAGCGTCTTTTGAAGGCATTCAAGAAGATTCGTAAGTCTGCTCGCAACGGTCTTGCTATCGTTACAGTTCAGCGTGAGGCTTGTGGTGGTTGCTTCAACCGTATCCCACCTCAGAAGGTAGTAGATATCCGTACACACAAGAAATTGATTTTCTGTGAGTACTGCGGTAGAATACTAGTTGACGCTGACTTGGTAGAGAAGAAAAAAACTAAAGATTAATAAAGATATAATTTGCGGGTGGAGAAGTTGTGAAACTTCTCCACTTTTTTTGTCTAAATCTTGGTGATTTACTAGATTAATTAACAAATTTTTCGTATCTTTGCATATAATCTGTTTTAAATACAAAATCATAAGAAAATGCATATAGATATACTTAGTTGTGTGCCTGAACTTTTAGAAAGCCCACTACAACATTCGATAATAAAAAGAGCCAGGGAAAAAGGTCTAGTAGAAATAGAAATACATAACATCAGAGACTATACACTGGACAAGCACCTTAAAGTGGATGACGAAGCCTATGGCTATTCTGCAGGAATGGTCATGCAGATAGAACCAATAGACCGACTTATAACACACCTGAAGGAGCAGAGGGAATATGATGAAATAATCTATACTAGTCCCGACGGAGAGACTTTCAACCAGAAGGTCGCCAACGAACTGTCTCTATACAACAATATCATTATTCTCTGCGGTCACTATAAGGGAATTGACCATAGAATAAGAGAACACCTTATTACTAGAGAAATTTCCATAGGAGACTTCGTCCTTACAGGCGGAGAGCTAGCTTCACTGGTTATGACTGATGCTGTGGTCAGACTATTGCCAGGAGCTATGAGCGACTTGGAGAGCGCCCTAACAGACTGTTTTCAGGACGATCTGCTTGCTCCTCCCGTATATACTCGACCTGCCGAATACAAGGGTTGGAAAGTTCCAGAAGTGCTATTGAGCGGCAACGAGAAGCTAATCAGGGACTGGGAGATGCAGGAAGCACTTAGAAGAACTGAGGAACTAAGACCAGACTTATTAAAATAACCAATAATATTCTTAACTCATTCAAACTATATTACCATGTTTGACGGTTTGAACGACAAGCAGAAGGTAGCTGCAAAAGAGACTGAAGGAAGAATAAGAATCGTAGCAGGAGCAGGTACAGGTAAAACCAAGACACTTGCTTCAAGGTATGCTTTTCTTGTCAACGGACTCGGTATTGACCCTTCTAACATACTATGCCTAACCTTTACTAACAAAGCGGCTAAAGAGATGACTTCGCGAATATCCCAAATCGTGAAGAAAGGCTCGTCTCTGCCTACATCATCAGACTATGTCTGCACAATACACGGATTCTGCGTCAAGTTTCTAAGAAAAGAGATATTCAGACTTGGATTTCCCAAATCATTCACCATACTAGACGTTGAGGACTGCAAGCAAATAGTTAGCGAGATACTTGCACAGACTGGTGTTGATACAAGCAAAAAGAGCCTACAGACAGCCTTGAACGAAGTTGCAGCAAGAAAGGGTAGCGGAGCCTATGTGGAGGAGTTTATGACCCCTAAAAGCCCTAAAATAAACGTAGATGACACGAGGGATCTCCCTTTGCTGTTCATTGCCCAACAGCTAAGACTTTTTGCTTTGGATTTTGACGATCTTATCCATTTCACAATACACATACTTCACACATTCCCTGACGTACTCAAAGAGTGGCAGGAGGAACTACAGTACATTATGGTTGACGAAGCTCAGGACCTTAACGCACAAGACCACCACCTTGTAGAACTCTTGAGCGCAAAGCATAACAACTTGTTCCTTGTCGGTGACGCAGACCAGGCAATATATGAATGGAGAGGTGCCAACCCAGGTATGTTCGTGAACTTCCAATGCGACAAGACAATTATTCTTGACGAGAACTACAGAAGCACTCCGGGTATTTTGAAGGCAGCTAACTCTGTGATTGCGCATAACAAGAACAGAATAGACAAGAATCTGTTTACCAATGCTTTGGAAGGCGCTAAAATCATCCATTATCACGGAAAGAGCGAAGAGGAGGAAGCTAGATGGATAGCCACTGAAATAGCTAAGAAAATAAAGGATAAAAGCGCTAAATACAGTGATTTTGCAATCGTTTATCGCTCATCATATTTGAGTAGATTCATCGAGCAGTCTCTACTCAAAAACTCTATTCCTTATGCAATTTGGGGAGGTATAAGGTTCTTTGAGAGACGTGAAATCAAGGATGCTCTATCTTACCTAAGACTAATCGAGACTGGTGACGACCTGTCTTTCTGCAGAATATGCAATGTTCCTCCGAGGAAGTTCGGAAAGACGACTTTGGGCAAGCTTAAAAGTCTTTCAAGCCTAGAGAACGCACCTCTATATGACACCCTTGTGAAGCATATTGATGACAAGGACTTCAACAAATCGGACATCAAGAACTTCGTAAATATCATTGAGGAGATAAGACTTGTCAAGGATAATAACCTTGTATCTATAATTCTAGACAAAGTTTTGAAAGACAGCGGACTAACCGATATGATTCGCAGGGAGGGTGACGATGAAAGAATAGCTAATCTCTCCGAACTTATGTCCTCTATAAAGCACTACGAGATAGAGAAGGAGGACAATCTTTCTCTGTTCGGATACCTTCAGGATATAGCCCTATACACAAACGCAGACTACAAGACAAACAACGACAACGTGAAGCTTATGACCATACACCAGAGCAAAGGTCTTGAATTCCCTCACGTGTTTATCGTAGGTCTGAACGACGGAATATTCCCGAACCAAAAGTCTATCAAAGAGAGAAAGGAGAAGGCAGAGGAGGAAGAAAGAAGACTCATGTACGTAGCCATTACACGAGCAAAACAGACTCTATATCTGACTGAAAGCGAAGGCTACAACATCAATACTGAAATGCAGAAGATTCCTTCAAGATACCTTCTTGAAATGGAAAAGAGCCTATACATCACAGAGGGCAAAATGGACGAGACTCTCTGGCAGATGACAAGAAACATGGTCTCTAATGAGGCTGAAATCTTTGAAAGCCAGAACATGTCCGAAGAACTTGAAGTTGGTGACAAAGTGGAACACGAAGTCTTTGGAGACGGTGAAATCCTCGAGATTCTTAAAGAGAAGGAGAGTGTAAAAGTCTCATTCTCAACGGGAATTGTCCGTACACTGAGAATCACTTTCATCAGAAAGAAGAATTCAATAAGAAACGACAACTGATAAAATATAATAACAATATAATCAAATCGGCATGAGATACTATTTTTTGCTACTCATTACATGTCTTTTCTGTAATGCTAACGCACAGAAGATACTGAATGACTTATTTGAACTTGACATTTACTCTAAAGACAACAAGAAATTTGGTCTGGAACTGTCCAAAGAAGTCAAGTCAGTAACATTGAATTACGAACACAGTACAATGACTTTTGAGTTTGACAGGTTGGGCAGAATTATCCGCAAAATGAATACAACCAACGACCACATGGCCGACTATGAAACAATATACAATTTTACGCAGAATGAAGCTGGGGAAACCGTATGTACTAATCGCATGTGGAGAAAGACATACAATAAATATGGACTGCTTACAACCGTTCATTGTATATATGACAATGGCGAGGAAAAATGTTTATATAAATACACATACGACCGTGAAGGGAAGCTGGTTACAAGAGAAAATAACGAATATAGTGATGTGACTAAGGATACAATTATTTATGAGCCGGATGGAGGTGTTATTATAAAAGATAATAATGGCACATGCACCAAATACGGCAAATATGGTGGTAGAGAAATATATGTTGACTATGGAAATGGAACGAGAGATTCTTTCTGTATCATGAAGTATGAAGAGTATGGAAACAACTTGCTGAAAAGCGAATTAGAACTATACCCAAATGGAGATACTATTGGCTTCAGTAAATATGATAAAAAGGGTAATTTGATATTTATGGAAGAGAAACGATACGTTAAAAATGTTAATACATTGGTCTCAACAAAATTTGTATATGACAAGAACAATAGACTTGTAGAAAAAATTAGCTACCACGATGGCAAG
Organism: Paludibacteraceae bacterium; assembly: GCA_024401535.1. Lineage (GTDB taxonomy): Bacteria > Bacteroidota > Bacteroidia > Bacteroidales > Paludibacteraceae > UBA1723. The sequence goes on along the minus strand of JAKSKX010000001.1, from coordinate 268,915 downwards.
GAAAATGAAAGAATAAAATTCGTGTATAACTACAAGGGAAAGAAGACTAGCGAAAGCGACGAATCCAATGTAAAGACAGTCTATCTTGAAACTGACAAATATGGCAATCCTCTGAACTATATTAAATATTGGTTTGTGGATGATCAAAATCATGACAATGTGAAACGAGAATACACATATTTCGAATAAAACATAGCGGAGAGTTCCAAAGACTCTCCGCTTTTCTTATTTTGGGGCAAAAAACAGTTGTTTAGCCTGGAAAAACAACGATTCACATAAGTTGGTAAGATTTTATATATGTTTGGCACGTTTTTTGTATCTATGATAAGTGTTAAATGTACTTAAATATTTTACTTTACCATGAAACACGTGATAATGTTCGCAAGCATTTTTGTTTGTTTTATGTTCTGTCAGAGCCAGAAAAACAAACAGACTGAAGAAAAACTTGATGTCAAGACTCAAATGACAGACTCTCTTTCTTCTCGCACACTTAGTTATTACAACCATTTCTAAGACAGTGCGGGAGTAGCCGGGAGATCGGCGGATGACATACGAAACTGATGAAGTTCCAGATTCTATTATATGAATCGTGGAACATTTTTTTGCTTTTTTACAGCCTGAACCAAAGCTTTCATACAAAACTTTATTCGTTTTATAATAAAAGAAAAATACTTGCTTTAATTATGAGGAAGCGCTTTCAAAAGTCCGAAATTTTTATTATCTTTGCATAATAAAAAACTATCAATTTATTTATGGAAAACAGCAAATATAAAAAGGGCAGTACCCACTCTTTTCCGGTCACGTCGGTCAGAGAGGAAAACACAAAGTCATTCTACATCGTAGATATAGACGGCAAAGACTATGCAGTAGGAATGTTCCCGTTCCAAAAGAACGAACCGGTCCCACAGACGCTGAAATGTTTCATTAAAGACACGCATGAAGGCGATTTAGTTATAACACAGGACATCGGTCCAATTCTTCTGAGATTCTATGAAAACGGAAAAACCTACTCATTCTTTGTTAAATCGGACTATACAGCAACACAACCCGGACTATACGAAGTAAAAGATTCAAACGGATTCTATTTCAAGCTAGAAACTGAATATTCGCAGCGACTATATGTAAAGCAGAAAGTTGAATGCAGAGTCAAGATAACTCAACCCAAAAACCGTGTTGAACTGACACTCGTAGATACCAAGAGAGAGAAGGCGCTTCCTTTCTATGACTTCCCGACATTCATGGACAAGATTGAAACGCCAAAGCATCTTGCAAAATGGATTGAAAGAAAATTCAAGGTACACCCATATTTCGAAGAGGCTTACGAGGCCATAAAGAGGGACGACGCAGAGTGGCCAATGATTGCCATAACAAACTTTGCTCCAGTTCTTTCAAAGTGGATAAAGGAACTGCACAGGAACAGCGGCTGTCTGCTTGACGTTTACTACAAGTCAATCCTCTATATACTCGAAGAGAGCGACTTCCTAAGAAAGCTATCGCTTCCGGACAGAACTTCATACCAGGCAATGCTTAGCAAGGTGGCTGAGGACTGCGAGAAGTTCATACAGGCCTCTGCTGTAATTAGAAACGAAAAGAGCAAGGAGTATGTGCAGAAGATACTTAACGACCTTGAGACATCGGGATACCTGTACCATCCGGAAAGCAAGTTGAGACAGCTGATTTCAATATTCTCTATCGACGGAAAGCTGATGGACGACAGCATGGAGAAAATCTTTGAAATCATCCTAAAGGGACAGCAGGTGGAGTGGTCGGTTGAGCCTTTCCGTACAGCATTCATAGACATGCTAGAACTGTATATCAACGACCAGAATTTCGAGATAAACCACAAGGTGAACATAGAGAGCACTGAGGGCAAGAAACTGTTGTCAAGAGTAGTGAGAGCTTTGGCAATACAGCTGCTGTTGTCAAACTCAAAGGACAAGATTGACAGAAACCTTAATCGCTCACGACTATACAGACTTTTGTCATTCTTCATACCTAACAGTGACGAAATTCTTCGCTCGCTTACTGACAAGGCTTTCACATGCCTGTTCTCTACATACCCAGAGAAGCTGGAGTTTACATGGAGCGAGGTGAACGACCCATGCAGCCTGGCATTGAAGCTGTCATACGCAGGAAGCTGGGAGAAGAGCGGTGCAGCGCTTGACTATCCGCAGATATTCGAAGGCGAGAAAGCTCAACTACGAATAATAAACCAGAACATACAGATTCTGCCTAGGGATTCATCACATACCAAGAAGGTGCTTCCAGACTGGATGCTCGACTGGCATGACATGCAGGTGTTCCTGCCAAAGAGCCTGAAGTCCAAGGTTGAGCAGAACTCCCTTGACTTCAAGCAGTACAGAACAATGTGGCGAGAGGTTACTGACGCATTGTTCTCGGACCCACACGCACAAGCTCCGGTGGTAAAGAACATCCCCAAGAAGTATGATCCTGAGGTCGGTCAGTTCGTAGATATCATCGTTCTAAGACAGGACGACCGAGACCAGGACTACTTCCACTGTAAGATTGTCGATGAGCATTACGAGGGTATCGGTACTATCTATATCAAGGATATTGTAAAATACGACTGCTTTACGTCAATTAACGATTTCCGTGACGAGGGCAGAACTTTCAAAATGAAGGCAGAAGTCAAGAAGATAAACAAGGACGGAACTCTTGAATTCTCCCTATTGAAGACTATATCAACCTGGATCGAGGCAAACAACTCGTACGGAGAGGAGAAGTTCTGCAAGCTAAAGGGACTTGAGTCAAAGTTTACAGTCGGTATCTCTGACTATGGCGAGACTATCATCATCAACAAGGGACCAAATGTGCCTGATTTCCAGAGAGGTGACTTGGTTAGGGCTACGGTTGAGCGAGTATCTCCGACAGGCCAGATATTCTGTAATTTCGTGGAATTTGACGCTACAGGCGATGAAATAGACGAGAAGGAGGCATTCGCAAACCTTCTGTTCAATGTGAACGGAGACTCGTTCTATGAGCCAAGCGAGGATGACGAGGATACAGAAGACTCAACAGACGAAAGTGACGACCACTCAGCAGACATGATGATGAGCGACGAGTATGTAACAGAGCTTATCTATATCATAGACCGCAGAAGCCACCATTCTAACGAAATAAAGAAGACATACAACTTCTTGAACTACGCTTATTTGATTTCTCTGATTCTAGGAAACAGAGAGCTGTCAATGTACTATGACGAGCGCAAGAAACTGGTTCGCATGCTATACCAGCATGTAAGCGGAGAAGAAGTGGATTTGGAGGAACTAAGCAAGCACGAAGAAAGCTTGAGAAACTATCCTATGATAGGAGAGCATATCACGCAGCTTAGAGTAATCTCATGCATCGACAAACCGGACATGGAGGACTATCTATGGCAGGTGCAGACAGAAAGCCAGAGCGAGAACATTCTGTCACTTACAAAGCTTGTTATGGCGAACAATATGCTTTCAAACTTTGGAATGCAGGATGAGAAGCTAAACATACGCAGAAAAATCAGCGAGGTTTTGAACATCAATCTTGGCACAATGTCCTACCACTTTGGAAACGAGAACCAGACAACAGAGTTCAAGACTTCCATCGTGTTCCCACCGGACAACAACCTTATGCCAGACCTACGCACCCAGACATTCAACATCATGCGTGTTATATGCGGATTCTTCAACTCAGAGCTTGGTGGTACACTGTATCTAGGAGTAAATAACGAAGGATATGCGTGCGGTCTTGACAATGACTTGAACTATAAGGATTTCAACGGAAGTATGGACAAATATGACCTGTACATCCGTAACTATATCAAGAACACATGGGGAATGGAGGCTAACGCAAAGGTTACGGTGACATTCCCTGATGCGGGCAAGCACAAGGTATATGCTATATCTATCAAGCCAAGCGACAATGTTTTGACACTAGACGGAAACTGCTACCTAAGACAGGGAACATCGACATATATTGTTGATTCTGCATATCTGGAAAAGCTAAGACAGTCAAAGCAGAAGAAGACCCTTCAAAAGGAGATGCAGCAGGCTGTCGAGAACTTAAAGCTGGCAGAAGAGGCTAAAAAGATCAATGACCTGACAACTCAGATATCAAATGAAGTTACAGAAGCCGCAGAAAGCCCCGAAATCAAGGCTAATTCGCTTGAATTGAAAGAAGATACCACCTATGACAATTCAATCAATTCTGCGATACCTACAAGCAAATTGAGAAACAATGCGCTTCACGAATATGAACCAGGATTCGTAGTTCCTATCGGCTACATTGAACTTCTTAACGACAGCAAGTACCAGATAGAGAAGGACGAGAACTGGAACGAGACAATGCTAACCCTTGCAATTCACGAGGACGAGACTAACGGGGTTCTAACAATAGTCTATGAATCAGGAGAAATTTCTGTAGTGGAGATATCGGAAATCATGGACAAAACTCCTGGAACATCGTACAAGCGTTCAGCAAAGACTCCGGTGTTCGTATCTCCGGCAAACAAGGAGGACGGACTATTGATAATATCCGAGGATACCAAGGGCAACTACTTGTTCAGAGTTGACAAAATATCTGACTACAAGCTGGGAAGCATGCTAGCTGGTGGTACACCATTCTGTGACCTAGATATAAACAGGGTAGTGAAGTGCGAGATTATAAGCGCTTCCAACCTAGCCAATTTCAAAAGAATAATTGACTTAGGCAGGAAAATGATAGGCCAGTCATTATCTACAGACTGGGCTAGCAAGGAGCGTGCAGAACTAGAAGGAATAGGAATTAGCGTAAGTGAATTCTAACAAGTGCTTATAATCATAAAGAAAGCGATGACAAATTAAAATGCCATCGCTTTTCTTTTTTATCATCTATTATCTTTCTCTTTTAATACAACTAAATGTTATATCTTCTTTAGGACAAGACAACGTAAACGAGTACGGGAAGTTGTCTTTTATAAATTTATATTTTTTACTAGTACTTATATACTGTTTAATTAAGTCAAGATTTTCATCAAGCATTGTATTCTCGAAATAATCAAAATATTTATAATCTTTTTCTTGCAAAGCTTCTGCTGACATTTCGTTATGTATAATGGAAGACAAAGATTTGGTCTCTATAGAATCTAAAATAGAAAATGTACAATACTCATCACCTATTTTAGATAATTTTAGATATTGTCTTAAATCAGGACTATCAAATCCAAACCATGTTTGGATAGTATCTCCTTCTTCTGTGAGTTCTGGATTTCCATCTCTGTCTAATTCTGGCTGCCAATATCCTAGACATTCGAAAACTGCAATTACATTAATTTCATTTAAATATACGCAGTAAATTTTATCAAATTTTGCAGTATCTACATTTGAAGACATATTATACATTCCAGCAAAATCTTTTGTGAAATAATAATACTTATCCATTTTAACCAAACTAGTATCTCCTTCGGTAACTATGTCTTCTTCAACAGAATCTTCTTCTTCAATTGAATCTGATACCACAATTATGGAATCTGTTTCGTTAGCCACATTTATTGTATCATCTTTTACTTGAAGAGTACTCTCAGTTTTATTTGTCGAGCAAGCTACTAAAAAACTAAAGATAAAAAGTAAAACGTGTTTCATAATACATAAAAAGATACCAAAGTGACGATTCAAAATCATCACTTTGGTTATTTAATTTTTTAACAATATAAATTACTTGTTCTCTGCAGAATTGATTAGGTCATCACGCTTCTGGTTTGCCTTGTCAGCCTTCTTTGCTGCCTTCTCTGCATCAGCGTTAGCCTTATCTATCTTCTCCTGAGCTTTCTTAGCAGCTTTCTCTGCATCAGCCTTAGCTTTCTCAGCCTTAGCCTTTTCAGCATCAGCCTTCTTCTGTGCCTTCTCAGCATCAGCCTTAGCCTTAGCTATAGCCTTCTGCTCAGCCTCATACTCCTTACGCAAAGAGTTCAACTCCTTATCTGAAGTAATGTGCTGTCCTTGTGTAAATGTTAGACCATTTGAACTTGAAGTCAAAACCTTGCCGTCAACAACGTGAACGAAGAAAATTGACTTGTCATCATTCAAAGTGCTAACGATACCACACTGGTCACCGTTAAAGAACACCAAGTCTCCAACCTGAAGCTTAGCCATCTTCTTTACAGTAGTTCCTTGCTGAGACAAAGCTCTAAGATCTGATGGCAACTCATAACCAACTTGCTCGAATGAATAAGCAATCAACTGACCGTTAGACATATCAGCAGTAGCTCCTGGAGTATTATTCAATGATAAAGCTGCAGTAAGAACATCGCTAATAGTCTTTCCATTTGCTTTTGCTACCTTCTCCTTATCAACTGCAAAAGATGAAAGAGCGAACAATGCAGTAGCAACTAAAACAAAAAATTTCTTCATTTTCTACTTAATTATTTTGACTTTCCTCTTTGTGACTCGTCACATCGAGCATTACTATTCACAAAGCAAATTTAATATAATTTTATTTCAATAATAACCGTAGCTATGGCAAAATTACTTTTCTTATATATAAATTCAACTTATAGACTTTATTCTTAAACAAAAGAGCGACGAGATAATTCTCATCGCTCTTTTCTTATTTATTGCATATATTCGATTGTCTTACTTTGCATAGCTAATTGCACGAGTCTCACGAATAACTGTAATCTTAACCTGACCTGGATAAGTCATCTCGTCCTGAATCTTCTTTGCGATTTCATTAGACAATGTTTCAGTCTCCTTGTCGTCAATCTTGTCAGCTCCTACTATTACACGCAATTCACGACCAGCCTGAATAGCATAAGTCTTGATTACACCAGGGTATTGAAGCGGAAGTTTTTCAAGATCATTCAATCTCTTGATGTATGCCTCTACAATTTCGCGTCTAGCTCCTGGACGCGCACCACTGATGGCATCACAAGCCTGAACGATTGGAGCAAGAAGTGTCTCCATCTCAATTTCATCATGGTGAGCACCGATAGCATTGCAGATCTCTGGTTTCTCCTTATACTTCTCAGCAATCTTCATACCAAGGATTGCGTGTGGCAATTCAGGCTCCTCGTCACTTACCTTACCTATATCGTGAAGCAAACCTGCTCTCTTTGCCTTCTTTGCATTAAGACCAAGCTCTGTTGCCATTACAGCACATAGGTTGGCTGTTTCTCTTGCATGTTGAAGTAGGTTCTGACCATAAGATGAACGATACTTCATCTTACCAATCAAACGAATCAAGTCAGGATGCAAACCATGAACTCCCAAATCGATTGTAGTGCGCTTACCAGCTTCTACAATTTCTTCCTCAACCTGTTTTCTAACCTTGGCAACAACCTCCTCGATTCTGGCTGGATGAATACGTCCGTCAGTTACCAACTGGTGAAGGGCAAGACGTGCGATCTCTCTTCTGACTGGATCAAATGCAGAAAGCACAATTGCTTCCGGAGTATCGTCAACGATGATCTCTACACCAGTTGCAGCCTCCAAGGCACGAATGTTACGTCCCTCACGACCGATGATACGTCCCTTAACATCGTCATTTTCAATATTGAAAACAGTTACGGAATTCTCTATTGCAGCCTCAGTTGCTACACGCTGAATTGTTTGGATAACAATCTTTTTAGCCTCTTTGTTGGCTGTCATCTTGGCATCCTCCATAATCTCGTTAATGTAGCCCATAGCGTTAGTCTTGGCTTCTTCTTTCAAGGCATTAACAAGTTGCTCCTTAGCCTCTGCTGCAGACAAACCAGAGATTGTCTCAAGCTTCTCCTGTTCTTTCTTGCAAAGAGCCTCAAGCTCCTTCTTCTGCTCATCCACAGCCTCTTTTGACTTCTCTAGGCTCTCGCGAGACTGATCAGCGCTCTGCTTAGCCTTCTGAAGTTCAGTCTGCTGACGAGCAAGCTGCTCTTCCCTCTGCTTTGCTCTCTGTTCAGCCTGAGCAAGCTTCTGATTACGCTGGTTAACCTGAGTTTCAAACTCATTTTTGTACTTGAAATACTTTTCCTTTACTTCAAGTAACTTCTTTTCCTTCAATACCTCTGCGTCCTCCTCGGCCTTCTTGACAATCTGTTGAGCGCGATCGCTCAAAATCTTGTTATTGATAAGCCAACACAAGAACGCACCCAGTAGTAGTGCGGCCACTGCAATAGCCACTACAAGTGCGATATCCATTTGTTTTACCTAAAATTATAATTAATGTTGATACGTTTTTTCCATTTTATTACCTGCAGAATGGAAAATGTGTTTAGGAAAAAGATTGAACTATTTGCTTTCAATAGCTGACGAAAGATCCTGTTCCAATTTATCGAAACTTTCTAGAAAAATGTCATTTTCTCGCTCTCTTAAGAAGTTTTCCTTCAGTAAAGTCAAAGCCATATATTTCAGCTGTGTCTCTTTACTGAACCTCGAAGCACCGTAACGGTTGCGAAACTCTATCAAACTGCTTTCCAATATCTTAGCAGCCTCTCTGTACGCCACTTCCTCATCACTATCTCTATCTACACTCAACGACAGTGTTTCACCGTCAACCTTTACGTTTATGTTTAAATAATTGGCAGGCATAAATATTGAGTGCAAAACATAGTATTAACGACTTAAGAATCTATTTAAGCAAAGATATACACTTGTCAATTTTACGGACAAGGTTCTTTAGTCTTTCTTTTTCTGCTATCGCCTCATCTTTAGTATAGCTCACCGCAGTGGCTGACTTGAGACTCGCATTTTCCAGTTGCAATCTTGCAATCTCGCCATGACATTCATCAAGATCTTCATTAACCTTCAAAAGCTCATTCCTAAGCTCCGAAAGTTCCTCCTTTAACTGAGAATGTTTTTCAAGAAGCACTCTTGTCAAACCCTCAATTTTTAGAAGTTTGTTTTTCTGTTCTTCTGTCATAACTGCAAAATTCTTTGCGAAGATATATCAATTTTTGTAAAAATACTAAATTTTCTTCTTTTTTTATTACAATTTTTTCTAAAGGCCGAAAAATGTTCGTTTGTTAGCGCAAATTATATGGCAAAATCTTAAACTGAGAATAGTTAAACTCTTTTTTCTTTGTCATTTATTTAATACGAAAAAAACATAGAGAAAACATAATAAGAATTCCGTAATTTGTAAACTGCAAAATTATTTTTCTATATGCAAGCTATAATGTTTTCTTCATATATTTTTGATGAAAACCGACAACTATGATCAAAAGTAAAATAAAAATGTCCAAAGGTTTACCTGATAGGCAACAAACCTTTGGACAAATATAGAAGCAATAAAATTCTTTCTGCGATTTACACTAACAAGTACTTTCGATGAAAGTATAGCTTTAACTGTTTATGCTATCCAAAAACTCTTTGTTGGAAATCGTTGTATCCATCAAGTTTCTTACAGTCTCCATAGCTTCAATGGAAGTCATGTCAGCAAGCATCTTTCTTGCAACCCACATGCGATTTATTGTGAACTGGTCGTGAAGCAAGTCGTCGCGTCGAGTACTGCTTGCCAAAACATCGACAGCAGGGAATATACGTCTGTTCGCAAGCTTTCTGTCAAGCTGAAGCTCCATGTTACCAGTACCCTTGAACTCCTCAAAGATAACCTCATCCATCTTGGAACCAGTTTCGGTAAGAGCTGTAGCAATTATTGTCAGGCTACCTCCGCCTTCAATATTACGTGCTGCTCCGAAGAATCTCTTTGGAGCCTGAAGTGCATTGGCATCCACACCTCCGGACAACACCTTTCCGGATGCAGGAGTAGAAGTGTTGTAAGCACGAGCAAGACGAGTGATTGAGTCAAGAAGAATGACTACATCGTGACCACACTCAACCAAACATTTAGCCTTCTTCAACACCATCTCTGAAACCTTGATGTGCTTCTCTGCGGATTCGTCAAAAGTTGATGCGATAACCTCTGCATTTACATTTCGCTTCATGTCAGTTACCTCTTCCGGACGCTCGTCAATCAGAAGAACAATCATATATACCTCGGGATGGTTTGCTGCTATGGCATTCGCTATATCCTTGAGCAGCATGGTCTTACCAGTCTTTGGCTGAGCTACGATAAGTCCGCGCTGGCCTTTGCCTATAGGACTGAACAAGTCAACAATTCTGACTGAAGTGTTGCAAGTTGCCTTATCGCTTGTCAAATCAAACTTCTCGCTTGGAAATAGGGGAGTAAGGTGATCAAAAGGGATTCGGTCTCTTGCTATTTCCGGTTTGCAGTTATTGATGGTATCAACAGAAGTCAGAATGTAGTGTCTGTCACCCTCTTTAGGAGGCATGATGTTACCCTTGACAACATCACCGGACTTCAAGCTGTATGTTTTAATCAAATGATTTGGAACCTGTATGTCATCAGGTCCTCCTAGATAGTTAAAATCTGCTGAGTAAAGGAATCCAGAAGTGTCGTTCACTGTGTCGAAAACACCTTCACCCTTGATTATACCGTCAAAATCGTATGGTTTGTTTAGCTCCTCTTCAATTTTTCTTTGTCTTTCCTCTTCTTCGGCACGCTGTTTTGCCAAGAGCTCTTCCTCTTCTCTTATGCGTCTTTCCTCTTCCTCTTGACGCCATCTTTCTTCTTCTTCCTGGCGTTTTCTTTCTTCATCCTCTTCGCGCTTGCGTTTCATCTCTTCCAAATCTTGCTGCTGGAAAACGAAAGGCTTGTCATTTTGGTTGCCTTTGTTCTTAGCCTTGATGCTAGCAAGTAGCATTTTTGCAGTGGCTGCGGCGGCATTTCCACTCGAAGATGTCTCTAAACCGGCTCTTCCAGTTTTGGGAGCAACATTGCTATAACCATTTGTCTGATCAACATCTGCAGACATTTCCATTTCATCTATGGTGTCTTCAACGACACTGTCGCTGGATGGTTCATTGTCAAATGAATCGGAAGTGTCATAATCTGGAGCACTTAAATCCTCGGGATTTTGAGATTGTGAGTCGTTACCGGTAGATTTGCTGATAATCTCCTGTATCAACGCCTCTTTCTTGAACTTGTTTACGTTTTTAATACCTATTGCCTTTGCAATAATTTGAAGTTCTCCAAGCTTTTTGCTTTGTAATTCTTCGAAGTCAGACATATATTTTATAATGATTTTTTTCGCTTAATTCAATAATATATGACGCATACAATAAACGCCAGCACTTCTTTCGAAGCACAAAATAAAATAGAAACGTATGTGGGAATGATAGCTTAAATGGCAATACTTGCCCTAAATCGCCTGCAAAATTAGTTTATTTTTTTTATTATCGTAACGAAAACACAAAAATATTTGTAAAAAAAAGACATTTGGGCTTTAGAGTGAAAAAAAATGTATAAATTTGCACGATAAAATTTAATTAAATAATCTATTATGGCTGAGGCAATAAAAATCAAGAAGGGCTTAGACATAAAACTGAAAGGAAAAGCTGGCGAAACTTTCAAAGGAGAGCTTAAACCAGAAGCATTTTCAGTTAAGCCTAGTGATTTTCACGGCATGACTCCCAAGATGATTGTAAAAGAGGGAGATGAAGTGAAGGTTGGTTCGCCGTTGTTTTACGACAAAGCGAACCCAGAATTGAAGTTTGTTTCTCCTTGTAGTGGTATTGTAGAAGAGGTAAAGAGAGGAGAGCGCCGCAAGGTGCTTGAGGTTAGACTAAAGTCTGACGGAAAGTTTGAATCTGTACCTTTTGACAAGGCTGCTCCAGCACAGATGAGTGCTGAAGAGGTAAAATCAAAACTTCTAAACGCAGGATTTTTTGCATTCTTTAAGCAGCGTCCTTACGATGTAGTGGTGAATCCGAACGAGCAGCCTAGAGATATCTTTATCTCTGCTTTCGATTCTAATCCTCTTGCTCCATCTTATGACTATGCTCTAAGGGATTTTGCAGAAGAATTGCAGTTAGGTGTGGATGCTATTTCCAAGCTAACAAACGGTAAAGTATATATTACTGTCAGCACAGCTAACTCTTCGAGCAATTTCCTTAAGATAAAGGGTGCCAAAGTTGAAATCTGCAATATTACAGGTCCTCATCCAGCAGGTAATGTAGGTGTACAGATTCATCATATTGCACCAATCAACAAGGGTGATGTTGTTTGGACAATTAACCCTTACGATGTAGTAACTATCGGTAAAGCATTCAAGAAGGGAGCAATCGACTTCTCTAAGTTGGTTGCGCTTACAGGTTCTTCTGTTTCTGAGTCTGCGTTGGGTTACTATTTGACTTATCCAGGTGCAGAGCTAAAGAATATCTTGAACCTTTCTGAGTCTAACGTCCGTGTAATCAGCGGTAATGTTTTGACAGGTTGTTCTGTAGGTATGGACGGATTCCTTGGAGCTCTTGCTCAGCAGGTAACTGTAATTCCAGAGGGTGACAAGAACGACGAGTTCCTAGGCTGGATCATGCCACGTATGAACAAGTTCAGTACTAGCCGTTCATACTTCTCATGGTTGACTGACTTGATCAACTCAAAGAAGGAGTATGTAGCAGACACTAACGTCAACGGTGGCAAGCGTGCTTTCATCATGAGCGGTGAATATGACAAGGTGATGCCGATGGATATTCTTCCTGAGTTCCTTGTCAAGGCTATCATGGCCAAGGACATCGACAAGATGGAGCAGCTAGGTATATACGAGGTTGCGCCGGAGGATTTTGCTCTTTGCGAGTATGTATGTACTTCAAAGATTGAGACTCAGAAAATAGTGCGCGAGGGATTGGATTTCTTGCGTAAGGAGTTAGCTTAATCCGAATATATACCTTAATATATAATAGAAGTAAAATTAAAAACAGATAAATAAAGTGAAAGCTTTAAGGAATTTTCTCGATAAAGTGAAGCCAAACTTTGAAAAGGATGGCAAGCTTAAAGCATTCCGCTCTCTGTTTGATGGATTCGAAACATTTTTGTTTGTGCCTAACACTGTATCTAAGAGCGGTGTGCACATCCATGACTCCATCGACAGCAAGCGTGTAATGTCAATGGTGGTTATCGCCTTAATCCCTGCTTTGCTGTTTGGTATGTATAACGTAGGTTATCAGAACTACCTTGCTGCAGGCACACTTGAGAGTGCAAGTTTCTTCCAGATCTTCTTCTACGGTTTTCTTGCTGTATTGCCAAAGATCGTTGTGTCTTACGTTGTCGGACTTGGTATCGAGTTCACAGTTGCACAATGGAAGAACGAAGAGATTCAGGAGGGATTCTTGGTTTCAGGTATGTTGATTCCGCTAATCGTTCCAATTGAGTGTCCTATTTGGATTATCGCCGTAGCAACAGCATTTGCAGTAATTTTTGCTAAGGAGGTATTCGGTGGTACTGGTTACAACATCTTTAACGTAGCCCTAATCACTCGTGCATTTCTATTCTTCTCTTATCCTACAAAGATGAGTGGAGACCAGGTATGGGTTGCAAAGGAGTCTATCTTCGGTTTTGGTAATGATTTGGCAAATGGTACTGTTGATGGCTATACAGGTGCTACAGCTCTTGGTCAGGCAGCAACAGGATCTGCAACTCTTACTGATGCTGTAGGTAGCAATTTGTCTATCAGCGATATGATTTTCGGTCTATATCCTGGTTCAATTGGTGAAACTAGTGTTATTGCTATTGCTATCGGTGCAATTATTCTTTTGGTTTCTGGTATAGCAAACTGGAGAACAATGATTTCTGTATTTGTTGGTGGTGCTGTAACAGCTTACGTATTCAACAGTATCGGAAGCGCAGACAATCAAGTTTGGAACTTGTGTCCTTGCCAGCACATCCTTCTAGGAGGTTTCTGCTTCGGAGCGGTGTTCATGGCAACAGACCCAGTAACTTCGCCTCGTACAAACGGAGGTAAGTATATATTTGGATTCCTTATCGGATTCTTTGCAATCGTTATTCGTTGTATGAATCCTGGTTATCCAGAGGGTATGATGCTTGCAATTCTTCTTATGAACGTATTTGCACCACTTATTGACCACTGTTTCAAACAGCGCAATATTAATAGAAGATTAAATAGAGTTAAATAACTAGTAATTAATACGGTATGAATACAAATAGCAATGGATATACAATTGCGTATGCTTCGATATTAGTTACTATCGTTGCTGCTTTGCTTGCAATTGTTTACTCTGCACTTAATGACAGAATTGAAGATAATGTTAAACTTGACACTAAAAAGCAGATTCTAAGTGCTTTGAATATCAAGGATGACGAAAATGCTGCTGACATTTTTGAAAAAAATGTTAAGCACTATGTAATGGCTGAAGATGGTTCGTTAAAGGAGTATGACGGTAAGTTTATTACTGTTTTCTCTAAGGATACAAACGTACATGTATTCGAATGCAATGTTAACGACACTATCAAATATGTACTTCCTGTAAACGGTGCTGGTCTTTGGGGACCTATCTGGGGTTACGTTGCACTAAAGAATGACAAGAATACTGTAGATGGTATTTATCTTGGTCACGAAGGTGAAACTCCAGGTCTAGGAGCAGAAATCGCAAATGAGAAATTTACTGAAAAGTTCATCGGAAAGAAGGTTTTTGGAGAGGGTAGCGATGATATTCTTCTTGGAGTAGAGAAGAATGGTAAGGTATCTTTGCCAAATCATCAGGTTGATGGAATTTCGGGAGGAACAATCACATCAAAAGGTGTAGATGCAATGTTGAAGGATGGTCTAAGCAAGTTCAAAGCATTCTTGACTAAGTCAAATGTTTCTGCAGAGTCTGCTTCTTCAGCAGTAAATGTTACTCCTGCTATCACGTCTGCTCCTGCAGCTGCAGATTCATCTGTTTCTGCAGAAGGTAAGGGTCAGGACGGTTACGGTGATTTCTCTGAAGTAGAAAAGAGAGTAGATATGGTAGATTCAATCCACTCTGAGGTTAAGAAATTAGCAAAATAAGGAGGAAAACATCATGAGTAATATTAAAGATATTTTTGTAACTCCACTTGGTCTTAACAACCCGGTAGCAGCTCAGGTACTTGGTATTTGTTCTGCTCTTGCTGTTACAGCAAAGCTTGGGCCAGCCATTATTATGGGACTTTCGGTTACTGCGATTTTGGCATTAGCTAATGTGGTTATTTCATTGATGAAAAATACTATTCCAAGCCGTATCCGTATTGTGGTTCAACTTGTGGTAGTAGCTGCTTTAGTGACTATCGTAAGTTTGATTCTTAAAGCATTCGTATATGACGTAAGTGTACAGCTTTCTGTTTACATCGGTTTGATTATTACTAACTGTATCCTAATGGGTCGTCTTGAAGCATTCGCAATGCAGAACAATGCTTTGGATTCCTTTTGGGATGGACTAGGCAACGGACTAGGATATGCAATTATTTTGGTTATCGTTGCGTTCATTCGTGAACTTCTAGGCTCAGGTAGCTTATTCGATTGGCACATCCCTGAATTTGCTTACGAAAACGGATATTTGAACAATGGTCTAATGCTTTTGGCTCCAATGGCGCTTATCATTCTTGGTTGCGTTATTTGGTTCCTTCGTAGCAAGAAGCCAGAACTTCAAGAGAAGAATTAACACATATCATAGAGATTAAAGTATGGAACACTTTTTTAGTTTATTAATAAGATCAATATTCGTAGATAATATGATCTTCGCTTTCTTCCTCGGTATGTGTTCATATCTTGCCGTGTCGAAGAATGTAAAGACAGCTATGGGTCTTGGTGTTGCGGTTATCTTCGTGCTAGTCGTTACACTTCCTATCAACTATTTGCTTTACACAAAGGTTCTTGGACCTGATTGTTTAGTAGATGGTGTTGATTTGTCTTTCTTGAGTTTGATTTTGTTCATCGCTGTAATCGCAGGTATTGTTCAGCTTGTTGAGATGGTGGTAGAGAAATTCAGCCCGTCTCTTTATGCAAGTCTAGGAATTTTCCTTCCTCTAATCGCAGTAAACTGTGCTATCATGGGAGGTTCTCTATTCATGCAGCAGCGTATTAACATGAATCCTGAGAGCACTCAGTATATCGGTGGTGTTGCTGACTGTATTGCATATGCTTTGGGTTCCGGTATTGGTTGGTTGCTTGCAATCGTAAGTCTTGCAGCTATTCGTGAGAAGCTTTCTTACAATGATGCGCCTGCAGCTTTGAAGGGTCTAGGTCTTACATTCATCACAGTAGGACTTATGGCGATGGCATTTATGTGTTTTTCTGGTCTTAAAATTTAATAAGGGAGGAATAAACAATGAATTTGAATTATGATTTGATATTGGCAAGTATAGGAGTGTTCCTTGCGATTGTACTTTCGCTTGTGATCATACTTCTTGTTGCTAAGAAATATTTGGTAGCATCTGGACCGGTAAAACTAACTATCAACGGAGACAAGCAGCTTGAGGTTGAGTCTGGTTCAAGCCTATTGAATACACTTGCTAATAATGGAGTGTTCTTGCCTTCTGCTTGTGGTGGTAAGGGCGCATGTGGTCAGTGTAAGTGCCAAATCACAGATGGTGGTGGCGAAATCCTTGATTCTGAGAAGGGATTCTTCTCTCGTAAGGAGCAGAAAGCTAACTGGCGTCTTGGATGTCAGGCTAAGGTAAAAGGCGACATGTCTATTAAGGTTCCTGAGTCTGTAATGGGCGTTAAAGAGTGGGAATGCGAGGTTATAGAGAACCGCAACGTTGCTTCATTTATCAAGGTATTTAAGGTTAAGTTGCCTGCTGGAGAGCACATGGACTTCGTTCCAGGTTCTTATGCACAGATTAAGATTCCTGCATATGACATCGATTTCAAGGATTTGGACCGCGACTTGATCGGTGACTTGTATGTTCCAACATGGGAGCGTTATGAATTCTTTGACATCAAGTGCAAGAATGAGACTCCAACTATTCGTGCTTACTCTATGGCTAACTATCCAGATGAGGGAGATATCATCACACTAACAGTGCGTATTGCTACTCCTCCATTTGTTCCTCAGACTCCAGAGCAGAAGGCTGCTCGAGAGCTTCCAAAATGGGATAGAAACATTAAGCCAGGTATTTCTTCTACATATATATTCAGTTTGAAGCCAGGAGATAAGGTTACAATGTCAGGACCTTACGGTGATTTCCACCCAATCTTCGATTCTAAGCGTGAAATGATTTGGGTAGGTGGTGGTGCCGGTATGGCTCCTCTACGCGCTCAGATTATGCACATGTTGAAGACTTTGAACACTCGTGATCGTGAGATGCATTACTTCTACGGAGCTAGAGGTATTGATGAGGTATTCTTCTTGGAAGACTTCCTAGAATTGGAGAAGGAGTTCCCTAACTTCCATTTCCACTTGGCACTTGATAGCCAGGATCCAAAGGCAGATTCTCTAGGTGTGAAGTACACTGCAGGATTCATTGCTCAGGTTATGGGAGATACATACTTGAAGCAGCACGAGAATCCAGAGGATGTTGAGTACTACTTGTGTGGACCTCCAATGATGGCAAAGACAGTGTTGAGTTTACTTGACAGTCTAGGAGTTGAAGACGAGATGATTCACTTCGATAACTTCGGCGGATAACACATCTTTAAATTTCGATATATTTTCATAAGCATATATTGAAGTAAAAACAAAAAAGCACTCGCTATAAGTCGGGTGCTTTTTTGTATTTTTTTTGTGTCTAGTCCTGATATAGCGTTATAAATGTACAAATATATAATAAATGTCAGTGTACATTTTATCGTATTTTATTATCCAATAATCAATAATTGACATATTATTCTAATATTAACTAAAACACACTTGAATACAAGACAAATACACTACAATATTTAAATCATTTAGAATATTATCCCAAAATTTTGCATTTACTTTCGTATTAGTTCTAAATCTAGTACTTTTGCATTCAAAATCAACTAACGAAACAAATTATACAAATATGAGCGTATCAGAATTCTTGACTAGTAAGCATGAAACAGCATTTTCATTCGAAGTATTACCACCTCTTCGTGGAAAAGGAATAGACCAAGTATATAATACTATTGAACGACTTCTGCCTTATAACCCACAATATATAAACATTACAACGCATCGTACCGACATTTCCTTTAAAGAGATGAATGACGGAAGATTCCAACGAGTATATGAACATAAAAGACCTGGTACTGTAGCTATCGCTGCTGCAATCAAGTCTAAATACAACATTCCAACTGTACCTCACGTGATATGCAGCGGTTATTCCGCTACAGAACTTGAGAACGAGTTGATCGATCTTTCATACCTAGGCATTACTGACCTTATTGTATTGAGAGGAGACAGAGCAAAAGGAGAAAACAGTTTCACTCCTGCCAATGGCGGACACTTGCATGCTACTGACCTTTGCAAGCAGATTAAGGATTTCAATCAAGGCAATCTAATAGACGGAACAACTTTCGAGAATATCAAGGACAGACAGTTCTCTTTCGGTGTTGCAGGATATCCGGAAAAGCATGAAGAGGCAATGAACTTGAACACAGACCTTGAGTACTTAAGACAGAAAGTAGAGCTCGGAGCTTCTTATATAGTTACCCAAATGTTTTTTGATAACAAGAAGTATTTTAACTATGTGCAGAGACTAAGAGATGCCGGCATAAATATACCTGTTATTCCGGGAATCAAGCCCCTTACATCATTACGTCAGCAGTCTATTTTACCAAACACATTTCATATAGACTTTCCAGATGAACTTGCTTCTGAATTTCTAAAGTGCAAGACTAATGACGAAGTTAAATCCCTTGGCATCGAATGGGCAATAACACAAGCAAAAGAATTGAAGGCGGCAAATGTTCCAAGCCTACATTTCTATACTATGAACGCAACTGCAAGCATCGAGGAAATAGTTAAAAAGGTTTATTAAAAAGATTATCCTTTAACTCTACAAACAATATGAACTTCAGAATTTCTACAATTACTTCACAACTCGGAAAACGAATCCTTGTTCTTGATGGAGCAATGGGAACTATGATTCAAAGATTCGGAATCAAAGGTGCGAATAACGAGTCTCTAAGCATTACTCATCCTGAAGTTATTTCAGAAATACACCGCCTTTATCTTGAAGCAGGAGCAGATATTATTAGTACTAACACATTTAGTGCCCAACGTATATCTCAGGCTGAATATAAGTGCGAAGATCGAGTTAGAGAATATAATTACATCTCTGCGCAGCTTGCCAGAGCTGAAGCTGACAAGATGTCACAGATTACTCCGGACAGACCAAGATTTGTCGCAGGAAGTATAGGCCCAACTAGCAAAACAGCTTCGATGTCCCAAGATGTTGACAATCCTGCACAACGAGATGTTGACTTCGATGAATTCAAAAATGCATATAAGGAGCAAATAGCCGCCCTAATTGACGGAGGAGTGGATGTCCTGCTTATGGAAACTATTTTCGATACTTTGAACACAAAAGCTGCTCTTGAGGCAGCAAGAGAAGTATTCGAAACATTAGGGAAAAAGATTCCAGTAATGCTTAGTGTTACTATTGCGGATGCGGCAGGCAGAATGCTAAGCGGACAAACTATTGAAGCCTTTATTCTGTCAGTAAAACACTATATCAATGATATTGTTATCAGCATTGGTCTTAACTGTTCCTTTGGAGCCAGAGACATGCAGCCGTTTCTTGAAAAGATTAAAGAAACAGTTCCGTGTTATGTCAGTGCACATCCCAATGCAGGATTTCCTGATGTTGACGGAAATTACTCCGAGTCTCCAGAACTTATGGCAGAAGCCGTCAAAGAATTTCTTGAAAAAGGACTTGTTA
Organism: Paludibacteraceae bacterium; assembly: GCA_024401535.1. Taxonomy (GTDB): domain Bacteria; phylum Bacteroidota; class Bacteroidia; order Bacteroidales; family Paludibacteraceae; genus UBA1723. The sequence goes on along the minus strand of JAKSKX010000001.1, from coordinate 249,283 downwards.
ACATTATTGGTGGATGTTGCGGTAGTTCGCCGGAGCATATCAGCAAAATTAACCAGCTGGTACAGAACTACGCACCTGTTTTGCCAACTGATAAAAATAACGACCAATGGCTTGCTGGTCTGGACACCTTTACTCCTGAACCGGGAAAGTTCATGAACGTAGGAGAGCGATGCAACGTGGCCGGAAGTAAAAAGTTCCTAAGGCTTATCAGCGAGAAAAACTATGACGAGGCTCTTTCGATTGCACGCAAGCAAGTCAGAGACGGAGCTCACATTATTGATGTCAACATGGATGACGGTATGCTCGATGCAGAAGCTGAGATGGTCACATTCCTAAGACTCATGGCATCTGATCCCGAAATAGCTCGTCTGCCTTGGATGATAGACTCCTCTCGATTCAATGTAATAGAGAGCGCCCTAAAGAATTGCCAAGGAAAATGTATAGTAAACTCTCTATCTCTAAAGGAAGGAGAAGCCATATTCCTGGAAAAAGCAGAAAAAATCAGAAAAAGTGGAGCCGCTTTGGTTGTAATGGCTTTTGACGAGAACGGACAGGCAACTACGTACGATTCAAAAATCAGCATTTGCAAGCGTGCATACGATCTGCTTACAACTAAACTGAATTTCCCTCCGGAGGATATTATTTTCGACCCCAATATCCTTACTATAGGTACTGGTATTGCGGAACACGCACTATACGGAATAGACTTTATACGTGCTACAGAATGGATACATAACAATCTGCCTCACGCTAAAGTCAGCGGTGGTGTAAGTAACTTGTCATTCGCATTCCGTGGAAACAACTATTTGAGAGAGACTATCCACTCGGTATTCTTACACCATGCCCAAATGGTCGGAATGGATATGGGTATTGTCAACCCTTCGACAAAAATTAATTACGAAGATATTCCAAGCGAACTAAGACACGCTATTGAAGACTTGATATTCAACCGCAGTGAAGATGCCGTTGAACAACTTCTAACAGTAGCACAGTCTGTTGAAAGCAAGAAGGAGGACAAAAAACAGGATAACACTCCTAAAGTTGAACTGAGTGTAGAGGAAAAGATCGCAGAAGCTTTAAGACTTGGAGAATCTGCCGGACTAGAACAAATGCTGGCAGAGGCCAAAGAAAAATACCCATCAGTCGCAGCCATTGTCGAAGGACCACTAATGGACGGTATGCAGAAAGTTGGAGATCTCTTTGCCGCAGGAAAAATGTTCCTTCCTCAAGTTGTTAAAACAGCACGAACCATGAAAGAGGCCGTAAACATTCTTATGCCTCCGCAAGAGCAGGGTAGCACACAGAACAACGACCTTCCTAAATATCTCTTCGCAACAGTAAAGGGTGACGTACATGATATTGGCAAAAACATAGCAGGTGTAGTGTTGAGTTGTAATGGATTCAATGTCATTGACTTGGGCGTTATGGTCCCAGCAGAAACTATAGTTGAAACTGCTATCAAAAAAAATGTTGATTTCATCGGACTAAGCGGACTTATCACGCCTTCACTTGAAGAGATGCGAATAACAGCGGCTGCATTGAAAAAAGCAGGTGTAAACAAACCTATCTTTATAGGAGGAGCCACAACATCGGCAATACATACAGCTGCAAAAATTGCTCCAGAATACGATGGCCCTGTTTTCTGGGTACATGATGCGGCACAAAATCCAGTGATTGCCAGCCAGCTAATGAGTTCTGAGCGCAACCATACCATTGCGTGCCTGAAGTTCGAACAAGAACAGCTCAGACAACAATTGGAAAAGAAACAGGTTACAGAGACAAACAACGAAACCCTAATAGAGCACAGAAAGAAAATTGACTTTAATAGGACAACTCCTTGCGCACCTTCTTATTTAGGGGAACGTGTGATTGACAATATAAATATATGCGACATTATTCCATATATAAACTGGATATATTTCTATCACTTATGGGGCGTTAAACAAGGTACACCAGAGGCAGAAGATGTCTATAATGATGCCTTGCAGGTACTAGAAACAATAAAGGACAGGCACACTATGCGTGCAATAGTTTCTTTCCACGAGGCAAACGGAACAGAGTCTGGCATAAATGCAGTTGGCAGCAACGGAGTAGTATGCATAAACACTCCTCGCCAACAGAAACTGAATGACAAATGTGAAGCTATCTCATTATGCGATTTCGTAGCACCAAGTCCCCAAAATGATCACATCGGTGTATTTGCCATAACAATTTCCGAAAGCTTTATAAAGGAGATAGAGGAATTGAAAGCAAACAATGACCAGTACAAGGCCCTTCTTCTACAAAGTATAGCAGATCGTCTGGCAGAAGCTTCATCCGAATTTGTCCACGAAAAAGTAAGAAAGGAACTTTGGGGATATGCCAAGGACGAGGATCTTTCAATCAAAGAGATGTTCAAAGCTCACTACAAGGGAATACGTCCAGCCATCGGCTATCCATCTTTACCAAGCCAGAAGGAGATGTTCAACCTTGCCAAGCTTATTGATTTCTCTAAGATTGGTATCACTCTTACAGAAAACGGAGCAATGTACCCGCAAGCCTCGGTTAGCGGTATATACATAGCAAACGAAGAATCTGAGTATTTTTATATATAAAATGAATTGGTATTGCGTCAACATCCTGCATTTATCAGTTTGATGTAAAATATATTCATCTGAAACATTTCGATTTCAATAGCATACTGTCAAAAAGGATTTTCGCTTTTTGAAATTATATCTAAAGGAAAAGGACATTAGAAATCTCTAATGTCCTTTTCCTTTAGATATACTTCATGAAAGAAGATATATGCGTATATCAATCATAATTCCAAATCACAACAAAAATTACATTTGTTTATAGTCAAATGATATGTCTATGATCAAAAAATACAAGCAGAAGATTCTGAAAATACAACACACTATTGCTTTCTAATAGAAAAACCATTGCAAAGGAAGTCATAAATCTCCTTCTTGTTTGCATTAAGCGAAATAGCAAGCTCACCACGAACATAGGGTAGCTCCATTCCCTTGAGTGCACTATGGATAATCAGTGCGGCAAGGGTAGTATCACCCACAACCATAGAACCATCGGCCTTACCCTCCTCAAGTATCTGTTTCAAATAGTTTCTCTCTGCAAAGTCAAGTCTGTGGCGTACACGTTCCACAAGGTTCTGGTTCTGAAAAAACTCAGCTTCCAAACCACCGTTTCTTATAACCACCTCTCTAACTTCCTTAAGTCTTACAAATACATAATTCATGAGCTTGTCGATAGGCGGTTTCTTCTCCATTGTCACAAGTTTCAAGCGTTCACGAATTGTCATAGTCTCCATCTGAATGACAGCATAGAAGACATCCTCCTTGCTTTTGAAGTAAGTGTATAGTGTTCTTCTACCTTTGTTTGAAGCATTAGCTATATCGTTCATAGACGTATTGGCAAATCCCTTTGTTGCGAACAAAGAGCGAGCCACATCTATAAGAACATCCTTAGTTTTTATAACCATAATGCTATATATTAAGTTCGTTAATTACAGAAATTGTATGTACAGCAGCCACTCCTGCAGTTTCTGTACGCAATCTTGATTCTCCTAGTGATACCGGGACGAAGCCTTTATTTATGGCTTTTTCTACCTCATCTTCGCTAAAGTCACCTTCCGGTCCTATAAGGATTACAGCGTCCTGCTTAGAATGATACTCATGAGAAAGTATTTTCTTGTCCTGATCAATGCAATGACATATAAAAAGCCTAGAATTTCCGAAGTCCTGTTTCATGAAATTAGTGAACGAAACCTGTTCGTTTAGCCTAGGGAGATATGCTTTCTTACTTTGTTTCATTGCAGAAACCAATATCTTTTCAAGACGGTCATTCTTTACAACCTTTCGTTCAGAATGGTCACAGATCAATATTGAAATTTCGTCCACACCGATTTCTGTAGCCTTTTCCGCAAACCATTCCAAACGGTCAATATTCTTGGTTGGAGCAATAGCGAGATGAACCTTATAGTTTCTTTTACTATATTCTGATATGGTCTCTAGGATGTCAACCGCACATTTCTTGTGATGTGGATTAGAAATCTTAGCTTTATAATAGTTGCCTATACCATCAACAATTTCCAAATCATCTCCGGCCTTCATCCTTAGAACCTTAACACAATGATTGCTTTCCTCTTCGTTCAATGTACCGGTTTCGAGTATATCTGGAGCATAAAAAATAGCCATATTTATTTAATTTTTATTATTGATGATTTATTTACCGACATTATAACCTTAACTTCCTTAGAGCGCATTATACGAGTGCGAACAGGCTTATAGTTACACCATAGAAATGTTATTCTCTGTAACGGGGTAACCTTGACATCGAACTTTCCAGCAGCGTCAGACATTATCTTCAGATTTGAACCTTTCAGCAAGATATCTGTATATGCCAAAGGATTTCCAACCGAATCTACTGCCATTCCATGTATCGAAATATCCCTTGAATAGATGGAAACACTGACAATAAATGGCAAGATAAATGTAAATGCTTTCCTCATTAGTATTTGATATACGTTCTTACTAAATACCTGACCAAAGGTTTGAACAGATACTCTCCTGAAATACCATAGGACAATGTATATATTGTAACCGTAAGCAGCAATTCATACTTTCTCATCTTCACCGTATTGAACCACTTGACCTTCTTGTACAAGAAAAAGTTAAGAAGCATAACTGAAAGGAATGTAAAAGATGTAATGAAGAATGTCTTGAACAACACCAAATAAATTGCAGGCAGAACAAATCGCTGCAATATCCAACTCATGAATTTTGAATACTGGTAATCAGCAAGAACCATAAAAAAAATATTCACGAATAAAGATATAAACAACGTGACAATTCCCAAACAAGGAAACTGACGCTCATTCTTGTCAGTTACAAGAAACATGACTCTGTTTGCATAAGCACACAAAAATCCAGTTCCTATACAGACTATAAAAGCTAATATGATACCGAACATCATAACCACAAGGTATTACTCCATTTTTTTCATTCTGTAACCCATTTTGAACAGCTGCACTGATACTCCTATTAGGTACATCTGGTGAAGTGTACGAACATAGGCATGAAAGGCAAGCGGACTGCCAGCTTCGAACTGTTCCCTCTGCAATGAATGAACAGCAGACTGCGAACACTCTCCCAAGATTTTTGCAAGCTGCTTGCTTTCCTCTGAATTTAAACCAAGAATTATTTCACTGATATACTCATCCATGAGGTCATAACCTCTCGTGTCCCTCAATGCTGTATATATATCAGGCTGCTTCAATGTATTTTCCCAGTCTTTGTCCCATAGTGAAGCCAAAGCCATTCCCACATACATCATCCAACCAACCGAAACAGTTGGATAGCCTTCAAATTCACGAACTCCATCAGGAATGTAGGAAGTGCAAACCTGCTGCCAGACAGACTCGAAATCTGTGACATCCGGCTCCATGGAATCAACTAGATCCTTACTCTGCAATGACTTCCATAGATATTCATGCAGTTTTTGTTCATACTGGTCAATATATTGACTTGCATCCATTATTTCTAAGTTTTATTTTATACGAATAACACCATATTCCGGAGACATTCCCAATCTGAATGGGATTCCGGAACCTCCGACACCTTTACTGACTATCAAAGTCTGTTTGCCATTCTTGTACTCACCGAACCAGCAATCAAACTTCCATGACGATGGGGAAAATCCCCTGTCTCCATACTGAACACCTATCTGCATGGCATGTGTATGACCAGATAGAGTAAGAGGGTAGTTATGGTCTGAATCCTTTCCCAACTGGTACTGCCAATAGTCGGGATCATGGGATAGTAGTATTGCAGGCTCATCTTGGGAAATACCAGCTTCGGCAGTCTTTATATCAGAATACTGAGGAAAAGGGGGACGGCCCCAATTCTCTATTCCAACAACACAAAGGGAGTCTCCACCCCTATATATCTTTACATTCTCGTTACACAAAAGATTAAAACCGCATTTCTTGATTTTCTGTTTCAATGACTCAAGGTTGGCATCCCTTTCTTGCTTAGAATTCCACTTATAATAGTCTCCGTAATCGTGATTGCCGAGAATGGCTAATTTACCATCCTTAGATTTTAGATTTGAAAAGAAACATACAAAATCATCCAGTTCTGCAGATGTAAGTGTAACAATATCACCTGTAAACACTATCAAATCAGCATCTTCTGAATTAATCATATCTGCAAGAGCCATGTGACGTTTCATACTAGCTGAACGCAAACTAACACTATGGAAATCTGTTAGATGGATTATTTTATAGTCTTTGAATGCTTCCTTGTTTAGCTCTACTGTATATTCCTTCTTCTCGAAGTTGAATCGACCGAACACCATGCCATAGATAAATGAAAAGAACACTATCACAGCAGGTATCCAGGACCATCTCTTGGCAAAAAGATCAAATAGAATGAAAATGATCTTTGACAAAAGCATAGCCAGTATAACTCCTGCTATCACCTGCGCGTGATATTGTGTGTTGATGTCAGTACTATGAAAAAACCTGAATACACTGACCAACATAGCAAACAAGACCAACCATTGAGTACAAATCAGTCTTATAATAAAATTTTCTATGGCTCCACTCTTTACCTTTGAAATCTTTGGTTTAAGTCTCTTATAGAAAAAGACTTCAATCAATATCAAAATCAGACTTATTACTATAAACACAACTGAATGCATACTTATCCGAATAGCTTTTTAATTATATCAGCTCTTCCCAAGCTCTTTAAATCTCTTATTATCTCTTGTTTATACTCCTTTTTGTACCAGAAGAAGAACTTCTTTTGATCCTCTTTATCCTTCTTGGTCCTAGGCGTATATACTTTTTCCAAAGTATATGGATTTATTCCAGTATAGTACATCTCTGTGGCAAAGGTCATAGGAGTTGGTGTAAAATCCTGAACTTGCTCCAAATTAAATCCCATGGCTTTTGTACGAGCCGCTAGCATGGCCATATCAACACGATGGCAACCAGGATGCGAACTGATAAAATATGGAATTATCTGCTGCCTTAGGCCTGCCTTACCGCAGACTCTGTCAAATTCCTTCTTGAATTTCTCGAACAAAGAAAAACTTGGCTTTCTTATAAGACAAAGAACACCATCCTCTGTGTGTTCAGGTGCGACTTTCAAACGACCACTTACATGATTAGTTATCAACTCTTCTGTATAAATTCTATGACTTTCATTTGCCTTAGGATCCTTGTCCTCGTGAAGAAGCAGGTCATAGCGTACTCCGCTGCCAATAAATGACTTTTTTATCTCCTTCAACTTGTCCACCTCCTTGTACAAAGCAATAAGCGAAGAATGGTCCGTATTCATATTAGGACACACTTTTGGGAAAGCGCAACTAGGTCTTTTGCACTTTTTACACAGTTCCTGATTACGTCCCCTCATTTCGTACATATTGGCACTTGGACCTCCCAAATCCGATAGATAGCCCTTGAATTCAGGATGGTTGCAAACTTCCTTTACCTCGCGCATAATACTTTCCTTGCTTCTGGAAGTAATATGCTTGCCTTGATGGGCGCTGATGGCACAAAAAGAACAACCGCCAAAGCAACCTCTGTGGATGTTTATACTGAACTTGATCATGTCATAGGCAGGAATTCTCTTGCCTTTGTATTTTGGGTGGGGGAGTCTGGTATAAGGCAAATCAAATGACCTGTCAAGGTCTTTGCTTTCCATAACCGGATACGGAGGATTTACCACAGTGACGTGATTCTTGTCAATTCGCTGAATCAATCGCTGTGCTTCCATTTTATTGCTTTCCTCTTCGATTACTCGGAAATTCTTCGCCTGCTTCATCTTGTCCTTGACACATTCTGCATGCGGGTACAATTCAAACGATTCTCCCTTGTAATCAGGTATTTCGTCTCCTTCGATTATATAGGATGTCTGTGGAACATCATGCATATCAAAGATGCTTTCTCCTTTAAGGCATCTCTCTGATATCTCCTTTAACGGAAGTTCTCCCATTCCGTATATCAGCAAGTCGGCACCACAAGTTGCAAGAATAGTTGGCATAAGCACATCGTCCCAATAATCGTAATGGGTCAACCTTCTCAAACTTGCCTCAAGCCCACCTATGACGACAGGAACGTCAGGATAAAGCTCCTTTAATATCCTTGTATAAACCGTAGTGCATCGGTCTGGCCTAAGACCAGCCCTTCCGTCAGGTGAATATGCATCGTCACTTCTTTTTCTAAGTCCTGCTGTATAATGGTTAACCATTGAGTCCATACATCCGGAACTTACAGCAAAGAACATCCTTGGCTTTCCGAACTTCTTGAAATCCCTATAGTCTCCATGCCAATCCGGTTGAGGAACCAAAGCCACCCTCAAACCATACGACTCCAGGCATCTGCCTACTACAGCTCCTGCAAAGGAAGGGTGATCGACATACGCATCACCAGAGAACAAGACAACATCAACTTCGTCCCATCCTCTTAAATCAGTTTCCTTCTTGGTAGTAGGAAGAAAATCAGTAAGTCTATATTCCTTTGGCATATATAATTGAATATCAGTTATCCAACACTCTTTTCAAACTCTTTCCAAAGATTGTCATTAGGAACAGGAGCTGTTACAGATACAGTTTCGTGCGTTACAGGATGTTCGAACTCTATATGTCGAGCATGAAGGGAAATGCCTCCATCAGGATTGGAACGCGCGAAACCATACTTCAAATCCCCCTTTATCGGACATCCTATATGAGCCAACTGGCATCTGATCTGATGATGGCGACCTGTATGAAGGTTCACACTCAACAAATGGTACCTGTCACTGCTCGCAATCATCTGAAAGTCCAGGATAGCAAGTTGGGCGTCCTTGTCTTTATTTTTGGCCACATAGCTCTTGTTCTGCTTCTCGTTTCTCCTCAAATAGTTCTCAAGATGCATTTCTGCTGCTGGCGGAACTTCTTTGACTATAGCCCAATATGTCTTGCGCACATCATGATTTGCAAAAAGTGCATTCATTCTCTCCAGAGCCTTGCTAGTTTTTGCAAACACAACAAGCCCACTTGTAGGACGGTCAAGTCTATGGGTAAGTCCAAGAAAAACATTACCCGGCTTATTATACTTTGTCTTAAGATAATCTTTTATTTCATCAAGCAGAGTCCTGTCTCCAGTCTTATCTCCTTGCACAATCTCTCGACATGTCTTATTGACAATAATCAGATGATTATCTTCGTATAATACCTCCATAGCTATTACTTGTCTCCTTTTTGGCGCACAGCCTCGTAAATCATAACTCCGGCAGCAACGCCAACATTCAAACTAGAAATCTTGCCAAGAATAGGAATTTTTACCAAGGCGTCACAACCTCGCAGAACTTCAGGACTCACACCTGTGTCCTCGGCTCCCATAACGATAGCTATAGGTCCGGACAACTCTGTCTTGGTATATAGCTTGTCGCCCTTTTCTGTAGCGGCTACAACCTTTACACCACAAGCTCTCAAGTACTTGACAGTCTGCGCTATATTCTTCTCCTTACAAACAGGAAGGGTATGCAAGGCGCCTGCTGATGTTTTGATGGCATCTGCACCCACACTTACACTTCCTCGGGTAGGAATTACAATGGCATCAACTCCGGCACATTCGCAAGTACGCGCTATAGCACCGAAATTCCTAACGTCTGTGACACCGTCAAGTATCACAAAGAAAGGATCCCTGCCTTCCTCGAAAATGTTCTGGACAAGGTCCTCAACTCTTTGATATTTAGTCTGGGATACAAACGCTATTGCTCCCTGATGGTTCTTTCTTGTATATCTGTTGATTCTCTCGAGCGGAACCCTCTGCACCTGAATCAATGGATAGTTTCTCAGAACTTCAAAAAGTTCATGCGATAGTTCGCTCTGTAGATCCTTTTTGAGAATGATCTTGTCAATCTCTTTATCCGACTGTATAGCTTCTATAATGGCACGTATGCCAAATATCATTTCGTTTTCCTTCATACAAGTAATTATTTGCCTGCAAATATAGTAAATATTTAGCTATTTTTCACTTTCTCAAGCTCATCCGAAAGAATTTCCCATTCATACATCGCCTCATCAAGACGCTTCTTGCATTTCTCGTATTCCGGAAGAAGAGTGGAGTGGTCAGCATCGGCAGCAGAAAGTTTTTCCTCGATCTCTGCCACTTTGGCCTCCAATTCGGCAATTTCCTTCTCATTGTCCTCAACAGCCTTCTCTGCCTTTCTTACTTTCTTCATCCTCTCTTTCTGAGCTTCATAGGAAAGTTTGCTGTCTGATGGCGTTTTGATGTCCTCTGTCGAAGACTTTGTAGGGGATTGAGAAAGTTCTATCTCTCTCAACTCACCAAAATTCTTACTCTTCAGGAACTCATATATACCACCAAGGTGCTCTACAGCCTTATGGTTTGTGAACTCATAAGTCTTTTCAACCAAACCGTCAAGAAATTCACGGTCATGTGACACAACGATAACGGTTCCGTCGAACGCCTTGATAGCCTCCTTCAAAACATCTTTGGTAAGCATGTCCAAATGATTTGTAGGCTCATCTAGTACAAGAAAGTTTACAGGCTGAAGTAAAAGCTGTATCATAGCAAGACGTGTTCGCTCACCTCCGCTCAACACCTTAACCTTTTTTTCGGATGCCTCTCCTCCGAACATGAATGCTCCGAGAATGTCCTTTATTCTTGTTCTGATCTCACCTACGGCAACACGATCTATGGTATCAAATACTGTCAGGTTTTCATCCAAAAGCGAAGCCTGGTTCTGGGCAAAATATCCTATCTTGACAAGGTGTCCCAGCTTGAGTTCTCCCTCATATGGAATCTGCCCCATGATACATTTCACAAGGGTAGATTTTCCCTCTCCATTCTTGCCGACAAATGCTACTTTTTCACCTCTTTTGATAACCATATCAAGGTTTTCTAGAACGACCTGTTCGTCATATTTCTTTGTCAGCGACTTGCATTCAACAGACACAGATCCGGAATGAGGAGCGGGAGGAAATTTCAAGTGAAGGGCACTGTTATCCTCCATATCAACCTCTATTCGCTCAATTTTATCAAGCATTTTTATTCGACTCTGCACCTGGACGCTTTTTGTTGCCTTGTACCTGAATCGCTCAATAAAATCCTCGGTATCGGCTATCTGTTTCTGCTGATTTTCGAATGCTCGTATCTGTTGTTCGCGGCGTTCCTTTCTCAGCTCCACATAGTGCGAGTAATTGGCCTTGTAGTCATAGATTCTGCCCAATGAAATCTCAATTGTACGGTTTGTCACATTGTCTAGAAACGCCCTGTCATGGCTGACTAGAACGACTGCCGCACCGCAGGTTTTCAGAAAGTTCTCAAGCCAGCACACACTCTCGATATCAAGGTGGTTAGTAGGCTCGTCAAGAAGCAAAATGTCAGGTTTCTGAAGTAATATCTTGGCAAGCTCGACTCTCATTCTCCAACCTCCGCTGAACTCGCTTGTCTGTCTGTCGAAATCGTTTCTGTTGAAACCCAGACCAAGGAGTGTTCTCTCTATGTTTCCCTGAAAGTTGGAGCCTCCTAGAATATGATGCTTTTCCGTTGCTTCTGCCAGACGCTCTGTCAGCTTCAAATATTCTTCACTCTCATAATCGTCTCTTCCGGCAATTGTCATACCCAACGACTCGATCTCTGCCTGCAACTCGAACAGAAATGCGAAAGCCTTTTCTGCCTCCTGCCTTACGGTAAGTCCGTCCTCGTGAATCATATGCTGTGGAAGGTATCCTACCTTAACACCCTTAGGTATTGACACTTCTCCGCTTGTTGGCTTCTGAAGTCCTGCTATCAGCTTCAGCATTGTTGACTTTCCGGCTCCATTCCTACCGACAAGGGCTATTCTGTCCTTATCGTTTACTACGAAAGATATTTCCTCGAGCAAATCCCTGCCACCAAAGTTTACCGAAAGATTATTTATGGATATCACGACTATATATTGTTGCTAGTTATTATACATTATTGAATATTACATGTCAAGCTCCAGCTCCAGAGCGTCAAACAGTTTCTTGAAAAGAGGACTATCATTAAGCAGGTCCTTCAAGAGCTCAGACTCCGTCTGTACCTTGGTGTCGTCGCTCAACTCCTGCCTGAAATAGCTGATCTCAAGATAGCTGTTATGAAGTCCTGCACGAAGCCCCCCCTTGAACCACTCCTTGAATGTTGGACTGAGCATCTGCAGGTCGGCCTTGCTTATAACACCGATGTTTATAACTTCCTCATCAAGAGTTATCACGGCATTGTTAATTGCAGCATAGAATAACTTCTGATCCCGAATCTTTTCCAGCATCTCCTTTATTACGGACATAAGCTTCTCCTGAGTGACAGCCTCCCTCTCAGTAACTTGTACCGCAGAAACAACCTGCACTTGGGACACTTGCTCCTGAACAAGCCTTGTGCCTATAATCTCTCCCTGCTTTATTGTCTTCAATGGTTTTGATGGGGTAGCGGCAGTTGCCATGCTACCTGAACCGTCAGTTGCGGCAACCATATTCTGGACAGCCGCACCGGTAGTGCTATTGTTCACAACGGGCGTAATAACACTCTTTATCCTGAAAAGTATCTCGAAATCAGCCCAAAGGTCAATGTCCGGATCGTCCCAAAGATACTCTAGCTCCTCGTCATTCAGTTTTTTTTTTTCGTCCGCAGTCCTGCAGATGCGAATCAAGGCAAGCTCCACAAGCAGACGCTTGTTTTTGGCCTGACGATAGTTCAAGTCACAGTCGTTCGCCAGCCTCAATGCCTTGTACAGAAAGCTCTCGCTACATTCCTGAGCCTGCTCCTGGTACTCCTGCTTCAGGTTCTGGCTGACATCTAGCAGCTCGACAGTCTTGGAATCCTTTGCCATCAGCACATTCCTGAGATGAAGGGAGAGTCCTGACATGAAGTTACCTGCATCGTATCCGGTACGGAGCACCTCGTCAAGCAGCACCACCGCATTCTTGTATTCAGCTCGACTCAAAGCCGCAGTCATCTTAAAGAAATATTCGTCAGCAAGTATTCCAAGGTTAGCTATCACACGGTCGTATGTCAGCTCGTTTCCGCAGCACGCTACAACCTGGTCAAATATGGACAATGCGTCTCGCATTCCTCCGTCAGCCTTCTGAGCTATGACAGCCATAGCCTCGGGCACGGCACTGATTCCCTCCTTCTCCGCAATCCCCATAAGGTGGTCTATGGTATCCTGCATCGTCATTCGCTGGAAATCATATATCTGACATCGGGAAAGGATTGTTGGCAGCACCTTGTGCTTCTCTGTTGTCGCAAGGATGAAGATCGCATATTTGGGCGGCTCCTCTAGTGTCTTGAGGAACGCATTGAATGCCTGGGTTGACAGCATGTGCACCTCGTCAATTATATACACGCTCTTCGTTCCTATCTGGGGCGGCACCATAACTTTCTCAATGAGGCCGCGAATATCGTCAACAGAGTTGTTGCTGGCCGCATCGAGTTCGTGGATATTCATGCTTCGTCCCTCGGCAAAAGCCCTGCAGCTCTCGCACTCACCACAACTTTCGCCATCTGCTGTTCGGTTCTCGCAGTTTATAGTTTTTGCAAAGATTCTTGCACAAGTGGTTTTTCCGCACCCCCTGGGACCGCAGAACAGATAGGCAGAAGCAAGTCTGTCAGTCTGTATAGCGTTCTTCAAAGTAGATGTCAGAGACTTCTGTCCGACCACACTCTGAAATGTCTGTGGCCTATATTTTCTTGCTGAAACTATAAAATCCAAAGCGAAAAAATGTTATGTTTTCTATTCGTATGCAAAGTTAGTAAAAAAATGAAAACATCCGGCACTATTTCTTATTTTTCACACTATTTGAAACTCCACATCTTATTTATTTACTATTATATAGCGAGTTATACAGACTGATAGCGTCTGAAATTATCTCGTCGTGGTCAAAAGCAAGCTTCGGGATGGCGGACAAAGAAAACCATTCCGCCTTTGCGGCATCATCCTGCCCCCTGACAGGAACAGGAGAAGCTATAACGACAAGGTATGCGACAGTAATGGTCCTGCCTCTCGGATCCCTATCCACTTTTGAATAGCAACCAATCTGCTTCAGTTCAGATACATCCAGTCCTGTTTCCTCCATCATCTCACGGACAGCGCACTGTTCGGTAGTTTCGTCCATGTCCATAAAGCCGCCCGGAAATGCCCAATATCCTCTGTAAGGCTCATTGCCTCGCTGAATAAGGAGCACCTTGGGGTCTGCATCACGTGTAATCACTATGCAATCGGCAGTAACTGCCGGTCTGGGATATCTATATGTGTATTCCATAATAATTTCTCTAAATATTCCGAGCAAAATTACAATTTGTTGTATTGCATTCAAAATATTCATAATAAATAGGGTATTCTATTGACAAATGCGAAACCAAAGAAATATATATGTCATGCACAAACATAATTTTTCAAACTGGCAATATAAACAAACGTTTTAATCTAATTCCATTGACAGTAAGAAATAAGAACAAACAAAAGAAATAAAACTATTTTAGCCTTTTTTTAAACATCATAAAAAATACAGAATACAATGAACTTTCAAGAATAAGATAAAGAAGATTCATAGACTTGGAAAATAAGCTATGAAACTTTACCGAGAAAAAGATACTTGCGTTTTGCCAATTAAGAATGATTTAATCACAAAAACAATCAAACTATAAATTTAACATAAAATAAACGAATACAAAACTAAAAGGATGTAATAGATTCACCACACACTTGACAATTTAAAAATAGAGTAGTGCATAAACGATTATTTTTAGAGCACTCGAGAAAAGGGGAATATTTTATAATTATAAAATACAATTTAATATTTTTAAACCGTAAATATTATAACTTTGTAAATAATTTTTTTAAATTCAATTATTTACAAAATTTAACAAAACACTTAAAAAGCAAGAAATCATAGTCTGCTTTACAAATTGCTAAAGTTAGATATTATATTATAATAATTTATATTATATAATGGCTATACTCACACATTATCAATAAATTGACTGATATAATTTAAAGAATAAAATTAGATAATTAGAGTAATATGGAATATAAATGAATAATTGATTAAATACAACTACAAATGCACATTATATTAGTAAATATCAGTAAATTATAAACGAAATATAAATATATAATTGAAATATATAAAAAACTGAATACTAGACTAGAGTGTAAATTGTCCTAAATATTGTAAATTTTAATAAGGGTAAAAGAAAAATATACAATCTTACAATTTTATAATTGTATATTTTATTATCCTTTACAAGTTGCATCTTTTAAAAATACCATTTAAAATTATAATTACAAAAATAAAGTTATTACCTTTGCAGCGAATTTAGATTATTAAAAGACTTTACAGTGAAAGATAGAATATTAAAGATAATGGATTCTGCAAATCTTAGTCCGACTACGTTTGCAAATAAGATAGATATACAGCCAGCACAGGTTTCACATATTACTAGCGGTAGAAACAAACCAAGCCTTGACATTGTTGACAAGATCCTAAGGGCTTTTCCTGGCCTAAGGTACGAATGGCTTGTCCGTGGTGAAGGTAGCATGTATAACACACCTAAAACTACCGAATACAGCCAGCCGGCACTATTTGAACTAGATGACGATACTAAAACTAAGGCAGAGGTTGTAACAGAAGCGGAAGCACAGGCTCCATACTATAAAAAAGGTCATCAAGAAGACGGAAAAACGGAAGAAACGGATGGCAATGCACAAAAAAAGGCTCCTGAAACGGAACCTTCTAGTACGCCGGTCTCTGCTGAAAAGCAGGTCAAAAAGGTCATTGTTCTTTATACGGACAACACCTTTTCTGAATATGAGATGAAACGCATCTAGACCATAGACAATATTATGTCGTTAAGGTACATCAGCTGCTTGGCCTTGTCTATTCCCATTGATGACAGAAGCTGGCTGTCTGACTCAAAACAACGGCATATGACATCCGAAGACCTGGTAGCGGCAAGGTAGCTCTGCTTTGCCGCTTTATAGCCATCTGAGGCGAGTTTCAAATGAGAGGCAAGAATGTGGTCTTCCTCGTTCATATAAGTGGCTAAATGCCCCTCTAAATGTTCCATATACTCCCTTGCTGCTTGAATATCTGCTTTCTCCAGGTGATGTCTGACCATTGAACGATCGAAACTTACGAACATGTCCCTTACCTTCTCAAAATCCTCTGCATTATCACTCTCCGACAATTCATAGTCAAGATAGCTTAATGTGTCGAGTGCCAGTTTCTCTTTTCCAAGACCTATATACAGTTCGGCAAGCTTGATCTTGGCCTTGTAGTCGTTGTCCTTAAGCTTCAAAGCATTTTCAAGGCATTCCAATGCCTTCTTCTTGTTGCCTATCGCCTCGTAACAGTCTGACAAAGTAAACAGGGTGGAAGCCCTTTCATGTATCAAGTTAGCACTCTCGAGGTCCAACAATGCGTCAGAATACCTCGTAAGGCGGTGCAGAGCTACACCTCGTTTGCGAAGGAAGAGCTCTCCTCCACACACTGACTCGTTTCTGTTTATTATCTCGACAATATCCTCATAAGCTCCGTTAACATAATATATGTTAGTAATTGAGTTTACATTTTCTTTGGACATTCCGCTTAAGACATCCAGCTTATACATTTGTAAAGACGAAAGAAATGGATTCTTATATGAATTAGCGGCCACACAGAAATAGTAGAAGCGATACATGTTGAATATATAGTTCCTCAAAAGGTCCTTGGTGCACAGCTCAACATTATCAAATGGAATTACCATATCCTTCGGAATACCTTTAATTGCCTGACCAAGCATATCTCCCATCTTCTTCAACGAGAAAAGGGTGTGGAACTTGTCAACGTCACACAAATATGTATTGGAGTATATGAAATAATACTTGCTTTCGTTTTCTTTTGTAACCTCACCGAACTCCTCGAACACCTTGCTTTCCTCAAGAGAAAACGGTAGGAAAAAAGCATATATATTTGCGAAGAAAGGCTCGTTCTGAATATAGAGCTGGGAAGAGAAGTTCACGTCCTCGCCATTATTCTGCCTGTCCAGATAACCGCTTATCTTGTCTGTTACCTTAGAGAACAATGCATCATCCTCGTCCAACGTGAGCTTATGGTCTATTATTCTGCTGGATAAATCCTTGTCACTTGAAATTGTACTTGCCAGATCATTAAGAATTGAGCCTGACTTGCCCGTATATTTTGACTTCACAAGCTGGACATAGATGTCTATATATAAATCCCTGTTGTCATCAACTTCCCGGGCCAACAGGCCGTATAAGCCCTCATTTAGTTTCAACCTCTCGTTATAGAGGTACATGGCGAGAAGCAGTGCAACCTTAGCCCTCACTAGAACATGCTTACCTAGGTCTGCAACGTCAAGCAGAATCCTAACTTTGTATTCGTCAAACTCCTTTATCAAGGACAGCATCAAAGCAGACACTATCAAGGCCTTCTCTCTCTCTCTAACAGACTCACCCCTAAGTACATTCAAAATCTCCAAACTTTCTTGTTCGGTAAGATAATAGGCGGAACGTATAAAGTCAAACACTTTGATTGTAGCAAAATCCCTCTGTCTTATGTCGCATTGGGTCGAAGTTCCTATACCGCTTCCGCTCAATACGCTTGAAAGTGTTTTGGCCTTGTAATAGTCCTTTATGACTGATATATTTTCCGTAAAGTCCAACAAATTCCTTTCTTTGAACACATCACTGTACATTGACGTCTTTACCTTGTCTGCTATTGACAATAAATTTCTTTTTACTTTTGTAAAAATTGGATTATCCAACGATAAATCTTTATCTATAGTATATGAATAGAAAGACATCAAATTCATCTCTTCCTTTTCTAGCAAATTTAACATTGGAGACAAGTCCTTGGATGTTTCCCTCTCGGCGCAAACAATCATTTCCCTCAAGGAAACAACAGCTTGGGCCGGTATGTCATTCAAAACGTATTTGCATACGGTCCTATATAGTTTTATTACATCTTCCTTCATATCCAAACATCACTAAATGTAACTGAATGTACAAATTAAGTATTTTCGAATAATGCAAATGTAGAAAAAAAAGATTAAATTTGCAGAAAATTAATTATTTTAGATGAAGAATATAAGAAATTTCTGCATTATCGCCCATATCGACCATGGTAAAAGTACTTTGGCAGACCGTCTGCTTGAGATGACTAAGACCGTTACAGGAAAAGATTTGCAGGCACAGGTGCTCGATGATATGGAATTGGAAAGAGAGCGTGGAATCACTATCAAGAGCCATGCAATCCAAATGGACTATACATATACTGGAGACAAGGAAGAATTCAAGTCAAAAGACAAATATGTGCTGAACCTTCTTGACACTCCTGGACATGTGGACTTCAGCTACGAAGTATCCCGTTCCATTGCAGCGTGCGAGGGCGCTTTGCTTATAGTTGACGCTTCTCAGGGTATTCAGGCACAGACAATCTCGAACCTATACATGGCACTTGAGCATGACCTTGAGATCATTCCTGTATTGAACAAAATTGACCTCCCGGGAGCGATGCCAGAAGAGGTTGAAGACCAGATTATAGACCTTTTGGGCTGCAAGAGAGAAGAAATCATAAGAGCCAGTGGAAAAACAGGAGAGGGCGTCGAGAACATTCTTCATGCTATTGTGGAGAGGATAGCTCCTCCAGTAGGAGATCCAAATGCTCCTTTACAGTGCTTGATTTTCGACTCTATATTTAACCCTTTCCGAGGAATTATAGCCTATTTTAAGGTTGTAAACGGTACTCTTAAACCTGGGGAAAATGTAAAGTTTGTTGCGACAGAGAAGGAATATCTTGCAGACGAAATAGGTATTCTTCGCCTTGA
Organism: Paludibacteraceae bacterium; assembly: GCA_024401535.1. Lineage (GTDB taxonomy): Bacteria > Bacteroidota > Bacteroidia > Bacteroidales > Paludibacteraceae > UBA1723. The sequence goes on along the minus strand of JAKSKX010000001.1, from coordinate 230,424 downwards.
TATGGAGCCTAGAAAGAGTATTTCTGCAGGTAATGTGGGATACATCATTTCTGGTATAAAGACTAGTACAGAAGTAAAGGTTGGAGATACAATCACTCATGTAGATAATCCTTGCGAAAACGCTATCGAGGGATTCGAGGAAGTAAAGCCAATGGTATATGCTGGAGTTTATCCTATTGAAACTGAGGATTTCGAGAACCTGCGTGCATCTATGGAAAAGCTTCAGCTTAATGATGCCTCACTAACATTCCAGGCAGAGTCATCTCTTGCTCTTGGATTCGGCTTCAGATGCGGTTTCCTAGGTATGCTTCACATGGAAATCATTCAGGAAAGACTTGACCGCGAATTCAATATGGACGTTATTACGACTGTTCCAAACGTGCGCTATAATGTCTATACCAAGAAAGGGGAAATGATAGAGGTACACAATCCGTCTGGACTACCGGAATTGACTCTAATAGACCATATTGAGGAACCATATATCCGTGCTTCAATCATCACGGCAGCCGACTATATCGGTCCTATTATGTCACTTTGTCTTGGAAAAAGAGGAGAACTTGTCAGACAAGACTATATATCAGGAAATAGGGTAGAACTGATATATAATATGCCTCTAGGCGAGATAGTTTTTGACTTCTATGATAAGCTAAAAAGTATCTCTAAAGGATATGCGTCATTTGATTATCATCCAAGCGAAATGCGTGAATCCAAGCTCATAAAACTTGATGTTTTGCTTAACGGTGAGGCTGTGGATGCCTTGTCAACTCTTACTCATATTGACAATGCATATACACTTGGAAAGCGTATGTGCGAAAAGCTTAAAGACTTGATTCCTCGTCAGCAGTTCGAAGTTGCCATTCAGGCTGCCATAGGTGCAAAGATCATCGCTAGGGAAACTATCAAGGCTGTCCGCAAGGATGTGACAGCGAAGTGTTACGGAGGTGATATATCACGTAAGCGTAAGCTTCTTGAAAAGCAGAAGAAAGGTAAAAAACGTATGAAGCAGATCGGCACAGTTGAAGTGCCACAGAAAGCATTCCTCGAGGTTCTAAAACTTGATTAACATTTGTAAACTTATCACATTTATGGATAATATTGATGATATCTTACTTAATGGAATTGTCTTTAAAAAGTCGAAGTCTTCTGAACCTGCAAATCCAAACAAGGAACAGAAAGTAAAGACTAAGGCCAAGAAGACTTCCTATATCAAAGGCACACATGGTTCTGGTTCCGCAAAAATGAAAGAACAATATAGAAAAAAGCGTGCTAACAGAAATAAGATAAAGTATTAAACTTCTCTAAAATTATCTATTATATATAATTGACATTATGTTAAATTGTATATTAATTAATACTACATCACCATTCTAATATTAGCATTAACTCTGTCATCACTTCATGCGATAGCAGAATTAGATATAGAACCAAAAGTCTTTGTCACTAAAGGATTGAAAATTGAAGAGACTTATGAACTTGGCTATTCAAGCAAGAAGATTGAATCTTCGTTTGCAATCTTTGTCTATAATCCAGACAAAGATGAACGAGGCATCGTGATTGTAAATAAGACTCGAGAAGGCAAATACATTAAAGTAGCAGAAAACCTTGACTGTTTGTTTGGGAACTCAGCTAAAATCGAGGGAATAGATGACCATACATCGACCAGCTTGATGTCAAGGCTGGCGGAGGAATACTCATAATCTCGTACTCGCACAGCCAACATGAATCCAAATACCATTTGAACATAATGGACAATGGAGTACAACTTGGTTCGTTCGAGGAATATATTGCATCCAGTATGAATTGGGCTTCATATTACACTAATTTTTACTGCATGGAAAAAAAAGCGACTTCAGCACAAAAAATGGGAGAGGACTGGGAAGTTACAAAAGAAACATACACAATATCTTTTGACAAAGGCTACAAAAATCCAATACTTAAAAATCTTTTGGATTTCAGAAAAGGTCTAAACGACCTTTTCCATTACCATGAAAAATTGGTAAAGACTGAATAAAACAGCAATTAACAAATAAAGAAAGAGGGAATATATACTTCATATATACCCTCTTTCTTTATATATATATCGCGAAATAACGTTATACCTGGTGCTCTTTACGTAGCAAGTCATTAACTGTTTTGACTGGATTAAATGTATCGACAGGCACCTCTACAAAAATAGTATTCCAATCAGACATAGCGCCATTCCAAAGTCCAGGAAGCTCCAATGCCTTCAACTCCCTTCCGTCCTTGCTTTTAGAAGATATGAAGCCAGTATTATAGTCAACATACTTAGTCAAGTCAAATTTCTTTCCATCAATATCCTTTACTGCGCATACCAAATCAACTGGATTAAAATGAGTTGACTGGCTTAATATCTTCATTTGAGACTCATTACTTGGATCAAATTGAGCGCTCTCAAGAATCTGAAGAGAAATACTACCATCATCATTATGAGCAAAGAAAGGACCTCCTCCAGGCTCACCTTCATTTTTTACCATACCACAAACCCTTAGTGGACGATTAAGTTTAGACTTGAGGAACTCTACTCTATTGCTGATATAAAGCGTTGAACCGGCAGGCTTTACCTTCAAAATATTCTGCACGAAATCATCAATTTCCTTCAAATCATCATTAGATATACTACCCTTTCTCAACTTAGACAAATATCCAAATATCTTCTCCTGATAAGAAACCAAAATACCTGCTAAAATAGCCTTATATTCGACCGTTGGCTGCTTTAACGCATCAGGTACAACATTGTCTATATTTTTGATGAAAATGACGTCAGAATCGATCTTATTCAAATTCTGTATCAAAGCACCGTGTCCACCTGGGCGGAATACTATCTTGCCATCCTTGTCACGGAATGGTTCGTTATTAGAATCAACAGCCACTGTATCTGTACTGTGGCTTTGTACAGAAAATGAAATATTATATTCAGTACCGAAATTATATTCGTAATCTGGAAGTTTCTTCTTCTTTAGAGCCTCAAAATACTCCATATGCTCCTCTGAAACGGTATAGTGCAACTTTACTTTACCAGAATTTGCTTTAGCGTATAGAGCACCCTCTACCAAATGCTCCTCAAATGGAGTTCTAGGACCTTCCTTTGTTTTATGGAATAGAAGCAATCCTTTAGGAAGGAACTGGTAATTTAGCCCCTTTTCTCCCAATAGATTCTCCAAAATACAATCGAACTTTTTTTCAGAAATAAGTCTCAACACTGTCTTGCCCTCATTCTTCTGACACTTCTTGTTCAACTCATCATAGAAGGCAAATTTTGTCAACTCCTCAATAAACTTTCTCTCGAAATCAGTTTGAGGCTCTCCTCCTCTATTCTTGAATTCAAACAAATTCTTGAACATTCTACTTGCAGCACCAGAAGCCGGAGTAAACTTTACTACGTCATGAGTAAGAAGATATGTTCTCCACTTGGAAATATACTTCTCCTTATCAGCATCACAAACCGACAAAATACCGTCACCTACAACAGCAGGCTTCTCTACTACAAGAAAAGGAAATCCGTTTTTGAAACTATCTATTTGAGCCTGGAATTGTTCTGGCGATATGCCCTTTTGCTCCAATATTTTTACATCATCCTTGTCCATACTCACTATTCCTTTTATAACCGTTTTTCAATCCTTTTATTTCTATCACTAAACAAAAACTATACAATTTGCTTAGATACTCCAATATTAATGCTTTTTTACCACATAACAAAATAAAGTAAAGAGAAAAAAAACAAAACTTTCATATTTAACTAAATAATAAACAGTTACCAAAATACATAATTTTCTATTATTTTTACCGTCCACTCGTCAAACTACACATAAAAAGAAAGAGTTGCGAGACAGCCCGCAACTCTTTCTTTTTATGTTTTCAAAATAATGTTATCCCAAGAATTTGATAAGAATACCAGCTGCTACAGCTGAACCTATCACACCAGCAACATTAGATGACATACAGTAGTTCAATACATGGTTTCTTGAATCATACTTCAAAGCGATATCATTTGCCACACGTGACGCCATAGGAACGGCAGACAAGCCTGTAGCACCGATAAGCGGATTGATTTTCTTCTTAGAGAAGATGTTGTAAACCTTTACAAGACAGATACCTCCTGCTATTGAAAGACCAAATGCAACGAAACCTCCCGCTACGATTCCAATTGTCTGCCAATTAAGGAATGCATCAACTGTCATAGTCGCACCCACTGAAAGTCCTAGAAAGATAGTAGCCGCATTCATGATACCATTTGAAGCAGCATCGAAAATACGATTAGTACTTGATCCAATCTCCTTGATAAGGTTACCGAACATCAACATACCTACCAATGGAACAGCATCCTTAACCAAGATACCAACTATACAGATTACTGCAATTGGGAAAAGAATCTTCAACACTCGCATATTCTTCATCTCCTGTGATGAAGGATAAAGCTTATCCTGCTCCTTCATGTTGATCTTCAACTCCTTCTCAGAACACAACATCTTAACAACCAAAGGAATAATCACTGGTACCAACGCCATATATGAGTATGCAGCAATTGCGATAGGACCAAGCAACTCTGGAGCCAATTTAATTGTTGTAAAGATAGCTGTAGGACCATCAGCACCACCGATGATTGAAAGCGCAGCTGCCTGCTTCATCTCAAAAATACCCAATCCACCTGCAATCAAAAGTACAGCAAAGATACCGAACTGAGCACCTGCACCAAAGATAGCAAGCTTCATGTTTCTTAGCATAGGACCAAAGTCTGTCAAGGCACCAACACCCATAAAGATAATAGGAGGAAGAAGACCTGACTTAATCAATGCATAGTAAAGATAGTTCATCAATCCCAAATCATGTGCAATAAGAGGAAGACTCACCTCATATACATTATATGGAATACCTTCTGAATTGCACCAGAAACTACCATCTGACAACTTAATCACGTTATGATAGTCCACGCCATTGATAGTCTCGTTGATTGCTCCGTAAACTCCCATATTTCCACCAGGGAAATTTGCGAGTAAAACTCCGAATGCGATAGGTATCAGTAGCAACGGCTCATATCCCTTCTTGATTCCGCAATATAGCAAGACGAATGCCAGCAAATACATTGCAAGAAAGCCGGGATGAGCTATAATGTCACCGATAGCCGTCATTTCATATATCTTTCCAAAATCCATACTTCAGACTATTTAATTTTCATTAGTACATCGTCCTCAGATACAGAAGAACCACTCTGGTAGCAGATCTCTGTCACTACTCCGTCACACTCTGCTGCGATAGCATTGAATGTCTTCATTGCCTCTACGTAGCAAACGATCTGTCCCTTCTTTACAGTGTCTCCAACCTTTACGGCTGTGTCTCCAGAGTTCTTTACCAAATAGAACTTACCCTCAAGTGGTGAAGTCAATGGCTCGCCCTCGCCTGGTGCTGCAGAAGCCGCTGCCGAAGATGCCTGAGCTGGAGCAGACTTGCCGTCGTTAGGACCAATTGTAACAAGATACTTCTGACCTTCAACCTCGACTGTTAGAGTCTGAGGACCAGTAATAGCTGCAGAACCGCCAGCATTCTGCTTCTTAGCCTTTCTCTCAGCCAAGTCAGCCTCGAAATCAGCCTTTGCCTTACCGCTCTTCATGGCGCGGTACTGCTGTGGGTGCATTGCAAGCTCGAACAACTCCTCGTCATCCTTACCGAAGTCCCAACCCTCCTTCTTCATTTCCTCACGGAATGTGTCAAGTGCATCAGGATAGTTGCTCTGTGGATCCTCTGTATGGAACTCCTTGCCTAGCTCCTTGGCCTTGGCAACAAGCTCTGGAGCCAACTCGCCTGGCAACTTACCAGACTTGCCTAGCATCATATCCCAGATATCGTCAGCAATCAAAGACCATCTCTCCTTACCCTTCTCCATCTGCATAACGTTCATCAACGCCATGTTCTTAACGTACTGAGAGAATGGAGTTACTAGACATGGATAACCCATCATAGGCCATACATACTTCACCTCATCGAACAACTTGATTAGAAGCTCGTCCTGGCTCATCTTTGGCTTGCCGTTCTTCTCCTTCCACTTATTTATAGACTCAAGGTTACTCTCAAGGTCAGCCATCAAAGAACCCATCATACCGCCAGGAAGTCCTGGACCGATAAGAAGTGAATTCATCTGTCGATTACGAGCAGGGATGTAGTAACCAAGGAAGTCGTCCATCATCTCCTGAACTAGAGTACGAACCTCCATGTATGCTGCCATATTGATGTCCTTAACCTTGAAACCAGCATCCTTCAACATCTCCTGAACAGCGATGATGTCTGCATGACCTGTACCCCAAGATAGAGGCTCCATACCTACGTCAACATAGTCACAGCCTGCCTTACAAACCTCAAGGATTGAAGCCATGTTGAAACCAGGACCTGCGTGGCTGTGATACTGGATTGTGATATCCTTGATCTCCTTAATCTTGCGAGTCAACTCACCTAGGAATACTGGACGTCCGATACCTGCCATATCCTTCAAACAGATCTCATCACAACCTGCCTCGATGAACTTCTTTGCCAAATCCACGTAGTAATCTACAGTGTGTATAGGTGAGCTTGTGATACAAAGAGAAGCCTGAGCGATCATGCCAGCCTCCTTTGAATACTGGATTGAAGGAATTACGTTTCTTGAATCGTTAAGACCACAGAAAATACGAGTGATGTCAGTACCCTGCGCCTTCTTTACCTTATAGAATAGCTTACGCACGTCTGCTGGAACAGGACTCATTCTCAAACCGTTAAGCGCACGGTCAAGCATGTGAGTCTGGATTCCTGCCTCGTGGAAAGGCTTGGTCCACTGACGAACTGCGTTGTTAGGGTTCTCTCCGAACAAAAGGTTTACCTGCTCGAAACCTCCACCATTAGTTTCCACTCGGTCAAAACAACCCATCTTGATGATTGCAGGAGCTACTTTAACCAACTGGTCAACTCTTGGCACATACTTGCCAGCTGCCTGCCACATATCTCTAAAAACAAGAGAGAATTTTACCTCTTTAGCCATATATCTGTTTTTCTTATATTTTCTCTATTTTCTCTACCATTGCCTTACCTGCAAACTTATGCTGGATAGCAGCGTTTATAACAGCGGCAACCTTTGGACTAACACTCGAAGATGAAGCTGCTGACTTGGGAGTTGCTGGCTTCTCCTCCTCAGGACAATACTTGTTGACAAATGCAACAAGCAAATTTCCCAAAGCAATAACCAGAGAAAGAACTACAAACACTGTAGTCATTCCTATAGCCATCAAACTGAGAGCCTCACCCATGTGATCTAAACTCAATTGTTCCATGATCTTTAATTAAATTATTACATACTTTGTTGCAAAAATAACAATAATATTTTTATGAAAACACTTTTTCCCCTTTCTTTTTTAAACCTTTCCACATCTTTGAATTAAAATTATCACAAAAACTGCACTAAAATTTGCATTTCTTAAGTAACAAGGCTAATGTTTGTTACAAATCAACAAATTTACATCAAAACAAAAAGTGGCACATTTAAAATTACTTATAGCTATCTCATTTCAAAAATCAAATAATTCCTAACTTTGCAAAAAAAATAAGAACTATGAAAAGAATTAAAAGTCCGTGGTTAGGAGCAGAAGACTATGACTGCATTGGTTGTTCTCCCACTAATCCAAACGGATTAAAGATGGAGTTCTATGTTGACGGAGAGGAAGTTGTTGGTATATGGAACACTGCCCCACACTTTGACGGATGGAACGGTGTTGTTCACGGAGGAATACAGTCTCTTATGCTTGACGAGACCGGAGCATGGTGGGTTTACTACTTCAAACAGGCAGCAACGGTAACTTCAAAGCTTGATGTCAAATTCATAAAAACGGTTTCTTCGAACTGGGACAAGGTAACACTAAAGGCCAAATTTGTCAAGGATTTAAGGACATTCGTAGCGCTTCACATCGAGCTATACAGTCCGGACGGTGTCTTATGCGCTTCTGCCGAAGCTGTCTATTATGTCATACCCAAGGACAAATCCGAGAAGGAATACGGATTCACTAGTTGCGAACTAGAGGAGTAATATCACACATATAAAGAACAAAATGGGATGGTACTGCACCATCCCATTTTGTTGTCTGTCATAGTGCTACATACTACCTGTTTATGAACTTGGTAGTTACATTTGTCTTTTTAGATACCCTTGTATAGACATTGTCCTTCTGCAGACTCTCCCTGCCTACCACCTTTCCGTTTACGTCATAGTAGATATAGTCAGAATCGCAGTCACTGTTTATCAAGTCCACTCCATGAGCCAAACCCTTGGGGACAAACTCCAGATAGTCTATGTTCACATAGCTTCCTACAATCTCGAGCTTTATTATATGCTCGCCCTTTTCCATTGGGAACTCTGCAACCGGCACCTTTTTATACACACTCCAGTCCTCGCATGTCTGTGGAATCTTGTATGAATCGGTTACAAGTTTGCCGTCAACATAGATGCCAAAACCGTCCAGCTCGTTTGAATTGGACACGTTGGCATATACTTTGTATTCATCTGTTGCCTCTACGTTTACTGTATATTCCAGCCATTCTCCCTTCTCTGTGTAGCCGACTGCATAGCCTGTTCCACCCTCAACGATGTCAACTCCGTCCTCGCGATAGCTACCGCCCTTGTTTTCGTCGTCATTGTCAAGATAAGAGAATCCTGGACCTGCCACATCATAGTTCTCTGCCTCGATAACACCAGGCACTGCAGCCGCCTTGTCACCGAATGGAGTCTGTGGTACGTCTATAGGAGTCATGAACACACGATAGCCATATAGCTTGCTCTCGATATTGACGGGTACAGTGAGAGTAGAGCCATTTAAGACCATTTCTGTCTCTGAAATAAGGTCAGTGCCGTTTACAGCCTTGTCCTTGTCCTCCCATTTCACTCGCTCTATCTTGACCTTGACCTTGCCTCCAAGAAACTCTGGAAGTCCTTTGAACACTACATTCACATCGCCAAGTGTGTTGCCTCCAAGAACGAGGCTTGCACAGTTGCGGTTCCTGTCAACCGCTGCAAAGCCATCCACTCCGTCGCTCTTGTCGTTAGGCGGAGTTACCATAGCCATATAGCCCTCCATGTCGCCGTACCACTTGTACAGCCACCATCCGCCTCCCTTCTGGTTATTAGACGTCAGAAGGCTTCCCAAACGACCTGGCAGGCCTGTAAACCACCATGATATCGTAGCGCTTTCCACGTTATTGCGCTCGAATTTAGCTATGAACGGAACTGAATAGCCTGGACAGCCCTCATACTTCTTGTTTGCGTCGTCCGAACCTGCACAGTATTCGTTGATGCAGAACGGACGGTCAGAAATGCCCAGTTCCTTCATCACCTTGCGCACATCCTCAACAGCTCCGATGAATCCTCCGCTACCCCACTGGTGCCAGCATATCAGGTCAGGAACACAGTTGTTCTCCTTGCAGAACTTCAGAAAATTGTACATTCTGTCGTGATGGTAGTACGCGATGCAGGGACCTACAATCTTTGTTCCCGGATCCTTTCTGCGGATAAGGTCGTACGTAGGTTTCCACACAGTTGTGTACAGGCTTCCGTTGGCATCCTTCCATGTTCCGTCAGGCTCGTTCCAGATGACATAGCTGTCTATGTTGTCGTATTTGCCCTCAACCTTCTTGTCAAGGTACTTCTCTACGGAGTTAAGCCATGACTGCTGTCCGGGCCACTGGTACGGCCAATATGGAAGCAGGTCGGGAAAAGTTATCTGAACCTTGGCGTTCGTGCCTTTTAGTCGCTCTGCCACAATGAAGCCGTCTCCGAACAGGTGCTGGTTCTGACGTCCTCCCTCGGGTGGCAGACAGAACATGCTGCACTTCAAAGGGTTCACCAGTCCGGGAATGTCACTCGGAAGCGTCTCTGTCATTCCGTAGAGAGATCCCGACGCACAATGTGTAACCGGACGGATGCTGTCTGCCAAATCCACAGTCAGTGTGGCTGCAGAGTACAAATTCTGCGATAGCGCAGAAGCAAGCAACAACAGACTTGTTGTTCCTAATAGTTTTTTCATGGTTTATTATTAGTTTTTGAGTTAAGTGTGTCATATATCATTAGGTACTACAAAGTTAGCGATAATTTTTCACTCTGCCAAACATTTGCCATAAAAAAAGAAACACCCCGAAATGATTTCTCATTCGGGGTATTTCTCTTATACATAGTTTGTTGTAGTGTCATTTCACGAAATGGAACACACCGTCCTTATGGCTCGCTCCGTCCAGCTTCCAGCTTCTCTTGCAGCTTGACCTCCTGCCCTCCTTGTGGTCCGAGCAGTGGTAGTGAATAACATTCTTTGAACCGTCTGACCATGTCAAGACCATATCCTCGTCCATGTCTGCCGCTCCGTCAATCTCGCCGAACCACAGGTAGTTCTTGGACAATGAGTCTCCCTGAACAAATACCAGTCCCTGGAAATTGGGCTTATAGGCTCTAGTCTGCGAAGTCACGCTATATGACTTGCCCTTGAATGTCAAGGTCGTTCCCGGCATATCAGCCTTGATGATGTCGTTTCCCTGTGCATCATCCGCATAGATGACCACATCGACCGGACCCCAGTCAACCATAACATCGTCGCACCCTGTCATAAATATGGATGCTGTCACACAAGATAAAGCATAAAAAAATTTCCTCATAAGAATAAAAATAACGTTCAACGATGCAAATATAAGGTATTTTTCAACAAAACAGGCAAAAAAAATTAAAGAAGTTCAAAATTTTCAAATTTCTGCATAATAGCCTACATCTTCGCTATCAGCTCCCTCAGTCTGGCCCTTGCGATTTTTCCGCTTTCGGTTCTTGGTATTTCACTGACGTGTATCACAGATTTTGGCATCTCGTACTTTGACAGGTGTTTTGCAAGCGTTTCATGGGTTATTTCAGTCCCTTCTGCGCCCTCTATGACAAGCACAAGCCTTTCACCCAGCCTCTCGTCCTTCTGCGATGAAAAGGCGTAGTTTTGAGCTATCACACCCTCAAGCTTGCCCTCTATCTGCTCTATCTGAAGCTTGATTCCTCCGGAGCATACCACGTTGTCCTTTCTGCCCAATATTCGGAAAGTGCAGTCGGGATTCATTTCCACTATGTCGTTTGTCTGCAGCCTTTCGGCACATATATTCGGTGCGTATATTGACAGGCAGCCTTCACTTGACACACCCGTTTCCACACATTTCATCGGAGAAAAGTATTCGCTTCTGCACTCTCCGTTCACTCTGCGCATAGCTATGTGGGAAAGAGTCTCGGTCATTCCGTATGTGGCATAAATCTCGTTGGAAAGCCTTGAAAGGGACTCCTCCAGCCCCTTGTCTATGGCACCGCCTCCGATTATCACCTTGCCCATATTCTCGAACCTGTCCTTCTCTTTCTGTACCGAGTTATAGACTTGAAGCGGTACCATTGCCGCAAAGTCAATATGCCTGTCCTCGTTTTCAAGCGGATTTCCCGACACATCACCAAGAAGCAGGTCCAGACCTCCGACGACAGCCCTCACGACCATCATCTTGCCTGCTATGTACCTTACCGGCATACATAGCAGTGCGCTGTCTCCACGCTTCAGTCCAAGGTACTCTATGGTCATCCTTGCGCTTGCCACCATCCTTGACTTTTCAGCCACTATGAGCTTCGGTGTACCCGTAGAGCCGGACGTGTGCAGGTTTACCGTATCCGAGTCAGAGAACCACTCCTCTAGGAACTCCCTCACTTCGGGATTTCCTATTTCCGAAAGGTTTTCCCTGGTGTATTTCGTACCGTTTATAACGATTTCATCCATATTTTTTCCCCCTCGATTCTCAACCCCATGTCAATGTTGTTGCTGTAAATCATGCCTGTGCCGAGTCCTTGAGGTATGGACACGCCTATGGTTGAAGCCCACTGCGCTATTGCGTGCAGACCAATGTTGCTTTCAAGTGCAGAGGTTGCCCAATAGCCCATGCCTCTTTCCTTTGCAGCCCTTATCCAGCTTTCCGCACCGCCTATGCCACCGCACAGAGTCGGTTTCAGTATTACGTACTTCGGCTTTATATAGTCAAGCATACGCTCCATTTCATCGGTGCTTTTGGTACCTATCAGCGACTCGTCCAGAGCTATGTCCACCCTGCTTTCCGCACAGCACCTCCTTAGTCCGTCCTCGTCAGCCACCTTTACCGGCTGCTCTATGGAATGTATTCCGAGTGAATACAGAACTGGCTCGACTTCGTTCATGTAAAAGTCCGGTGAATAGGCGCAGTTTGCATCGACACGCATGGTTATCGTGTTTCCGAACTCGCTGCGCATGGCTCTCAGCAGCTCCATCTCTCTGTTGAAGTCCTTGCTTCCTATCTTGAACTTCAGACATCTGAAGCCAAGGTCGTACTTCTCCCTTGCCCTTCTTAGCATGACCTCTATCTCGCCCATCCACACAAGTCCGTTTATGGGCTGGCCTTCCTCTCCACGGCAATAGGGTGTGTCGTAAATCACCCTGCTGTTGCGTCTGAACTGCATCTCTGCGCACTCGAAGGCGAATTTTGCTGACGACAGGTTCGTGAAGTCCATCCTGTCCATATCTCCGTGCTTCTCGTACTCACCGGCAAGCTTGACCAGACGCTCGTACAGTCCGTCACCGTACTCCGGACTGAGGCCGTACAGCGGTGCGCACTCTCCCACTCCGCAGCGTCCCTCGTCGTCCCTAATCTCGACATAATAGACTGTATGGTCGTCCAGAGATCCTCTTGAGGTGAACACACGCTCGTTGAACACGAGTCTGTATGGTGATACCGAAACCTTGACTTTAGACATTTCCAGTTAGATTTTAGCGATGAAACCTGATGTTTACGGGAATTTAGGGTACTTCGAGAAATCCGGCTTTCTCTTCTCCAAAAATGCCTTTCCGCCCTCTTGAGCCTCGTCAAGACAGTAGTACAGCATAGTCATGTCTCCGGCAAACTCCTGGATTCCGACCTGACCGTCAAGCTCGGCGTTAAGTCCCCTCTTTATCATTCTAAGTGCCAAAGGAGAAAGCTCCTGCATTCTCTCTGCCCATGCCACGTACTCGTCCTCAAGCTTGTCCAAAGGCACCACGCAGTTCACCAATCCCCAGTCAAGAGCCTGCTTTGCATCGTACTGTCGGCACATGAACCATATCTCTCTTGCCCTTTTCTGGCCTATTACAGAGGCTAGGTAGCTCGATCCGAAACCTGCATCGAACGAACCCACCTTAGGTCCTGTCTGGCCGAATATGGCGTTCTCGCTCGCTATACTGAGGTCGCACACAACGTGAAGCACATGGCCTCCGCCTATGGCATAGCCGTTCACAGCCGCTATAACGGGCTTTGGAAGCGAACGTATCTGCTTCTGCACGTCAAGTACCGAAAGACGTGGCACACCGCCCTCGTCTATGTATCCGCCATGCCCCTTGCAGTGCATGTCTCCGCCGGCACAGAATGCCATGTCTCCGGCTCCCGTGAGTACAACGACGTTGATTCTCGCATCCTCGCGGCAGATGCGTAGTGCGTCGCTCATCTCTGCTGTTGTAAGCGGAGTGAAAGCGTTTCTGTATCGCTCACGGTTTATTGTGATTCGACCTATACCACCGTAGAAATCGAAAATGATCTCCCTATATTCCTTTATTGTTTCCCAGTTTCTCATGTATCTCTGTGTTTGAAATCTGGTACAAAGATAGTGATTTTTTCCGAATAATCGCCCGTTTTTGCGCCTAAAAATGTCATCGAGCCGCATTATTCAAGCGTACGGTATTCCGCCGGAGAATACCCCGACTGACGCTTGAAAAACTTGACGAAATACGAAGGGTCCTCGAACCCCAGCTCAAAGGATATCTCCTTGACCATATAGTCGGAAAAACGTAGCAGTCGCTTGGCCTCGAGCGTTATTCTGTTGTTTATAATCTCGAGCGGAGTGAACGACGAGCATTCCGAAACATAGTTGGCAAGTGTCTTGGTCGTCACGTTCAGCATTCCGGCATACTCCTTGACGGAGTGCATCCTGCGGAAATTATGCTCCACATCCCTGCGGAACGAGAGGAACGCCCTGTGCGAAAGCTTGCTCGGGGAAAACAGCTGTTCTTCATCCGGGTTATAGCTTCGCTCGAACTGTATTATCAGCATCTTCACAAGCGACCTCAGGTACTCCACATGGCCTATAGCCTCCGGACTGGCAAGCTCCCTAGACACGCCCTCTATTATGCGTGTCAGTGCGTCGCTAGCCTTCTGCCCGAGCCTTATGTACGGCAGCCTGTCATGAGCGTTGAACACGTTGTATTTCAGCAGCGACCCGTTGTCCGACAGCGCCTCGCTCCTCAGCAGTCCGCTGCTGACCTTCAGCACATAGCCTCGGCAACGGCTTCTGTCAACGGTGCTGTCGAGCGAATGCACCTGTCCCGGAGCGATGAAAAACACCATATCACGACCTATCGGGTATTCGTTGAAGTCAACCCTGCACCGCCCTTCGCCCTCGGTGAACCACACCACCTCATAGAACGGGTGGACATGCTGCCTGACGACCTCTTGGGCTGAGTCAAAGAACTCCGGCAGACGGGTAACCTCTACAATCTTTTCTCCAAGGCTATCGCATACCATATCGTACCGATAGTACGTTTCCTTCATCTTTTCCATAGTGTATATATTGGTAATCGGATGCAAAGTTATGGCATTTCCGGGAATATGGGTTTCACTATCGTAACCTATTCCCTTTTTTACCATTCTATTTCCCTTTTTTATTGATTTTCAAGAGGATTATACACCTACCTTTGCATCGTCAAAACAAAAACATCAACATAAATTCATGCTTATGGAGACACTAAAGTTTTTCAGATGCAACACTTGCGGAAACGTGTTCGTCAAAGCAGTAAATGGGTTCGGTACCGTAACCTGCTGCAACGAGAAGATGGAGGAACTGACACCCCAAAAGACTGACGGACTGGGAGAGAAGCACCTGCCTGTTGTAAAGCGCGAGGGCAACAAGGTTACGGTTACCGTGTCGTCGGTAATCCACCCTTCGACAGACGCCCACCACATTGAATTCATCGTCATCCAGACCACAAACGGATTTCAGTTCAGGAAGCTCAAGTCGGGAGACTTGCCTCAAACCACATTTGTCATTGACGAAGAGGACAGACTCGTTGCCGCTTACGAGTACTGCAACCTCCACGGCCTGTGGATGACAGAGTTTTCCAACCTGTGTGAACAGGTATATTTCTGACTAAGCCTATGCCCGTGGTTGTAATCCAAACACACCCAACAGCAACCACAATCAGGCTGTAAACCGGTGGGAGTGCCATAATTCCGGCACTCCCATTTTTTTTGCAATTATAATAGGTATCATATGCAAAGAAACTAATTTTCACGGAGATATGCAACGGTTTAGGGAGTAAAATTATCAAATGTCGGAGCATTATTTTTTATAACTATAACTATTAAACCCATATACATTCCAGTGGTGGACAGATACGGCTTCCTATTATTGCTAGTTTCATTATTTACCGCTATTCTTTTTTTGCAAGTGCCTTTAATTCTGCTTTTGTTAGCTTCTTTGGATATTTGTGTTTTACATCCATCCATCTAGGTAATATCAGGTCTTTACCATAGTACTTCTTATAATTGGCACATAGTTTTTTAGCCCAATTTTCTGCAATGGTAGATCTAGTATCATGATAATCGTAAATGGTTTGTTCTAATGCAGCCAGAAAATCCTCTAGGCATTCAAAGGTAGGGTAATCTGTATTATCTGAATACCAAGTAGCAGGTCTAATATTGTTAATAACCTTATTACGGTACTGTACCTTTACAGGCCAATTACTGCTCGTACAACTAATTTCCCATACATTCTTTAGCCAGAAATCTTCTATAACTACCAGACCGCCTTCTTCTTCCATTCTATATTTTATAAGAAGATACTTAGCGTGTAGTTTCCACGGATTTTCTACTATCTCGTTTATGTATCCACGGAATGCTCCTATATCAAAATTAGGGCTTCCAGTAAAAGACTTTACTTCCATCCATCCTTCATTAAGGTTATCTTTATCTAACCAGAAATCAGGGGAGCACTGTTTGTGATTGTGAATGTTTTCAAAATTCTTTTCTGTAAACCATTTAGCTAACCATTCTTCAAGAATGTTACCTACTACATTATTTTGCTCTACTACTATATCAAAATCTCTTAGATTGAATTTAATATAGCCTTCAGTACCTACAAAAGTAAACTCATTCCGTAGGGCATCAAAAATTTCTTCAGCTGTTACTTTTTGCACCATATCGTTATTATCGAAAAAAGAAAAACATACTAAATCTTATCTACTAATCGTGAAGCTACTGCTTTGATAACAGGTACTACTACTGTATTACCAAGCAAATCAAAACCATCCTTTTCTTTTATGTCAAACTTAAAGGATTCTGGATAACCAAATAATCTTAACCCTTCCCTTAATGTAAGGGTACGCAGACCGCCATTATCACCTACAAATAGGTGTTGCATATCTGTTGCTACTAATGTGGGGGCTACTTCATTAGGGGATAATACCTTACCCACTTCGTAGCTAAGTTTACCAGCTACTATATTATACCCTTTGGGTTTACTAGTATCACTTACCCTTCTAGTAGTGGTTACTTTTTCCCCATTAGGGGCTATGTGTTCTTCCGTTATTTGTTTCTTAGGGTGTTCAAATCTCACATAGCCTTTATTAGTTAAATCATCTAACATAGCTTGTAAATTATCATTCTGGTAGAAGGTTTCTATTTGTCCTTTTGTTAAAGGCATACCATCCATCCACTTTATACCAATGATTTCAGCCCATTTCTTTTTTCTTCTTTCTGTCATAAGAAGATTAAGTAATTCTTTTTCTTCAGTGCTTACAGGTCCTTTTAATTGTAAATCCCAACTATGTATATTTGATTCACCACCACGCTTATCCTTAATAGCTTTACCAGCTAATTCTTCTACTGTAAAAAGATTAAGTAGAAGTGTTACAAAAGGAGAAGCAGATGTAGGTTTACCAGATTCTAATACTTTTTCTAAAGTGGCTTTCTTTTTAGGGAATGCATCTAAAGATATTGCTTCTTTACATAAATCCTTTCTGACCCCCACAAAATATATACGCTTTCTTTCTTGTGGCACACCGAAATCTACGGAATTTAATACCTTATGTGATACCCAATAGCCAGCAGCATCCAGATTAGAAAGTATTACCTCTAAGGTATTACCCCCATCGTGATTTACTAGTCCTTCAACATTTTCAAGTATAAATCCTTTTGGAGTCTTAGTTCTTATAATTCTTTCTACATCAAAAAACAAAGTACCTCTAGTATCTGCAAATCCATCCCTATTACCAGCCGCACTAAATGCTTGGCAAGGAAACCCACCACACAATATATCAAAATCTGGAATAGTATCAGCATCTACCTTAGTAATATCACCAGTAATTTTATCTTTAGGATGATTCTGTTTTAATATGGCTATAGCGTGCTCTTTGATTTCAGATGTAAATACACACATAGGCGTAAAACCAGCTTCCTTTGCAGCTTGTTCTAATCCTAGCCTTATTCCACCTATACCAGCGAACAAATCTATAAACTTTAATACATCCTTAACCATTTTAATAAATGTTAAAAATTAAAATACAAAGGTAATAAAATTAACACATATTGCAATCTTTAACTGTAAAAAATTGTATGTTACACATAATATGTGCCACTATGATGGTAATAGATATCTGTTTGTGGTATTATCTGGCGCATCAAAATGTATATAATTCTTTCCAATTTACAAAAAAATTAGAAAGAATTGGAAAACATTCCAAATGTCTGGAAAGAAATTCCAGCCCAGTATTTGAACAAAACACAAGATTTTACAGTAGTTTCCCACAGATTCCCACATTCCGTCAGCTCATCTTCCAGGTTCTCAGCTTAAACTGAAACTTGTGCTTGCGGCAGATTGGCAGAAGTCCCTCTCTGCCCACAAGTGCAGGCCAAGTCCATTGCGGAGAATTGTAATAGACAAGCACAAGTTCATCTAACGGACAGTTACATCCTTTCCTTTCCCTCGACTTCTCAAATTTTCGTCTGAAAACTTTCGTTCCGTAAATTCCACTGAAATACAGTTCCTCGTCAAAAGGTATGCAGGCAAACGAATCCCTGCTCATACATTCGTATATTCCGCACCAGTTGAATCCACAGACTCCCATGTATTCGTCCAACAACGAATCAGGCTCGATTTCAGTCCACCCAAGCACCTCTTCTTCCGGCAGATAGATAATCTCTATATCCTTTATTTCAAGTTCGTCATCGTCTGGATATTCAACACGATATATTCCCGGCTCTACCTCATAGCTTCTCTCCTGACGATACCTCTCTACCATTTTCAAATGCTCCTCTACCCTCTCTTTCAGCGAATCATGGGCAGATGCCGGCAAGAGGCTAGACAGTATGGACACAACACATAAAATCCGTTTCATCATACACAAAAGAGCTTAATTCATACTCCACAACATTATTCTGAACTGCTTCTTGTGTTTTCTGCAGATAGGGAGCAACCCCTCTCTGCCAGCCAAAGCGTTCCATGTCCACTGCGGAGAACGATAGTGAACAATTATCAGCTCCTCGAACGGACAGTCACACACATCTCTGTGCCATGTCATGAATTCTTTTAAATGGTGTCTATCCCTATGATACTCATACTCATACTTCTCCACAGTAAAAGGAACGTATGCGAACGAATCCCTTTTCATACTCTCGTATATTGAATGCCATGTGAATCCGTACTTTGTATATGCCTCGTCCTTCAACGAGTCGGGTTCTTGTGCGCACCATCCAAGAACCTCCTCCTCGGTAAGAAACCGCACATCTTCGTAGCCGCTGTCTGCCTTCTGCAATCCATCTCCGGTAAGGATGTAGTGCTGTTCCTCTGCCTCCGCCACCAAGAGGCTCGGCAGCATAGCCATAGTGCCAACCAAGTATTTCAACGCTCTGTTCATAGTTTCTTGTTTTCTTTGGATGCTCTTTCGTGTACTTATCTGGTATAGATTTCTTATACTTTCTTTCGCTCTGTTAGTTATAATTCTTCTGCCTGCCATTTATCTATTTCAGATTTAATTTCTTCCATAGCAGTATCAAAATCTTGTACTTCCAAAAAATCACTTGGTATATCATCTCCATCTGTATCAACTGATTCGATTAGTAACTTATCAAATGTACCATCCATCAATGCTTGTTCAACAGGAGTTGGTGTCCACCCCTCTAACAAAAAATTGCCAATACTTTTTTTCATACTCTATGTATTATTTCTTTTAAATAGTTAATTATTTCAAAAATTATGCACTAAGTTCAACATCGTTTTGCCTAACTACACTTTGCACCTTCCCTAATAGCATTGTAAATATATCACCTGCTTTTAGTTTTCGTGTGTTATTACACACTTCAGCAAAGATAGCGAATTATTATGAAACCGTCAATAAAAATCCTGATTATTAATGTATTCAGTACCAAAACAATCAAGATTATGGTAGTCTTATGCTAATAATTATACGATTTGGACAACAAGTGTATAATTACCATAGTTTTTTAATCAACAAAAGGAACTGACACCCATACATAATTATTAAAATTATAAAAGAATGTACTATTTATATCTTTTTTAGACCAAATTAAACCTATAGGACAACCAGATTTATTTACTTCGAGTTCTGATAAAACTTTATAAAGAATATCAGAATTATAATTTTTTTTCAAATATGAAGAAATCACTTCATATTGCCTATCTTTAAAATATATCAAATGCTCTACTAACCATAATTCATCACCTTCTTCATAATCTTCATCATTCAAATCTTCTGAATCATCAACAGGTATCTCTCCGTTAAAATAGTCGTCCAATAAACTTTCTTTAACTAAAGCAAAAGCAAGAATAGTATTATCTTCATCCAAACATATTCTGCTATATTCCAAACATATATCTGCTCTATCTTTAAGACTCTTGTCTTTTGATAGTTTTGCAATCATCGGCAAATCTTCCTGTGTTACTTTTCTAATAATCATAATTACTTTAATTATAGTTAATAAATCCCAGAATTATGCACAAAGTTCAACATCACTAAACATCTCCAGAGATGTGAACAAATATGAAACATCTTGATTATCAATATTTTCAGCACAAACAATCAGGAGCTACGGTAGTCTTGTGCTAATAATTCAACAAGTGTATAATTACCTAATTAAATTGACAACATCAAATATTCATCTTTCTTCTAATTTCCTCATATGGTACTGAATTAAACTTTGTACAATATTCTTCTAATGTCATATTAAGATGAGGAATCTCATTATTTTCACGAGATTCATTTAAAATCTCTACTTTTTTCATAAACTCTTCTAATTCTTCTTCATTTTGACATTGATGAAATTCTTCATGTAATTTCATTTCTTCTTCAGTCAGCATAAATAAAGTATTATTATTCATTTTCTTTTATTTAAATAGTTAACAAATTCAAAAATTACGCACAAAGTTCAACACCACTAAACATCTCCAGAGATGTGAACAAATATAAAACATCTTGATTATCAATGTTTTCAGCACAAACAATCAGGAGCTACGGTAGTCTTGTGCTAATAATTCAACAAGTGTATAATTACCATTTTTTTAGTATATGATATATTGTAGCCATTCATTTAAATCATCCAAATTATCTTGATTGTAGGCTATAACATCTTCGTTTTTTTAGATATTACATCAGAAAAATAAACTTCTAATTTTAGAGGCTCATACATTTCATTTGATAAATAACATTTCATTATTACAAACCATATTTCTTTCGCATTTTATTAAGTAAAACATCAGCATCAACACCACACCTCTCATCATTCATATCGTAATCAACAAAAACTGTTTGTACAGGTTCTTGTGACTCTGTAATTGATAAAGTAGAAAGGTACTCATTAACTTGTGATTCTGTTAATGCACCCATCATATCCATGTATTTTTCATAAGGTAGTTTGTTGATTCTCTCCACATCCAAACTACCATCTTCTTTCAAGTATGGCAGCATAATACTCTTTTATTTTTAAATAGTTAATAAATTCAAAAATTACGCACAAAGTTGTCTGACGACACTTTGCGCTTCGCCCAACAGCATAACGAATATGTACCCTTGCTGAATTGTGAATGTGTTGCACATGAACACGCTCATGCCCGTATGTTCCTGCAGATGTTCCGCAGTACCCAAATGTTTCATAAAAAATCAAGTTTAGAATTTTCAAACGATGATGCAAAGATAGCAAACAAACGCGAAACTTCCAAACAAAACTCCCTAATAGTTGCACGACTTTGAAAAAAAGTCGTGCGACTTCTTTCTTTCAAAATTTTTCTTCTTTTCATAAAATTTTCAAATGGATGGGGCGAGCTTCACCGCCCCGTCCGAAGCTCCGCCCGACACAGGGCGGGAACCGGGGAGCTTGACAAGCTACTCTAAGCAGTATAATATATATTAAAATATATTATACTTGCTAGAGTTATAGCTTTAGACAAGCTCCTGACCGCCGCCCTTCCGCCAAAGGGCAAGGAGGCTGCGAGCTTCTTCGGGGAAGCTCGCACCACCCGCAATCCGAAGGCGGAGCGGACGCGCGGAAAAACCGGAACAACCTTTCCCGTCAAGGTTGTTCCAAAAGCCGAAAGGAAAAGGAGCTGACACCTCTCCATAACGAAACAAAGGCGACGGACGAAACGCTGTTTTCGGCTCTCTCCAAAAAGAGCCGAAAAGACAAACGCAGAGGCAGAAAAAAGCGAAAAAATATCAAAACTACACGGCAAAAAGCTTGGCAGTCTCGGAATTTTTCACTAACTTTGTGGTGCAAAACGATAGGGAAATGCAGCGAAAAGAATGCGGCAAACGGACCGCCTTGGGTCCAGTCCGTCCGCCCCGAAACCTTTCTGGATAACAATTCAAAAGCAATTGGTATAAAAAAGTACGAATTATTTTGTTTTTTAACAGATTATTTATAATTTTGCATCGTCTAATGAACAGTTAGGCGTTACAACAAAATTTTTTAGAGAGATATAAAGGAAACAATGAAAAATATTTCTGCTGCATATATTCTTATTATTAAGCTGCTACTACTGGGATTTTAGTAGTGAGGATGTGTGTGGTCAAATAATTCAATAAGACAACAGTTAGAGCTTTCTCACTTCTAGATCGGATGTGAAAAGCTCTATTCTTTTATATCTCGGACACATTAAACTTAAAAAACTAATTCTTATGGCTGATAGATTGTATATTTTTGATACGACATTAAGAGACGGAGAACAGGTCCCAGGATGTCAGTTAAATACTATAGAGAAGATTCAGGTAGCAAAGGCTCTTGAAACATTGGGTGTGGATGTCATCGAGGCAGGCTTCCCTATCTCGAGCCCAGGCGACTTCAATTCTGTAGTGGAAATATCAAAGGCTGTGACTTGGCCGACTATATGCGCATTGACTCGCAGTGTGCAGAAGGATATAGACGTGGCTGTTGACGCATTGAAGTACGCAAAGAGGAAACGTATCCACACAGGTATCGGTACAAGCGACAGCCATATAAAGTATAAGTTCAACTCGACAAGAGAGGAAATCATCGAACGTGCAGTCGCAGCTGTAAAGTATG
Source organism: Paludibacteraceae bacterium (assembly GCA_024401535.1). GTDB lineage: Bacteria > Bacteroidota > Bacteroidia > Bacteroidales > Paludibacteraceae > UBA1723. Next base: position 207,774 of record JAKSKX010000001.1, on the reverse strand, counting down.
CGCGCAAGTACGTAGAGGATGTGGAGTTCTACTGCGAGGACGCAGGACGTACTGACAACGAGTACTTGGCCAAGGTTGTCGAGGAGGTCATCAAGGCCGGAGCAACCGTAGTGAACATCCCGGACACTACAGGATACTGCTTGCCTTCGGAGTACGGAGAGAAGATCAAGTACTTGTTCGACCACGTGGACGGAATCGACAAGGCAATCATTTCGAGCCACTGCCACAACGACTTGGGTATGGCTACTGCAAACACAATTTCAGGTGTGATGAACGGTATCAGACAGGTCGAGGTGACTATCAACGGTATCGGCGAGCGTGCAGGTAACACTTCACTTGAGGAGGTTGCAATGATCTTGAAGTGCCACAAGCACCTTGACATCGACACTAACATCAACACTCAGAAGATAGCTTCTACTTCAAGGTTGGTTTCAAACTTGATGAACATGCCGGTACAGCCTAACAAGGCTATCGTAGGCAAGAACGCTTTCGCACACTCTTCGGGAATACATCAGGACGGTGTGTTGAAGAACCTACAGACTTACGAGATCATGGACCCTAAGGATGTGGGTATCGACGACAACTCCATCGTATTGACTGCCAGAAGCGGACGCGCAGCAGTACGCCACAGATTGTCAGTTCTTGGCGTAGAGGTCGAGGGCGAGAGACTTAACTCTATATACGAGGCGTTCCTACGCTTGGCAGACCAGAAGAAGGAGATTTGCGACGACGACATATTGATGCTTGCAGGTCAGGAGCGCACAAGCACTCACCACATCAAGCTTGAGTACTTGCAGACAACTTCGGGCGTGGGTGTGACTCCGGTAGCTATCATCGGACTTGACATCGCAGGCGAGAAGTTCGAGGCCACAGCTTCGGGCAACGGTCCGGTAGATGCGGCTGTAAAGGCTCTAAAGAAGATTATCGACAGAAAGATGGAGTTGAAGGAGTTGCTTATCCAGGCAATCACAAGAGGCTCTGACGATGCCTGCAAGGTACACGTGCAGGTGGAGACAGAGGGTGTCATCTACTACGGATTTGCGGCTAATACAGACATCGTATCGGCTACTATAGACGCATACATCGACGCTATCAACAAATTCAAGAACTAAGGAATAAAAGAATAAAACGAAATATGAATACACTTTTTGACAAGATTTGGGATTCTCATGTTGTGCAGAACGTACAGGATGGCCCAACTCAATTGTACATTGATCGTCTATACTGTCACGAGGTTACTTCACCTCAGGCTTTTGACACATTGCGAGACAAGGGAATCAAGGCTTTCCGTCCTGACCATGTCGTAGCAATGCCAGACCACAACACTCCGTCTGACCAGCAGAAGGAGATTAGCGACCCAATCGGATGCAAGCAGGTCAATACCCTTTCATCGAACTGCGCACAGTTCGGTATCAAGCACTTCGCCATGGGTACTAAGGACAACGGTATCATCCACGTTGTAGGTCCAGAGAAAGGTCTATCATTGCCAGGAATGACTATCGTATGCGGTGACTCTCATACATCTACTCACGGTGCTGTGGGTGCCATTGCAATGGGTATCGGTACATCAGAGGTTGCCCAGGTACTTGCATCACAGTGTATCCTTCAGAGCAAGCCAAAGACTATGCGCATCAACATCGAGGGCGAACTTCAGCCAGGTGTGACTGCCAAGGACGTTGCTCTATATATCATGGCTCAGGTTACAACTTCAGGAGCTACTGGCTACGCAGTCGAGTATGCCGGTTCCGCTATCCGCAACATGAGCATGGAGGGTCGTTTGACTCTATCTAACCTTTCTATCGAGATGGGTTCCCGTGCAGGTCTTATCGCACCTGACGAGACTACATTCGCATACCTAAAGGATCGTGAGTACGCTCCTAAGGGTGCAGAGTGGGATGCAGCAGTTGCTAAGTGGCGTCAGTTGAAGAGCGACGACAACGCTGTATTCGACAAGGAATTGACATTCAAGGCAGAGGACATCAAGCCTAGAATCACATTCGGAACTAACCCAGGTGCCGGTATCGCAATCGACGGCACTATCCCAACATACGACGGCATGAGCGAGGCCGAAGCAGCTCAGTTGAAGTCTCAGCTTGACTACATGCAGTTCCAGCCAGGCCAGAAGCTAGAGGGCACACCTGTTGACTACTGCTTCCTTGGTGCATGTACAAACGGACGTATCGAGGACTTCCGTGCTTTCGCATCGGTTGTCAAGGGAAAGAAGAAGGCTCCTAACGTAGTGGCTTGGTTGGTTCCAGGCTCATGGTTGGTTCGCCAGCAGATTATTGAGGAGGGAATCGACAAGATTCTTACTGAGGCTGGTTTCGAGCTACGCCTACCATCATGCTCGTCATGTTTGGCCATGAACCCAGACAAGGTACCTGCAGGAAAGTTGTCAATCTCTACATCCAACCGTAACTTCGTAGGTCGTCAGGGTCCAGGCGCTCGTACAATCTTGGCTTCTCCGCTTACAGTGGCAGCCAGTGCAATCACTGGTAAGGTTACAGACCCACGTACAATGGAGATTTCCCCTATCAAGGCTGCAGAGGTTACAAAGGTAGTTAGCAAGCCTCAGGACTGCCCTAACTGTGCTTTCGGCTCGACAACAGCACCAAAGGCTGATGACGAGGCAAAGTCAGTACACAAGGCATTCAACGTAGTTAAATCTACATGCTTGCCAATCAACATAGACAACAACAACACAGACAATATCATCCCTGCACGTTACTTGGCGTTCACAACACGTGACCCTAAGTTCTATGGAGACGCCTTCATGCACGATATCCGCTTCGACGCTAACAACAAGCCAGTAGCTGATTTCGTAATGAACATCGCTCCATTCAACGAGACTCCTGCAGAGGGCAAGAGAGAGATTATCATCGGTGGTAAGAACTGGGGTTCAGGTTCATCACGTGAGCACGCAGCATGGGCTATCGCAGGATACGGAATCCGTGTGGTTATCACTTCATCATTCGCTGATATCCACAGAAACAACCTGCTTAACTGCTTCGTATTGCCTGTAATCGTTAGCGAGGAATTCCGTCAGGAGCTACTTGCCTCAGTAGAGAAGGATGCCAACACAATAGTTACTGTTGACGTTCCTAACCAGACTGTAACTAACGAGGCTACAGGACACTCAGAAAAGTTCGATATCAACGGATACAAGAAGCACTGTCTGTTGAACGGTTTTGACGATATTGACTACTTGTTGTCTAACAAGGACAAGATTGAGTCTTTCGAAAATAAGTAATCATATTTTGAGAGTAAGGGTATGATCGAAATAATGGACACAACGCTGAGAGACGGAGAACAGACATCCGGTGTCTCTTTCTCTCAACAGGAAAAGCTCGGCATTGCCAAATTCTTGCTCTCTGAATTAGGTGTTGACAGAATAGAAATTGCTTCGGCAAGGGTTTCTGAAGGGGAATACCAGACCGTAAAGAAAATTACGGAATGGGCGGACAAGGCCGGCTACATCGACAAAATCGAGGTGCTGGGCTTTGTTGACGGTGAAACTTCACTTAACTGGATCTCTGGCGTTGGCGGAAAGGTGATAAACCTGCTTACCAAGGGTTCTTTGCGCCATGTCACTGAACAGTTGAGAAAGACTCCACAGGAGCATATTGACGACATTAAGAGGGCTATAGATCAGGCACACAAGATGAAGATATCTGTAAACCTTTATCTTGAGGACTGGAGCAACGGAATGAAGAATTCTCCGGACTATGTGTTTGATATGGTTGATTCCCTTCGTTCCGAGGGCGTAAAAAGGTTTATGCTGCCAGACACACTTGGCATACTTAACCCTTTGCAGACAGCCGATTTCTGCCATCAGATGGTGGAAAGATATCCGGAGCTGAAGTTCGACTTCCATGCTCATAATGACTACGACCTTGCAGTGGCAAACGTATTTACAGCTGTTAATTCCGGTATCAGCGGTATCCATACTACTATCAACGGACTTGGAGAGAGAGCAGGAAACGCTCCCCTAACAAGCGTACTTGCGACACTACATGACCAACTCGGAATCAAGACCAAGATTAACGAGGAGAAGATGTACGATGTCTCTAAGCTTGTAGAGACATACTCAGGTATTAGAATTCCAGCAAACAAGCCAATTATCGGAGACAATGTCTTCACTCAGGTGGCAGGTGTTCATGCAGATGGTGACTCTAAGAACAACCTATACTGCAACGAACTACGCCCGGAAAGATTTGGAAGAAAGCGTGAATACGCTCTAGGAAAGACTTCTGGAAAGGCTAATATCCGCAAGAACCTTGAGGCTTTGGGTATTGAAATGGATGAAAAGTCCATGATTAAGGTGACTCAAAGAATCATCGAGCTTGGAGACAAGAAACAGCTTGTAACACCCGAAGACCTGCCATTCATCATAAAGGATGTGCTTGGACACGGAGAGGTAGAGCAGACAATCAAGATTATAAACTATGCTTTGACTCTAACCCACAACCTTCGTCCGGTAGCAACCATACTGATAGAGATAGACGGCAAGAAATACCAGCAGACAGAAGCTGGAGACGGTCAATACGATGCATTCTCGAAGGCTCTATGGAAGGTTTACAAGGAACTTGGCAAGGAAACTCCGGAATTGCTTGACTACTCTGTCGTTATTCCTCCGGGAGGAAACACCGACGCTTTGGTTCACAACACAATCACTTGGAAGTTCAAGAACAAGGTGTTCAAGACTCACGGATTGGATGCAGACCAAACAGAAGCTGCAATTAAGGCAACTGTCAAGATGTTGAACTTGATTGAAACAATGTAATTTTCAGAATAATAAATCTAAAATTCGAAATAAAACATGGAATTAAAGGTAGCAGTTCTTGCTGGTGACGGAATCGGACCAGAGATTTCAGCTGTAGGAGTTGATGTAATGACTGCAGTGTGCGAGAAGTTCGGACACAAGGTTAGCTATGAGTATGCTATTTGCGGCGCTCACGCTATCGACGAGGTAGGTGATCCTTTCCCAGAGGACACTTTCAACAAGTGTATGGCTGCAGATGCAGTTCTTTTCTCTGCTGTAGGTGATCCAAAGTTCGACAACAATCCATCAGCTAAGGTACGTCCAGAGCAGGGCCTTCTTGCTATGAGAAAGAAACTTGGTCTATTCGCTAACATCCGTCCAGTACAGACATTCGATTGTCTAGTTCATAAGTCTCCTCTAAAGGATGAGTTGGTTAAGGGTGCTGATTTCATCTGTATCCGTGAGCTTACTGGTGGTATGTACTTCGGAGAGAAATACCAGGATGACAACAAGGCATACGATACAAACGCATATACTCGTCCAGAAATCGAGAGAATCCTAAAGGTTGCATACGACTACGCTCGCAAGCGTAACAAGCACCTTACAGTGGTTGACAAGGCTAACGTGCTTGCTTCTTCTCGTCTATGGAGAAAGGTTGCACAGGAGATGGCACCAAACTACCCTGACGTAACTACAGACTTCATGTACGTTGATAACGCTGCTATGCGTATGATTCAGGAGCCTAAGTTCTTCGATGTTATGGTAACAGAGAACACTTTCGGTGATATCCTTACTGACGAGGGTTCTTGTATCACTGGTTCTATGGGACTTCTTCCATCAGCTTCTACTGGTGAGCATACTCCTGTATTCGAGCCAATTCACGGTTCTTGGCCACAGGCTAAGGGATTAAATATAGCTAACCCTCTTGCTCAGGTGCTTTCAGTAGCTATGCTATTTGAGTACTTCGATCTTAAGAAGGAAGGCGAGCTAATCCGCAAGGCTGTTGACGCATCTTTGGACCAGAATGTTCGTACTCCAGAGATCCAGGTTGCCGGCGGTGCAAAGTATGGCACAAAGGAAGTTGGCGCTTGGTTGGTTGATTGGATCAAGAAGGCTTAAGTCAAATACTTTTGTTTTAAGAGAAACATAAAATAGTAATCATTACTTTACATTTTAGATTTCTTAAAAACAGAATTAATAAATAAAGATATCATTGCAGTTTAGACTGCAATGATATCTTTAATTCTTTGATATTAGATAAAAAATTAGACCTATAGATCAAATTGAGTGGTGCAACATGCTCAAGTCCCTTATACGGAAAGTGTAATTTCAAAATTTGAATATGAAATTGATATTGAATATCACAATAATTAAGAAACTATTATGTTTTTTTATTCCTAATGCAATCCTTCTATGGTTATATATTGACTATCAACCATTATGTGAACCATGTATAAATGATTCAGATTGCCCTCCATGTATTAGTGATCAGCAAATATTTATAATCTATTTTGGTATATTTTTTAACATTATAATGGCTCTACTATGGTTATTCATAAGAAAGTATAAGAATAACTAATTCTTTTTCCTACAACGACGTCCATATTTCTTCGGTAATTCTTGTTGACAGATTTTATTTTCCCAAATATATCTCACCAATTTCTTTTTTAGTCTTTGGCTCAGTATTCATAACTTGCTTGAACTTTCCATTATGTAAAAGAATGAACTTTGAAACTGGATAACCAACATAACGATATACGCTGTCGTGTTAATTTCATGGTCAACAAACTCTTATTTGTCCTGTCATGTAGTCGCTCGGAATCCTTTCATTTACTATAATAAATTTCACATAAACCTAGCACACCTAAACAGCTACAGAAACACCTCTAGAAGCTTTGATTTATCTTTTTTAGTGTCATTATACCACTTCCAAGTCAACTCGTCAGCACAGCCGTTTTTAGAGGCATATTCAAGCTTATATGTGGATGCTATACCCTCAGCACAAAACTCATGCGACTCAGAAACAAATTTTTGAACAGTATCTGTCTGCTCCAAACCTTTTAGTCTTGAAAAGATTGAGCCTCTGCCATCGTTTACAAGCAGAATTCTCAGGTTATTTCCCACACTCCACAACGAACTTACATCATAGAAGAAACTCAAATCTCCTATTACGATGTATGTAGTTTCATTTGGATACAGACTGGCATAACCAACAGCTGCAGACAATGAACCTTCAATGCCATTAACACCTCTGTTGCACATAAAGCGCAATCCTTTGTCTCTTGTTTCTCTCAAATGGCTGTACGCATAGTCAATGGCTCGTACTGAAGTGGAATTAGCTACAAAAACGGTCGAATTAGGCTTTATATTCTTCAAAAAGTCTGCATATACCGAAGGATAGACACCGTCCTTGTATAAAGCCGAAACAGGCACAAAATCAACCTCTTTATTTAGGCACTCAACCCAAGAACTACTGACAGCAACATGAGTCAGACTCTTGAAAGTATCGGCAAATTCCAACGATTCTCCGATTCTAACCACAGACTTGGGCTTCATCTTGGTAATAGAGATTCGAGCTATCTTGCTAACAATATGACCGCCTATATAGACAACCAAATCAGGATTATAGTTTTCAATGTCTTCATCGGATATCACATTATATTTCGCTCTATCCAAATTGCCCAATACCTCAACATATACGGGTATGTTCTTAGCTACCTTCAAGTCCATACCGCTACCCTGTCCTACTACGACTAGAGGACGCTTACAAGTATTCCAAAGGGCTTTCAAATCATCGATATACTCTATCTTTCTGAACTTACCCAAGTAATCCTCTTTGCACTCAAAGAATGGCTCCTTAATCTGCATATTTATCTGCACCGGTCCGTTCATACCAAAGTAAGCCGATATCAAGGCAGCATTTATCTCTCTGTTAGCATACCACATTCCATCATCACTCTCGTCATCTTCAACATTAACGGAATACTTCACAGCACTTGCCAGAGCCCCCGTTTGATCCATAGTCTGCCCCATCATCTGGCCTATCATCTCCTTAGGTCTGTCAGCTGTAACAACCACCATACCAAGCCCCTGCAACTTAGCCTCTATCAACGATGGGAGCAAGTTAGCCACAGCACTGCCACTTGTAACACATACAGCTACACGAGCTGAACTCTGCGCCATACCTACAGCCATAAAGCCGGCGCTTCTCTCGTCCAAGGCACGATGGACATTGAAATCTCCGTTACATAAAGACTCAACTATCGGCATATTTCTGCTGCCTGGACATAACACTACCTCAGTAACACCATGAGCCTTGAGCAGATATACTAACTGCTGAATATGTTTTTTATTGGAATATGCCATAATTATTCTTTTTCTATCTTCAGTATGTCGGCACAATTATCCAATGCCTCGTCATCGGTGATACCGAACAAATCCCTAACTGTCTTATACTTAGAGACAACTTCGTGCATCTCTTCGTATGCATCGCTATCAACAACAATTCCTGCACCTACCCTGAAATGAAGGTATTTACCTGCAACATCTGACTTATTGGCAAAGGAATTAGCCTTGAAACAACGTAAATTTACAAAACTGAAAAAGTCTCCATTAGGCTCGTTTATAGCAAGCACACCAGCATAGAGGTCATTTTCGCAATGATCTTTTTTGATTATTATCTTTGCATTTGCTTTTGGGAAACCGCACACAGCTGGAGTTGGATGAATTATGTCTATTAATTCCCTTGGTTCTCCTTCATATTTAAAGCATATATCTGTAGCCAAATGCTTTATACTACCATATTTAACCTCTCCTGTTCTGGACACTTCCTGAACTTTGTAGGTATTGTATGACTTCTCTTTGGATGTACTGCTTATTTCTTCCTCGTACTTGAAATGGTTGATGACAAGATTATGCTCCTCAATGTTCTTCTCGCTCCAGCTTTCAGCACTATCTGCCGGCATTGTACCGGCTAAGGCAAGTGCCTCGTAATTAGCAGAATCGTGATACTTTTTAAACAGTAACTCCGGACTTGCACCCATCCACACAACATCTTCTACGGATTCCGCTTTACTTTCATCTCTGAAAAGATAAACGATCTCTGCCGAAGAACTTGAATATATAGCATTTGCAAACATTGAGACATAGTTCACATCGTTATCAACAATGTTTAATATTGTCAACGATGTAACCAATTTTTCTACATAGCCGGATTTAATCTCTGATTTTCGCTCTTTCACCTTATCTACGAAAGAAGCCAAACGCGTTTTATTATACTCAACATTATATAAAACGCTGCTATTATTACTCTTAGAGTTAAAACAGGACTTGAATCTGTAAGGACCATCAAAAACATCAAAAGAATCCAAACTTCTACGTTCGTATTCAATGAATGAAGCATATAGCTTTCCATCCCAAGTATAAATGTCAGATGTTCCGCACCCGTTCTCACATCGTTTCATAGCAACTATAACATTGCTATTCTTCAACTTATAAACAAAATCGGGGTCAATATCATCAAGCCAGTCAACAAGTCTCATTTTCCCTTAGAAATTAAGATATGGATTGTGCATCAACTCATGTTCCACGCTTGTTTCCTCACCATGTCCCGATAGCAGTCTAGTATCTCCAGGCAGTTTCATAAGCTGATTCTCTATGCTGCGTATGATTTCCTCCTGGCTGCCTGAAGGGAAGTCGGTTCTTCCTACAGACTCTCGGAAAATAGTGTCGCCAACAAAACAAACCTTGTCCTTAGCTGAATAGAAACATAGACCACCTGCACTATGTCCAGGAGTTTCTAGCACCATAAGTGACTCGTTACCAATCTGTATTGTATCTCCGTTCTTCAATTTTCTGCCAATTCCAGGAGCCTGCTCCTCTTGTGGGAACCCAAATAAATTGAGCTGGTCAAGGTATGTGTCAATAAAGAACTGGTCCTTTTCACTTGCCTCAGTCAACAATCCCCAAGTATCATACACAAACTTGTTTCCATAGATATGATCGAAATGCAGGTGAGTGTTAAGCAAGTGCTTTGGTGTCAGTCCAAGCTCCTCTATCTTCTTTCTGAACTTTATCTTTTCCATTCTCGAGCGACAGCCTGCATCAATTATGGCACACTCCTTAGTCTCGCTGCAATATACTATGTATGTATTCTCCTGAATCTGGTTAAAAACCATCAGCTCAATCTGTAACATAACCGCTTAATTATTAAATTGGAAAGAACGGATAATATTGGAAACTTCGGCAGAATCGCCATATGTATAGTCTCCTGTTATTCCATAGAGCACCCCATTGTTTCCCTGACGTATGTCGAATATCTGCTTGAACTTTATTCCATCCTCCTCGCAAGTATAGACAATCTCGCATAGCGTATCGGTCTTGAACGAAGATACCATATCGAAATTATTTATCTCGTTCAGCATTGAACGGAATCTGTTCTCAGCGAAAAAGGACAGACAGCTCTCGCTCTGAGTATGATTAACGAAAATATACACACTGTCATTGCCCGAAGACAAAAACAAATCAACTCCGGTCACACTGTCCTTCTCGTATTTCCAGTCATCAGGCAAGTCAAAGGAGAAATCCTTAACTGTCTTGGTCTCAGTCTTTTTGCTTGTAGTCACGTCCGAGCGACCACACGAAGAGGCACCGATAAACATTGTTACCAATGCCATACCTATAAGTATTTTATTACAAATTCCAGTCATAATAGGCAAAATTAGACAAAATCTAATTTATATACAAAAATTATCCTGCAAAAGTAAACACATACCAATAACAAGTGCTCTAAACAAAGATTTTTGATATTTATCTTTATTCTATCCAAATTGTATTTTACGTTTTGACGTATTAAACAAATTGATGGTCAAATATCATAAACCAAAACATTTTCAACATTAAATATACCCCGAAAACACGTTTATTTTTTCGCGTAAAAACACTATTGTGCTACAATCATAGCTTATTTGTTCGAACAAAATCTATCTATGATTAAAAAAGCAAGAAAAAAGCAATTATACCGCTACCGGAATTGATGATTTATCACTAATTTTGCAGTCGGAAAGTCAAAACAACAAACTATAAACTATTTCATAAAGTTTTCAGAAAATGGAACAATCTAACAGTGTCTCTGCATTGCGATTGGCAAAAAATCATGCCCGCTATGCACTAATGACAATGTATTTTTTCGCAGGATTCACATTTGCGACGTTAGTTTCAAGAATGCCTGCACTTCAAAGCATTTACAATTTCAAATACTTAGGTCTGGGTGTTATGGAGCTTTCCATGGCTATTGGCGGCCTTTTGTGCATGCCAATCTGCTCTAACCTTGCAAACAGATACGGAAGCAAAAAACTCACACAAATGGGCTACTTTGTAGCCATCACTTTCTCACTGATACCCATTATGCCATCAAAGTATTTGCTTTTCCCAGTTTGTATGGCATACGGAGCCTTTGTGTCACTGTTCGATAATGCTATAAACGGCAACTCCATATTGGTTGAACATGCCTACAAGCGAAGCATCCTCAGCAAGTTCCATGCAATCTATTACATAGGCACTCTTACAGGAGCGCTCGTTTCTATTCTGTTCCTTTCATTGGACATACCTACACAAATACACTTTGGCGTAGCTTCTCTATGTGTTATACTCGAACTTCTGTTTCTACGCCCATACCTAATAAGGGAGAAGCGAAACACTCAAGGAGAGGCTAAGAAATTCAAGTTGATGTTTTTTCCAAAGGGAATACTGCTTGTAATTGCATTCTTTGCACTTTTTAGCCGTATAATCGAGGGAAGTATCAACACTTGGAGTACAATGTATATGAAGGAAGTTATCGAACTTGCCCAAAACCTTGCTCCGCTTGGACTTGCAATATATGCCACATTTATGGCAATCGGAAGATTCATGGGAGATATTGTAAGAAGCAGATTTTCTGAAACATATATTCTGTTTATCTGCGGCATTATAACTGTCACAGGACTTGCTCTACTCTCCTGCTCAACATCTATGATAGTTTCATGCATCGCATTGTTTATCATCGGAATAGGCATGAGTTGCGTTGTACCAATCATATATAGTCTTGCGGGCAGTCAGCCGGATGTAACTCCTGGAGCCGGTATTGCGATGGTAAACACAATCAGCGGTACTGGATTCTTTTTCGGACCTTTCCTTATAGCATATATAGGAGATGAATTAGGCCTTAGAGCTTCATTCCTTTATGTCTTCGGACTAAGTATAGCAATGGGAATATTAGCCTATACTTTATGGAATAAAAGTAATAAGCCAATGAAGAAATAATCTTCATTGGCTACTGAAAAAAAAAATCAATCTCTAGTTTCGTCATAAGACCTTGTCTCTATCGAAATAGAACTGACTACTCCATTATCCAATTCAAATCTTACAGGACAAAACAAATCATCCAATTCGTAATTATTGTCATACAACCTATAGTCAACTGATAATTCAGCAATAAATGGAGACTCATTGTCTTTGTTATAGGACTCATAATATGAACTCAACTCAGGGAAAATAGAGAACACCTCTGACTGACTCATACCTACATGCACTTGTTTTCCATTTATTGAAACACGATACTTAGAACTATAAAAGTTAAAACCTACACAAGACAATAAATTCTCATACCAATTTCCAGTATTTCCTGGTCCTGGAGAATGATAAACAAGACTCATACCTTCAGTCTCATACATAGTCTCTCTCCATTCATCGTTATCACTGATGGTATCTGAGACAAAATCATCAACTTCTTCATAATACACAGGCTTTTCATATTTTATAATAAAGCAATGAAAAGCCTTTCTAAAATCATTCTCTAATGGACAAAATCTCTTTATCTGAATATCATTAACAAACACACCAGATTTGTTAGATGTGTCATTATAAACAGTATCTGCCCAAGAGTCCTCTGCTGTAACTACTCTAGGCGTATAGGTCTCCTGAATAGGACGATATAGCATAGATATGGAGTCACTGTTATCCTTCTGTTCTTCCTTTATTGTATTACTAGAACAAGCAGAGAAAAACATTACTAAAAAGCAAACAAAATTTCTGAACTTCATAATATGTTTATATAACAAAACTTAATTAAAAATATACTTGTCGTAGTAAGAAACATACGACAAGTACAAAGGTAAAAATATTATAACTGACTATTTGTTAGTATCATCTTCATCATCGTCTATGATTTCCATTTCATCATCTTCATAAACGATATCCTCCTCATTCTCTGCGTCTTCACCCTCGAACTCGAATTCCTCATCCCAATCCTCCTCGTAATAGTCATCAGGATCTGGATTCTCGTCAATAATTGTGAAGTCTTCATCATCATCTGCAAAGTCATGTGCAAGTCTGTCTGCATCAAGATTTCTATGGGTAATTTTCTCGCTGAAATCGAATCTGTTATTGTTCTGAATTAGCTTCCAAATCTCGTCCTTCAACTGCTGAAGGCCATCTCCGCTAACTGCAGAAATCATGCAATACTTGACATCACTTGGTATAGACTCCTTTATCATTTCACGAAGCTCATCATCAAGCATATCAGCCTTTGTCAAACATAGTATCCTATCCTTGTTTGCAAGCTCAGAATTATATGCAGTTACTTCATTTAGAAGAAGTTTGTACTCCTCCATAATGTCGTCAGTATCACAAGGAACCATAAAGCAAAGAACTGCATTTCGCTCGATGTGTCTAAGGAATCGATAACCCAATCCCTTTCCTTCGCTTGCACCCTCGATAATACCAGGAATATCTGCCATACAGAAGCTTTTTCCGTCTCTATATGCTACAATACCCAAATTAGGGACAAGCGTAGTGAACGGATAATCAGCAATCTTTGGCTTTGCTGCAGAGATAGAAGAAAGCAAAGTACTCTTACCTGCATTCGGCTTACCTACAAGACCTACATCTGCAAGCACCTTCAACTCTAGGATAATTATCTTCTCTTGAGCAGGTTCACCACTTTGAGCATATCTTGGAGTTCTATTGGTAGCAGAACGGAAGTGCCAGTTGCCAAGACCTCCACGACCACCTTTTAAAAGGATCTTCTCCTCACCATCTTCGGTAACGTCCATCAAGTATTCTCCTGTCTGAGCATCATACACAACAGTACCCATAGGAACTTCGATAATTTTATCCTCTCCATCTTTACCGAAACTTCGGCTGTGACTACCACTGCCGCCATGTCCTGCAAAGATGTGTCTGTCATATTTCAAATGAAGAAGCGTCCAATAGTTTTTATTAGCTCTAAGTATAATGTGGCCACCTCTACCGCCATCACCACCATCAGGACCACCCTTAGGAGTAAATTTTTCTCTATGTAAATGGGCAGAACCTCCGCCTCCATGACCACTTCTAACGTGAATCTTAACATAATCCACAAAATTGCTTTCTGCCATATTTATTCTTATTTAAGTATTATTTATTCAACTGATGGCAAAGGTAAGAAATATTTTAGTTTTTCCTTACTTTCGCACATTCTTTCTACAAAACTGCTTGAAACAGCACTACACCACTTAGTATTTTTCAATCCATCACTGTCAAAATCGAAATCTTCGGCAAATGATTTTTCATCAACTGTAGCGTACTTGATATGTTCGTTGTCATCAGATAGTCTCCAATAAATTTTCTCTGGAACTTCTACAAACTCAGCTTTTCTTTCCTTCAAACTATTAAGTCTATCTTTTGACACAGAAAGAGCATTATCAAGTGTACCATAACGCATCAGATCAAACTTGCGCTTTCTCTCTCCTCCAAATTCAAACATTCTCTCTTTGCGTATTCCATCTAGAGTTGTCAAGTATGTAGTCATTTTTCCTAGATAGTAGTCAACTTTCATATCAACATCTGATGATTTGAACGCCCTTACTCTTACTTTTCTTAAAAGTTCCTTTGCACCATCAATATCGTTTTCTATCTCCAATTTGCACTCAGCAAGCATTAGAAGAACATCAGAATATCTCATGATAGGAAGATCAACACCTGTGTATTTCTGCTTACCTTCGAACACTGGTTGCAGCCACTCTCTTCTGAACTTTCCAAAAGAGATATTGTTGATTCCAGCCAAATTCTGCTGACTGTCCTTAGTGTATTTATGAAGTGTAAGAGTAACGTCTCTACGCAAATCATCACAATCAAAGTCATAGAAATATGTTACTGGAGCAAGAACTCCACACTCTGTAGATCCATACTTAGAACCTTCTTCATGCTTAGTAGAAATGAAATAACCAAGTTCCCCGCTGTTGCCTCTTGACATTGGCAATGCGAACAATATTTCCGAAGATTTGTTATCATAGCTCATCAACTTCCTGAAAATATTTTCATAGCTACTTTCAAGTTCAAATTTTCCACTTCTAACAATCTTGTCAAGATAGTATCTTGCCTTCTTCAAATATTCTATTTTATCATCTACATCATTATCTGTGTCAGTGTCAGAAATCATTGAACGACCAGAACGTGTAAAACACATCTCAGCAAGCAAAGCATATGACGAATATACATTCAAACGCTCAAAACTATCAACTTCGCTATTTAAATACTCTATCCAGTCTTCTATATTTGCAATCTCTTCTGTAAGAATATTTTTACGATTTTCCTTTGTCTTGTAGTATTCGTTGTCTGTATTTGAATTATTTGTAATATAAGGAATATCTCCAAATACCCTTATCATATCATGATAAATGAAAGCTCTAAGAACTGTTGCTTCTGCTTTTATTGAAAGCATTTTCTTTAGCTGTTCACCTTTTAGTTCACTTATTCCTCTGTCAAGAGCTGAAATTAGGTTGTTACACTCTCTTATAGTAGCATAACAATTAGTTAAAATATCTATTGATTCTGTGTTATATTCAGTTGCGATACCTCTAGCTATAGCTCGTCTTCCATTGTCTGTATTACCGCTTATGCACTCGATATCACTATTAAGTGAACAATAGTATGAAAGCTTTTTACCATACATACTACCCTTAGACATATTTGCATATATTCCTAGAAGAGCTTGCTCTGCAAGTATCGGCGAAGAACTTATGTTTGTTTCAGTAATACGAGATTCGCTTTCTGAATCAAAGTTATCATCGCAACTTACTGAAACTGCAAATAATGCCGAAACAAATATAACTAGTATGTATTTTGTAAACTTCATTTATATGAAATGTTTCCTTATACTTTCTTTAATCCTATACGTTCAGCTATCTCGAACATCATCTTAAGTGCTTCTTCCCTTTCATTATGAATCTTACCATCCAAGATAGCATTTTTTATCTCTTCCTTTATGATACCAATCTCTCTGCATTGACCAATACCGAAAGTTTCCATAATGTCATTTCCAGATACAGGAGGCTGAAATAGTCTAATATGGTCTTTCTCCTCAATCTCCTGCATTTTCTCTCTTAGGATTTTGTAGTTGTTATGAAACTTCTCACGCTTCAATACATTGTTACTAGTAATGTCTGCATCGCAAAGAATCATCAAGTCATCAATGTCATCTCCAGCTTCAAAAAGAAGTCTTCTAATTGCACTGTCAGTAACTCCTTCCTCTATCAATGATATTGGACGCATGTGTAGGCTGACCATCTTCTTTGTATATTCGAGTTCCATTCCTAGAGGCAAAGTAAGATGCTTGAAAATTCTCGGCATCATCTTTCCTCCTAAATACTCGTGGTTATGGAATGTCCATCCTCTACCTTGCTCAAACTTCTTTGCTTGAGGCTTTGCTATATCATGAAATAGAGCAGAAATTCTCAAGAACAAGTTATCAGATTTCTCGCTAACATTATCCAAAACCTGCATTGTATGTAGGAAATTATCTTTATGAGCTCTTCCGTTTTTTGTCTCAATTCCAGCAAGGGCATGAACATCAGGAAGCACTTGCTCCATAAGTCCACTTTCCTCCATAAAGTATAATCCTACACTTGGTCGCTTGCTCATCATTATCTTAACAAACTCATCTTTGATACGCTCGTGAGTAATTATTTTTATCCTATCAGCATTCTCTCTGATTGCATTGAATGTATTCTCCTCTGGACTCATTCCAAGTTGAGATGCAAATCTAACACATCTCATCATTCTCAAAGGATCGTCATCAAACGTAACAACTGGATCAAGAGGAGTTCTTAGAATACCCCACTCTAAATCTCTTTGGCCATCGAATAAGTCTATTAGTTCTCCTTTCTTTCCAGTTCCTATTCCACAATCTAATGATTCGTCACTTCTGTCGCAAAGACGAACACACATTGCATTTAGAGAAAAGTCTCTTCTAGATAAGTCGTCTCTCAAATTTCCAGGTTCACATTTAGGATTTCTGCTATCTCTATTATAGCTTTCCTTTCTGGCTGTTACAAACTCTATTTCAACATCATGACTCTTTACCTGCGCAGTTCCAAAGTTCTTGAAAATAGACATACTTGAGTATTTACCAAGCTTAGATTTTACTGCCATAGCAAGTCTTTCGCTGCTCTGCGCTCCTAGTGTCAGAACATCTACATCCTTGTTCGGTCTTCCAAGAATATGATCACGAACGAAACCACCGACAACAAAAGCATCTATACCAATTTCCTGAGCTGTTTCTGATACTAGCTTTATTGCCTTGTCTTTGAAAATGTCTGAAAAATCAAAGTTCATGCTAATATATTGAAATAAATAAGTTCTATATGTTAATTGAAATAAAAATACTTGTGTGGTGGCTTTTGCAAAAAATAAATAAAAATCGCATGATTTTCTCAAACTGTGCCATTTCTTGATAAGTGATGAATTCAACTGCAAATAAACTAAAGTTTACTCACCACCACACAAGTATATTACAAAAATTGGTTGTCTAATCTATATGACAAATCATTCAATGAGATTCTCATCAATCTCTGTCATAGGTGTACTATCGAGATTTTCGAATGGATTCTCAGCATCGCTATATTTGTCAGCAATATTTTTAATGCTACGAACAGAACCACCGTTTATTATGTTAGATTCACGTTCATTCTCCTTCATTGAATATTCCTCATCCTCTACAGTAGCCGAATATCCATTAGACTGAACAGTAGAAACCTTTGGTGTCATAGAAATAGATTTCTTTTCATCCTCTGCATCTTCGCTAACTGGCTGGATATGCTCAGAGAACTGTTCTATCATATAGTTGATACCATCTATTGCTTCTTTAGCAGCAGATGATATATTCACATCATAATCATTGGCAAGAATCAAATAGTTTGCAGCAAGGAAAGCCATAGCTGCATCTGTTTCCTGGCGATATTGAGCTATCTTAGTATAACCGAATGACACCATCTTTTGCTTGATTTCCTTGTAAATGGATATCATGTTTGTATGCTGGTTCATTATCTCACCAATCATGTCAGTCATGTTCAATCTCTCGAAAAGTCTTTGGCCTTCATTTCCTCCCCACTCTTCGATCATTCTTGCCTCAGAACCAATCCATTCTCCAAGAGTCTTTTTGCCACGATCCCTCATGTATGTATCGAAAGTAACAACAAGCTTTCTTGCTGCAGTCTGGATATCATTTACTGTAGAAATAGAAGCCTTATACTTTAGCATCTTATATACAGCAGTAAATGCTTTATTTTCTATAGCAATAGCATTCTTGAGATTAATAGTAAGAGTCTTGTCATACTTTTTAAGAACATATTCACGCTCTTTCTCGATAGCTGCTCTTAATCTTTCAAGTCCATTGTTTAGTTTACCACACAACTGAGTGTTAGCAATGCTCATATTATATACATCGTTAACAATTGCATAATGGGCTGTATTTGTTAAACGTCTGAACTTAGTACGATAAATAATCTCTAGTGCCATTGATGTATTGATTTATACTATATTATTATAAGCGAAGAATTATAATAGAAATAAGCTTTGTATTTCTAAAATTCAACAATGCAAAATTAGAAATAATTAAAACATGCAGTAATATACAATGATAAATGTTATTCACAAACAATATAATAGTTATCAACAATCAGCAATTTTTGTTGAAAAGCTAAGAAAAATGTGAAAAACTTTACTAAAATGTTAATTTTTTTTGAAAAAAAACTTGTAAAATCAAAAAAAAGAGTAACTTTGCATCATAAACAAAGAACTTATTTTTTGAAGTTATTCAATAAAATACAATCAATCATTATTCACAAGATGATTGTGAAATCAAAAGTGGATATCATTTAACATACATTTTCTATTCATGTCGATCCTCGTGAGAGGCTAAGCAAATTTCATTTTTACATTATCACTCACATAATGTTGAGGAATTAATCAAGCAATAGCTTCTTTAATTTCTCAACATTGATTTTATGCCAACACTATTATATTGTGACTATCTAAATGTTTAGATGCTTAGACAACAACAACTATAAAAATTTCTCAACTATGATAAAATGCAAAAGTAGTAGAATATATAATTTCTCAACTATGATAAACAATGCTAGTAACTGCGAAGATATAATTGCAAAGAATAAATTTGCATTCAAACATTAACGTACAATAAATACAAATATGAAAATCTAAATACAAGACTAATTACAAACAAAATCACAATAAAAAATAAAATGCCTCCAACATCAATATTGGAAGCATTTTATTGTATGGATATACTTCAAAAAATATATTTTACATGGATGGCAGAAGCTATAATTAAGTCTTACACACTAAATTATTTCTTTCCGCACATCTTCAATCCCTCTCTAGCTGACTTGCTGTCACTATTTATGCATAATGCAAGCTGAAAGAGTTTCTTTGCTTTAGTATTAAATCCAATATGATAATTACACCAGGCAAGCAGAATCACACCGTCATAGTCCAAAGGATAAAGCTCAATCAAGTGGTCAAGCTTCTGCTTTGACAACTGATACTGCTTAGTGTTGTAATGCAAAAGACCTCTATAATAAAGAGCGGTCTTGTTATCAGGATCAATGTCTAGAATCTTGTCGTAGGAATCTCCAACCAATTTCCAATCTTTAAGTCTGGCTCCTGCCTGAACAACTAGGAGGTATGCCTCTACTGAACGCGGCTTAAATTCCAATGCAAGCTGGAAGCTTCTTAAAGCAGAGATATAGTCGTTATTCCTATAATGCAACTCTCCCAATCTAATGTATTTCTCATAGCAATCAGTATATACAGTAGTCATTACAGAGATAGCACCTGGAATATCACCACTCTGCTCCTTCTTGTAACTCTGTATAAATTTTGAAGCGTAGTCCTCGTCATCAGCCTTCACATACAAACTCAGTATAGCAAAGAGCAATAATAAAAATCGTCTTTTCATAGCTACACTAATTTTAGAAACAATGTGAATAAGTAAACCTAACTGGAATTGTAACAGACTTGAGCTCTAGGTTTACAAGCTTTCCATATCTGTTAATCATATAGTCATGAGTGTACAAATCTTGGAAACCGAATCTTATAGAGAACTTTCCATAATCATCAACTAAAGGAATGATTAGCTTAATCCATCCCTCATGTGTTGTTTTGTACAAAGTATTGAAAGAATATCCGATATCACTTGCCGAAAGCAGTGTATTACCTCGTTGGTAATGGCATTCGTAGTAGATAGGATGGATAATCTTGCCTCCTACAGTCATTCCTATTATTGGATTATGATCCATACCCTCTCTCCATACGTAACTGAAAAAAGGAGTGAAATACAGATTCCTGTTTGCCTTTACATAGAATGTATTTGCAAGCTTCATTGTTCGCAAAGCTCTATGCTGGTTTCTGTTAACATTGTAGGAAATTTCAGGAGAATTTTCCTTAAGGTCTAATCTGTATGCAAGACCAAGGGAATAGGAATTAGAGACATGTTTCTTAAACTTAGCAAGCTCTTCGTTATGCCAATTATCCCTATAACTATTCCAAATGTTTTCTACTATTGAAGGAGGTAACTTGTCAATTTTATCAATAGCATCTTGCTGAGAAACGACACCTTCACGGTAATAGACTATAGTTTTTATTAGCCAATTATCATATTCAGAAGGTTCCAAGGAAGGGTCAACAACCGGATCAGTCTCGAAATCAAGATCTCTACGCTGATTCCAGAAAATATGCAAAGTTTCTGCACCACCCCATACT
Organism: Paludibacteraceae bacterium; assembly: GCA_024401535.1. Lineage (GTDB taxonomy): Bacteria > Bacteroidota > Bacteroidia > Bacteroidales > Paludibacteraceae > UBA1723. The sequence goes on along the minus strand of JAKSKX010000001.1, from coordinate 186,938 downwards.
TTTATCTGGTCGGAATAATTGAAACGCTCATCCACGTTCCAGCCTACAGCACCTGATAATGATAACAATCCATGGTTACCAACTTGAATATCCCAACGCTGACGATACTGGAAAATATTGTAATGAAGACGATATATGGAATCTGTCTTTTCGAAATGAGAAAGAGAAGCATCAATGTTATGATCTAGGATATCAAATGAGTGCGATAGAACAGAATACTTTCCGACAGCATGAGCAACAAGCAAGGTACCGGAATTCTGATGAGCCAAAGAGTAATGTTCATTGTACGGAGAAATAACATCTCTATAAAGGATAGATTTTCCATCGTCCCAGAAACAATTAGCACCCAATTCAGACTGCAGACCAAGTTTCAAACGCTGTCCCTTTGTCAAATACGACATCTGATATTGGGAAATATGCCTAATATTAGAAAGTGCCTTACGATGACGCTGAAGAGCAAAATTTGTCAAATAAAGATAGTCATTCGCAGATAACTTATCATCCGCATCTCTTGCTTCTGCAAAATAATATGCAGCTTCTGTAAGACGTGAACGTCTATAGCATTGCATTGCAAGATCATACAATTCTTTCTTTCTAAGAAAAGAAGAATCTTGGCATGCAAACTCAGCAAAATTTGTACTGGAATTATTGATAAGAGATGAATCAGAATCAGAAATCATCTTATCCTCTTCCGCAAATGGAATCAGTTGAAGGTCCTCTGTATCTATACGCGAATCTATGGCGAAAGTATTCGTATTTGTAGCCAACAGAAGCACTTCGCATAGTAATAGCTTAGCTATAATTGGAAGTCTCATATAAGACATTGTATGTAAATAAGTTCTTGTTATTCTAAATTTCCGTTACAAAATTACAAAAATACCCATTAACTGCAACATTTTTTCAGTTAAATTTCAGGCAATTGCAAAAGTAACGTGTATTAATGTTAAGGAATAGGTACTAAACGTTTAGTCTATTTCAAATATCTCAGACTTGGACGTTCTTGGAAATGCAGATACATGGAATTTATCTCCTACTATTCGTTGCGCATACTTCAATGCTATATCTTGAGTATTGCTTTCTTTTGAAATATGAGCTAAATGAGCATACCTCACCTTCGTATCAATAAGTGACTTCAAAACTTCAGCACACTGGTCGTTGGACAAATGACCATGATCAGAATTAATTCGTTCCTGCAATATTAGAGGATAGCCGCTCAATGGCAACATAGTCAAGGAATAGTTACTTTCCAGTATTACAACGTCACATTCCTTCATCGCACTTTGGAGAGAAGAAGGAACGCTTCCTAAGTCAGTAGATAATGCAAGAGACACACCGTTATCACTCTTAATAATAAAAGAATGGCAATCTGGAGTGTCATGCTGAACTTTATACGCAGTAACAGTAAATGTACCTATTCTAAAAGTTTCACCTGATTCGAAATAGCGAACACTTGTTCTATCAATATTGGCACGATTTCTGCTCTCAGCATCTTTCACACAAGTCTGTGTCATATATGCCGGAACAGCAAACTTTTTTATTGTCGTAGGCAAGCCAACAGTATGATCCTTATGAGAATGAGTAATAAGCGCACCCGAAATATCAGAAAAACTCATGCCAAGATCATCCAAAAAAGCCTTGACATACTTGCATCTGATTCCCAAATCCACGAATATGTTTGTTTGTCCATCCGAAATCAAGTAAAGATTTCCACTTGAACCGGAACCTAATGAACAATATTTCAATCTCATAATCTAAATATTCTTTAATTATTGAGCAATAACACAAAAAGAATGGTCGGGATCTGTAGAACAAACCCATCGACCACTTTTCCAATATTTTAAAGAGAGAGGCAAATTTTATTTAACAATCAACCTTTGGCCTACACTCAATCTGTCGCTTCTCAAATTATTCCATCGTTTTAAATTAGCAACTGACACATGGTATCTCCTTGCTATAGCTCCAAGAGTATCTCCACTTCTAACACGATATACTCCTGAACCTGTTGCTCCATAATATCCTCCCTTAGCCGGTTCTACTACGATTCTCTGAGGGCAAAGCTCTTCTTTTCTATGGTTGCAAATAGTATCTTGGTACTCTATAAACCCGTTGATAGAGGCGCTTGGCAATGTAAGGCAATAGTTCTTACCTCCAGGAACAATATCTCTGCGATACTGGGGATTCAAACTTCTTAACACCTCAATATCTACACCAAGAATTTCAGACACCTGAACAAGGCTGAATCTTTTGTCTGTCATTACCGTATCAGGAGAAAGAGGTATTGAAATAGAAGCAGGACAAATTCCATGCTCAGCATAATAAGTCATAGTATATGTTGCAGCAATGAAAGCGGGAACATAGCCTCTTGTCTCTCTTGGCAAGAACGGATATATAGCCCAATAGTCACGCTTACCTCCGGAACGACGAATAGCCTTGTTCACATTTCCCGGACCACAGTTGTAAGCAGCTATCACAAGATTCCAATCTCCATATATATTGTAAAGATTTTTCAAATACTTAGCGGCAGCATGGGTACTTTTCAAAGGATCTCGTCTCTCATCAACCAAACTATTTCCATCCAAGCCGTACATCTTTCCTGTACTGAACATAAACTGCCAAAGACCACTGGCACCGGCTCTTGAGAAAGCTCTTGGATTCAAAGCACTTTCGATTACAGGTAGATACTTCAACTCTATAGGCATCTTCTCAGAATCCAGAATATCCTCGAAAATTGGGAAATAGTACTTACCCAAACCAAGCATATATTCCACCTGGCTTCTCTTTTTGACAGTATAAAGTTCAATATAACGACCAACAATACTGTTATAGTTCATCTCCATCAAGGAAGGAATAGCCTTCAATCTTGCTATATAGACACTATCTGAAAGTACTGTGCCAACTGAATCTGACTCACAATCACCATGATGGTAACGACTCTTGTAAACACCGATCAAACTATCCAAACTTGCCTCAAATGCTTCTGGCATATACAGACAAGCCACATCCTTAGTTTCATCACAAATAACTGAATCTTTTTCAAACATTTCAGAATCAGAGATCATAACATCAACTGTATCAGCCTCCAACTCATCATTCTCGTTGCTAATTTCCTGCGCATTCAGTTCGCTGAAGGGAACTGAAAACGTAAAGGCAAGAACAGACAACCACTTTAAATCCTTCATTACTCTAAGTTAATATCTTAATGCAAACTTTAGTCCTAACGACGTATTGTTTGCAAAAGAACCTCCATCAATAAAATTTGGATTGAACTTGACCTCTGGCACTACTCTGAATGACAAATCCTCTGATATTGAAAAGTCATAAAGGTGTGCATCTACAAATGCATCAAGCACATTTCCCACATATAATATCACTGTACCAAAGATACACAAATCCCTATATCTTCTGTAAGTGTCCATTTTCTTTCTAAGTGTCGCTACCTGCCAGTCTCTTGACACACCCTCAAGGCCATCGAATATCGGCACATAATCATTAGTATATGGATCATGGTCCATTATAGAATAATAGGCATTGCTATACTCGTTATACATTCTTCCCTGGAAAGAAACTACATACACACAAGCCACACCAATACCATATATCAACGGAACTTTCCAATACGAACGATTATAAATCTGACCTAGGCCTGGACAAAGCATAGAATACCACATCGCACGCTGGGGATCTGGCTGCCAATACCCCACTTCTTTGCTTTTTTTACTTACGGCAACCGTATCTGAAACAGAGACACGTGGTTGAACAGTGTCAGCTGCCTCCGCAATCTGAAGAGAGTCAACATTGCTGGCACTAACACCCACTGCCATACACATAAAAGCAGCAATGGCGAATATATATCTTCTTATGCCTATAATATCTTGCATCAGTCAATTAACCAAGCATATCCAACAATTCGAAAATCTTCTGCATCTCCTCGTCATTGGAAAAAGGAATGGTAATCTTACCAGCGCCCTTACTGTTGCAGGAAATAGAAGTTTTCTTTGTAAACAAACCCTGAAGCTTCGATTCCAAACCTTTGTACTCATCATTCAAAGATGACGAAAAAGGCTTTGTAGGAGTTGTGTTTTCCGTTGGTTGAATACTATTCATCTCCTTGACAAGCTCCTCTGTCTTGCGAACAGACAAATGATTCTTTGTCACGATATTGAAAGCCTTGATAACCTTTTCTTCGTCAAGCTCTCCATCCTCTCTCTTGAAACCAAGGAGAGCACGCGCATGCCCCATATCGACAACCTTGTTCTTAAGGGCAACTAAAATTATGTCCGGCAGATTAAGGATACGAAGGAAATTAGTTACATAACTACGACTCTTTCCAACTCTCTCGCTTACCTGTTCTTGAGTAAGACTATAGCAAGTCATAAGGTTCTTGTATGCCAATGCCTCCTCAATGACGTTCAAGTCCTGACGCTGAATATTCTCAATCAACGCCATCTCATGAACAGCACGCTCATCCACATCCTTGATATACGCAGGTATTGTTGTCTTACCTGCCAGCTTGGATGCACGATATCTGCGTTCACCGCTTATTATCTGATATCTGTCGCCAATTTTTCTTACAGTAATAGCCTGAATTACACCAACCTCCTTGATTGAGTTGGCCAGTTCAGTCATTGCCTCGGCATCAAAGTCTTTACGTGGTTGGTCTGGCTTTGCGTCTATCAAATCCAAAGAAATCTCCTCTAATGCGCTCGAGCCCTTTATTTCAGTCTCCTTTTCCGCAGCAGTAGGCGCACCACCGAACAACAAATCTATTCCGTCAAGACCCATAGAGTCAAAACCACGTCCTAGTCCTCCTTGTTTCTTTTCTGCCATCTTTAAGCCTTTCTTAATGATTCACGAGACAAAAATTCCTGAGCGAACTGACGATAGTTCTTTGCTCCAGGGCTATCTATGTCAAACTCAATGATATTCTTTCCATACGACGGAGCCTCTGCAAGCTTCACGTTTCTGCTAATAATTGTCTGGTATGTGTGAGTCGGGAACAATCTGTTTATCTCCTCAACAACCTGACGGCTCAATCTTGCACGAGCATCATACATTGTAATCAGGAATCCCTCTATGTCAAGAGAAGCATTTAGCTTGGTCTTGACAATCTTGATGGTATTCATGAGCTTTGCAATACCCTCGAGCGCATAATACTCCGCCTGTACTGGAATAAGCACAGAATCAGCGCAGGTAAGTGCATTCAAAGTGATTATACCAAGACTCGGAGAACAGTCAACAAGAATATAGTCGTATTCGTCTCTCAGAGGATCAAGAATACCCTTCATCACAGACTCACGATTCTCGAAGTTCAAAAGCTGGATTTCAGCTCCGACCAAATTTATATGACTTGGCAATATGTCAAGGTTTTCCATTGAAGTGTGCTTGATGACGCTTTTTGCGTCCACACCGTCAACAAGGCACTCGTAAACAGAAGTACCCTTCAGAGAATTCACATCAAGGCCAAGTCCAGAAGTTGCGTTAGCCTGTGGGTCAACATCAACGATAAGCACCTTCTTATCAAATGTGACAAGGCTCGCACCCAAATTAACAGTGGAAGTAGTCTTTCCAACTCCACCCTTTTGATTTGCAAAAGCAATAATTTTGCCCATAAGTATCTTTGTTTCTATTTTTTCAAATTTATCACCACTTAACACTTTCATTAAATAGCGAATGCAAATATAATGTATTTTTCTTTATAGAAACGATTTTTATAAAGAAAGTTATCGACAATCAATATGTCGTTCACTGTGTTTGCTCAACACTGTCAATGCGTATCCCTGTACCAGCTTGTATTCACAATCTTTGCGGCAAGAGGATGGTTGCTAGGAAAGGAGGTTGTAACACCAGAATAGCTTTTGATAGGAATAACACCCTCAAAAGTCGAGAAATAGCTCTCTGTTCTGCGCTTGTACGGAACAACTTTGCTCAACTGGTTACCAAACTCATGCTTCAACGAATCGGAAATAACCAAATGATCCACATAATCCCCGAAATCATAAAACAGAGTTGGCACATATCCGTCCATTCTCTGAATAGGGCTATCAAGCGTGTCAAGTTCAGCGGAATATGAATTGATCTCCTTCATTATACTTGCAAGTTTACCAATTTCACTGCAGTCAACCACAGCAATCGTACCGCATGGAATTGAATATTTGCTATAAAACTTATAGAACTCGTTGCAAACATTCTCATAGTTTACAGCCCCAATCAGATAGTTTCCACACAAATGATATGGAAAACCATACGCCATAATCTCTGTCGGGGATGCAACAATATGGTTGCACACATCCTTTAACTCGTAGGCAACCTCAATGTTTGCCATATAGCAGTCGTCAAACAGAATATACTCAAACTTTGGAATCATGGAATTCTGAATTCCCTCCCTGAATACAGGAATCTCTATTTGATACTCCTTTGTTGTTCCGCCGAAATACCTTGTCAAAGGAACTTCTGATTCATCTGAAAAGGAGCATCTTGTACTTGTCTCTACAGCAGGCAGCCATGCCGTTCCATGACAACCGACAATCATCGAATACTTCTTGGCTGGAGCATTTTTGTGTATAAGGTTCAGAAAATTCGATATTCCTTCAACAGTGGTAAAGGAAGGATCCTTGTACGTCATTACATCGACAATCTTCTCCTCCTTAATTTCCATTATAGACGCTTCCCCCGGAGAAGTTTCCATACATACCATAACCCTTTCATTATTCAGCCTGTTATTTCTGATTAGCTGATGAAAGTCGTTTATGTTCTGCAGAAAACAAGTCTTGAGGTTGGTTGACCATGGGAAAAACATGATGGTGGTCTTTTCCACGGGAGACTCGCTATGCACTTTTTCCTTGTCGCATGACATCAACGCAAGAACCGAAAATAATATGAAAAGTATCTTTTTTAACATTAAAATCGCTCTAATTTATTGCAAAGATACAAAATTATTATCAAAAAATAAAAAACGCCCATTGCTAATGGACGTTTTTCGTGTCAGTAAATTCTATTTGTTTCCTTTCGCTCGATTGTGTGTAACACAGAGCATCTCGCAATTACTTGCATCAGTTGCTCCGCCCTTGCTCCATGCAGTAACATGATCGGCATCCATTTCAGAGAGTTTCCATATTCGCGTCTTGTTTGAATTGCTTCCGCACGCACACAAAGGACAGTTTGAATGACCGTTTGCCTCTGCTACTTTTGTTTGCTTTGCATAGACAGATTTCTTTGTTGCTTCGTCAAAGACTCGAACCTCAATCAGCTTATGTTCTATGCAACCGCCCAGAACATACTCAAACACACCCTTTCTATTCTTAACGTATGGATCACCGTATAATTCCTTGACCTTTTTGTCTATATCATCAGAGCTATACGCTTGATTGTGATATTTTTCATACAATCGCCCCCACTCAAGTCCGCACATCTCCTTCTCTACGCTATTGAAGGTAGTTGACACCCAGTCAATGACACTTGTGAAATATGCCTTTAACTCGTTGATGTTTGTGTCTTGACGATGACTGCTCATGTAATTGTCAATCTCTCCCTTGCTCACCCAATCAAGGGCGGTGTGCAGAAAGTCCTGACGAATAACAGAACCCGAAATGTAGGCACTCCATTTCTGCACATTTGCATTTTGCGAGTTAGAGAACTCCGCCTTTGCAAGCGTAACAAACGGACCTGAATAGATTGCATTTAGCAGTTCCTGTTCCTTTAGTGGAACACCTGCTATATTGATAGTCTTGAACCACTCCTTTATTTCGCTCTCTTCACCTTCGCAGATGTAGATAAGCAACGGAGTCTGCATGATTTTATCCTGCAAATCTTTTGGCAGACCATTGAAATACTGCTCCAGTCCATTGCTGTCCTTGATTGCAAACTTCTTTGTCACATACCTGCCGAAAGAGGTGATGCGCTGTTGCCCATCAAGAACCTCGTACCTATCTTCCCCTACTTTGTTGAAGTAGAGAATACCAAGCGGATAGCCTTTTATAATTGAGTCAATCACCGCCACATCCCTTTTGCCGTCTGCATAGATATAGTTGCGCTGGTATTCGGGTTGAATGGTCAACTTACCATCCAATCCGAACAAACCTTTGCCTTCAAGTTCGTTATATACAAACCCTTTGCAGATATCGGCTATGGTAATGTCGGTTCTTAATTGCGTTTTCATAAGGTTTTAGTTTTGTTTTCTGCGAATTATAATGCGAGCATAAATTTTTTCGACACGATATCCCTCTGATGTTAAATTCTTTCCTGAATCTGATTTTACATAAAGACACCAATCCCTTTTATTATTATTAAGTTTCAATGAATTAGGGTCTCGAAACTGCTCATAAAATTTATTAGGGGTAATAAAATCTTCTCCGACACTTAAAGTTAATAATTCAAACTGTTCCGGACAATACTTATCTAAAAAAGTAATCGGTACGCCCATTGCACCCTCATAGTCACTCGGTATTGCATCCGTAAAAGGTACTTCTATTGCATCATAGTTATCATATTTTTGATAACCTATACCTTTTATTTCCTTATGCCTGCTATACTTGATATTGTCTTCCATTGACATCAGTTGCAGAGGTTGATGTCGGCGACCATGATCAAGATTTGTAAACCAAACAACACCAGAAACTCGAATCATTCCTTCTTTATGATTTCCTGCCGTTGCAATGTCTTCGTAGAAACTAATAAAATGAGTTGCTCCTCCAGAGAACCCCTTTCCCAACCACATTTTGTTATCCTTAATCAATGGGAAAACCTCTTTATATGTAATGGCATTTTGATTACCAATGATACAAAACTTCTTGTTTGCTTCCACTATCCACGCCAAGAACTCTCTAAACAAAGAGAATGGTGGATTTGTAATGATAATATCAGCCTCGTCACGCAAAGCCTTCACCTCTGCACTACGAAAATCACCATCTCCTTCAAGGTATTGCCACTCAAGGTCGTCGTAATCTATCGTACCACTATTATTCGTGTCATGGTCAAGAATAAAAATCTTACCATTTGTTTTCGACTTATCAACATCATAGTATGGTGATTCAGTTTCGAAAAGTGTTGGTTGCCAACTCTTTATCTTCTTGCTCTCTGGTGCATAGCTTGTCGAGATCAGTTTTTTCAAACCGAACTCCTCGAAGTTCTGTGCAAAGAATTTTGTAAAATTGCTCCACTCCGGATCATCGCAAGGCAAAAGTATCGTCTTGCCACGAAACACATCCGGATTGTATTCAAGGTAGGCGTTAATCTCCTTTTGTATGTCTGCATACTGCGTATAGAACTCATCATTCTTTGCAGTTTTAGCATTGTCAAGATTTCTCGTTGCCATAAATTGATAGTCTCATTTCGCATCCGACTATCAATCACAACCGGCAAAAAGAAAGGTGCGGACCTTTCTACTCGCGTTCACGGGGAAGCCTGAGATGAAACCCCGCCCAAACTCATAGAAGCCCACACCAAAGGTGCGAGCATCAACATTTGAGTTTGGTACGAAGTCACTCTACAAGCGTCTCCGTGAACATTGCTATCCGATTTTCAAATCAAATCAGTTTCTCAGGCTTTTTGGTTTGAACGCGAATTATAGCTAATGCTTTATTATGGGTTCGTATGTAATCGTTCTGTCAACTGAACCCTAAAATTGACGGAAGAGCAGACGCAAAAACGTATCTGCAATGCAAAAATAACAATAATTCTATAATTATCAAAAATTATAACATTTTATATACCAGATATATTTGTCCGTAAAAAACAAATATAAAATGGTTGTTAATCCTTTAATAAGGTCAAAATCAAATGTTATTTGAGGAAACAGGAATAACAAACATAAAATCTACACTTGTTATTTCAAGGAACAAATACAGATATACAAAAAACTTCAATTTGAAAATCAAAGGAGAATTATAACATAAAAAAAAAGATAATAGACAAATAAAACTCCATACAAACCATTATAAAAATGCAAATTGTCATTCCTTGACAAATCTTTCTATGATTAGAAATACAGCAAGTGATAAAAAAGACCGCACCACGTGGTGCAGTCCTTATCTATAACTTAATCAATTAAGTTTCAAACAATAAAATCAGGCAGAGAAATGCTAGTATGTCAAAACCTCTAGACCATTCTCTGTCATCAGGAATGTATGCTCCCACTGTGCAGAAGGTAGTCCGTCAGCTGTACGACAAGTCCAACCGTCCATTCTGTCGAATGTCACATTGCGCTTGCCCATATTGACCATAGGCTCAATTGTAAATGTCATGCCTGGAACTAGAAGCATTCCGTCTCCCCTTCTTCCGTAGTGGCAAACCTCTGGAAGCTCGTGGAACTTCAATCCGACACCATGTCCGCAAAGTTCTCTAACGATTGAGTAACCGTTCTCCTCTGCATGCTTCTGTATTGCGTAACCAAGATCACCAACAGTTGTGTATGGCTTGCATACCTCGAAGCTTAGGTCAAGACACTCCTTGGTAACATCAACCAGTCTCTGCTTCTCTGGTGTTGTCTCGCCGCCAATCACGAACATTCTTGAAGCGTCGGCATAATAACCGTCAAGAATAGTTGTGCAGTCAACATTAACAATGTCGCCTTTCTTCAAAATGGTATTGGCATTCGGAATACCATGGCACACAACATCATCAATACTGATACATGAGTTCTTTGGATAGCCCTCGTAGCCAAGACAGGCACAGACACCACCATGAGCACGAGTATATTCTCCGATTAGATCATCAAGAGCAAGTGTTGAAATACCCTCCTTGATGTTTGCAGCAACAAGGTCAAGAACCGCAGTATTCAACAAACCTGCACGACGAATGCCCTCAATCTGCTCCGGAGTTCGAATCATATCTCTTCTTGGGCAAAGAATACCCTTGTTCTGATATGCTATAACCTTCTTGTCCAATTCAGTAGGCTCCTGACCGGCGGGAACCACCCAGTTTCTCTTTACCCTTCCGAACATTTTCATAACAAAAAATGTATTAAAGTTCCAAATCCTTGTTAAACTCCTCGTGCCAAGGAAGACCATGCTTGTTAAGTTCAGCCATGAATGGATCTGGATCGAACTCCTCGACATTCCATACTCCAGGTCTCTGCCACAATCCCTTTACGAACATCATGGCACCAATCATTGCAGGCACTCCAGTTGTATAGCTAACTCCCTGCATACCAGTCTCCAAGAAAGCGTCGTGGTGACTGCAGTTGTTATATACGTAGTAAGTAAGTTCCTTTCCGTCCTTGCCAATTCCACGAATACGGCATCCGATAGAAGTCTCGCCCTCATAATTCTCACCCAAATCCTTAGGATTAGGAAGTACAGCCTTTAGGAACTGAAGAGGAACAATCTTTACACCGTTGTATTCAACCTCGTCAATTCTTGCCATACCGATGTTCTGAATAACACGAAGGTGAGTAAGGTACTCCTGTCCGAAAGTCATCCAGAAGCGGGCACGCTTGATTGTAGGGAAGTTCTTTACAAGGCTCTCCAACTCCTCGTGGTACATCAAATACGACTCCTTGGGTCCTACATTTGGATATGTAAGGGGCTTGTGAATCTCTAGAGCACCAGTCTCAACCCACTTGCCGTCCTGGTAATAGCGTCCGTTCTGAGTAATCTCGCGAATGTTGATCTCAGGGTTGAAGTTTGTAGCGAAAGCCTTATGATGGTTTCCTGCGTTGCAGTCAACAATATCAAGGTAATTCATCTCCTTGAAATGATGCTTTGCAGCGTATGCAGTATAAACACCGCTAACACCTGGGTCAAAGCCACAGCCAAGAATAGCTGTCAGACCTGCGTCCTCAAATCTTTTCTTGTAAGCCCACTGCCAAGAATACTCGAAATGAGCTTCGTCCTTAGGCTCGTAATTAGCTGTATCCAAGTAGTTTACGCCACACTGAAGACAAGCCTCCATAATGGCAAGATCTTGATATGGAAGAGCGACGTTAATAACCAATACAGGCTTATGCTTCTTTAAAAGAGCAACAATCTGGTCAACCTCGTCTGCATCAACACAATCTGTATCGAACTTGACACCATACTTCTTGTTCAAAGTTTCAGCAAGGGCGTCACATTTGCTCTTTGTACGACTTGCTAAAGTTACCGACTCGAACACATCTATATTTTGGGCAAGCTTGTGCGCTACAACAGTACCAACACCACCTATGCCTATCTGTACAATCTTACTCATATCTTTACCTTATTTATTATTCTTTAATTCTGTAGCAAAAAGGAAACCCTTTTCACCCAATAAATCCATATATTGCTTAGAGAAATACTCGTTATTCGCCTTGTTGTATCTGACATCGGTAAATACTTGTGCAAGAGTTTCCTTTTCGTTTTCTTTTACAAACTTCTTGTTAATCTCCATCTCATCCTTATAGTCGTAGATGGAATGAATGTCTGTAGGTGTGAAGTCACGATATGTCTCTTTGTGAATCCATGCAGACGGATTTATTCTGTCCTGCTGTTCTGGTGCCTCTGCAGGATAACCTACAGTAATTGTGGTTACTGGAACAACATTATGCGGCAGTTCCAAGACTTCGGAAATCTGCTTGGCATTATACATTGCTGTGCCTAGATAACAAATACCCAACCCCTTGCTTTCTGCCAACATAGCGAACGTCTGCGCAACAAGAAGCGTGTCAGTCATCGCTGTAAGGAAACTCAACTCGTTGTCATAACCGGGATCGGCATTGCACTCCTTGCACCAAAGATTAAATCTGTGGAAATCAGCACAAAATGTCAACGACAATGGAGCTCCAACGAAAGCTGGCTGCGAAAAATGAGCGGGAGCAAGAAGCTTTTTCTTCTCGTCATCTCTTGTAATCACAACACTGTACAACTGCATGTTTCCATTAGTGGAAGCACGGCCAGAAGCCTCAAGTAAAGAGCAAATCAGCTCTTCGCTCACCTCTTTATTTGAGTACTTTCTAATTGTGCGTCTATTATTTATTAAATCTGTCATATTATTAGCAGAAATAAAATTCTAATAATCTCTTTCTTTTTGAAACTATACTTAATTCTTTTCCTTCTTAAAGTTTTTCAAGCCTACCTTTAAGAAATCTAGGAACTCTTCTGTTGAATTTTTAGAATAGGCGAATGAAGTATTTAAAGGATTTCCATCAGAATCTAGGAGAACATAGAAAGGCTGAGCATTAGTTCCAAATTTGGACATCTCTAAGTAAGTCCACTTATCTCCCACTGTATATAAAGTTTTTTCTTTACCATTTTCCTCTACTTTCATTGGCTCATCCAACGCTTTTCTGTCGTCAACGAATAGAGAAACAAGTACATAATCTTCCTTTAAAATAGAACGTACACGAGGGTCAGTCCATACAGAGGACTCCATCTCTCGACAATTCACGCAAGCATGTCCTGTAAAGTCCACCACAACCGGTTTGTTATTGGCAGCAGCATACTTTAATGCCTCATCATAATCTTTGAACTTAGCCGAAATCTTGCCTTTATATAAACTGAAATCCTGAGTTGAAATAGGAGGGATAAAAGCACTTGCAGCCTTCAAAGGAGCACCCCACAAACCGGGAACTAGATAAAGGGCAAAAGAGAACGACGCTATAGATAGAAACAACCTAGGAACACTGACATGCTCCACTTCATCGTCTCCGGAAAAATGAATCTTGCCTATTAGATACAAACCTGCCATCGCAAAAATCACAACCCAAAGCACTATGAACACCTCCCTGTCAAGGATTCTCCAATGGTTTGTCAAATCAGCCATAGAAAGGAACTTAAGCGCAAAAGCCAACTCAAAGAATCCAAGCAAAACCTTCACTGAATTCAACCAACCTCCGGAACGAGGCAAGTTCTTCAATAAACTTGGGAAGAAAGCAAACAAAGTGAAAGGAATAGCCAAAGCTACCGAGAAGCCAAACATTCCTACAGCAGGAGCCAGCACATTGCTTTTTGCAACATCAACCAACAGAGTGCCAATAATTGGTCCGGTACATGAAAACGACACAATTACCAAAGTAAACGCCATCAACAAGATAGAAATATATCCCGATGTTTTATCCACTTTGTTATCCAGCTTGGTACTCCAAGATGCTGGCAACGCTATTTCGAAGCCTCCAAAAAAAGAAGCAGAAAACAAGACCAAAAGGAAAAACAAGAATACATTAAAAAAAGCATTCGTTGACAATTCATTCAGTCCACTGGCACCATATATCGCGGTAATTACAATACCAAGAATAACATAAATTCCTATTATAGACAAACCGTACAGAATAGCAGACTTTCTTCCTTTCTTGGGATCGCTGCCCCTTTTCATGAAAAAGCTTACAGTCATTGGTATAATAGGCCAAACACAAGGCGTAACTACAGCAATAAATCCGCCAACCAAACCCAATAGCAATACCTTTAACAAAGAATCACCGGTATGAGTTGCTGCCTCGCCATATTCACTCATTTTATCCTCTACATTTGCCCAAGTATCTATTCTATCTACGACATTCTCGCTACTAACTTTTTGTGTTGTAGAGGAATCAGAAGTTGAAGAAACAGGTTTTATACTAACAGGATTAAATAAAAGCTTGTCTTTGCTTGAAAAGGACTGAACCTCGGCATTGGAATCTTCTTTGGCATTAGACTCTGTTGAATGACGAGAAAGATCAAACTCGGAGTTTGTCGGTGGCGTGCAAGTTTCGTTGCTACAACACATATACGAAATGTATCCTTTTAACGTAAAGTTAGAAGGATTGTCAATTTTCACCTGTTGCTGAAATGTAGCGACGTCCTCGTACCAACCAAGAGTCATGGCGAATGAAGGCTCATATTCCTCTATCAATTTTGTACGCGGATTTATATCTGATATCACCTTTACGCCATCAGTTTCAGTAAAAGAAAAGGATGTCGGTACAGGACCATTTTCCAACTGCTTGGTACTGTAGATGTGCCAACCTTTCTCTATATTGGCCTGATATGTAATTGTTGCTTTTCCGTTTTGAATTTTGGATAGCTTAACTGTCCACTTAACAGGGTCATAAATCTGAGAAAAAGCAGAAGCTAGCCCTAGAAAAAGAAATGCAACGAATATAATTAAAGATTTGAAGTGTCTCATATTCGTCCATATTGTTTTATGTCCCACTAAAACTCAAAATCTACGCAAGAGCGAGCATCAAGGATTGGTCTAATCAGTTCCTTGGAAATATTTACGTGCAATGGATGAGTTGCATAAGCCTGTAGTCCTTCCATATCATCGTGAGTGGATTCCAAACAAATATGGAACTGCTCATTTGGATTACAGTTTACACTAACCTTGATAGATTTCAACGTAGGCACTTTCCCCATCAAATCTTCAAGAGAATTCTTTATCTCGATACACTTAGCGTTCAAGTCCTCTGCTGAAGACATCTGCTGAAGTTTAAATAAAACAACGTGCTTAATCATAACTTATTTTTTATCAATCATTATTCAAATCGTATAGCTTCTGCCGGACTTATTCGCTTAATAACATAAGTGGGCAAAACCATAACTAAAACTATTATCACACAAACCACCAAATTAAGTACTATCACATGAAATGGATTCAACAGCACTGGAACATGGTCAACATAGTAAGTATCTGGATCAAGTGGTATAATTTGGAAATGGCTTTGTACCAAGCACACTAAAATACCTATGAGATTGCCCATAACCAATCCTTTCCCCACAAAAAATAGAGACTGATATAGGAACACCTTCTGTACTGACCTCGAATCGGCTCCGAGAGCATACAGAATGCCAATCATATTTGTTTTCTCCAGAATATGAATCAGCATGCCTGAAACAATCGTGAACGAGGCTACTATAATCATCAAAACAAGAACTATAGCAACATTAATATCAAGCATTTCCAACCAGGAAAATATCTGAGGATTCAACTCTCTGACGGAGCGAAGCAACATCGGTGTTTCGTTTTCATCGAACGTATTTCCCAACAAACCGAACAACTCATAGCCAACATCGTCAAGCTTGTCAAAATCAGATATTTTTATCTCTATTTGTGAAACCTGACTATCTGTCATTGAAAGCAATTTTTTCACATGACGGGAATCGCAAATAGCTATCTGGTTGTCAAACTCTGTGAATCCGGTGTTGAAAATACCACGGATTATGAACTGCCTTGCCCTCGCCTTTTTATCTATCACAAAATACATGAGCATCTTGTCACCCAATTTCAAATTGAGCTTACTAGCCATGTACTTTGACAACAGCACCTCATTGCACAGAGAATCTGAAACTTGCAATACAGTCCCCTCTACCAAACACTTATTAAAGAACGACCAATCATAGTCACTGCCAACGCCTTTCAGCATTACGCCATAGACATCATCTTGGGTCTTGATTATGCCTTGTGTAACACACACTTTCTGACAAGACTCCACCCCATTGGTATTCTGAATCATGGAATACAACGACGAATCTATCTTTAGCGGAGTCTGCTCCACACTGCCTCTGGTGTGAAAAGCACTTACTTGATAATGAGAGCCAAAACCTACGAGTTTGTCCTTTATCTCCTTCTTGAAGCCGACAATAACCGCAATAGCAATTATCATCACAGAGATACCAACAACAGTGCCAAGAGTTGCAATCTTAACAGCAGTTCTAGACACCCGTTTGTTATCCTCTTGCTTGAAATGAAGTCGATTTGCAAGAAATAACTCGAAATTCACCCTCTTTTATCTATTTATTGTTCTTCCTGGATATACTTCCAAAGCCTTCTTCAATACAAACAGTGCCTTGGCCAAATCCTCTTTCTGAAGCACATAAGCAACACGAACCTCATCCTTTCCCAAATCAGATGAAGTATAGAAACCAGATGCTGGAGCCATCATCACTGTCTGACCTTCGTACTCGAAATCATTAAGCAGCCACGCACAGAACTTGTCCGCATCATCAATCGGAAGACGCGCAACTGTATAGAAAGCACCCATAGGGATTGGAGAATAAACGCCAGGAATACGATTCAATCCATCAATAAGGAACTTTCTGCGCTCAACGTACTCATTGTACATCTCGAGCATATAATCGTTCGGTGTATCAATAGAAGCCTGAGCTATAATCTGTCCAATCAAAGGAGGAGACAAACGAGCCTGACAGAACTTCATAACATTCTTCTTTACTTCTGCATTCTTGGTCACTAGCGCGCCAATACGAATACCACACTCGCTATATCTCTTTGATACAGAATCAAATAGAATCACGTTATTTTCGATACCCTCAAGGTGGAATGCTGAAATATATGGAGCTCCCGTGTAACAGAACTCACGATAAACCTCATCAGAGAACAAGTAAAGGTCATACTTCTTCACCAAGTCTCTAATCTGGTTCAATTCATCTCTTGTATAAAGATATCCAGTTGGATTATTAGGATTGCAAATCAAAATTCCCTTTGTTCTAGGAGTTATTAGCTCCTCGAACTTGTCTATACTAGGAAGCGCAAAACCCTCCTCTATCGTAGAAACTACAGGCTTGACAATAGCGCCACAAGCAATAGCGAATGCAGTATAGTTAGCATAGGCTGGCTCTGGGACGATAATCTCATCACCCGGATCAAGGCACGCCATAAACGCGAAGTTTACAGCCTCACTTCCACCACAAGTAACGATGATATCCTTCTCTGTAACATCAATATTGAATCTTTTGTAGTAATCTCTTAGCTTTAGTCGCAAACTTTTGTACCCGTCAGACGGAGAATACTCAAGAATTTGTCTATCTATAGTCTTAAGAGTATCTAGAGCAATTTTAGGAGTCTTCAAATCAGGCTGACCTATGTTCAAATGGTACACCTTAGTACCTCTCTCCTTTGCTTTGTCTGCAAGAGGAACGAGCTTTCTGATAGGCGACTCTGGCATTTGCTGACCTCTGTTTGATGTCTGTGGCATTATCTTATTAAATTATCTTTTTGTTCAAAATATATACTTGAGTGCAAAATTAAAAAATATTCAAATAAATTTCACATTTTTCAAGTCAAAAAATCACTGATTTTTTAATGTAGCAGCAATTTTGTGCCAACTTTCAACGGTTCGGAAATGTTATTGTTCCTTTTTACCAACTGATTCTTTTGAATGGCGTAATATTGAGAAATGGACAACAGCGTCTCACCAGATTGCACTATATGGAAGTCCAAGGCCCTGTAGTTCCTGCGCTTCCTTTTTAAGAACACATACTCTCCGACTTTTAACGTATAGTTGTCGGGGAAATCATTAAGATTCTTTAGCTCAGGCACTGAAATTCCATGCTTTTTCGACAGTGAATAGAATGTATCTCCAGTTTTAACCCTCACACATCTTACGCCGTTGATCTCTACCCTGTTGTCAGAATTTCTTATATCTACACCTTCCGGTTTGGAATCTTTCTGTCTGTTCTCCTCCTCGTAACGACCATTCCTTCCATTGTCGTTTTCGGCATTTTCCTCTTTCTTGTCTGTATATTCCTCATTGTCAAACTGATAAAGGCTATTCTGCTCTATAACTTCAATCAACAGTTCGGGATATTTGGGATTTGTCGCATAACCACATTTCTTCAACCCCTTTGCCCATCCCTTATAATCGGTAATTTTCAAGTCAAACAGCGGGGAATAATGCTTCCTAGTTGTCAAGAACAAGGAATGGTCACGAAAACTCTCAGCAGCGTCCGAATAAACCCTGAAACAGTCCTTCAGCTTGTTATCCTTCTTGTAATAGGTCTTTCCTTTATAGTCAGAGGTACACTTGATTCCAAAATGATTGTTTGCCTTTACCGAAAGGTCACTTCTTCCGCTACCACTTTCTAAAATACCTTGAGCAAGAGTAATGCTTGCAGGGATTTTATATTGTTTCATCTGCTGAATTGCAACATTCTTGTATTTCTTTATGTATGCGTCTGTTTCCGCGGACTTATAGCTGACAGCGAAAGAGAACAAGCATGAACACACACATATAGCAGATATTAATACTCTCTTTATCATCGCATTAGAGTTAATAAAAACAAAGCGTGCCCAAGCATTTCTGTTTAGGCACGCAACATATAAAGTATGAAATTTTTACTCGAATGAACCCATACGAAGCATACTTACCTCGCGCTCAGTTAGGAATCTCCAACCTCCACGCTTCAAGCCTTTCTTTGTCAAACCAGCGAAGAACACACGGTCAAGCTTCATAACTCTGTAACCCATCTTCTCGAAAATACGACGAACGATACGGTTTCTTCCGGAATGAATCTCGATGCCAATCTTCTTGTGGTCTGCCTCGTCAACGTATTCCAAAGCGTCCGGCTTAATAGGACCGTCCTCAAGCTCTATACCCTCGCGGATAGCGTCAAAATCAGCCTGCTCAACGTCACGGGCAAGAGTTACTTGATAAATCTTCTTCTTGTTGTACATTGGGTGAGTAAGCTTCGAAGCCAGGTCACCGTCGTTTGTCAAAAGAAGCACTCCGGTTGTATTGCGGTCAAGACGGCCCACTGGATAAATTCTCTCCTTGCAAGCATTCTTTACAAGCTCCATAACTGTAAGTTTTGCATTAGGGTCGTCTGTACTTGTCACGCAACCCTTTGGCTTGTTAAGGACAATATATACTGGCTTGTCTGGATTTACCAACTGGTCTCCAACCATAACCTTGTCGCCACGAAGAATCTTAGTACCCAACTCAGTGATAAATACGCCATTCACGGAAACTGCACCAGCTTGGATTAGCTCGTCAGCCTCACGACGCGAACATACGCCAGCGTTTGCAAGGAACTTGTTCAAGCGGATTGACTCTGTTGGGTCAATCATGATGGACTTGTACTCCATCTGTCTGTGTCCGTTGTTAGCCTGTGGACGCTGCTGAGGACGACCGCCGTTGTTAGGACGATTGTTGTAGCCACCTTGACGGTTGTTGTTATAGCCACCTTGGCGATTGTTGTTATAGCCACCCTGGCGGTTGTTGTTATAGCCACCCTGGCGGTTGTTGTTATAGCCACCCTGGCGGTTGTTGTTGTATCCACCCTGGCGGTTGTTGTAGCCACCCTGCTGTCCTTCGCCGTTGTTGTAGCCGCGATTGTTGTTGTAGCCGCGATTGTTGTTATAACCACGATTATTGTAGCCGCCCTGTTGTCCCTCGCTGTTGTTATAGCCACGGTTATTGTAGCCTCGGTTGTTGTTGTACTCTCCTTGACCGTCTCCGTTGTTGTTATAGCTTCTGTTGTTGTATCCACCCTGACGGTTGTTGTTGTAGCCGCCCTGACGGCCGTTGTTGTCGTCGTTGTTAAAGTTTACGCGAGTGTAGTTACGGCCCTGCTGCTCTCCATTACCCTCACTTCTAGAATCACCAACTCTTCTACGAGGTCTTCTAATCTGATTGTCGCTTGTAAAATTTGGATTAAAGCTCTTTCTTTGAGTCTGCTCTTCTGAGCGACCTGCGCCTGAATTCCTCTCAGAATCCTGTGACTCATCATCAAATGGTTTCATTTGTATAACTTGTTAGTTGTTAAATAAAAAACTGTTAGTAAAATAATCCAGAAGCTTATTTTCAAAACTTCCTCCCAAAATATATAAATATCTTATTCAGAAGTAGCGACACAGACATGTGCCACTAAATCTGCTTAAGTTTCTATTTAATCTTCGTTGTCAAGATTCTCGTCAAGGATGGCAAGCTTCTCGAGAACCACTTTCTTCTCCTGCTTCAGCTTCTCGATTTTAGTCTGCATTTCAGCCACAAGCGAAGATGCATTCTTGGACCTGCTGAAGAAACCAATGTTGTTCTCGGCGGTGTGAATTTCGCCAGATAGAACCTCAATCTGCTTCATCAAACGCTTTCTCTCGTTATTCACCCTTGAAGCACCACCGGCGACGATGTTCTGCACTCCGGTGCGGTAAAGGTCAAGCTTGTTCTTGCTCTTGTCCTTTGCAAACTTTTCGAAAACAGCGTCGATTGTCTTCTTGTACTCCTTGTAAACAGCGTCCTTCTGCTCAAAAGGTACATGGCCAACTTCGTTCCACTGCGCTATAAGGTTCTTGAACTCGTCGTAAGAGTTTTCTGCCTCCAGGTCAAGATTCTTGATTTGTTCTGTAAGCTCCTTCTTCTTGGCAAGATTCTGTGACTCCTCCTGTCTCTGG
Source organism: Paludibacteraceae bacterium (assembly GCA_024401535.1). Lineage (GTDB taxonomy): Bacteria > Bacteroidota > Bacteroidia > Bacteroidales > Paludibacteraceae > UBA1723. The sequence goes on along the minus strand of JAKSKX010000001.1, from coordinate 165,887 downwards.
TCCTTGAAGTACTTGTTTCTGCGCTCGAAGAACTTGTCGCAGGCACCGATGAACCTTTTCCAAACGGCGTCAGAGTTCTTTCTCTGAACCTGGCCAATAGTCTTCCACTCCTGCTGAAGCTTGGTCAAGGTCTCAGAAGCACCCTTCCAGTCATCGCTGTCCTGCAAAGCCTCGGCCTTAGCGCACAATGCGATTTTCTTGGCCAAGTTGTCCGACTGCGATTCGCGGATAGACCTGAAGAACTCATTCTTTGCGTTGAAGAACCTGTCACAAGCTGCTCTAAACCTCTCGTAAATCTTGTCGTTATCCTTCTTTGGAGCGTAGCCAATCTTCTTCCACTGCTCCTGAACAGAAAGTATGAACTCGCTCTTGTCCTGCCAAGCCTTAGTAGAAGTCATATTTATATCTACGGCCTCGACCTCCTCGCAAAGCTTAGTCTTCGCGGCAAGGTTCTCCTCCTCCTTGGCGTGAACCTTCTCAAAGAAGTCCCTATGGTTCTTGTTGACCACATTTGAAGCGGCCTTGAATCGTTCCCAAATCTCCTCTCTGTGCTCTGGAGCAACAGGACCAGTCTCCTTCCACATTTCGTGTAGAGTCTGTAAAGTCTTAAAAGCCTCAACTACATTCGAAGCGTTTGCCAGACTCTCGGCTTTGTCACAAAGAATCTCCTTGTCCTTCAAGTTCTTCTTGAAATCAAAGTCACGAAGCTCGTTCTCTGTCTTCAGGTTGTCATAGAAATGCTCAATCCAAAGTTTGTAGTCGGAATTAACCTGCTCGGAGTCAGACTGCGGCACACGGCCTATGCTCTTCCACTTCGCCTGGATGTCGCGGCACTCGTTGATGCTGTGGTGGGCCTCACCTGCAGCGGCAAGCTCCTTCAGTTTCTCAATCAACTCGCGCTTAGCGTCAAGGTTAGCCTTCTCCTCCTCTTCCTTCTTCTTCTTCTCCTCGTTGCGCTTGGTCTGGAAAACAGAATAGACTGGCTTGAACTCGTCAACCGGAAGTTCAATAGGCTCGGCATCCTCTCCGGCATCCTGCTGTGCCTTGCGAATCTCGTCCACCCTACGGTTGAACTTTTTATAGTAGTTGTCTTTGATTTGCTCGATGTCAAACTTGATTGCAGAATAATTAGACTCAGTGCTAGAGATAATAACGCTTGCCAGGTTCACAAGCTCGCTCTCGCTCTTGCCCGAGTAGTCGATGTTTGCAGCAGAAGCCTGCTCCGACGCACTCTCAACCGACACTGTTTCAACAGCAACACTACCCGTAGAAGTGGATTCTACAACCTGCGAGTCATTTTCCTCAAGTCTATTCATTTGAATAATAATTGATTAATCTAAAAATTCTGAATTTCGTGTGGCAAAGTTAATAATAAATTTTTAGTTGGTGACATTTTTTTTGAAAAATTAAGGTCGCCGTTTCCGATATGTCAACCAAATGCCTAGTTATTGAAGTGAAACAGGTTGCGAGGCGATGGAATTGGTGGGTTGGATTGTTCCGCTGTTAGCCAGAGAAAGAATTCCCCGTCCCGACATAGAAAAGCCAAGACAGTGGCTACGTGCGATGGACGTGCGAATAACTTGTGCGGCACGTTGTCACACAATGACATTTCTCGATCCAGACGTGGGTTTCAACCAACGACAATGCCGGCCGACCCTAACACTTTTGTATTTTAGGCACTCCGGCAGCCTATGGGGTACGTGCATCAAGCATGGCATTCAAAAATTTTGATGCGGTCGGTACTGATTATGCTATTCTACAAAACAAGCATTCTGTCAACGAAGGCGAACGGAACTTTATCGGGAGGACGGGAAGTAGCTTGGACGAGCGACGGACTTTCATGACGAAGGTTTGTTCTGATTCTTTTACTGTGCAAGTGATATTGCACATCTGCGAGACCACCAAATTTTTCACTAAACAGTTTTCATAGGAATTTGAGTCACTTTAAGTTTGTTCGTTTTGTCCGTAATAATTCAAATGCAACTATTTTGAAATAATCGGCAATTCATTTTCCTTTTTTAATGCAATTTTTCAACGAACGTATGATGGCGAGCTGTTGGGTTAGAGGTGAGTTTGGGGTTGTTTTGTATCAATTTTTTGTGGAAGTCTGCCACCCCTCCGGACAAAATAAAAAACTAATCTTTTTTTAGTTAGGGCAACCCCAAAAAACATATCCGATTGATATCCAAGACTATACAAAACAAGCAGAACAAACAGACCAAATCAATCCAACCGGACAAACAAGCAAAGTCGAAAAACAAAAGTAGCAGCGAGTCAAATCTACTTCAACCCGCCGCTATTATGTGGAATTTTTTCTGTAAACCTATGCCGAATAGTCGCCAGCAAAGTGGTTCATTCCCCTAATCATGTGCCTCAAGCAGCTCAACAGCTCCTGCGACTCCTGAAGGAAATGTATTGTGAGAAACTTTGTCTTGATGTTCGAGTCAATCTCGTTCAACGAGTCCAGCACCCTCTTACGGTCAATAGAGATTCGGCGCTGCACGACAATGCAGTCCTCCCTGATTTTCTCGGCATCGGTAAAGTCACCCGACTGCAGCATAGCAAATGTCTTGTTGAACAACTGTATTACGTCGCTTCCCATGTGCGAGAACCTCTCGTGGAACTCGACCGGGAGAGGCGCAAAATTGTTCCCTATATGCTCCTTCAACGGCTCGTTGATTCGCTTCATGCAGTAAAGCATCTGCTTGCACGAGTTTATTCCAAGGAAATACCAAGTGTTCCTCTGAAGGACAACAAGCGGGTCAAGTCTTCGCATCGCCAGGATTTCCCTCTTGCGCTGTCTCTTGAGTTCGGCTCTCTCCTCGTCAATTAGGAACGAGCTTCTCTTTAGCGGTCTGTACTTCTCGTTCATAAAGCTGTCCAAAGTGCTTCTGTAGGTCTCCATGACGAACCTCAAGCGCTGTGCGTTACCGTTTCTAATATGCTCACACAAAAGGTGCCAAATCTCGACTTTGTCGCTTGTTCTGGCAATGCTTCCCAACAGCGAGTCGCTGTCGCTTGAGCGCTTGTCCTTTCCGCTTTTAATCAGAACCACGATTGCGATGACGATAGCGCAGACCATTGCGAAACATCCGCCGAAATAAAGGCCGTTTGTTATCAAGTAGCTCGCGATAAAGGCCACGCCGGCAGTGATGAACCAACCACCGATAACACTTAGCACTCCTGTAATGCGAAAAACGGCGCTTTCACGGCCCCACGCCCTATCTGCGAGGCTTGTTCCCATAGCAACCATGAAAGTCACGTATGTCGTTGAAAGAGGGAGTTTCATGCTTGTTCCGATGGCAACGAGAAGTCCTGCAAGCACAAGGTTCACCGAGGCGCGAATTTGGTCGAATGCGGCACCTTCAGCCAAAACCATAGAGTCGCTGTTGAACCTCGAGTCAACCCACATCCTTACAGAATCCGGAACTATGCCGGCTACTGCAGACGCAGTCCTCGAGCACGAGCGAACTAGAGCTCTTGCAATGGAAGTCGAACCGAACATCTCGTCACCCTCGTCCTGTCTGCTGAGGTCGATGCTTGTTTTAACAACATTCTGCGCCTTCTTGGAAAAGACAAGCGAAAGAACCATAATTACGCCGGCGAAAAGCAAGTAAACAGCAGGCGTCTGCGCACTGTTCATGAGCGACTTCATCATGAAGCCCTCTGGGTTTCCGCTTCCGTTGGCGGCGTAATCCTGATAGGCCTCCAAACCTGTCAACGGCACACCGACAAAATTCACAAGGTCGTTGCCAGCGAAAGCCATTGCTAGCGCAAATGTTCCGAACAGAACCACGAACTTCAGCACCGGCTTCTTGAGGGCGCTAATCAAAGTCATCACGAACGAGAACACAAGCAGGCACGCACCGATGATTTGCCACGTGTTGTCATTAACGAACTGCTTGACTTCGGAAGTCATGAAGCTGCTTCCCTTCAACCCCTTTATCAAAAGGAACCAGACAATTCCCGTGAAGCAAATTCCTCCGAAAACGCCGATCTTGATTGAACTTCCGGTCAATCCCTGAACCTTGCCGTCGCATGAAGTCGTCCTACCGTTCACCCTATAGGTAAACGTGAACACAAGCCTTGCAAACCACTGGACAATCGTTCCAAAGACAAATGCAATAGCGACACTCAAAAAGATTCCAAGAACAACGCTTATAGCCTTTTCTCCATTCAACAAGTCGCCCATAGTCAAAAGCGTTCCGTCGGTCTTTGCAACGCCACCAATAATCTTTATCAAGGCTATGGCGAACGCACCTCCCAACAGTTCGAAAACCATACTTACAGTCGTTGACGTCGGCATTCCTAAAGTGTTGAATATATCAAGCAGAATCACGTCTGTGACCATGACTGCAAGAAACACGCACATAACGTCATAGAAAGAGAAATACTCGGGCGTCATTATGCCGTGCCTTGCGACGTCCATCATGCCGTTGCTCATAGCAGCACCGGTGAACACGCCGATAGCTGAAATGAGTACTATTGTGCGGTATTTGGCAACCTTGGCTCCAATCGCCGAATTAAGGAAGTTCACCGCATCGTTGCTGACACCGACAACCAAGTCAAAGACCGCTAGAATAATGAGAAAGGCAACAATACAAATATAAACTATTTCCATACTTTTACAGTTTTATGTTCTTTTCCACCAGTTCATTAATAATGCCGTCCGCCAATCCCAAAGTAGGAACGATGAATGTGTCTGCGCCCGACTTTTCAGCCACAAGCAGAAACAGTTCTGCGGCAGGGACAATAACGTCCGCCCTGTCCTCCCTTAGGTCAAACTCCCTCATTCTCTGCTCGACGGACAAAGATGCAAGCCTCTGGTAAATTTTCAAGAGCGAGCCGGCAGGCATCGTGTCCTTGGTCTTCTCCTTCTTAGGCACAAGTCTGAATAGCTTGTTAATGTTTCCTCCCGAGCCGATTATTTGAATTTCGTCATAGCCGGCAGTCATAGTTGCGACCGACTCTTTCATCTCGTCAATCTGCTCGCTCGAAACGGACTCGTTCAACAGCCTCAAGGTTCCTACATTGAACGAACGCGAAGCCATGAGCTTTCCGTCTGAAATCAAGGACAATTCAGTTGAACCGCCGCCCACGTCCATGTAAAGGTAGTTCTTGCCGTCTTCCTGAATGTGGTTGTCTCTGATTATTTTCGCCTCTTCGTCGCCGGAAACAATCTCGATTTCAATGTTGTACTTTCTTTCGATTTCCTTCAGAATCTTCTTTCCGTTCTTGGCGTCTCGGAACGCTGAAGTGGCGCAGGCCCTGTATTCGGCAACGTCATAGATAGTGAGGAGTTGACGGAAAACCTTGATAGTCCGGACTAGCAGATCCTCCCTTTCTTTGCTAATTTTACCGATGCTGAACACGTCCATGCCCAACCTCAATGGAATGCGTAGGAACTGCAGTTTCTTTGTGTAGAAAGTCTGAACACCACTTTCACCGGCGCACTTTCTTGAAACGCTCTTAATCAAGATTCTGGCAGCATTTGAGCCAATATCTATGGCAGCGAGGTTGAAACTGTCATTACTGCTGTTTGTTTTCATCTGCGTAGTATTTATAAAGTTCTTCCTGGGAGCGGAATTCGGCTAGCTCGTCCTTGGAGCCTATAACCAACCTGCCGTGAGTGTTGTCCTTCAAACCGAAATCAACTATTCTTTGGAGTTCCTGCTGAATGTCACGGTCGTACACTGGAGTAACAACCTCAACACGACAGTCAAGGTTTCTAGGCATCCAGTCTGCAGAACCCAAGAAATAAAGAGGTTCACCGCCATTTGCAAAAATCAGGATTCTCGAGTGTTCAAGGTAACGGTCGATTATTCCGACAACCTTCAAGTTACCCTCGCAGTCCTCGTTTTCTATGAGCGAACAGTTTCCTCTGACAAGTGCCCCGATTTTGACACCTGCCTTTGTAGCCTCATACACCTTGCTAACCATGTCCTTGTCAGTGATATGGTTCACCTTCACCTTAATCCATGCAGGCTTACCGCTTAGGTGGTTCTTTATCTCGTTGTCTATTAGAGCCAACAGCTTCTTCTTCATGTCGTTAGGCGAAACAAGGAGTTCCTTGAACTTGACAAGTGAATACGGCTTTTCTATAAACTTGAAGACTCTTTCCACGTCATGAACCACATTCATGTTCGCTGTCATAAGCAGGATGTCGGTATATCTGGAAGCATTGCCCTCGTGGAAATTTCCCGTAGATATTACTGCAATGTCCTGTCCGCTTGCCAAACCTATATGAGTAATCTTTGAGTGTACCTTCAAGCCTTCGACACCGAAAATCACGTTGATGCCTGCGTCCTGCATAGTCTTTGCCCAAGAAATGTTTGGAGCCTCGTCAAAACGTGCAAGAAGTTCGATTATAACCGTAACCTTCTTTCCGTTCTGAGCGGCACAAATCAAAGCCCTGATGACCTTGGAATCCTTGGCAAGCCTATATAGTGTTGTTTTGATTGACTTGACCTTTGTGTCTATAGCCGCCTCGTTAAGCAGACTTATATAGCTGTCAAAGGAATGGTATGGTACGTGAATGAACCTGTCCTTTTCCCTGATTGCCTTAATCAGACTCTCCCTGTTCTTCAGCTCGTCACTTATTACAGAAGGCCATTGAGGGTACCTCAAGCTTTTGATTCCACAATCCGGAAAAGACATCAAGTCCTTGTGGTTCTGGTAGCGACCGCCTGCAACAGCAGTATCAAGCTTGGAATTGCCTACAAGCTTGGACTTGATTCTTCGGAAAACACCCTCGGGCATTGATTTGTCATAGACAAGGCGAAGAGGCTGTCCAACCTTTCGTGACTTGACACCCTTCTGAATCTTCTGGAGGAAACCTTCGCGCAGGTCGTTGTCAATTTCCATCTCGGCATCTCTTGTAAACTTGAACGTCCAAGCTTCAAACGTATCAAGAGCAAGAGACGGGAAAATCAACGGCAGGCACACACGGATCACATCGTCCAAGTACATTATTGCCTTGCTGTCTGCCTTTGAAGGAACACTAACCCAACGTCCTATTTCCTCTACTGGAAGATTAAACAGCGCATATTTGTAGGGCTTGCTGTTTTCCTTGCTCATCTTGACAATCATGTAGATCCTGTCGTCGGCATCCTTCTCGAAATGGCCGATATTCTCAAACCAAATAGGCGAAATGCGACCTAGAATCTTCTTCCGGTACAAATCATGGATGAACTCTCTCTGCGCCTCGTCAATATCCCTTTCGCTTATTATGTTCACACCTTGCTTTGCCAAGGCGTTTGTTACGGAATCAACGGCATTTGAATATTCCAAAGAGTAATCTGCATTGAGCTTGTTGATGACTTTCAGCTGTTCTTTGGCACGTTCCACCTCTAGCTTGAACTCTTTGCCTTCAGGAGATTCAATGCTGGCAATTCTCACAAGATTTGCGATTCTCACACGAAAGAATTCATCCAGATTGCTGGAATAAATTCCAAGGAACGACATGCGCTCAAGGACCGGAATATCCTCTCGCATAGCCTCCTCGAGTATTCTGTGGTTGAAATACATCCAAGAGACATCTCGCTCCAAATAGTTTCTTTTAGTAAGTTTTACCATACCTATCTATTTTTAGATTATACAAATTCAATCATCGTCGTCGTCATCTTCTTCTTCGTCAAATTCATAGAAACCTTTGTCCTTCTCATGACGCGCAGATGTTGACAAAGGAACTTCTGCCACTTCGGAACTTTCGGGAATTGACTTTCTCTGCCTTGTCGATAGAAACATTGCCCAATCGTCGGTGTGCGACGATTCTAACACCTGTTCACAACTATTGCTGTTCATTGCATCTTTCATTATTTCTGTCTTTCTTTGCCTAGAAACATATTGCTCTTGGCGATTTTCGTTTGACGATGCAAAGGAATACATTAGTTATTACAAACTAATTACAACGATATTACGATTCAATAAAGAAAACAAAAGGTGTTAAATTTCTGTTACATTTAACCATTAGGCATGGCAACTATGTACAAATGTTGATTTGAAGTAGTAACTTTACAACGAATTTAAAAAACGAAGCTATATGTCAAAACGAATTCTTATAGTTGATGACGAGGAAGACATCCTTGACATTCTAAGGTTTAACTTGGAAATAGAAGGCTATGAAATAGAGACTCACGAAGCACCGATAGAATTAGGAAGCAAACTGCCAGACTTGATAATACTTGATGTAATGATGACTCCCAAATCAGGTTTCAAATGGGCAAAGGAACTGAAAGAAGACGTGCGAACAGCCAACATCCCGATAATATTCTGCACTGCAAAAACAACAGAGGCGGATATGCTTACCGGCTTTGGAATTGGAAGCGACGACTACATCTGCAAGCCTTTCCGCATCAGCGAGGTTAAGGCGAGGGTGGCCGCTATTCTTCGCCGAACCAACAACACACCGAACGACAAAAGGGATTCGGAAAACATAATACGCTATGAAGACATCACGCTGGACCTTGTTCGCAAGCAGTGCACAATAGGAGGCTCGAACATACCGTTTACAAAACTTGAATTTGAACTTTTCTCTCTGCTGTTAAGTTCTCCGGGGGAAGTGTTCTCCAGAGAAAAGATACTACAGGTTGTCTGGCCTAACGACACCATTGTCATTGACAGAACCGTAGATGTAAACATTACTCGTATTCGCAAAAAGATAGGTCGGTACGGTAAAAACATCAGGACAAAATTTGGTTACGGCTATTTATTTGAAGTATAGTATATAATGAAGAACAATGTTTTTACAGACGACGTAAAACGAGTCAACATTCCAAACATTACATTTTCCATCACTACTATTCTGGTGGTTATCTTCACAATAAGCTTGGGAATATATGAATACCAGCGAGACCATGAATTTCGTTGCGACATACTGCATGCGAAACTGCAGCTGAACAACTACACGCGAAACGACACTTCCATTCGTGTAACTATCATAGACACATTGGGAAATGTATTGTACGACAGCCATGAAAAGGACATTTCGAAAATTGGGAATCACCTTGACAGAAAAGAGGTTCAGGAGGCTTTGCACTACATGTCGGGATATGACATAAAGAGAATATCAAACTTGAACGGTGAAAAGTATTTCTACTCGGCAACCTATTTCCCCGAAAGAGGTGAAATAGTCAGATCTTCAGTTCCATATTCAGCTCCTCTGACTACAAGTCTTGAACGAGACTACACATCACTCTACTATACAATGGGCATTCTAACACTTATCGTTATAGTACTATATTTCAAGGCAAGATTAACCCATAGCGAGCAGGACAAACAACGAATAAAGCATCAGCTGACAGAAAATGCGGCACACGAGCTGAAAACTCCGGCAGCAACCATATACGGCTACCTGGAAACTTTGATTGACAATCCGACAATGCCGGAAAACAAAAAGAATGAATTCATAGAACGATGCTTCATCCAAAGCAAAAGAATGACAAACCTTCTTTTGGACATGAGCGTTCTTACCCAACTAGACGAGGTTAGATTTTCTCGCCCAACTACAAACATAGACATTGCAGACATATTAAACCAAATAAGCAGGGAAACATCTTCCCAGTTTGAGGAACGCAATATAGAACAAAGGTTAAATATACCGGAATCGCTTCCCATTGATGGAGATTCATCGCTAATATACTCTCTGTTCAGAAACATCTTCAGCAATACAATAGCCTATGCAGCAGGAGCAAATGTGTTTGAAATAAACGTAAACATATCCAAGGACAAATACACCTTCACACTGGCGGACAATGGCATAGGTGTATCTGCAGAGCATATACCTCATCTCTTTGAGCGTTTCTATAGAACAGACAAGGGGCGTTCTCGCAGACTTGGAGGAACAGGTCTTGGCCTTGCTATTGTCAAGAATATAGCCATACAATACGGAGGTAGTGCGAGAGCCTATACTACTGCAGGAGGTGGACTAACCATAGAAGTGATTTTATCAAAAAAATAATCAGATTTCTGTTCATTTCCGATTATAGGAATTCAAAGCTATTTCAAGCAAATATCAATCGGGATAATGGGAAAAAATAGTTTGTTTACACAAGTCACTATTGATGAAAAAAGAAGAAACAATGCGCTTAGACAAACAATTTTTCAAACTATGGTTACTATTCTATTCGAATTACAAAAATAGGAAACTACATCGGGAACAATCAACGCCATTTCGGAAAACGATTTTTGTAATACAATGAACAGTAAAGCTTATTTGACAAAATACTAATGGGTTAAAACAATTCCATTCATAAAAAAACAAGAAGCGGACAATTCAAAATGAACTGTCCGCTTCATTATTCCTCACTCCTCTACTCTATCAGCCTATAGCCATAAGTACAAGGAACTGTGCGCTCATAACTCGCAAGAACATTGTTAAGGGATAAACAGTGGCATACGAAAGCGAAGCCTTGCCTGTAGTATCTGCTGAATTAGAGAATGCCAATGCAGGTGGATTTGTTGTCGAACCACTTGCAAATCCCATCAATTGCGCTGCACTCATCTTAAATCCGAATCGGCCAATCAAAAGGATAATTATCATCGGCACCATTGTAATGATTGTACCATATAGGAACCATGACAAACCTACTTCCTGGAATGTAGAAACAAATCCCTCTCCAGCACCCAAACCAACAGCTGCCAAGAACAACATGATTCCTATTTCCTGAAGCATCTTCTTGGCAGAGAATCTTGTGTATGTGACCAAGTTGAACTTGATACCGAACTTAGCAATCAATATTGACACAATAAGCGGACCTCCTGCCAAACCAAGCTTAACCGGCTGAGGAATTCCAGGAATGTCGAATGGAATAGAACCAAGAAGCACACCAAGTGTAATACCCAAGAACACCTGAATCAAATGCGGATGATCAAGCTGAGTATTTGAGTTTCCTACGAACAATCCAAGCTTGTTAACCGATGTCTCATCTCCTACTGCAACAATTGAGTCTCCAACCTGAAGCTGCAATGATGGGCTTGGCACAAGGTCAATGCCGGTACGAATGACACGGGAAATGTTAACTCCAAAAATCTCCTGAATCTTGAGCTGAGCAAATGTTTTACCGTTCATCTCGGACTTTGTAACCACTAGTCTCTTGCTTACCAACTGGCCGCCATCCAACTTGTCCCAAAGTGCCATATCCATCTCCAAACGAGTTCCTACACAAAGCTTGATTGCCTCGCTATCATTTTGGTTGGATATAACGTACATCTTGTCATTGAAAGATAGTACAGTATCGTCATTGGGAACTTTTACCACATCGACTGCTGCCTTATGGAGACGAGTAACAACGAAGTTCTTACCAATTGTCTGCTTCAATTTACCAAGAGTCATTCCATCAAGCGCAGCGTTAGTAATCTGCACAGTATAAATCTCTACTGTACTCTTGTCCTGAGTCTCGGATTGAGTGGACGTTTCCTTGCCCCAAAGGAAATTAACTACAGCAAGAATGATGATGATTCCGACAACACCCATAGGATAGGCGATTGCATAACCAGCAGCAAGGAAGTTGCTTGCGTTACCAGTCGCATCTGAATATGCCTGCTGTGCCGCACCCAAACCAGGAGTGTTTGTAACTGCACCAGAAAGAATACCCACCATATCCTTCAAGTCTGTACCAGGAACTACACAATATATCAAGTATGCAGCCAAGACATTAAGGCAAACCAAACCTACTGCCATTAAGTTCAAATGAATACCTCCGCTTCTGAAAGAAGAAAAGAAACTTGGTCCCACCTGCATACCTATTGAATAGACAAACAGAATCAAACCGAATTCCTTGACGAAATGCAAGATGTGGGAGTCAATCTGATAAAAATTTCCCACTAAGATACCAACGAAAAGAATCCATGTAACACCAAGAGTAAATCCCTTTACCTTGAAGTTACCAATTGCCAAACCTGCGACAATTGTAAACGATAGCAGTAACAATGAATATGCTACAGAACCACTTGAAAGTAATTTAAAAAACCATTCCATAATTTTTTTACGCTAAAATGATGTTGTACATCATATTTTTCGGCAAAATTACATCATTTTTTTATTCATTATACACTTCTATGCATAAAATTTATAACAAAATGAACAAACAAAAAAGAGAGGCTCACACCTCTCTTTAATAGATTTTACCCAAATATGTTAATGTTCAAAGCTCTTCTGGTAAAGCTTCTTGTCTGAAATAATCTTCACAGCCTCCCTGAATGCAGGGCTCTTAGGATTCATTATATAGAAATAAGAGCCTGTACCCCAAATATCACGCGCAATCAAAGCCTTCAACTGTTCGCAGATAATCTCCTTACTTCTTGAGAACTCGTCTTTGTTGAACTTTATATCTTCATTCTTAGCCATCTCGTGAAGGTCGTCAAGCATGGAATTTGTTACCTTGAACTTATTGGCGTAAGCCTCAAGTCCCTTGTCTGATTTTGAGTCATACTTAGCAGTTAATTCGCCTCTATGCTCCTCCAAATATTTCAAACAGAAGTTGTTCATCACACCCTTAGCCATTATACTGCGGTAATAAGGACTGTAATGCGTTGTGTCAAGAGGAACGAAAATGTCCGGCATAATACCACCGCCTCCGTAAACAGTTCTCTTCAAATTGATAGTCTCGTACTTCAAAGAGTCTTCAAAATGAATACTGTCCTTGTGCATGCTTTCTCCACGCTTGAATCTCTCGTTCAAATCTTTGTTATAGTCATCCGAATGATTCTTCTCGTACGGTTTTTGAATACATCTGCCAGAAGGTGTGTAATAACGCGCAGTAGTAAGTCTCATCTCGCTGCCGTCAACTAATTTGAGCTGACGCTGAACAAGTCCCTTACCAAAGGTTCTGCGACCGACAATCAAAGCTCTGTCCCAATCCTGAAGGGCACCACTAGTAATCTCAGAAGCGGAAGCAGAAGATTCGTCAACCAACACAATAACACGGTGATTTTCACCTCTCATCTGCCCGTATGTACGCATATCCCTAGGCAGTATGTGTCTGTTAGAATCGAATAGTCTGTCCTGACTTCTAAGTTCAGTTCTGTCGCTATGGGTTCCTTGCGTATAAACAATTAGCTGTTGGTCGTCAAGGAACATGGAAACAAGGTCCTGAGCAATATCAAGATAACCGCCACCATTGCCTTGAAGGTCGAGTATTAGATGAGTCATACCTTGAGCGGAAAGCTTCTTGTAAGCCTCAAGATACTCATCAATAGTTGTACGCGCATATCTGTTAAGTCGAATATAACCAACGCTGTCACTTACCATATATGCAGCATCAAGACTATGCAAAGGAATTTTATCGCGAGTAATTGTAAACTTTATTACATCCTTCACTCCCCTTCTCACAACATCAACATCAACCTTTGTTCCTTTAGGACCTCTTACTCTCTTTTGTATATCATTCGTTGACATCTTGATAATTGAAGTGTCATTTACTGCAATGACTCTGTCACCTGCTCTTACCCCAACCTTTTCTGCAGGCGCACCGCTTATTGTCTGAGTGACATACATTGTATCCTTTAGCATTTGATACATGACACCTATGCCCTCAAAGGAACCCAACAGACCTTCATTCTGCTTTTTTACTTCTTCCGCAGAAATAAATGACGAATGAGGATCAAGTCTTTCAAGCATATCGGTAATCGCATCATCAACCAACTTAGATCCGTTTATAGTATCTACATAATTGTTGATAATCAAATTTGCAGCTTGATTTAGCCTATAGATATTTGAATCATATTGAGCATACGCTGTTGTTACAGAGAACAACATATATAATAATACTGATTTAATTCTTCCAAACATACCATCTAAATTTTTATAAATGCAAAGATATACTTTTTTTGAAACAAATCAATGCCCGAGCAGTTGTCTTTCTATGTCTAATTTCATCTGCTTTAGTTTATTTTCTAAAGACTCTCTCTGACTCTCATCCTTTACTCTATGCTGAGCTAATTTTACATAGGAGCGTATTTGAGGCAGAATCTTCACTGTTGAATCTGACATAGTGCTTTCAATAAGTTTCTCATAAATATAGGCAACAGCCAATTCCGAAGGATGTACCATGTCTTCGGCATAAAAACGATAGTCTCTAAGTTCATCCATCATTATCTCATACGACGGGAAATAGAGACACCTCTCCGGATTCCAATTTGTCAATTCGTTTACTGCTATATGAAGAATAGACTTGCTAACCTGATTCTCGTGTATTCCGTCTCTCAAATGACGTATCGGTGAAACTGTAAACAACACTTTAAAGTCATATTTCCGCCACAATTCCGAAAGCAAAGACTTATACCTTTCTACTATTTCAGTTACAGATAATGCTTCCCTTACAAAATTGCTTTGCGACTCCTTATGGCAATTTGCTACTACCCTTTCTCCTCGCAACTTGTAAACATAGGCTGTTCCGAAAGTAATGATTAGAACCTTAGCTTTTGAAATACAGCTACGGGCTTCTGCCAAACTCTTGTTCGCATTATTGATTGAGTCTTCAAGGAAAGGAGAAGAAAATGAACTGTGAAGGTAAAAACTATAGTAAATACCGTTACTTAGATTAAAATCATAGGCAGAGAAAGGGACATCGTCCGATATTCTTTCCAAAGACTGTGCTATGCTCTCGGGATTAAACATCACTCCAAATGGATTTGAAATCACCTTGAACATATCATCATGAAGTTTGTTGGATATATTATCGGCAAAGCAACTTCCTAATGAAAATATCTGCGAACTATGGTTAATAAGGCCTTTATATAAAGGTATTTTAATGTTCGTTTGAAACAACATAAAAATCTATTCCTAAAATAGTTTTGAATATAGATTTAAAGCCTCATTGAAATCGATAGAATTTCCTTTGAAATCAATTAGATGAAAATTTCTTATTTGCGGTTCATCCTTTATTACTAAAGGAGTGATTTTTTCGTCATTTCCCCTTATTTTCATATATTCATCGTATGAAATATAGCGACCACCCATACTTTTTAGATGCGGTGTTTCAAGCTGACAATCAATCATTTTATAGCCTTTTTCTTTCATATATGAAGCTAAATAGATTAAAGCTATTTTGCTACCGCTTGGTACTTTGGAGAACATACTCTCGCCAAAGAAACATCCATCAGAGAACTCGCCATAAAGACCTCCGACTAATTCTCCATCTTCCCATACCTCAACGCTATGGGCATACCCCATCTTGTGAAGTTTGCTTACAGAATCCATCATATTAGGTCCGAGCCATGCTCCTTCCTCATCTATTCTTGGCAATCCGCAATTAATTACAACCCTATCAAAAGCTTGGTCAATCGAAACTGTATATCTGCCACTTTTCAGAGTTTGTTTCATTGAATGAGAAATGTGTATTTCGTCAGGGAAAATCACGAATCTTTCCATTGGGCAATACCACATTTTGACATCCATATAATATGCATTCCAAGGGAATATTCCTTTTTTAGATGCTTCGTATAGACGCATTGGCTCTATATCACCACCTATGGCATACATATTATCTTTATCACGTTTGTCCACAGGGATTAAACGAGGGTCTGGGAAATAATAATTATCTTTTTCGAGCTTAAATATTGCCATTACTTGTCATTTGTAATTGTTAAGGATTCGTTATCTGAACCAACACTGACATTAGCATTACCACCATTCTTCAAGCAACCGAATAGGATTTCTTTCATTAGAAGATTCTTGAGCATATCGTTTACAGTACGCTCGATGTTGCGTCCGCCATATTCAACAGAATACCCCTTGTCAAGCAAAAGATTATGCGCATCACTACTGATTATCAGTTTTACATTCTTGGCAACAAGCTTGTTTTCAAGATTTCTAAGTTTCTTGTCAAGAATAAGGGACGCCATATCCCTATCCATATCTTTGAATATATTAATGGCAGAAAGACGATTTATGAACTCAGGGCTAAAAGTCTTCTTGACCTCAGACATCATAGCTTCTCCGGCAGATACTGACTTCAAAAATCCTGAATTTGCACTTCTCGCAAATCTTGCACCTGCATTTGTTGTCATAATAAGGATAACATGACGAAAATCCACCTTAACTCCTTTATTATCAGTAAGTGTTGCATAGTCCATGATTTGAAGAAGAATGTTATATATATCGGAATGAGCCTTCTCTAACTCATCAAGCAAAAGTACACAATGAGGATTTTTTCGGACAGCATCAGTAAGTTGTCCTCCCTCATCATAACCTACATATCCTGCAGGCGAACCAATTAGCTTCGACACAGAATGCTTTTCAGAATATTCGCTCATGTCATACTTCAAGAAAGAGACACCCAGCTGCTTTGCCAAAACTTTTGCCGCTTCTGTTTTTCCAACTCCAGTAGGTCCAACGAAAAGCAAACACGCCATTGGTTTGTCATCATCTTGAAGTCCAGCCTGGCTCATTAATATAGAGTCGCACATTCCTTTGACAGCCTCGTTTTGCCCAAATACTTCACGACAAATTCTCTCTTCAAGGTTCTCAACCTTTTCACTTTCATCATCACTATCTGAAAGAATAGCAACCTTGCAGATTTTGGACAATGTATCCTTTATAAGCTCTTTGGTTACACCATTCTTGGAATGGTCCATAATCTCGCACTTTGCACCAACCTCATCAAGCATATCAACAGCTTTTGAAGGCAAGCACTTGTCATTTATGTACCTTGCGGTCTGTTCGACGATAAAACGAACTATCTCGCTTGAATACTGCACATTATGATGCTTCTCATATCTTGACTTAATACCTTCTATTATTGCAACAGAATCGTCGATCGAAGGTTCTGCAATATCAATTTTTGTAAAGCATGAGTCAAATGGCTTATTATTAAGCAACGTCTTCTTATGCTCCTCATAAGTTGTGCAGCCAATAAGCTTGACTTTTCCGCTATTTAGGTATGGACGAATGATTGTAGATGCATCAATAGAATTTCTATCAGTCTTTCCTGCTCCAACTATAGTATGAATGTCATCTACAAATACGATTATATTCTTCATTGCAGAGAGAACATCAAACATAGAAATTAAGTTTTTCTCCAAATCTCCTTGAAACTGGGAATTGCTAAGCACAGAAGCTATACTAAGTTCAACGACTCTGCAATTACTTAATCGTTCGGGTACTTGGGGATTATTCTTAAATTCGGATAAAAGTCCCCTCATCATAGCGGTCTTTCCTACACCACTTTCACCTATAAACATGACATTACTCTTGTCTAGGCGACACAGGATTTGAATAGCTCGTTCAAGTTCGTCTTTTCTTCCAATAAAGTGATAGTCTGAGCTATAAGTCAACTCGTGCACACCCAACTGCGCAAAGTTCTTGAGAAACTCAGAAAATGAATCTTTATTATCTTCTAGTGGTGTTTCTTTATCTTCCTCAAATAGTCCTTCATTTGCCGAACCATAAGACTCTAACTTGTCCATAAATACGGAAACTTGTGTAGATGTCAATTCTTTAAGTTCCAGTTTACTGAAAAAGTCAAAGGTTGATGATAGGTAGCAACAGAAATCATTGTTCGTATAGAGATAATAGAAGAATAGCAAATCTATAGAAATTTCATGATCTATAGCTATATATATGTCATATAGATTTTGAAAATCCTGGTCCAAGTCATAGCCTAACTCTACGCCTTGATAGTCAACGGTTTCTGGAGTCGGCTCAAACTCTGCATCTGCAGCTTCTTTCAAATCTTCTATAGAGACTATGCCTTCAAATTTCTTTTTGAATGATTTCTGCGAAAATATCTCGTACAATAGATGGGAAGCAGTCATAAACTGACCTCTTCTGTCAAATAATTTGTCAATAGCAGTATGAAACACCTTGCTCAACTGCTTGTTCATCCACTCTAAACTTTCGTAATCTTTGCTCATTATACTTTTTCTGGTTCAAGTCTGCACTTTAATGGAAAACCTGCGGCTCGCGCTCTTTTTTCGACACTTGCCACTTTGCTTTTGGCTATTACAGCTTCGTATGTTCCGATGTATGCCTCACCTTCTCTATCCACTTTGAACATAGTTTCTTCTGCCTTGGCATAATCGTAAAAGAATACCTCCATGAGTATCATAATCACAAAATCCATTGTGGTTACATCGTCATTTATCATATAGACGGATAACTTATTGGGCTCTTTTTGTCGTATTCTTATTCGGACTGATTTCTCGCGTTCTTCCATCAATTAGAAAATTTAAGAACAGAATAATAAATGCTTAAATAAAAAAGTATCGAATGACTACTTGCTCTTAGGGAAGAAAATAACTATAGGGCGAGACGGAACCCGCGGCTGTCGTTTCTACTCTCCGGATAGTTCCCATTACGGCTAGAAAGACAACAGCCCCACGCACTGCTATACCAACCACCACGCAACACTCGATAAGAGCCCGAAGACGAACCCTGCGGATCTGTTGACGGCGAGTTTGAATAATAATTTTCTCCAAACCAATCGTTGCACCACTCACAAACATTACCGCTCATGTCATACAAGCCAAGTTCGTTCGGCTTCTTTTGTGCAACGGGATGAATTTTATTTCCCGAATTATCGGCATACCAAGCCACTGCGACAAGACTATCGCTACCAGCATACTGCGTATGTTTGCTCAAGTTTCCTCCTCTTGCCGCAAACTCCCACTCCGCTTCTGTAGGCAGACGGAAATTCTTGCCTGTCATCTCATTAAGTTTCTTTATAAACTCCTGGCAGTCATTCCAAGAAACTAGTTCAACTGGATTTTTATCCTCTTTGAAATATGAAGGATTGCTACCCATAACAGCCCGCCACAATACTTGTGTAACCTCTGTTTCTCCAAGATAATAGTCTTTTGAAATGGTTACCTTATGAGCCGGTTTTTCATCATCGTATGGACTTTCCATCTCTGGAGTAGCTCCCATAGTGAATGTTCCATGTTCAACCTTTATCATCTTGAAAGACACACCATTAACAGTAAATGTCTCTACTGACTTATCCTGATTATCTTTTGAATAAACAAAAGAACAAATAAACAAGAATGATAAAGTAACAAGATAATGCAAATAATTCATAACTTATTTAGCATATTCCTTCTTTAAAAATGCAATAAAACTAATCAAAGTAACGATAGTTATTACCGCACCAAGACAATAGGAAATACAATGGCTCAATCCCATGCACTCTGGAGCAATAAAGATATATGTGCTGCAAACCATTGTCATAAACAACGCTGGTATCAAAGTTATTATGAATAGTTTCTTTTTCTTTGCAAGATACACAGTTATTGCCCAAAGAGTGAACACTGACAATACCTGATTACACCATGCAAAATATCTCCAAATCAATTGGAAACCATCGTTATCATAAACACTATAAACAAGCACACCCAATGTCAAAGCGAAGATAGGCAAACTAATAACCAATCTGCTCAAAATAGTCTTTTGCTCCTTGCCAAGAAACTCTGCAACAATAAGTCTTGCACTTCTTAATGCGGTATCTCCACTTGTAATAGGGGCAAAAACAACACCAAGCAAAGCAAGAACACTACCAAATGTTCCAAGCCAATTCACAGAAATCTCTTTAACTACCAAAGATGCCGCTATCTTATCGTCCATACCATGTTCGTTAAAGAAATAATTAGCCGCAGCTGCCCAAATCAAAGCAACTATACCCTCTGTAATCATTGCTCCATAGAAAATTGGACGACCATGCTTCTCGTTAGTCATACATCTTGCCATCAAAGGACTTTGAGTAGCATGAAAACCACTGATAGCACCACAAGCTATACTAACAAACATCATTGGGAACAATGGCATATTATCTTCTCCTTTCGGATGAGTATTATTCAATCCTTCCCAAATTTCCGGCAATGTAGGGCAATTAACATACAGCATTATTAATATGCCTAATGCCATAAATATCAGAGCAATAGCAAAAAGAGGATAAACTTTTCCAATAACTTTATCTATAGGCAACAATGTCGCACAAACATAATAGATAAAAATTATAACGAACCATGTGATGGAATTCTTAAACAAAGGGAATATCGAGCCATTAACGAATGATGTCATACTCTCATTGTCGAAGGATAACAAAAATTTCTCTATTGTTGTCATCAGGCTTACTAATATGGAAGAAGGTCCGCTTACAAATACTGCGCCTACAAGAATCATCAAAACAATAGTAAAGAATCTCATTACCTGTTTTGCTCCCATTCCCAAATTTCGACCGATAATATCTGGAAGACTCTCTCCTCCTTCTCTAATACTTAGCATACCGCCAAGATAGTCATGAGTAGCTCCAGCAAAAATACTACCGAAGACAATCCACAAATAAGCAGAAGAGCCAAACATAGCTCCCATAATAGCACCAAAGATTGGTCCTAGACCTGCAATATTCAGGAACTGAATCATGAATATTCTCCATGTCGGAAGCGGCATAAAATCCACACCATCATTCTTTTCTATTGCAGGAGTTTTACGGTTGGGATCTGGGCCGAACACCTTTTCTACAAATGCTCCATATACGATATAGCCTATAATAAGGAGAACTAAGGCTATTGAAAAAGTTATCATTTCTTTATGCTCCTATTAAATATAGTTTTCTCCGAATGTGTCCTTAACCTCGCTTACCCAATCTCTGATATGCTGTTCCTCTTCTCTCTTGCAAATTAGCAAAGATTTCTCGTCGTCAACAATGATTAGGTCGTCAACACCCTGAATGACAGCAACCTTACCATTCTTTGTACTTACTACATTGCCCTTGGCATCGTGATATATTGCCTGACCTTTCAAGGTAGCATTCTGATTCTCATCCTTGTTGTCTGCAAGGTCGTAAAGGCTACCCCAAGTACCAAGATCGCTCCATCCGAAGTCTGCGGCAATGACATTCACATTGCTTGCCTTCTCCATGATGGCGTAGTCTATAGACAGGTTCTTGCAAGTGCGATACATGGAATCAATGAACTCCTGTTCGCTTTCTGTATTATACTTTCCCTGAACATCGAACTTAGCCCATAGTTCAGCTTCATAGCTCTTGAATGCTTTTTCTATGCTCTTTACACTCCAGATAAACATACCACTGTTCCAAAGGAAATCTCCACTGTCTAGGAAAATCTTTGCAAGCTCGATGTTTGGTTTCTCTGTGAATGTCTTTACCTTGTAAACATCACCCTCGTTGCTATCAGCCTCAACCTGAATATAACCATATCCTGTTTCGGGACGGCTTGGCTTGATACCCATAGTCAACAATGAATCGTGGCTGGCAGAGAAATTCAATCCGGAAAGGATTGTCTGCTTGAACACATCCTCTTTTAGGATTAGATGATCCGAAGGGGATATAACCACGTTAGCATCGGGATTGATGCTCTTGATTTTGTTCATAGCGTATGCGATACAAGGAGCGGTGTTTCTTCTTGCAGGCTCAAGCAAAAGCTGAGAAGGCTTCAACTCAGGCAACTGCTCTAGAATCAAATCACGATACTGCTTGTTTGATGCTATAAAAATATTCTCAACAGGGATGAAAGACTTGAATCTGTCAAATGTCTGCTGAAGTAGAGATCTACCAACACCAAAGAAGTCGATAAACTGCTTAGGAAATTCGCTACGAGAGCAAGGCCAAAATCTAGTGCCTGCTCCACCTGCCATAATAACAAGGAAATTGTTTGACATGGTTATATACTTTTAATCTGTTTCTATTTATTCACAAAATGCTTGGAATCAGCAGAAAACTAATTCCAAGCAATTATGAGGTTATTAAATTCTATTCAAATCAATTAGTCTCTTCTGCTACCCAAAATTCTTAGTAGGTACAAGAACAAATTGATAAAGTCAAGATACAAGTTCAATGCTCCAATAAGGGCAACCTTCTTGCGAGTCTCCTCGTCTTCAATCAAGTGGTAACCTGCATTCTTTAGCTTCCAAGTGTCATACACTGTAAGTCCAACGAACAACAACACTCCAATATAGTTTAGAATCATCTGGAAACCCTTGATATCGAAAATTAGGTTTATAATAGTTGCAATTACCAAACCGATTAGAACAAAGTAAAGAATTCTGCCGAATGTGCTGAGATCCTTCTTTACATAGAATCCAACAAGAGAGCATGCACCGAAAGTCAAGGCACAAATTACAAATGTTGAGGCTATACTACTTAATGTAAACAAAAAGAATATGCTTGCCAACGTAATTCCGTTAACTATGGAATACACAATAAACAACACATTCTGAGTTGCGTATGACATCTTGTCAATAAGTCCGCTTATTGCCCAAACCAAGCCAAGCTCAACAATACACAAGCCATAAAATACAAATTTGCTTGAAAAGAACAAGCTGAGCAATGTTTCTGAATTTGCCACAACCCACGCTGAACCTGCACTAACCAACAAAGCACAACACATTAGAGCATAAACCTTGCTCATATACTGGGTAAGAGCCAAATTCTCTTCCTGCTCATAAGATGCTATATTTCCCATTTCACATTAAATTTTAATTATTACTTGTGCAAAAGTACGATTTTTTACTGACAAAACACATTCTATAAGAACCCTTTTTTGAGATTTTTACCGAATTTTAAATATTTTTAACTTTTGGACGAAAATATTAAAGAGTGGAAACTCCTAAAAGTCCCACTCTTTACAAATAAAAAAAACAAAATCAACTTTATTTGTTGACTACAAGCTTATGAACTGTAGATTCTCCATCAACAACTGTCCTTACAAGATAAAGGCCATTGCCAAGAGAAGAAGTGTCAATGTTCCTGTTGTCGCAAACCTTAACAACCTCTCCAACCATGTTTAGAATCTCTACACACTCCACGTCTCCCTCTGCAACGACATTAGCCTTTGCTGAAGCAGGATTCGGAACAATGGAAACTCTCTTTGCATTGACAGAAGAACAAGAAGTTGAAAGAGAAGTAAACTCAAGCCAGTCAATATCCACCCAATCTGCATCTATGCTTAGCTTCAACACATGAGTACCTTTCTTCAAGTTGAACTTTTTGCTTTGCTTCTGCTCTGCGTAAGTTCCCCATTCTCCTGTATTAGCCACATTTACTGTGTAGTCGATGGACTTGTCATCCATTGTAAGAGTGAACTTGCCGTTTGTACCACCCTCGCCTACACGAACAGTAAGCTCGTATTCACCGTCAGCCTCAACATCAACAGTGTATTGCATCCATTCTCCGCTCTGGCAATTTCCTACGACATAGTCTGAACCATCCTTCTTGATATCAACGTCATCCGAACGATAGACATTAGTGTAGGAATCGCAAGAGTTACCCGAAGACTTGTCATACCATCCTACGTTGTTTCCTCCCTCGTCATAGTTCTCAGCCTCAATCTTGCCAGGAATCTTTGCCGCTATGCCTCCGTATGGAGTGGCCTCTTTAGGCTGAACCGAACCGCCTCCTACAAGTTCAAGCATAGCCTCTGCATATCTTCTTCCAAGTTCTGTGTAAGAGTCATAAGTGAAATGATAGTCGTCAACTCCGGACAATCCCTTTGTGCTTACAACCTTGCATTTCTTAATCATTCCGGCAACTTGGTCCATCCTGTCTCTTGCTCCTTCATTCAACAGTTCTCCAAGTACGAAAGCCACATTGTCCTTGTCAAGATTCAACTCCGAACATATACCGTTATGAATCTTAGTCACAACCTTCGCCCAATCAGAATACCCCCAGTCAGATTCTCCCTGATGGAACACAAAACCTTCGATTGTACCAGTCTCTATTGCCTTTTTGCCACAATCTATCATTCTCTTGTAAGGGTTTCCGTCGAAATCTTTTGCTATATTCTGCAACCAGTCTGCAGACGAAGCTATCTCTTTCTGGTATTGGTCTGGATCAAAGCACTTGATGCTTGCACCGGGGATTGCGACAGGTATAACTCCGATAGTTTCGTCCTCGGGCAAATTTTCTGCCATAACCCTTAGGAAGTTGTCAACGTACGAATAGCCTGCACCCATTGCAACCAACGGAGACTTTGCATTCATCCATGTTCCCACATTGCCCCTTCCGTTGGAAGTGCTCATCATCTTTATCCTTGGGTTGTTCTGATTCTTGTCAGATGAAGTAGGGTCTGCGTTTCCCCAAGTGTTCGACTGACCGAATGCAAAATAGATATGGAACTTAGCCTTCTCGTCCTTATCTTTGTTGCCTGGGTTTGTGCCTGGATCTACATCTCCAGTACCTGGATTGACAGAGCCCTTCATCTCTCTTGCCTTTGCAAGAAACTTTATCATGTCACCGCAATGCTGAGAGGCTACACCGTGACCACCGGAGTGCTTGTATAGTTCAGTATAAACGCCAGCCTTTCTCAACTCCTCCTCGAACTCTATACCCTGACACTGGGCAACGATATTGTCACTTGAACCATGACAAATCATGAAAGGTGGGTCGGAAGGGTCTATGTATGTGTTTGCATTAAGCAGATGGAACTTGTCATTGCAGGCAGACTTTGTGCAACCCATAAGGTTTTCCTCCATCTGTGGCATCTGCATAGTTGCCATACCACCCATGTCCTTGTAACAGTCCATACGCAGAAGGTTCACAGGTCCGCTCCAGTCAACCACTGCATCTACACTCGATGAAAAACTTGTGTATGCACCGAGTGTTCCCTCCAAATCCATCTGTGCAGAGCCATACTTGCCGACCTTGACATTTCGTGAAGTTCCCATAACGGAAGCCAAATGACCACCCGAAGAGAAACCGGAAATGGCAATGAACGAGGTATCAACGCCCAGTTTCTCGGCATTTCCTCTTATGTATCTGATTACAGCCTTGATGTCATGGCTCTGTGAAGGCCACTGTGCATCACTCGAAGAACGATGGTTCGGAGCTACAAAGATATAGCCGTTGCTACATGCAGCATAGCCAACTGAACCCAAGTCAGCACCACCCTTTCCGTCATTGCTTTGCCAAGCGCTTCCGTAGATATGAATCAATACCGGATGCTTCTTGCCGTCTTCTTTCGGGAAATAAATGTCAAGGTTGTGATAACCCTTTCCGTCACCGACATAATTCACATCTTTCTGCGACTTGAATGCGTTGATATCGCCATTTGTAGTCTGTTCGCCACCGAAATTTTGGGCGACAACAAAACCACAGCCAAACAGCAACGCCATTACACTTGTAAAGAATTTTTTCATGTTAGAATAATAGATATTGGATTATGTTATATATGTAATGTTTTGCGGTAGCAAAGATGAATATTTATTAGGTAAAAAGCAAATTATTGTCACTGTTTTTGCTATACTTACCTTTTATTCATGCTCTATAACATCATATCTTCGATTAAACAACAAAAGGCGACCGAAGCCGCCTTTGAATTATCAATGATGTGTCAACGAGTCAAATAATTACAACTTTATTCTGAGACAGGACGGACAGTGCGCCCGAGGAAGCGGCTGCCGTAGTCCGTGTACTTACTGCTCGAATAGAAGTTGAAGTAAAGGTAGTAAGCGCGGTAACTATTGCTCTCGTACACAGTAGAACTCCAGTAGAGGCCGTAAGAAACCACACCGCTGCTCGAAGTACCATAGCGGTAGCCAGCGGCAGGAAGGAAAATCCAATTGCTGTTCACTTTACTTGATACCTTATATCCATCAACACCTTCAAGATTATCCCATTCCCAAACACAACTATTCAATAATTCTTTGAACTCTTCTTCTGTTGGCATTCTCCATCCTTTACCCCAATTTGATGTCGCAGCATCATATTTATCGGTAAGTTCATTATTTGTATCAATAACTCCTCTTTCTTTTAATTCTGATGTACGAACATCGTAAACAGAACAATTATCTTCGCTATAGTTGTTCGATGGAGCAGGGTTAACCTCACCCCAAGCAAAATAGTCTCCATACTCCTCTGGTTTTGACGCTCCAACATTGCAAGTTGCCCATTTCAAACCACTTGGAAGTCCAAGATCAACATAAGTATGACCATTAACACTGCCAGACTCCGAAACTGACATATCTTCTCGTGACTCTGCATTAGCTCCGACAAAACTAAACAACCAAACACCTAATAGAAATATTTTTCTCATACCTTCTAAATTTGTTTAAGGCAAATATACAAACAATTTGAAAATTGTTACAAATGTTCACTCATATAGACCTTAATATTCCAGAAATTATTGATTAAGACAGCATTTTCTTTGTAATAATCATATAATCTGAATTGAAAAAGCGAAACAATTCGTCAAAGAGAATAACAATCGTATTACAAGGCTTTTGATAAAATATAATTTGATCTTTTGTAAAGGCGACTATCATTCTGAAAATTTTATTTTAGAGAAAAGTAAATCCACACACTTTCTGAACGATTATTTTTAGTTTGTATTGTCATAGGTTCAAAAAAAGAAACTAAGGAACTCCAACAAGGATTTTTTTCCCTATGTTTTGCAAACTTTCTTTTCTCATTTCGGAGTTCTATGATTAAAAAAGAAAGAAAATGCCCCAAAAAAATAGTGCAATGTAAAAAACACTGCACTATATCTTTATGTACTGCTATAATCATCAGCTAATACGGGAAATCTTGGCACCAAGAGCATTCAATCTCTCGTCAATAGCCTCGTAGCCTCTGTCTATCTGCTCTATATTAGAAATCGTACTTGTTCCGTCAGCACTCATTGCCGCAATAAGCAGAGCAATACCGGCACGAATATCTGGACTTGACATCTTGGCAGGACGTAATTTTGTGCGGTGGTCCAAACCTATGATAGTTGCTCTGTGCGGGTCACAAAGAATAATCTGCGCACCCATATCTATCAGCTTATCGACAAAGAACAAACGGCTCTCGAACATCTTCTGGTGAATAAGAACGCTACCCCTTGCCTGTGTAGCCAAAACAAGAAACACGGAAAGAAGGTCAGGAGTAAGTCCCGGCCAAGGTGCGTCAGCCATAATAAGTATTGAGCCGTCAATAAACGTATCTATGGAATATGAGTCCTGAGCCTCAACAAAAATGTCATCCTCTCCACGCTTCTCGAGTTTAATTCCCATCTTACGGAAAGCCGATGGAATCATGCCCAAATCCTTGTACGAAACATTCTTGATAGTAAGAGCAGAGCCGGTCATAGCCGCCATGGCAATGAACGAGCCAATCTCAATCATGTCGGGAAGAATAGTATGCTCGGCACTACCGAACTTCTTGACACCTCTAATTCTTAGAAGGTTTGAACCTATACCGTCAATTTTTGCCCCCATCTTTACAAGCATTTTGCAAAGCTGCTGAACGTATGGCTCGCAAGCGGCGTTGTATATCGTAGTCTCGCCTTCAGCCATAACAGCCGCCATAACGATATTGGCTGTACCTGTAACGCTCGCCTCGTCCAAAAGCATATAGCCGCCCTTCAAACGGTCTGTAGATACTCTATACATCTGGTCCTTGTTGTCGTATGTAAAGTCGGCGCCAAGGCGAGAAAGACCAGTAAAGTGTGTGTCAAGGCGTCTTCTACCGATTTTATCTCCTCCAGGCTGAGGAATCACAGCCTTATGGAAACGAGCCAACAACGGACCGACAAGCATAACCGAACCACGCAACACAGTACAGGCATGGGCAAACTCTGGAGTCTCGAGATAGTCAAGGTTGACATTCTGCGCACAGAAAGAGTACTTGCCCTTTCCAAGCTTGCGAACAGTCACACCCAAGTCGATCAACAACTGGATAAGATTGTTTACGTCCGAAATATTGGGAATATTGCTGATAATAATTTCTTCGCATGAAAGAAGTGTTGCACAGATAACCTCAAGCGCCTCATTCTTAGCGCCTTGCGGATATATCTCGCCTGAAAGCTTGTGTCCGCCCTCAATTACAAATTTAGCCATATAATAGATAAGTTCTTTTGTTCTTTGTTAATGATTATGCAAAAGTAATAAAATATCTGATTTCATCGACAAAAATAGGACGTTTTTAGAAAAATTATGCCTAATAACATAATTTAACAATCGTTATATGCTTCATTTTGAATAAAAAGATTAATTTTGCATCCGATTTAGGAATTAAGACAGGCTATATGTTAAAGAGAATTAAGTCAAATGCCAATGCAATTCTGACTGTAGCAATACTTGGAGCGACATCGCTTTCTTGGGCTGACTACTCCGCAAAAGACCAGTTGATGCTAGGTCAAAAGGTTATGAGCGAAGACATAGAATTGAACGGCAGTAAACAGAAAACTCTTGTAAGTTTTTGGGCTGCTTATGATGCAGAATCAGTAGTAAAGAACAGAATCTTGGTTAACAAGTATTCCAATGACAGTTCGGTAAAGGTTATCAGCGTATCGCTGGACAAGTACAAATCTTTATTCGATGAAGAGGTCAAATTTGGCAAGATCAACGCAGACGAAGTTGTGTGGCTTGGTGCAGACAACAAGGTTGCAAGAGATTTCAAACTAGAGCCCGGACAGTTCGAGGCGTTCCTTATTGACGAGAACGGAACACTTCTATCGGTTGAATAACTGACACGTCGGGAAAAAATTAAGAGGATGTTTGATTAAGTTCAAACATCCTCTTTTATTATATTCTCTCTCGGTTTCACCGCAAAAATCACTTGGCTTCAACCCACAACGTCGTGCAGTTGTCCCTTACAAACATCTCGGAGGCAACACGCGATATATCCTCTGGAGTAACAGCACGATACTGCTCTATTTCATGCTCATACATGTCTAGTCTGCCCTCGCTCTCGAATTTGGCAATGTTTTGGGCAACTTCCGTGAGACTTGTACTTTCATGAGTACGGTAAAGCTCGATTCTGTTTACTGTCTTTTCAATCTCGTATTGAGTGATTTTATCTGTCTTCAGTTTCTCCAGTTCATTCCAAAGAAGGTTCTCGACCTCGTTGTGCTTCTCACCAACATTAGGAATGGCTGTGACAACAAACGAATCGGAATCATGGTACCCCTCTATGTATGCGTTTGTCTGGGCGAACTTGTTTGTTCCACGGAGCAAATTTGTGAAGAAACGTGATGAATTACCCGTTGAAAGCATGTCAGAAATAAGGTCTGAGGTAAAAAAATCCCTACCCTCGTGAGGTGAATGGAATGCCATATAGACTGCATCCTGTGGAACATCTCTCTTGACAGAGAATCTTTTTTCACCGCCATGACGATTAGAGCACTGCCTTTCCACGAACTTTGGCACTTCCACACTCTCTATGTCATCATAGTACTTATGCACGTATTCCTGAGTTTCCTCCAAAGTTATATTTCCAGCCACAACAAGTATGGCGTTGCCAGGAGAATAGTATGTACGCCAGAAATCACGAACAATATCGCGACTAACCTCCTCAAGCTGTTTAATGCTCTTTCCTATCGGAGTCCATTCGTAGTAATGACCTTTGTAATGCTCACGAAGAAGAAGCAAAGTCGAATCACCATAAGGAGAGTTCAGGTATCTCTGCTTGAACTCCTCTATCACAACACTTCGCTGGGTTTCTATGCTTTCATCGGAAAGATTAAGCGCAAACATACGATCAGACTCAGCCCCAAATGCAACCTCTACGTTACATCTTGGAACTACGGTGTAATAGTTTGTTCGCTCAATGGTTGTAAAGGCATTGTTTGACGCACCGGCATTGTCGAGCAGTTCATCGAAATTCGGAACATTCCTTGAACCGGAAAACATCAAATGCTCGGACAAATGGGCGATTCCTGTATGCTCTGGATTCTCGTACTTGGAACCTACGACATAAAGCGTGTTTATTACAACCATAGGTGTTGTATTGTCCTCAACATGAAGAACCCTTAGTCCGTTGCCAAGAGTGAATTTGTTTATCTGCATAAGCTTACTTTATCTTTCTTCGGTTCAAAGCCTTGCGGTACTTGTTTGCAAACACTTGATGCTCGTCATAAGTTTGGGCAAAATTGTGCGTTCCATCGAACTTATCGCTCGCACACATATATAGGTACTTGTGGTGCTCAAGGTTAAGTACCGCATCAATAACATTTATGGAAGGCAGGCGAATTGGACCTGGAGGCAAACCCGGATACTTGTACGTATTATACGGGCTATCCACCTCGAGATGTCCCTGACGAATGCGCTTTATCGAGAAATCACCCACAGCAAACTTGACAGTTGGGTCTGCCTGCAAAGCCATACCGATATTCACGCGATTGTAATACAAACCGGCAACAATCGGCTGTTCCTTTTTATTTTTAGTCTCCTCCTCAACTATAGACGCAAGAATAGAGACTTCCGTCCTTGTCAAATGCAATGAATCAGCCTTGGCAGAACGCTCCTCGTTCCAGAAACGATCGTACTCGCTTTTCATTCTTTGAACAAAAGACAAAGGAGAATCTGTCCAATAGACATCGTATGTGTTTGGGATGAACAAAGAAACTACAGTCTTGTCATTCAACTTCGTCTCTTTCATGAAGTCTTTGCGATACAAGGAGTCTGAATTCAGCAATCCCAACAAATCTGCGGAACTGAACATCATGATTTCTCCGATTCTATCGCAGAATTGCTGCTTAGTCCTGATGTTGTTGAATGTAATTCTTTGTGTGGCTTGACGACCGTTCTTGAGGTTGCGAACCAACTGTATGTTACTCATCTGGTTTACCATCTCATACTTTCCGGGCTTGATGCTCTCTGCATATTTCTGGTGCTTGGCTACACTTGTAAAGGCGCTCATGTCTCTCACGTTGCCAGACTCCTCGATTTTTTTCATGACAGAATCAAAATCGTCATCCGGATAGATATAAATAAACTTTTTTGCCTCATTATTTATGAAGATATTTGGCAGAAGGTTATCGGAATAAATGCTGTAACCGACAAAACCTCCGACAATTAGCAATACTGCCAATATGCCGAATATATAAAGTTTCAACTTGCTTTTTTTCTTTTTCTTACTCATTATCACTACCAATTAGTCGATTAATACGGGCAAAAGTAATAATAAATATGAATTAAGAGGTCTAATCCCAAGAGTTTTCTTAAATTTGCAGACAAATTATTCAGCAATATATTATGGCAAGAAACAAAAAACCACTTCCAATCTATGAAGATGTAGAAATCGTAAGAGTGGGAAGCGAAGGCAAAGCTATAGCTAAAATAGGCGATTTAGTCTGCTTTGTGCAATACGTGGCACCAGGCGACATCGTGGATATCCAAGTAACAAGAAAAAAGAACAGTTACATGGAGGGCAAAGTCATAAATGTAAAGAAATACTCTGAGCACCGCGCTACTCCATTCTGCTCTCACTACGGTTTTTGCGGAGGATGTAAGTGGCAGGTCTTGAAATACGAGGAGCAAATCAAGGCAAAGCAGGATCAAGTGTATAACCAGCTCACAAGAATCGGAAAGGTGGAGCTTCCCGAGTTCAACCCTATTCTCGGTTCAAAGCAGACTGAATACTATCGCAACAAGCTTGAATTCACTTTCAGCAATAAAAAATGGCTTACTGAGGAGCAGATGGCTCATAAGGACGAGATTGCTGACATGGATGCACTCGGCTTCCATATTCCAGGATGTTTCGACAAGGTGCTTGACATTGACCACTGCTATCTTCAGCCGAACATATCAAACGAAATACGTCTTGAAATAAAGAAATACGCCAAAGAGAACGACCTTCCTTTCTATGACTTGAGAAACAAGGAGGGATTCTTGAGAAACATCATCATCCGTACAGCTGGTAACGGAGACGTGATGCTCATCGTTGTATTCTTCCATGAGGATAAGGCAAAGAGAGAGGCTCTTCTTAACCACTTGAAGGGAAAGTTCCCTCAAATTGCAAGCTTGATGTACGTGATAAACGAAAAATGTAACGATTCCATCACAGATCAGGAGGTGAAGCTATTCGCTGGAAAGGACTACATCATGGAGGAGATGGAAGGCATATTCTTCAAAGTAGGTCCAAAGAGTTTCTACCAGACAAACACTCTGCAGGCATACGAGCTTTACAAAGTTGCACGAAACTTTGCAAACCTAACTGGCAACGAGCTTGTATATGACCTTTATACGGGAACAGGAACTATCGCCTGCTTCGTTTCCAAAATGGCAAAGAAGGTAATCGGTATCGAGTATGTGCCGGAAGCTATCGAGGACGCAAAGGTGAATGCAGAGACAAACAACATCACCAACACTCAATTCTATGCCGGTGACATGAAGGAAATACTTACTGATTCTTTTATTGAGAAACATGGAAGACCAGATGTCATCATTACTGACCCTCCAAGAGACGGAATGCATCAGGATGTTGTGAACGTGATTCTAAACGCAGAGCCCAAAAGAATAGTTTACGTTTCATGCAATCCTGCAACTCAAGCCCGAGACCTTGCTCTGCTTGACGAAAAGTACAAGGTTTTGGCTGTTCAACCTGTAGATATGTTCCCTCACACTCACCATGTAGAGAATGTGGTACTGCTTGAAAAGAAATAAAAGACTATCACACCAATAAAAGACGGGGTAAATATAAACGCTCCGTCTTTCGTTGTTTTTCACAACTAACACAAATTGAAATCATGAACGATGAGTTTTACATGAGGCGTTGCTTCGAACTTGCCAAGAAGGGACTAGGTAATGTCGCCCCTAACCCAATGGTGGGTGCTGTGATTGTGCATAATGACAAAATAATAGGAGAAGGATATCACCGCAAATATGGGGAAGCTCATGCCGAAGTGAACGCAGTAAATTCGGTTGAAGACAAAAGCCTTTTGAAAGACAGCACTATTTATGTTAGCCTTGAACCATGCAGTCATTGGGGGAAAACGCCTCCATGTGCTAAACTCTTAGTAGAAAGCCAGTTCAAACGTGTAGTTATTTCGAACTTTGATCCTTTTCCTGAAGTTAGCGGCAGAGGAATAAAAATGCTTCGTGATGCAGGAATAGAGGTCGTTACAGGTGTCTTGGAGAAAGAAGGCTACGAAATAAACAAGCGTTTCTTTACTTTCCACACAAAGCACAGACCATACATTATCCTGAAATGGGCACAGAGTAATGACGGTTTCATCGCTGGAAAAGATGGTAAACAAGTAATGATAAGTACAGAGGAAACTCGTAGAACCGTTCATCGCTGGAGAAGTGAAGAAATGGGAATACTTGTCGGTTCTAACACCGCAATACTTGACAATCCCTCTCTTACTGTCAGATATTGGCATGGGAAGAACCCTACAAGAATAGTTCTTGACAGAGAATTGAGAGTTCCTAAAGAGAACAAAGTGTTCGACAAATCAGCTCCTACCCTACTGTTCACAACAAAGGAAGCCACAGGTTATCCCGAGAATGTAAAGATTATAAAGATGAACACATGTCAACAACAATTTGACATTGAAGAGGTTATGACGGAACTTTACAACCAAAAGATACAAAGCGTAATCGTTGAGGGAGGAAATCAAATTCTGGAATCGTTCCTAAAACTTCATCTATATGATGAATTGAGAATAGAGACAAATAAAAACTTAATGATAGGAGAAGGTATAAAAGCTCCAAGATTATAGTTTTAACATTATTTAACGCTCTCTATCTAACCAGTTAGGAAACATTCGGTTATCTTTGCCCAAACTTCAAAAGTTAATATAATGAATAAGATATTAAACATTATATTTTTTTTTGTAGAGTTACTCTATGTATCTTCATGCTCAGCGAACAACACCCAAGCAGCTGAATTA
Source organism: Paludibacteraceae bacterium (assembly GCA_024401535.1). Taxonomy (GTDB): domain Bacteria; phylum Bacteroidota; class Bacteroidia; order Bacteroidales; family Paludibacteraceae; genus UBA1723. Next base: position 132,344 of record JAKSKX010000001.1, on the reverse strand, counting down.
AAGTACAAAATAACCTCAAAAAATACTGTTGAAGTTATTGCAAATTCATCATATTTAACACTTGACTCTATAGCTATACCCGAAACTGTGAAGATTGACGGTAAAAAATATAGAGTTACAAGGATTGAAGACACTGCATTTTATAAGTGTACAAATCTAATAAGTATCTCTATTCCAAATAGTGTTACAAGCATAGGAAAGAGTGCGTTCTATTCTTGCAGTAAGTTGAAAAGCATAGATTTACCAGATTCTCTCACAAAAATTGGCAGAAATGCTTTTGATAATTGTGAAAAACTATCAAGCATTAAGATTCCTCACACATTAGCATATATTGATACAGCTTCATTTGCCCGTTGCAAATCATTAGAAACTGTAATTATACCAGAAGGCGTTACTGAGATTAAACTTGGTGCCTTTAATAGTTGTAGCAACCTAACGAATATAGCTATTCCTCATAGTGTTACTTACATTGGAGCTATAGCATTTTCTGAATGTCACAAGTTGGAACAAATAACAATAACAAATCCCGACATAAAAATAGGAGAATGGGCATTTCAGTACAGCAGAAATTTGAAAAAAGTACAACTTCCATACGGAATCACAAAAATCTGGAATAGAGCATTCTCTAAATGTACAAGATTGATTGACATAAATATCCCTGAAAGCGTCACGAGCATAGGATATGAATCGTTTGATGACTGCTATGGATTAAGGGACATAAATTTACCTAATAGTATTAGAACAATTGAAGCCAAAGCATTTTTGAACTGCACTGGATTTAAGACTTTTACAATTCCTGATAGTATTGATAAAATTGGAGACGAAGCATTCAGTGGTTGTACAAACTTAACAGAAATAATTATCCCAGAAAATATTAAATCCATCGGTGTTGGTGTATTCGGGAATTGTCCGAACTTAAAACATATAAATATTCCAGAGAATTTTTCAACACTTTGGGGTGGTGCTTTTTGGGGATGTACTAACTTTACAGACATAGATCTTCCAAAAAGAATTACGCGTATAAGTAATTCTGCTTATCGTAATTCAAGTCTAAAAAAGGCAACTATACCTGATTGGATTACTGAAATTGGAGAAAGTGCTTTTGAAAATTGCACAGAATTGACTGACATTACAATACCCAACAGTGTTAAACATATCGGAGCTTACGCATTTCAAAACTGTAAATCCTTAAAGAGGATAATTTTACCCAATAGTATTACAGAAATTGAGTGGAATACATTTATGGGTTGCGAAAGCTTGACAGACATCACTCTACCCGATAGTATTAAGAATATTTCAGTAAATGCCTTTTCTTATTGTTCTAACCTGACTAATGTCACATTACCAAATGGCATTCAAAATATTGCATCAGAATCATTTATTGATTGTACCAATTTAAAACACATAAATATACCAGAAAGCGTTACTAGCATTGGTCCCGATGCATTTAGAAGCTGCAGTAATTTAGAATCTATAACTATTCCTTCCAGCGTAGAAATTATAGATGATTGTGCTTTCTGTGGATGCAATAATCTAAATGTTATTATTGATAATGAAGAAGGCAAAGTACAATTAGGAGAAGAGGAATTTCCTTTTGAAGATTGTAAATCTGCAAAATACCTTAGATAACTTATGACGATAAAGCATACTAATACGAATAAAAGAATTTTCGGAGCAATAATTCTTTTTTAACAATTAAAAGAAAAAATTATAGTTATATTTTTGTCATATAAATTCCCACCAAAAAGATATAATAACTTAGAAAATAACAAAATTTGGGGAATAATATACGCGATGTCTTTTCATACGCTCGCTCACTGAGTTCATGATGGAGAGGAAGTTTTGTGTGTTCTGACTTAACAATCCTCCTTTAGGACAACAAGTGTATAATTGTCAAAACTAATCCGCGACACCATATTTACTGGCATTGCGGACTATATTGGTGTATCTTTTCATGTTTAGCGGACAGTAATATATCATATATAACGCTTGACCTCATAGCTATACCCTACCTGAAAAAGTCACATTGGTATTACTAAACACACACAAAAAAAGAGGGACTCCACATTGGAATCCCTCTAATCGTATTTACTTCATTAACCCAAGTAACCTTTTAGCAAAGAGTTCTTGGAACTTGAACGCAATTTTCTGATTGCCTTTTCTTTAATCTGACGAACTCGTTCTCTTGTCAAACCGAACTTGTCACCAATCTCCTCAAGAGTCATCTCTTGAGTAGAGATACCAAAGAACATCTTAACAATCTCGCTTTCTTTAGGAGAAAGAGTGCTTAGGGCACGGTCAATCTCTTTGGACAACGACTCGTTCATTAGTGACTTGTCGGCAATAGGAGAATCGTTGTTCTGAAGCACGTCAAGAAGTGTATTGTCCTCACCCTCCTCGAATGGTGCATCAATAGAAGTATGCCTACCGCTAGCCTTTAATGTCTCTGTAATCTTCTCTACAGGCATGTCAAGTTCCTCACTTAGCTCCTCTGGAGATGGCTTGCGCTGGTTTCTCTGCTCGAAAGCTGCATAAGCCTTGTTGATTTTGTTGAGTGAACCTACCTGATTCAAAGGAAGACGAACAATTCTACTCTGCTCTGCAAGAGCCTGAAGAATAGACTGACGAATCCACCAAACAGCGTAGCTGATAAACTTAAATCCACGAGTCTCGTCAAATTTCTCTGCAGCCTTGATAAGGCCTACATTACCCTCATTAATCAAATCTGGAAGTCCCAAACCTTGATTCTGGTACTGCTTGGCTACTGATACCACGAAACGCAAATTCGCCTTAACCAACTTATCCTGAGCTCTCTTGTCGCCCTGACGGATTCTCTGTGCCAACTCTACCTCTTCCTCTAGAGAGATCAACGGCTCGTGAGAAATGTCCTGCAAATACTTGTTAAGTGAAATGTTGTCACGGTTAGTAACAATAGGAGAAATTTTTAACTGCCTCATATTACTTTGTAATATTTTTAAAAATGGAATGCAAAATTAGTATAATAAAAATAATAATGCAAGAAAAAAAGTGCTTTTTTAAGAAAAATCACGCAAAACACTTTTTTTATCCAATATTAGCTAGACTAGTGCGATATCGAACACTTCCTTCACATACTCTACGTAATGGAAAGTCAAACCCTTCAGATACGACTCGTTCAGCTTATTTATTTCGTCAATATCCCTCTGGTTGTCCTTGGAAAGTATGATTTCCTTGATGCCTGCACGCTTGGCTGCCAACATCTTCTCCTTGATTCCACCTACCGGAGTAACCTTGCCGCGAAGAGTAATCTCTCCTGTCATTGCCAAATTAGCCTTGACCTTGCGGTTAGAGAATGCCGAAGCAAGTGCAGTCGCCATAGTTATTCCGGCGCTCGGTCCATCCTTTGGTGTTGAGCCGTCTGGAACGTGAAGGTGAACGGAAGTCTCATCAAACACCTTGCTTTCCACTCCTAGAAGGTCGCAGTGCTTCTTCACATACTCAAGCGCAATGGTTGCACTCTCCTTCATAACGTCCCCGAGTTGTCCTGTAAGTGTTAGCTTAGGAGCTTTTGAAGGAGTCAAACTTGTCTCTATGAACAAAATCTCGCCACCTACGGCAGTCCATGCAAGTCCTGTAACAACGCCAACCTCCTCGTTTCCTTCGTATATTTCGTGAAGAATCTCTTTCTCACCCAAGTATTCCTTGACGTCAGCTTCGGTAATCAAAGCGCTGTACTCTTCCTTTAGGACTATTTTCTTGGCAAGTTTACGAAGGACCTTGTTGATAGTCTTTTCAAGTCCACGTACACCACTTTCACGAGTATAACCTTCTATTATCTTCTTGATTGCATCTTTCTCAAACGACACACCCTTATCCTTCAGACAAAGCTCGTCAAGAAGTTTAGGCACAATGTGGCGTGAAGCAATCTCAATCTTCTCCTCAACCGAATATCCTGTAATGTTGATGAATTCCATTCGGTCCTTCAAAGGGGCAGGAATTGTCGATATATCGTTAGCCGTAGCAATGAACATAACCTTCGAGAGGTCATAGTCCACGTCAAGGTAGTTGTCGTGGAAGTTCTTGTTCTGCTCTGGGTCAAGTACCTCTAGAAGCGCACTTTCAGGGCTTCCGTGAAAACCGTTCTCGTGGCTAACCTTGTCAATCTCGTCAAGCACAAAGACCGGATTTGAAGTTCCTGCGCTTTTCAACGCCTTGATAATTCGTCCTGGCATAGCGCCGACGTATGTTCTTCTGTGGCCGCGAATCTCGCTTTCATCGTGGATTCCGCCCAAAGCGACACGAACATAGTTTCTGCCAAGAGCTGTTGCTATACTCTTGCAAAGTGAAGTCTTTCCAACTCCCGGAGGGCCGTAAAGACAGATAATCTGGCTTTTCATGTCACCTTTCAGCTTCAATATTGCGAGGTGTTCGATTATTCTTTCCTTTATGTCCTCCATTCCGTAATGGTCGGCGTCAAGAACCTTCTGCGCTCCCTTGATTGCAAGGCTGTCCTTGGAATACTCCTCCCACGGCAAAGAGACAAGAGTTTCCAAATAAGTCATCTGTGCGGAATAGTCAAGTGTGTTTGAAGGATAGCGTGTTAGCTTCGAGATCTCCTTCTCGAAGTATTCGCGCATCTTCTTGCTCCACTTCTTCTCCCTGCCCTTTCTCTGAAGCTCGTCAATCTCGCTGTCTTCGTCACGGCCGTCGCCAAGTTCCTCGCGGATAGCACGCATCTGCTGCTGAAGGAAGTACTCCTTCTGCTGCTTGTCGATGCCTCTTTCAGCCTTCTTCTTGATGTCGAGCCTTATTTCGGAAAGTTCCTTCTGCCTTGTTAGCAGAGTTAGCAGGCGCATTCCTCTGTTAAGCAGTTTGTCTTCCTTGAGCATTGTGATTTTCTCCTGCACAGAGAACGGGAAGTTTGCGCAGATGAAGTTCACTATTGACGAACGGGACTCTATGTTCTGCACTGCAAACATAACCTCTGGTGGCAGAGTTCCGGCATTCTTTATCACTTCCGAAGCTGTTTCCTTGATAAGGTCTAGCAACGAAGAGAATGACTTTTCAAGCTTTGCGTCCGGCAACACATCGTCAGTGGTGTGGAAATCAGCCAACAGCACATCGGACTCTGTGTCAATGGCGTCGAGGTCAATCTTTATCACACCCTGAAGTATTGCCGTAGTATTTCCGTCCGGCGTATCGACAAGCTTTACGACTTGTGCCAGGCACCCTTCGGTATAAAGGTCGTCGAACTGTGGGTTGTTTTCGCTCTGACGCTTTTGTGTGAATACAGCTATATGGGTTTTGTTTTTATAGGCACGCTTTGCCGCGAGCAGACTTTTCCTTCGTCCCAAACCGACAGGCAGAACTACGCCCGGAAACAAAACCATGTTTCTTAATGCCAAAGCCAAGACCTGGCTCTGTTCCTTTTCTATATCGTCTGTATTTCTTGGTTCGCAATCAGCCACAATAGGCACAAATTCCATTTCAGGCTCTTGGTTGTTGAATTTATCGCTCATATTCCTTTATTTTCAGTTTAAAGACTTTTGTCTATACTACTACATCAAAATGTATGCCAAAGGATAAATTCACAAGTCGCCCACAGAACCACTTGACTTTTTGTCATAATCACGACAAATTGTCAGTTAATAGTTTATCGACATAAGTCAATTATACATTACTTAAGATCTATAATTTTCTTAACAGTTATTCCGTTAAAGTAGCAGTGGCAAGCCGAACACTTTTCAGCCTTTTCAGTCGTTTCCTTTCCGCAGTTGTCACAGATGTAATAGCGGTCATTTAATGAATTCCATACCTCTATTTTGTAACAGTAGTTCTCTAATTCGTCCTCATCGTCAAAGCACGAAGTCACAACAAACGGAAGCGAAAGCATAAAAAGTAAAAGTGTTTTCCTCATAGTACGCAATTTATTGTTATCGACTGCAAACTTACAAAAGTTTCCACAAAACGACAAAATTTTGCAATTGATCTACGTCGAACTTCGTTTTATAATGTATTATGGGGTACAAAAAAAGGCGACCGAAGCCGCCCTTTTAATTGTGAATTATGCATTGTTTAGTACCACTCAATTTCGCAAGTTGATGGGAATGCATCCTCAACCTTTCCTTTCAAACTTACTGGCACACGTGCTGTCTTTAGGCTTGTGCAACCATCGAATGCATACCTTCCGATTTCAGTTACCGAGTTAGGGATTACGATGCTTGTCAGGCTTGTGCAACCATCGAATGCATCATCTCCGATTGCAGTTACCGAGTTGGGGATTACGATGCTTGTTAGGCTTGTGCAACCACCGAATGCAGCACTTCTGATTGTAGTTACCGAGTTAGGGATTTCTATGCTTGTTAGGCTTGTGCAACCACCGAATGCATCATCTCCGATTGTAGTTACCGAGTTGGGGATTTCGATGCTTGTTAGGCTTGTGCAACCGCTGAATGCCCACTCTCCGATTGTAGTTACCGAGTTGGGGATTTCGATGCTTGTTAGGCTTGTGCAATCCCCGAATGCAGTCTTTCCGATTTCCGTTACCGAGTTAGGGATTTCGATGCTTGTGAGGCTTGTGCAACCATCGAATGCACTCACTCCGATTTCCGTTACCGAGTTAGGGATTTCGATGCTTGTCAGACTTGTGCAACCGCTGAATGCATACTCTCCGATTGTAGTTACCGAGTTGGGGATTTCGATGCTTGTTAGGCTTGTGCAATCCCCGAATGCAGTCTTTCCGATTTCCGTTACCGAGTTAGGGATTTCGATGCTTGTTAGGCTTGTGCAAAAAGCGAATGCAAACTTATCTATTGAAACAACCTTGTATGTTCTCCCGCCAATAATTACCGCATCAGGTATTTCAATACTTATGAACTTTTCTTTGTAAATGCGTGTGTCATTCATATAGTCTTTGAAACCACTTACTTCAACTCCATTAGTTGCATTGATTGTGAATTTCAAAAACGACTCTTTGTCTTTTACTGTTGCGCTACATGATGTGAACAACAAGCCGAACAGCAACAACATAAAAAGTAATAATTTCCTCATTGTACTGTAATTAGTTAATTAATAGTAAAATTTGCACGCAAAAGTACCACATTTTTGAAACCTAGCAAACAAAAGCATATTTTTTCGTTAAAATCGAATATCAGAACTCTTTTCAACGAATTATGATAACGAAAAAGGCTTGACAGAACTCTGCTAATCGATTTCCCTTAAATGGAAAGGCTTAATAGAACCCCGTTAATCGATTTCAGATAAGTGGAAAGGCTTAACATAAGTCTTTTTATCGATTTTACGTATGTGGAAAGGCTTAATAGAACTCTGTTAATCGATTTCAGATAAGTGGAAAGGCTTAACATAAGTCTTTTCATCGATTTTACGTATGTGGAAAGGCAAAAAGATAGCATTTGATAGAAATAACACGATAATAACATAACGTACTAAAACAAAAAACACGATGAAATGCGAAAAAATTTCACCCTGACGAACCGATTGACATTTTTTTTATATCTTTGCAGATTGAAATAAAAAGTGATAAAAAAATGAAGGGTAAGAGTTTAGTCTCTATTACTGACTACAGTAAAGAGGAAATACTTCACATACTTGAGGCTGCAAAGGGCTTCGAAGCATGTCCTAACCAGCGCATATTGGAGGGCAAAGTGGTTGCTACACTTTTCTTTGAGCCTTCCACTCGCACTCGTTTGAGTTTTGAAACTGCAGCCAACCGTCTTGGCGCAAGGGTTATTGGATTCAGCGACGCTGCAACGTCATCGACTTCAAAGGGCGAGACCTTGAAGGACACAATCAAGATGGTGAGCAACTATGCCGACGTAATTGTCATGAGGCACCATATAGAGGGCGCGGCCCGCTATGCTTCCGAAGTTACAGACGTGCCAATCATCAACGCAGGAGACGGCGCAAACCAGCACCCAACCCAGACAATGCTGGACTTGTACTCAATATTGAAGACTCAGGGACACCTTGACGGAATCAAGACTTCGTTCGTGGGCGACTTGAAGTACGGCAGAACAGTGCATAGCCTTTGCATGGCTCTTTCTCACTTCAACCCTACTTTCAACTTCATCGCACCTCGCGAACTTGAAATGCCCGAGCAGTACAAAGTATTCTGCAAGGAAAAGGGAATCCCATTCACAGAGCAGAGGGAGTTGACAGAAGAGGCAATCAAGGATTCAGACATACTTTACATGACTCGCGTGCAGAAGGAGAGATTCTCTGACTTGTTTGAGTACGAGAAAGTAAAGAACGTCTATACACTTCGCAACAAGATGCTCGAGAACACTAAAGAGAACCTTCGTGTGCTTCATCCGCTTCCTCGTGTGGGCGAGATTGACAACGACGTTGACGACAACGAGAAGGCGTACTACTTCCAGCAGGCAAAGAACGGAATGTACGCACGACAGGCGGTCATCTGCGATGTACTTGGTCTTATATAATTTTAGGAGGGAATGAAGATGGAAAAAGCATTAGGCAAAGAATTGAAGGTTGCGGCACTAAAGAACGGAACTGTGATTGACCACATCCCTTCTGACAAACTTTTCAAGGTGATCTCTATTCTCAAGCTAGAGAACCTGAACTCACAGATCACTTTCGGCTACAACCTTGACAGCAGCAAGCTCGGAAAGAAGGCTATAATCAAGATTTCCGACAAGTTCCTTGAACAGCAGGAGGTCAACAAGGTTGCGCTAATCGCACCGACAGCCAAGATCAACATCATCCGTGACTACGAAGTCGCCGAGAAAATGATTCTGACTTACCCTAGGGAAGTTGTCGATGTTGTGAAGTGCATCAACCCTAAGTGCATAACAAACCACGAGCCTATGAAGACTAAGTTCAGGCAGGCCGCCGTTGCAAACACATACGTCTGCCACTACTGCGAACGAGCTATCAACGTGGAAAATCTAATAATCGAATAATAGCAATGCACAATTATAGAATTGGCAATTATTAACTATTAACTATTCATTATTAATATAAGGATGCGGCAGACATTCAAACCTGGAAATATGCTCTACCCCGTTCCGGCGGCACTCATATCTTGCGGCAAAGACGAAAGCGAACACAACGTCTTTACGGCGAGCTGGGTGGGAACAGTCTGCACAAACCCGCCGATGTGCTACGTTTCAATTCGCCCAGAGCGTCACAGCTATGGCATAATCGAAAGGAACAGGGAATTTGTCATAAACCTGACGCACAGACAAATCGCAAAACAGACTGACTGGTGCGGCGTGAAAAGCGGCAGGGACTTCGACAAGTTCAAGGAAATGAATCTGACAAAGGGCAAGACCGAAGTCATAGACAGCGTCTATGTGGCCGAGTCCCCACTGTCAATCGAGTGCAAGGTGCGTGAAATAATCAAGCTCGGAAGCCACGACATGTTCCTGGCTGACGTTGTGAACGTACTTGCAGACGAAAAGTACATCGACGAGAAGACCGGCAAATTCAACCTTGCCGACGCTGACTTGATTTCGTACATTCACGGAGAATACTTCTCTACGGGGGAAAAATTAGGAGGTTTTGGATGGAGTGTAAGAAAGAAAAAATAGCAGTAATCGGGCTCGGCTATGTCGGTCTGCCGCTTGCTTTGGCCTATGCCGAGAAATATCAAGTCGTAGGATTTGATGTCAGCGAAGCAAGGGTAAACGAGCTGAAGAAAGGCAACGACCACACTTTGGAAGCCGACGCTGAGAAACTTGCCGAAATGCAGAGGAAGAACCTCGTGCTTTCATGCAGGATTGACGACTTGAAGAACTGCAACCACTACATTGTGACGGTTCCAACACCGATTGACAGGTTCAACAACCCCGACCTGACATATCTCCAGAGCGCAACCAGAACTATTGGCAGCGTGCTAAAGAGAGGCGACTATGTGGTTTACGAATCGACGACCTACCCGGGCTGTACCGAGGAGGAGTGCGTACCAATTCTTGAAAAGGCGTCCGGTCTGAAGCACTGCGTGGACTTCTTCACAGGCTATTCCCCAGAGAGAATAAACCCTGGTGACAAACAGAACACACTGACAAAGATTAAGAAAATAACTTCAGGCTGCACACCGGAAGCCGCTGAACATATTGACAACCTCTATTCAAGCATCATCGAGGCCGGAACATACAAAGCGCCATCGATCAAGGTGGCTGAAGCAGCAAAGGCTGTAGAGAACGCACAGCGAGACGTGAACATTTCATTTGTGAACGAGCTTGCCCTGATTTTTGACCGCCTTGGAATCGACACCGGCGACGTACTTGAAGCGGCAAGCACAAAGTGGAACTTCCTGAACTTCCGCCCAGGTCTGGTGGGAGGCCACTGCATAGGCGTTGACCCGTACTATTTGATGCACAAGGCAAGCAGTGTGGGCTATCATTCGGAAGTCATTCTAAGCGGAAGAAGAGTCAACAACTCGATAGCAAGGTTCATCGCCGACAAAGTCCTCAAGCTTCTGCTTCGAGAAGGCAGGGACACGAACAGCGCAAAGGCGCTCATTCTTGGCTACACGTTCAAGGAGAACTGTCCGGATGTCAGGGGAACAAAGGTTGTTGACATATATAGCGAGCTAAGGGACTTCAGGCTTGACGTGGACATCTTTGACCCGATAGCCGACCAAACGGCCATTGCCAAGGACTTCCCAGGCGTCAAGGTCAAGCAGGAGTACGACAAAAACAAGAAATACGACATAATAATACTTGCCGTAGCCCACAAATGTTTCAGGGACTTCCCTTTCGAGCAATACAAAAGGGATGGAGCCTTGATTTACGACGTGAAGGGCGTGGTTGACAGAAAGCTTGTTGACGCAAGGCTGTAGCCATCCACCGGCATACTATATATAAAGTACAACACAAGAATATGAAGAAACAACTAAAAGGCCTCACAGTAAAAAGCATAGAATGGCTTTCAGAGGTACATATACTGCTAAAGCTGCACGACGAAGCAAACTCAATGCCGGAAGTAGTGGCAGGTCAGTTCGTAGAGGTAAAGGTCGAGAACTCTCAGAAGACTTTCCTTCGTCGCCCAATCTCTATAAACTTTGTTGACTACAAGGAGAATGACTTGTGGCTTCTTGTTGCCGTAGTAGGTGACGGAACAAAGCACATAAGCGAGCTGAAAGTCGGTGAAAAGGTTAACGTGATGATGCCTCTTGGAAACGGCTTCCCAATCTCGAACAGCACTGAAGAGTGCCTTCTTGTTGGCGGTGGCGTGGGAATTGCTCCGCTTCTATACCTTGGCAAAGTTCTAAAGGACAAAGGACACAAGGTGACTTACCTTCTTGGAAGCCGCAATGCCAAGGGAGTCATGATGATGGACGAATTCAAGAAGTATGGCGATGTTCTGCTGACAACAGAAGACGGCAGCCTTGGAGAAAAGGGATTCGTGACTAACCACAGCATTTGGAACAACAAAAAGTTCAGCAAGATATACGTGTGCGGTCCAACACCGATGATGAAGGCTGTAGCCAAAGTTGCAACAGAAAAGAATACCGAGTGCTACGTTTCACTAGAGAACAAGATGGCCTGCGGTCTAGGCGCCTGTCTATGCTGCGTGACTGAAGACAAGAACGGCCACAACAGATGCGTTTGTACAGAAGGTCCAGTGTTTAACATAAATGAATTGCCATGGCAGATTTAAGAACAAATATAGGTGCGCTTGAGCTAAAGAATCCAGTACTTACCGCTTCTGGAACTTTCGGTTATGGCGAGGAATTCGCTGACTTCATTGACTTGAACAAGCTTGGCGGCTACATCATCAAGGGCACAACCTTGAATCCTCGCGAGGGAAATCCATATCCACGTATGGCAGAGACTCCAAGTGGAATGTTGAACTGCGTCGGGCTTCAGAACAAAGGTGTGCAGTACCTTGTAGATAACATCTACCCAAGAATCAAGGACATCGACTCAAACCTAATTGTCAATCTGTCCGGCTCAACTGTAGAGGACTACGCCAAGGCAGCGGAAATACTAGACTCGTTGGACGGCGTGAAGGCCATCGAACTAAACATATCATGCCCTAACGTCAAGCACGGAGGCATGGCATTCGGAACTACAACAGAAGGCGCCTCACAAGTTGTTTCTGCAGTGAGAAAGGCGTACAACAAGACTTTGATTGTAAAGTTGTCCCCTAACGTGACAAGCATTTCAGACATAGCCAAGGCTGTTGAGGCTTCGGGAGCGGACTCTGTTTCCCTAATCAACACGCTAATGGGTATGGCCATTGACGCAGAAAAGAGAAAGCCTTTGCTAAGCATGGTTACAGGCGGTTTGAGCGGACCTTGCGTAAAGCCGGTCGCATTGAGGTGCGTTTGGCAGGTCAAGAAGGCTGTGAAGATTCCTGTTATCGGACTTGGCGGAATCATGAATGCAACAGACGCTGTCGAGTTCATGCTTGCCGGCGCTGACGCAATCGAAATAGGAACAGCAAACTTTATTGACCCTTCAACAACTGTAAAGGTCATCGAGGGAATAAACGAATACCTTGACCGCCACAACTTCAAATCGGTTAAGGAGATTGTCGGTGCTCTTGAAGTATAACTAATACTAGAGGAAATGAGAAAAATATCACTTACACTACCCTTTATATTGGTGTTGTTCGCAACTGTTTTCTATGTTGGGAACCTATTCTCAAACACAGAAATCAAGGAGGAAATAGCTCCACGCGAGTGGAGGCTTGGCTCTTTGTGCGACATCAAGGTGTTGAATATGGACAGCGAAATGCTTAACTATTCAGACATCCAGGAGGCAATGCTTACAAACAGGCTTAAAAACGGAACTCTGCCTGTGAGCATAGAGGTAACGATGAATTCTTCTCAAGTAATAGAGGGACTTAACAGTGCAAAGTTCAGATTCAACGTCAATAATATCGCAATCGAAAACACACTGGAGAATGTCAAGGTTAGCGACAAATCTCTGTGCGGTGTTATAAACTGCGACCTGTCGAAACTTTACAACGGCAAAAACGAAAAGGAACTATTGACAGCTCTGAAGAATCTCACTACAGGGGATTTCAAAAACTGCGAAATAATGGCCGACTTCAAAAACCCTAAGTTTGACACAAGCCTATGGACTGAAGTTTCTGCCAACTAAGACAAAATCTTTGCTTATGAACAACAAAGAATTATTGGCGGCACTTGCCAAAAAGACGAACATGACTTCCGACCAGGTATCAGAACTGATTAACGATTTCAACCAGTCAATAACCCAGGTACTTGAGAAGAACGACACGATTATGATTTCTAATTTCGGCACTTTCGAAGTTAGAAAAAAACTAGAGAAGATAACATTCAATCCTACAACAAAGGAAAGAGTGATAACTCCTCCAAAACTTGCTGTAGCCTTCAAGGCAAGCGACACACTTAAAGACCGTTTTAGAAATAACATCGACGAAGAATGAGTAACAAGATAACACTTACCGAACTAGCCGATATTCTTTCGGTCAACAGCAAACTGATGAGCAAAAAAAGTGATTGGGAAAATTTCCTTCGACTTCTTTTTGCAGAAATTTCCGATGCCCTATACAAAGACAAAGTTGTAAAGGTCAAGGGACTTGGAACATTCAAACTTGTTATGGTTGAGCCTCGAAAGAGTGTAAACATCAAAACAGGAGAGGCTGTAATCATCCCTTCTCACGCAAAGATTTCATATACTCCGGATTCCACTCTAGCCGCAGTGATTAACAAGCCATACTCACACCTAGAGGTGACTACTCTTTCGCCAAACGGTCCAGTTGACCCAGAGGAGAAGGAAGACTTGGAAAATGACATTATCGCAGAGGAGACAAAGGAAGCAACAGAAGAAATTACTACAGAACACAAAGTTCAAACAGCAGTTGACCCAACCCTTCCAACTGGAATCCAAAGAGCTTCCGAAAAAATAGCGGAGGCAATAGAGAAAATAAACAGTATTTCCGAAAACAACGTCTCTGCCGTCGAAGATGCCCCAAAAGACGAAGAGCAGGCAACTGAAGATACTGTTCCTGCAACAGAGGAGGCAACACATTCCGACGAAAACGTAAGCGACTCAACTCAGGAGGAAGAAACCAAAGAGGAAGAAGAGAAACTTGAAGAAGTAAGAACGGAAACAGCTGCAGAACAGGAACAAAAGAATGAAGTTGAAGCTGTAGAGGATGCGGCTCCTCTGCCTACTAGCCCTATTGTTGAGGACAAGCCAGCTGAAAGTTCAAAAAGCAACAGCAAAAAACTTGGATTCGCTCTTGTAATTATTGTTGCATTCATAGGTATTTTTGCCGCTATTCTTTGGATGTCAGACCCTAACATTGTCAACAAGATAAGAGCTAAAATCAATGGTGGAACTGAACCTGCCAAGACAGAGGCGACAACAGTTGTTCCTGCTGATACAGCACAGACAACCATTAAGGAAGACACCGTAGCCAGTGCTATCAAGGATTCCTTGATCAAGGATATTACAGAAGAAGCTGCAGCTAAAACTGCTACCCCTGCTGCAGAAGATAACGAGACTGCACAAAAACCTTACATAGAGAACAAGAAGATACATTTCCGCGAGGACTTCGTGAAATATATGAAGGCGAACCATCCTTCCGTAGATCTTGGTTCAGATAGCGAGAATGAGGAGGAAATCGGCAAGGGAGACAGACTAACTCTCGTTTCTTTGCGCAACTATGGACAGAAAGACTTCTGGGTTTATCTGTACTTGTACAACTACGACAAAATCAAAAATCCAAACAACGTAAGACCTGGAACAAAGATTTTGATTCCTGCTTTAAGTTCATCGCTGGTAAATCCGGATTCTGAGGAGAGCATCAACCTGGCTCGTGAAATTAAGGCACATTTTATCAAAAATTAACACTTTTTAACAATCAAAGGTTGTTTTTTTGACGCGAATTAAATAAGTTTGCATTCCAAATAAAGTATGTAAAAATAGAAATTATGAGTGATATTATTGATTTTACTGGTCTTAACGAAAGAATTGAGAAGCAAAGCGCTTTCGTGGACAATTTGATAACTGGTATGAATTCCATAATAGAGGGTCAAGAGCATCTAAAGAAGATCTTGATTGTTGCTCTATTGGCTGACGGACATGTCTTGCTTGAGGGTGTACCAGGTTTGGCTAAAACAGCATCTATCACTACCCTAGCAAAACTAATTTCCGCAAAATACAGCAGAATCCAGTTTACTCCCGACCTGTTGCCAGCTGACGTTCTAGGTACTCAGATCTACAGCCAGAAAAGTGAGGAGTTCACAATCAAGAAAGGTCCTATTTTCGCCAACTTCGTCTTGGCAGATGAGATAAACCGTGCTCCAGCCAAGGTACAGAGTGCATTGCTTGAGGGAATGCAGGAGCGCCAAGTAACTATCGGAGAAACAACATTTACACTACCTTCTCCGTTCCTTGTAATGGCTACACAAAACCCTGTAGAACAGGAAGGTACATACCCTCTACCAGAGGCACAGATGGACCGTTTCATGTTCAAGGTTATCATTACATACCCTAAGAAGGAAGAGGAGGTTCGCATTATACAGGCTCAATTGAAGAGAGAGCAGAAGCAGGTTATTCCTGTATTGAAGCCAGAAGACATCATAGCCGCTCGTTCGGTTGTAAACGATGTATATATTGACGAGAAGATTCAGAACTATATTGCTGACATCGTGTTCGCTACACGTTTCCCTCAGCAGTACAAGTTGGCCCACTTGAAGGACATGATTTCCTTCGGTGCTTCTCCGCGTGCCTCTATTTCATTGGCAAAGGCCGCAAGAGCTTATGCTTTCGTCAATCGAAAGGGATACGTTGTTCCAGAGGATGTACGCGCAATCGCACATGATATCCTAAGACACCGTATCGGCTTGACTTACGAGGCAGAAGCAAATAACATGACAACAGACGATATCGTAACAGAGATTATAAACGCCGTTGATGTGCCTTAATAGGTAATACCTTGGTGTTCATTTACCAACTTACTATTTAATAAGGGATAGAAAATGGAAAATAAGAATGTCAACGAGGCAAACGAACTTCTAAAAAAAGTTCGTCAAATAGAAATAAAGACACGAGGATTGTCAAATAATATCTTCGCCGGAGAATACCATACAGCGTTCAAAGGTCGAGGTATGACATTTGCCGAAGTACGCGAGTATCAAGCAGGTGATGACGTACGCAGTATCGACTGGAATGTAACAGCCCGCTACTCGAAACCATTCATTAAGGTTTTCGAGGAGGAGCGAGAACTAACAGTTATGCTATTGGTTGACGTGTCTGGAAGTGACGACTTCGGTACAGCTACCCAAACAAAAAGAGAGTACCTGACAGAAGTTGCCGCTACTCTTGCGTTCTCTGCAACTACCAACAACGACAAGATTGGAGTAATACTATTTTCTGACAAAATAGAGAAGTACATTCCACCACAGAAAGGTAAGAAGCACATCCTTTTTATAATACGAGAGTTGCTAAGCTTTGAACCGGAAAGCAGAAAGACTGATATCGGCTTTGCTCTGCGTTACTTTACGAACATGCAAAAGAAGAGGTGCTCTGCGTTTATTATCTCGGACTTCATTGACGAAAAGGATTATTCAAAGGAGCTGCTAATTGCAGGCAAAAAGCACGACATAGCAGCGCTTAACATATATGATCCAAGGGAAACCGAGCTGCCGAATGTGGGATTGATGAAGGTAAAAGATGCCGAAACTGATGAGGATATGTGGATTGACACATCCGACAAAAACACACGCAAGGCGTATGACGACTATGTAAGGAACCAACGGGAAAATAGAGAACAGACATTCTCTAAATGTGGTCTCGACTATATTGAAGTGTCAACTACTGATGACTATGTTAAGTCTTTAATGAAATTATTCAAAAAGAGAGCTTAATCAAACTGTGATGTTAAAAAGATTATTTTCATACATACTAATTACATTATTGTCGGTAAACTTGTCTATAGCACAGAAACTAACTGCTGCTATAGACTCTTCATATATTGAACTAGGCAGACACACAGCCATTCATTTGGAACTTCAGCAATCCAAGGACAAAAACTATGTGTTCCTTCATGAAGAATTGGACTCGCTCAAGACAATAGAAATAGTTGATATTCTTCCTCCAGACACTGCTCAAGAAGGAATGTACATCAGAATAAGTCAAGATGTAATAATAACATCTTTCGATTCAGGTTCACATGTAATACCAGCAATCAAATTCGTGGATGAAATTGCAGCGGAAACACTTGCCAGCAATGACATCGAACTTGAAGTAAAGGTATTGCAGCAAGTTGAGGTAAAGGAAGGAGAGGTAAAAATCTACGACATCAAGGATATTCGAAAGCTACCTTTCAACTGGATGAAACTAGTTAAGATTCTTGCAATCTTGATATTGATTGCAGGAGCAATATGGCTGTTGTGGAAGTATGGTAAAGTGCTATATAACAAGTACTTCAAGAAGGAAGAACCTGTGAACATGCCACTTCTGGTCGAAGAAATCCTGGAACCTCACGAAGTTGCTCTAAGAGCTCTAGAGAAAATAAAGAACGAAAGAGTATATAGAGAGGTTGAAAATGGAGCAAAAATATATTACACAGAGCTTACCGATGTCCTCCGTACATATTTCTGCGAAAGATTCGGAATTGCCGCACACGAAATGACTTCTGGACAGATACTTCATGCGATATTAAACAACAAAGAGGCTTCGTTTGTCGCAAACGAACTAAGAACAATACTCGACAAGGCAGATTTGGCAAAATTCGCTAAGGCTGGATCCACTATCCCTGATTGTGAAATGTGCTTGGTAAAGGCATTTTATATAGTACAGAACACAATCAAGGTAAAGGAGGAACCCGTCGCAGATGAACCCGACAAATCTAAAGTCGAGGAAACTAATGAGCAGAATTTAAAGGAATCTAATGCTCCAACTAACTAAATAATAGAAGAAAAATGATAACATACGAGTCACCTCAATATTTCTATCTTCTTCTATTACTTATACCAATCATAGGTTGGTATATTTGGAAGAGGAACAAATACACAGCTAACCTCCAAATTTCTACTATTACTCCTTTCAAGGGGAAAAGCAGAGGTTTGAGATGTTATCTTGTGCACCTGCCTTTTGCTATTCGAATGCTAGCCATCTCCGCTTTGATATTTGTAATGGCACGCCCACAAAGTTCAGAGTCGAAAGCAGACCAAAATATCGAAGGTATTGACATCATGATGTCTCTGGACATCTCTGGAAGTATGCTTTCTGAGGATTTGAAGCCAAACAGACTTGAAGCAGCCAAAGCAGTTGGTATTGACTTCATAAATGGCCGTCCAAACGATAATATCGGACTTGTTGTGTTCGCAGGAAACAGCTTCACTCAATGTCCTTTGACTACTGACAAGGCTGCGCTTACAAGCGTGTTCTCTATGGTGAACGAGAATATGATAGACGCAAATGGTACAGCCATCGGTATGGGACTTGCCAGTGCAGTAAACAGACTTAAAGACAGTCAGGCAGCATCAAAGGTTATCATACTGCTTACTGATGGCACAAACAATACCGGAGAAATTGACCCCGAAATGGCAGGAGAACTAGCCAAGACTTATGACATCAGAGTTTACACTATTGGTGTCGGCACAAAAGGTTCTGCTCCCTACCCTGTCCAGACTGCATTTGGCGTTCAGCGTGTAATGATGGAAGTTGAAATTGATGAAGATCTGCTTAAAACAATCGCTAACAATACCGGTGGAAAGTATTTCCGCGCAACTAACAACGAGAGTTTGAAGAAGATATACGAGGAGATAGACCAGATGGAAAAAACAAAGATTGATGTGCAGGAGTACACAACTAAGAACGAGGAATTCCTACCCTTTGCTCTTTTGTTCCTAGGTCTGCTTCTTCTTGAGACTTTAGTCAGATACTTATTAGTCAGACACAATCCTTAATACTTGGAGATATGTTTAGATTTGCAAATTCTGGATATCTTAACTTAATGTTTGTACTACTAATAGTTATAGGCATATTTGCTTATGCAATGTACAAGCGCAATGCCAACTTGAAGAAGTTTGGTAATATTGAAATTTTAAGACAGTTTATGCCAGGATATACAACAGGAAGATACTACGTGAAATTCAGTCTTCTTGTGCTGGCGTTTATCTGCGGTGTAATCATCATAGCTCGTCCACAGTTCGGAACTAGGGTTGAAAAGGTAAAACATCAAGGCGTTGAAGTTATGATTGCGATGGACGTATCGAACTCAATGCTTGCAGAGGACATTCAGCCTAACCGACTAGAACGCAGCAAGCAAATGATTTATAAATTTGTTGATGGAATGGAGAACGACAAGATGGGACTTATAGTGTTTGCCGGCCAATCGTTCACGCAGCTTCCAATCACAAGCGACTACGGTGCAGCAAAAATGTACGCCTCTAACGTAACTACAGACATGATGCCTACACAAGGCACAGCCATCGGTAGCGCAATCAGGCTTGCAGTCCGTTCTTTCAGTTCTAAGGAAAATATCGGCAGGTCTATAATCATCATTACTGATGGAGAAAACCATGAGGATGACGCTGTAGCAGAAGCGAAGAAGGCTGCAGAGCAAGGCATTCAGGTAAATGTTATTGGAATAGGAAATCTGGACGGTTCACCAATTCCCAATGGCAACGGAAGCTTCATGAAGGACAAAAGCGGCCAAGTTGTCATGACAAAACTTAACGAACAGATGTGCCAGCAGATAGCCGAAGCCGGAAATGGACTGTACGTTCACGCAAACATGTCAAACAACGCATTGAAAAGCATACAGGAGGAACTGAACAAAGCTTCAACTGGCGAAAAGGAAAGTGACGTGATGACAGACTACGACGAACAGTTCCAAATATTTGCAATTATTGCGTTAATTCTGTTGTTGATAGATATTGCAATCAGAGAAAAGAAAAACAAGTTTTTTTCAAAGTTGAAACTATTCAATTAACTATGATGAGCAAAAAATTTATATATATGCTTCTCTCTATGGTGTCATGCACCTCCGTTGCAACGGCTGCAGATGACATGGATCTCCTTAGGGAAGGTAACGAGAAATATCAAGAGGGAGACTATGTCAAGGCCGACACGCTTTTCCGCGAATCACTCAGACAAAACTCCCAAAACTCACAAACCAACTATAACTTGGGAAATGCCTTGTTTCGCAATAAAAAATACAGCGAAGCCAGAGATTACTACAAGGCGTCTATCAAAGTTGACAATTCAAAAAAAGATAATGCCGCCGCATGGCACAACATAGGCAATTCATACATGGAGGAAGAAAATCCTAATGCGGCAGAGGCAATCAAAGCCTACAAGGAGAGTCTAAAGCTCAATCCAAACGATGATGAGACAAGATACAACTTGATATACGCCCAAAAACTGCAGAAGCAACAGGAACAACAACAAAAACAGCAGAAGCAGAACCAACAGCAGCAGCAACAGAATCAGGACCAGAAACCTCAAGAAGGCAAAGAAGAGGAGAATAAACAAGGTGATCCCGACGCACGCAATGCAGAGAGCAAAATGGACAAAAATCAAGCTCAACAGTTGCTAGAGGCTCTTGAACAGGATGAAAAGGACAATCAAGAGAAGCAGCAACGCCAGCAAATGAAAAACGCCAAGCGTCAGCGAGTAGAAAAGGAGTGGTAATAATTATTGACTATAACAAATTACAAGATAATGAAGACATTAAAGGCAATAGCCCTTACATTCATATTTTTACTAAGCACATGCTTGTCTGCCATTGCAGCCGAAATATCTTTCGTTGCAAAGGCTGAGAATGTTGTGACCTTAGGAGAGAAAGTGTTGATCATGTTCACTTTGAACAATGCAGAAAGCGATAATATCAACTTCCCATCTTTAGAGGGATTCAAAATACTCTATGGACCAAACAAGTCAACCAACAGTTCCATGTCCATTATAAACGGTCATAGAGAACAGAGCTACTCCACAACATGGACATATTATGTCACTCCTGAAAAGGAAGGTACATTCACAATATCTCCGGCCAAGGCAACAGTTTCTGGAACTGTCTATCGTACAAATGCGTTGACTATCAAGGTAATTAAGGGAGAGGACAAACCTGCAAATTCTGGCAATCAGAATGCCCAGCAGAACACTACCGCTTCGATATCTAACGATGACGTATTTCTTCGTACAGAGATCAGCAAGTCAAAAGTTTACGAGCAGGAGCAGTTTATTGCAACCCTAAAGCTATATTACAGAGTCAATATAAACAGCTTGGAAGACTATAAGCTTCCTGAATATAAGGGCTTTATTTCTCAGGACATCGAAGTTCCAAATGAAAATAAGTATGGAAAAGAAAATGTAAACGGAAAGGTATATAACACTTTGATCCTAAAGCAGAATGTATTGATTCCGCAAAAGTCCGGACAACTTGATCTTGGAAAGGGTTCTGTAACAGCTTTGGCTCAGGTTCAAGTCAATTCTCAGCGTGGAGGATGGCCTTTTGATGGCTTCTTCACTCAGACAAGACTTGTTCAAAAGACTTTGAACATTCCAAATGTATCTGTGAATGTCCAGCCACTTCCAGACAAAAACAAGCCAGAAAACTTTAATGGTGCAGTTGGTTCATTCCAGATTTCATCGTCTAAAACTCCAACAGAAGGATATAAAACTAATGAGGCTATCACTATAAAGCTAAAGATTCAGGGATCTGGCAACATTAAATTCGCCAAAGCTCCAAAGATTAATTTCCCTGAAGATTTCGAAACATATGACCCTAAGATTGACAACTCAATCAAAGCAAGCGAAAATGGTATTTCTGGAACAAAGACAATTGAGTACCTTGCAATTCCTCGCTACCCAGGCGAATATGTTATTCCAGCGGCGGAATTTTCATTCTTTGACGTAAAAACAAAGTCTTACAAGAAACTAAAGACTGAGGAGTACAAGCTTACAATAGAAAAGGGAGCTGATGTTGCTGCAAGTACAGTGTCCAACTACACTAACAAAGAAAGTGTAAAGTATAGCGATTCTGACATTAAGTACATCAACCAGAAGAACTACTCTCTTTCTCCAAGAAATGAGTATTTCTATGGCTCGCTTGCGTACGCATTGTGGTTCATAATTCCTCTAGTTTTGTTTGTGGTAGTATTCTTCTTCCTAAGAAAACTTGCCGCAGAGAACAGCAACATAGCACTTGTAAAGAACAAGAAGGCAAACAAGCTTGCAACAAAGCGCTTTAAAGCTGCAAAGGAACATATGGACAAGGACAACAAGTCCGGATTCTACGAAGAAATTTCAAAGGCGCTATACGGTTACGTAAGTGACAAAATGAACATCTCTGCAACAGAACTAACCAAGAACAACGTGAAAACAGAATTGTCGAGTCACAATGTAAGCGAGGAGACAACAAACGAATTCATAAAGATGCTCGACACTTGCGAGTTCGCACGTTTTGCACCTTCAGCTGTTAGCTCTTCAATGCAGGACATCTACAATGAAGCCGTTGACTTGGTCGGCAAGCTAGAGAATGAAATTACAGCAGTAAATCTTCAAAAATAAAGCGGAAAATGAAAAGACATCTTATAATTTTAGTTTCATTGCTATTTGCTGCAGTATCTTCTTTCGCAGCAGACAATTCATACTTGCTAAACGGTAATAACGAGTATGAGTCAGGTAACTACGACAAGGCTATAGAGTTTTACGAGAAACAGCTGCAAACAGCCGAGTCTGGTGCCCTTTTCTACAATTTAGGAAACGCCTACTACAAAAAAGGCAGTCTGGCTCCAGCAATCTTGAATTACGAAAGAGCTCTGCTCAGAGAACCAGATAACGACGACATCAAGGCAAACCTTGAAATTGCGCGTTCTAAGACAATCGATGACATCAAGCCAAAGGAAAAGATATTCTTTGCACAATGGTACGATGACTTTGTTAATA
Organism: Paludibacteraceae bacterium; assembly: GCA_024401535.1. Lineage (GTDB taxonomy): Bacteria > Bacteroidota > Bacteroidia > Bacteroidales > Paludibacteraceae > UBA1723. The sequence continues at coordinate 109,482 of JAKSKX010000001.1, read as the reverse complement.
TGAATAGTTCGGATAACTGGGCGGTTTGTTCAATTGTTCTGTTCCTATTAACACTTACATTTGCAGCCATTTATCTGTATATCAAGATTCCTGCAGCCAGAAGAATAGGATTCTTCGGCGGCATTGGACTATTTATATGTACAATCTGCTGCATGTGCTTCGCCAGTTCTCAGAAAACAAAGCTTACAGCACACAACTATGTTATCATTTTCAATCCGTCTGTAGAAGTAAAAACTGCTCCCGAAGCCAAGGCAAGCAAACATTGCAACTTGCACGAGGGCACTAAAGTAAAGCTTAAACAAACTAGAAAACAATGGATTGAGATTGAAATCGAAAACGGCAATAGCGGTTGGATTCAAGAGGGTGACGCTAGAAAAATCTAACAAATAACTTACTATTTCACATTACACATGAAACACGCAATCCTAAATAGATTTCTAACGTATGTAAAATCAGACACTCAATCGTCCGAGGATACACATACTACCCCATCAACGTCCACTCAAGGCTATTTCGCTGAAATGTTGGCAGATGAACTTTCCAACATAGGACTTGAAGATGTACATGTGAGCAGATATTCTTATGTAACAGCTACAATTCCTGCAAACGTGGAAGGTGTTCCGACTATAGGATTCATATCTCACATGGACACAGGTCCAGAGGTAAGCGGCAAGAATGTCAATCCCCAAATCATTGAATACAAAGGTAATAACCTTGTCACAGAGTCTGATTTCGTAATCTCATTGAAAGATAATCCTGAATTAAAGAATTACGAAGGCAATACTATCATAACTTCTGACGGAGAAACTTTGTTGGGAGCGGATGACAAAGCGGGAATTGCTGAAATAATATCTGCAGCAGAATATTTGATGTCTCACCCAGAAATCAAACATGGAAAGATTCGACTTGCTTTTACTCCAGACGAGGAAATCGGAGAAGGTGCAGACCACTTTAACGTAGAAAAATTCGGCGCAGACTTCGCATATACTATGGATGGTGGAGCTTTGGGAGAAATCGAATACGAGAATTTCAATGCAGCTGCCGCCAACATATTCTTTGAGGGAGTAAACATTCATCCTGGTTATGCGAAGGACAGGATGATAAATGCCATTGTCTTGGCTAACCAGTTCATCAGCACACTGATTGCAAATGGGGAAACTCCAGACAACTCAGAGGGTTACGAAGGCTTTTTCCACATAACTTCATTCAACGGAAGCGTTGAAAAGACAGAGATACACCTAATCATCCGTGACTTTGATGCAAACAAATTCCAACAAAGGAAGGCTGCTATAGAGATGATAGTGCGAGCAATGAGTGATGAATACGAAGGCACAAACGCCAGAATATGGGCATCCATTAACGACCAGTACCTGAATATGCGAAGCAAGATCGAGGAACATCCAGAGGTCGTAAAACTTGCTATCGACTCTATGGAAGAGCTTGGAATCGTACCTAAAGTTGTTCCTATCAGAGGAGGTACGGATGGAGCCAGACTTTCATTCATGGGACTCCCCTGCCCTAACATATTTGCCGGCGGTCACAATTTCCACTCACGAAGCGAATATGTTCCGCTTGAGTCAATGGAAAAAGCCACAGAGCTAATTATCACAATATGCAAGAACGCTGCAAAAATGAAATAATGGAAGATATAACACTTAACGAACATAACAAGCAGGAATATCCTCCGATGCACACCGCTGAGCATATACTTAACCGCACAATGGTGAATATGTTCGGCTGCAAGCGTTCAGTTGAAAATCATATAGAACGGAAGAAAAGCAAATGCCATTATCTGCTTGATTATGAACCAACAGCAGAACAAATAAAAGCTGTAGAGGACAAAGTCAACGAAATAATCTCGCAGAACTTGGACGTAAAAATGGAATTTGTTGGCAGGAACAACATTCCCGCAGAAGTTTCTTTGGACTCCCTTCCTGACAATGCAAGCGAAACACTAAGACTTGTCTATGTCGGTGACTATGATGTCTGCGCCTGCGTTGGCAGTCATGTGAACAACACTAGCGAAATTGGAGAATTCAGAATTTCCAGTCATAGCTTTTCCGAGGGAAAACTAAGAATTGTATTTAGATTGAAAAATGAATAAAATATTTGATTATGAATTTAAAAAGAATCATAATTCCAACCTTAGTTTTAGCATCAACGACATTAAGCTCGTTTGCTGACAGAAAAATGGTTGTTACTTTGTATAACAGTGAAGAAAAGGAGTATAGCTGCTCTTCTGACTTTTTTAACGTTGAAGTTTCAGAGAAAACATTTGCAGTAAAAGGTTCAGCAATTAACGATTCATACCCTATCGTAGATGTTCAAAAGATTACTTTTGAAGATAATGATGCCCTTAACAATATTGAATCTTTCCAGATTTCAGTATATCCAAACCCCGCATCTGATGTTTTAACTATTCAAGGATTGGAAAAAACTGGAACAGAAATAGCTGTTTCTCTATATGATGCTACAGGTAAGACAAACAACAACTACAAGGTTCAGGATGGTAATGAATTGAATATCTCGAACTTGACTCCAGGAGCATATTATATTGTTATTGATGGTATGCCAACTATTAATTTTATCAAGAAATGAAGAAAATAGCCACTATACTATTGTCTATGTTTGCAACTTATGGAGTTGCCGAGACACAGATGCAGATCTTCAACAAGGCTGGCGAAAACGAAGTAATTTCGGTTATCAAGGATTCAAAAGAGTTTACTGACTTTTCTAAGATGGACTCGATATTGTTCGACCACTTTGTTTCTATGAATTTCAATGGAACAAAATGTGTCATCAGCAATCCTTATGACAGCGTTGACATAAAGAACGAAGACAATGTAATCACAATCAACTCGGAGATTACAAGACACGAAGTAAAATTCGTTATCTCAGGTTCTTCCGACAATGCTTCAATCAAGATTAACGCAGCAAAGAAACAGACAATAGTTCTTAATGGCGTTGACCTAAAGAGCAATGGTGCCAATGCTCCTATCAATATCACTTCCGGCAAGACTACAAACATCATTCTTGCAGAAGGAACAAAGAACAAACTTGCCAATTCAGCTAACGACACTGTTGGCGCAGTTATCAAGAGTAAAGGTCAGCTTGAATTCAAGCAGAGCAACGGTTGTTTGACAATTGACGCTGTTTCCGGACATGGCATTCAGTCAAGCGACTACGTAGAAGTAAATAACGGCAACATATCTATCAAGAGCGCAAGCGATGGAATACACGTTAATGACTATTTTGTCCAGAAAGGTGGAGAGATCGATATCAATGCCGATGCTGATGGAATCGATGTTGGCGGTGGATATGTAACAGTTTCTAACGGAAGCCTAACTATTTCTTCTACAACAAAAGGTGCAAAAGGCATCAAATGCGAAATTGACACAGAGAAAGGAAAAGGAACAGGAGATGTTACAATCAGTGGAGGTAACATTGATATTCGCATGACAGGAGAAGGAGCCAGAGGAATCAAGGCTGACGGAAACGTCACTGTAAGTGGTGGTGATATTCTTGTATATATGACAAATGCGTCCCTAGAAGAAGCAGGAGACTTAACTAACACTTGCGGTATCAAGTCAAGCAAGAACGTTACAGTTAAAGGAGGAGAGATTGCTGTAATATGCGCCAAAAGTGCAAAAAGTTCCCGATGCATTCAAGCTGACTCAATAGCTTCTTTTGTAGGAGGACAGACAACAATCCACCAGAATGCAAAGGGAAAAGCTGACGTTAATGATACTAGTCTAGACCCTAAACGACCTCGTGGAGTTCAAGCTGATATAAAGATATTAATAAACACAATGAGTGGAAATTTCTTTATCAGAGTACCAGAAAATGAGGGATGGGATGATGGAGATGAATTGAAAGTAAAGCCATTAAAAACAGATGGAACTATAGAACTTAACAATTCTGTTTATGAGGACTCGATAGAAGAGTTGTATGAAGACCTTGGAAATAGAACTCCAGAAGATTGGAAATACACTAATATTGACGAGATATCTGTATTTTAATCAGCTTTTCAAACATAGCACATAAAAACAAACCTGCAGGCATTTGCTTGCAGGTTTTGTTATAATTATAGAATAAATACAAACCAAAATTATTGTTCAAAACACAATAATGTATGATAATCTATCTTTATTACAAAGATAAAGGTAATAACAAATTGAATTTACTATTATAGAAATTCAAAAGTCAAACAAACAAAAGAAAAATCGAATTACAATAACTCGAGAACCCAAATCAAAAGTATCAAACTAAATAACTAAATCAAAATAAAGTAAATGCAAACTACATACAAAATCATTAAATAAAGAAGAACAGACCAAACAAAAAGCTTTTTGATTTATAAAACAGTATATACAAAAAATACAAATATATTCTCAAATAAAAAGTATCTATAATCAAAATAAGCAAAATATGACAGATTCAAATCCAAACACTATAGACAAGGCTACAACTTAAATAAAAGATATTCAATACATTACAAACATTTTTCAAAAATAACATACAAATCACTTGCACAACTCAAACAAAAACACTAATTTTGCATCGCAATCGAGAAACAAAGACACTCGAAAGCAAGGGTTAAGAGCTCATGGGTGTATTCCAGAGCGGCCAAATGGGGCAGACTGTAAATCTGCTGTCTTTCGACTTCGGTGGTTCGAATCCATCTGCACCCACAAAGCGATGAAGAAATTCATCGCTTTTTTTGTTTTGAGGAGATACAAAGAAAGCCACATAAATAAAATTATGTGGCTTTCCCTATCTTTTATAGTTCAATATTATTACTTCATATTCAGTTCAAGGAATTTAAACATTACAATTCCTGTTGTCACTGAAACATTGAGAGAGTGCTTAGTTCCGAACTGAGGTAGCTCAATACAAGCGTCAGACTTATCAACTACACTCTGCTGTACACCTTTAACCTCGTTACCCATTATGATAGCATAGCGTTTAGACTTGTCTATCTGCAAATCCTGAAGCATTGTACTACCCTCCACCTGCTCTACGCTATAAACGAAAACGCCTTCCTCGTGGAGTCTGTCAACAAGAGAATTAGTATCCTCAACATATTCCCAATCAACAGTAAACTCGGCTCCTAGAGCTGACTTATGAATTTCTGGATTCGGAGGCGTTGATGTGATACCGCATAAATAAACCTTTTCAACTTTGAACGCATCAGAAGTACGAAAGACAGCCCCTACATTGTGCATACTTCTCACATTGTCGAGCACAACAATCAAGGGAATTTTCTCTACAGCTTTATATTCCTCAGCCGACACTCGATTTAGTTCCTCAATCGTTAGTTTTTTCATTTTCTGATTCTTTAATTGTTTTTTATTAGTTCAATGGCAGTTTCAATAACATTGTCCCTACCCTCTCTAAATGCAAGTTCTCTGTCAAAGATAACCTTAACATCTGGCTGAATACCAAATTCTGTAATATTCATATTCCTGTCATACATAGGACATTCAGACATTCGGAAGGTCCAGCCGCAAGGTAATTCGCTTGAATAAGGCAAACCAGCACCTCCGCCTGTTTGATCACCAATTATCAATACATTTGGCAGTCCCTTCATTGAAAGAACGAAGTCATTTGTCGCACTATAGCATCCTCTATCAGTAAGAACGGCTACAAGACCACTATATCTAACATTTTCGCTTGGCTTGAAAAAAACAGCTTCTGGCTTAGAAAAATCATTATGTCCCTTCCCTGTTTTTTTCTGCTTATAGCTAACTAATGTTTTCTCGGTTATGAAACGAGAAACAAGAAGCTCAACCAAACGCACATATCCTCCACCATTTCCACGTACATCAATTATCATCCCCTTAGTATTTTGGAAATAATTAAGAACAATATCAAGACTAGAGTCTCCGAATTCATTTGAAAAGCTGCGGTACCTCACATATCCTACATTTCCAGAGTCCAACAAGTTATAAACCAAACCACTCGTACTACGACTGTTTTCCATGTACTTATTTGAGTTTTCGAACAAGTCGGAGCTATATCCATGAGGATTTCCCTTATAAATATCGAAAGATGAATAGTCAAAATCTGCAAACAAATTGACATGACCATCTTTCAATTCGTTAAGCATATCCGAACAGACATAAAATAATTCTTCTTCAGATGTGCATGCCATAGCTTTGGGATAATACTCTTCGTACACAGCATTCCAGTCCTTGATGCTGTCTTTCTTATACTCAAAGAAACAATACTTCTCGTCAACCTCTTTCCACAACAAGTTGAAGTTAGAAGAAACTGTATTCTCCATTTTCTTCAAATCATCATCACACGAAGCAAGTGCAAAAAGAGAAACTGCACTTAGAATATATAAAGCAAAACTTTTCATCGTCATTCTTTTATTCGTTTACCATTTGATTTATAATATTTCATTGGCCTTCCAGAAATCTTTTCCACAAAGACATTGAAGCCAACAGCAAAAGAACTTACGAATCTTCTGCGCTCAACCAAGTTTCTATCAATTTTTTCACGTTCCAACACATGAGAAAAGGACAACGTAGTCCTTTTCATTGGCAGCTGAACAGTAAAGCGATTAGTGAAATCGACGTAATTAAAAGCATTTAACTTTATATCAAAAGCTGACATGTCACCATAACAAGGCAGTAGTGAAGTTCTTATTAGAGACATACTGAACCTGTCACAGAACTTAATATCCCTGCGTTTTGTCTTTAAAACATATTCTGGGAAAATCGTAGCCTGAAACCAAGAAACATCTAGGCCAGGTGACAAAGTATTATTAGAATTGACTTGACTTATATCAACAGATATGTCGCCACTAATTCCTCCTCCTACATATACTCTGAACTGCTCAAAAGGATGAAAGTCATACAAAACTGAATAAGACACCTTTTCTGAAAGAGACAACATACCTCCACCACCAAATATTGTTGTCATTGGAGCGACCCTAAGTTCACTTGTAAATAAAGTTTTAAACTTAGGACTGATACATACAGAAGAAGGCATACGCTCAACATACAATCCAAAATTAGGTCCTTGCTGAAGAAGCGGAGACAACGACGTATTGTAACGGGTTTGTTTACCTCCTATTTCAACCTCTATAGTTTTGCTATACAGTCTTGTATTAGGGCGAACAACATATTCGCTCACATCATGAGACGACAAAGAATCCTGCTGTGCATAGGTAAACATACTGCACGCAAGTAAAGATAACAAAGGGAAAAGCGTTTTCATTTATTTTTACAACAAATTCTTCTTCTTGAAAAAGAACAGAACTACTATTGACGAAAGAATCATCAAACCTATAGATCCCCAAAATCCCCAAGGTTCGGCAGCACAAGGAATAGTTGTAAAGTTCATACCAAATATACTTGCTATCCAAGTAGGTGGCATAAACAGCACACTTACAATTGTAAATATCTTGATAATCTTGTTCTGCTCAATGTTAACTAGACCAAGGAATGTATCCTGCAAATAGTCTAATCGCTCAAAACCAAACTTGGTGTGCTCAATTAGTGAATCGATATCTTTTACTACTAGGTTTAGGCGCGGAACCAACTCGCGAGTAAACAAATCGCTACGAAGAATATTTGACACAACTCGCTGCTTGTCAATAGAGTTCTCGCGCAAGTGCATAATACGTTCCTGAAGGTTCTTGATCTCTAAAAGAACGTCCTCGTCAATATCCTCTGACACAGACATAGTCTTAGACAATTCGGAAATCTCCTTAGTAACCTCCTCAATCATATCAGCATCATACTCTACTCGAGTCTCTAGCAAAGCTACGAAAATATGGTTTCCAGAAGGGAAGTTACGTGGATTGGCGAACATCTTCTTGACTGTCTCATCAAAAGACTTCAACTTTCTGTCACGTACCGACACCAAGATTCCATTCTTCAAGATAAATGAAACGGTCTCTTTTTCAAAAGTATCCAAAAGGAATGTCGCATTTGCCACAAGCGTATCCTGAGTTTCTATGAAACGAGAAGAAAGCTCGATCTCTTCCATTTCCTCATCTTCCTGAATATAGATCTTCAAGAACTGCTCGAGTTCTGACTCGGTTTCCGGCTCAACATTTATAAGGTCAATCCAAAGGAAATCTGTCAAAGGAATCTCCTTTAGAATATCAATACTTTTAGCAACTTTTAGGCGGTTATTATCGAAATAAAATAGTCTAACTTCTGAATCCAACATAATATTGGGCAATAAAAATTAATAATTAAGAATTGACTCGCTCTGCATCGTCGATTTGACAATTGATTTTTGATTCCATTAGGTTTGTCAACTCGATGAAATCGTCCACACTTAATTGCTCTGGTCGCTTCATAAACACGTCCTCGTTCAATGTAACACCCTCGCGAACCATAGCAGACAAAGAATTGCGCATCATCTTTCTTCGCTGATTGAACGCTGTCTTAACAACCTTTATGAACAACTCGTCATTACAAGGGAGACTCGTTCTTTCGTTTCTGCGCATTCTTATCACGGCTGACTTCACTTTCGGCGGAGGGTTGAACACGTGTTCATGAACTGTAAACAAATACTCAATATCATAATATGCTTGGAGAAGCACACTCAAAATTCCATTAGCCTTTGTGCCAGGTTTGGATGCCAAACGTTCAGCCACCTCTTTCTGTATCATTCCAGAACAAATCGGCACCTTGTCACGATTATCCAAAACCTTAAAGAATATCTGGCTCGAAATATTATATGGATAGTTACCTATCACACAAAACTTGCCGGCAAACAGATCGTCGAGGTTTAGCTTCAAAAAATCAGCCTCTATAACACGACCATTTATATTGGGGAAATTTGCTAGCAGGTAATCAACACTTTCATGGTCAAGTTCGACAACACGAAGGTCAACCAACGGGTTCTGAAGAAGGAATTGCGTAAGTACACCCATACCTGGACCTATCTCGAGGACTTGCATTGGCTCTGTGAGTTCCAAACTGTCAGCAATTCTTTGCGCTATATTTAAGTCAGTTAAGAAATGCTGACCAAGACTCTTTTTTGGTGTAACCTTTTTCATTATCGAACCCTGTTTCAAAATTTGTGCAAATATAATAAATTTATTGAAAATTAACTAGAAAAACAAAGAAAAAGCTGATAGGAACGCCTACCAGCTTTTCTTTGATTATATGTCTTAAGACATTACTTCTTGATAACAATCTTTTTAGTGTAAACTCCAGCCTCTGATGTTACTCTGGCAACATAAACTCCGTTATTTAGAGACTCTACATTAACCTTTGAATCTGTAGAAACAAGTACAACCGAACCAGCCAAGTTAAGAATTTCAACACTCTTAAGCTCGTTAACACCTGTAATGTTGATTACATTAGTTGCAGGATTAGGTACGATAGCTAGAGATTCAACATTAGAAGACTCAAGACCATTAGCAATAACTCTCTCGAACTTAATCCAGTCAAGGTCAATCCAATCCTGATCGATAGCAATCTTCATTACCTGCTCGCCCTTAGAAAGAGTGACAATAGGAAGCTCTACCTCTTCGAAAGTACCCCAATCTCCTGTCTTATCTACTGTAACATTTTCAACTACATTACCCAAAGAAAGTGTCAACTTACCATTGTCATTACCTTCTCCAACTCTCAAAGTAACCTTATAGCTACCAGACTCCTTAACATCCACTGTGTAATTCATCCACTCGCCCTTCTGACAGTTACCTAGAGCATAGCCTCCAGAGATTGGCTTGATATCCACATCATCCGAACGATATGTGTCAGTGTAGTTGTCACAAGAGTTTCCTTCGCTCTTATCAGAGAATGCTTTTTCAGCAAAACCATTATCATAGTTCTCAGCCTCAATAGTACCAGGAATTGCAGCAGGCTTGCCACCAAAAGGACCAACCTCAATTACCTTTAGAGTCTTTGTTGCAGTCTTCTCTTTGTTGTCTGAGCCAGCAGCAGTAACAGTAATTGTATATTCACCAGCCTTTTCTGGAGTCCACTCGAACTCATATGGAGCAACCCACTTGTCCTTGATTTCAACGCCATTAGCCTTGAAGTTGAAGTGGTTGCAATCATTCATTTCGGCACCAATCTTAACTGTCTGACCAAGAGCTATAACACTCTCTGAAACAGATAGTGAAAGTGAAGAACCAGCAGCACCTGCTGCTGCGTCTCTACCACAAACATAAATAGACTTAACAGAAGCCTTCTTAGCAGCATCTGTTGCCATATACTGCTTTAGCCAAGTCATAGCAGGGCGATCCTGACCATTCTTAACCAAACCAGAATCATCAACCCAAGTCTTTCCATGGATCCATCCCCAAAGAGTAACTCCGCAAACGAAATCTGCCTCCCACATAATTGGGAACTGCTCTGAGTAACGAGTCTTCTGTCCATTATCACCTTGCTTAGCAATATCGTACTCAGTGATATATACTGGCATATTTGTCTTCTGATATATATCGTAAAGAGCACTCTTGAACGCAGAACCGCTCATATCGTTAAGGTCGTGACTCTGGTGTCCAGCGGCATCGATAGGAGCCCCACAAGCCTTCAATCCATTGATAAGGTCAATAAACTGTGACTTCTGCCACTGGAATGTGTTGTAGTCATTGTAGATTAGAGTTGCCTCTGGCCAACGCTCACGAGCCAAACGGAATGCCTCTGCAATCCACTGGTAAGAATCAGTGCCAGAGTAACCATTTGTATTACAATTGAATCTCTTTCCAAGACGATCCTCAGCCAATGAACCTAGTGCCTGAATGATCTTTGTCTGCTTATAAGGAGAATGGTAATCACCACTTGAATAGATTGCCTCATTAACAACGTCGATAATCTTCAAATCAGGGTAATGCTTCTTTACCTCGTCAAACCACTCGATAATTGCCTTCTTTGTGTCATCAACAGAAAGATTCTCAATCCAAGTAGGATGCTGAGAACCCCAAATCAAAGCATGGAACTTGAAAATGATTCCATTCTGCTTACAGTAATTGTATGTTCTGTCAGCATTTGTCCAGTTGAACTTACCCCAACCGCTGTGAACAGAACCCCACTTTGTGGCGTTCTCACATGTAACCTGATCCCACAAGTCAGTGTACTTACAAGATGCATCACCCTGCTGAGGGTCGCAATACTCCTGCCAGTTGTAAGAAGTAGTAATGTTACCAAGGAACTTGCAACTGTTTCCCTTGGCTAGCTGAGCCTGTGCTGAACCAAAGCTCATACACATCGAAGCCGCAGCTGCAAACGTAAGTAATCCGTGTTTCATAGTCGTATAGATTTATTATGTTTTGTATTAGATGTTAGTTTAAACGATTTTGCTGAGTGTTTGCTCATTCGTTCTGATGCAAAAGTAGAAGATAGTTTAACATTGCAATTGTAATATTTTGTCATCAATTTGGAATTTTGGTACATTTCTCTCTATTTGGTACAATTCTCCACATATCGACATGTTGAAGAGCAGAAAAACAATAAAAATACTGTGATAATTTTTATCATTTTGTGACAAATACCATAATAAATAGGCAGAAAAATAAATTTATATCTCTTAAAAAACGACTCGCTTATATAAAGATTACCCACCCAAAAACATGAATTAACCGAAAAAAAAGGGAATTTCTTTCTTATGTGATACCAGATAAAAACAAACTAAAAATGCAAACAACAATATCTATATTATTTTTCTCAAACTCGATTTGCAAAATATCAAAAGAATGGAGAACATTCATTTATACTAAAACAAAAACAAACAAGGAGGCGCAATAAAAATTGCACCTCCTTGGTATTTTTACTGAAATAATCTAATTCAAGATTACTTCAAATTTTCAACTGCCTTTTTTATTCTTGCGAAAGCCTCGACCAATTTCTCATCTGATGTAGCGTATGACATACGAATACAATCAGGATCACCAAAGGCGTCACCAGAAACGCAAGCTACATGACCTTCCATCAAAAGATACATAGCCAAATCATCTGCATTCTTGATAGTCTCACCAGCAGGAGTCTTCTTACCAAACAAAGACTTACACTCAGGGAACACATAAAAGGCACCGTCAGGCTCGTTAACTACGAAGCCCTTTATATCCTTTACAAGACCAACAACAAGTTTCTTTCTCTTCTCGAAAGCCTGACGCATAGTCTCAACACAAGACTGATCTCCAAGGTAAGCTGCTTCAGAAGCCTTCTGAGCAATAGAAGAAGGAGCTGAAGTGTACTGGCCCTGAAGCTTTGAGCAAGCCTTAGCAATCCAAAGAGGAGCGGCAATCCAACCAAGACGCCATCCTGTCATTGCGTAGCCCTTAGAAACACCATTGATAATGATTACTCTGTCAGCGATCTCTTTGTTAGCTGCGATACTTGCATGGCTACCAATATAGTTGATGTGCTCGTAAATCTCGTCTGCTATAACATACATATTAGGGTGCTTAGCAATAACCTCAGCAAGACCCTTCAACTCAGCTGCCGAATAAACAGCACCAGTTGGATTTGAAGGAGAACAAAGAATTAGAGCCTTAGTCTTTGGAGTAATAGCAGCCTCCAACTGAGCAGGAGTAATCTTGAAGTTCTGATCAATACCTGCCTTTACGATAACATTAGTACCCTCAGCGAGCTTAACCATTTCTGTATATGAAACCCAATAAGGAGCAGGAACGATAACCTCGTCACCCTTGTTTACAAGAGCAAGAACCACGTTACAAACAGACTGCTTAGCACCGTTTGAACATACAATCTGATCTGGAGTGTACTCTAGGCCGTTCTCGTTCTTAAGCTTCTGGCAAATAGCCTGGCGAAGCGATGCGTAACCAGTTACTGGAGTATAAAATGAAAAATTATCGTCGATAGCCTTCTTTGCAGCTTCCTTGATGTGGGTAGGGGTTGTGAAGTCAGGTTCGCCTACACTTAGGTTAATAACATCAACGCCCTGAGCCTTTAGCTCACTGCTCTTCTGAGACATTGCCAATGTTGCTGATGGTGACAATGCTGCCAAACGATCGGAAATTTGATTCATTTTTACAAAAATCTTTAATATGAAAACTCTAAAACTGAGCAACTCAAATAGCCCAGTAGTTTCTTAACACTCCTTAATGTTCAAAAACCATGCAAAAATATAACATTTTATGTTATTCAACAACTTTTACAATCTTTTTTTGATACAATTCACAAAAAAAACAAAGAATAATGACTTTTTGCTCACTCAAAGAGATAATTTTTAGATTTTTGAAAGTAAAAGTTCAATAATATAACAAAAACAAAAGGACAAGTTCCTAAAGAACCTGCCCTTTGTAGAACATATCGAAAAATCGATAATTACTTAACCATATGAACATCAACCTGAGGGAATGGAATGCTGATATTCTTAGCATTAAATGCTTTATAAACATCCTCATTCATCTTGAAGAACACACTCCAATAATTCTCTCCCTTAGTCCAAACTCTAACTGTGATATCTACAGAACTCTCACCTAGATTACCTAAAGCGATAAAATGCTCAGGATCCTTCAATATCAAGTCATTAGCAGCAATAACCTCCTCAAGAACAGCCTTTGCCTGATCATAATCAGTTCCGTAAGCTACTCCGAAAGAGAAATCTACACGACGAAGAGGCTCCTTTGAGTAGTTAATCATTGTTCCTGTAGAAAGACCACCATTAGGTATAATGATAATCTTGTTGTCAACAGTAGTAATCAAAGTGTTGAAGATCTGAATCTCCTTAACAACACCCATTTGTCCCTGAGCCTCGATGAAGTCACCAACTTTGAAAGGTTTGAACAATAGAATCATTACTCCACCGGCGAAATTCTGCAATGTGCCGCTCAATGCCATACCTATTGCAACTCCGGCTGAAGCGAACAAAGCTACAAATGTAGTAATCTCAATTCCTAGCTTTGCAATAATTGAAAGGATAAGGATAAAGTTCAATACTACACTTACAAGACTCTTCAAGAAAGACGAAAGACTTGCCTCTACCTCTCTCTTCTCTAGTACATGAGCAAAAATCTTGTTAATTTTCTTGATTATCCAACTACCGATAATGTATATAAGAATACAAATCAAGATACGGATACCAAGATCACTACACCAATCTAAAGCCTTGCTAAAGAGAAAATCTTTTGCATCGTTCAATGAATCGGCAGAAACAGAATTGGAAGTCAAAATTGCCTGCGCCTTGTCTGCTACAGACATAGTATCTGCTACAGAATTTAAAGTATCACTCATTTTTATTTATTATTTCTTTTTTGTTACACTTGGGATCAGTCCTCTCTCGCTCTTAGCTACGAAATCGAGAATGTTACGCTTCTCCTCGGAATCTGGGAAATCGCTCTTGACCTTCTCTATAGCTGCAGAAACATTCAAGCCTGATTCATAAATCACACGATATATATCCTTGATTTCCTCTATCTTCTCGTTAGAGAAACCTCTACGACGAAGACCAACAATATTCAAACCGCAATAAGAGACAGGCTCTCTACCAGCCATAACGTAAGGTGGGATGTCCTGACCGAAACGAGATCCACCCTGAATCATTACATGGGCACCTATGTGAGTAAACTGATGAACAAGAGTACCGCCAGATACAATCGCCCAATCATCAACCTTGACTTCGCCGGCAAGCTGAGTTGTATTACCTAAAATAAGATTGTTACCAACTACGCAATCGTGGGCTACGTGCACATAAGCCATAATCAAACAATTGCTACCGACAACTGTCTTGCCCTTTGAAGCGGTACCTCTGTTTATCGTAACACATTCACGAATAGTTGTATTATCACCGATTTCTGCTGTAGTTTCCTCTCCTCTAAACTTCAAATCCTGTGGAATAGCAGAAATAACAGCACCTGGGAATATTATACAATTCTTACCAATTCTTGCACCTTCCAAAATTGTGACATTAGCCATGATCTTCGTACCATCACCGATAACTACGTTCTTATCAATGAAGGTAAAAGGGCCAATCTCTACATTTTCACCAATCTTTGCAGAAGGATCAATAACTACATTCTTATATTCCATGTTACCTAATTACTTATTCTTAACAATTTGAGCCATATACTCTGCCTCTGCAACAATCTTGTCACCAACGAAAGCAAAGCCCTTCATTACAGCACAACCTCTGCGTAGTGGAGTAATATAATGAACTCGGAAAATCAATGTATCTCCGGGGACAACTTTCTGACGGAACTTTACATTGTCAATCTTCATGAAGTATGTAGAATAACCATGAGGATCATCAAGGGAATCAAGCACGAACAAACCTCCTGCCTGGGCCATTGCCTCCACGATAAGTACACCTGGCATAACTGGCTCCTCAGGGAAATGGCCGCAGAAGAATGCCTCGTTGCTTGTCACATTCTTTACAGCAACAACATGATCAGCCTCTATTTCGATAACCTTGTCAACCAACTGCATTGGATAACGATGAGGAAGAATAGACTTGATCTGATTAACATCCATTACTGGAGCCTTGTTAGGGTCATACACTGGCATCTCGCATTCCTGACGCTTGATTTCCTTTCTAATCTTCTTTGTTACCTCTGAATTAGCTGTATGACCTGGGCACATAGCTATGACTCTACCCTTGATTCTCTTGCCTAGCAAAGCAAGGTCACCAATCAAATCAAGCAACTTGTGACGAGCAGGCTCATTGTCGAATCTCAAAGGCTCCTTGTTCAAATATCCAAGAGAAGAAGCTGTTAAACGCTCCTTGCCAAGAACATCACATAGGCGATCAATCTCAGCCTGAGGCAACTCCTTGTCATATATAACGATTGCGTTGTCCAAATCACCGCCCTTGATCAAGTTGTTCTGAATCAAAGCCTCTATCTCACGAACAAAAACGAAAGTACGGCAAGAAGCCAACTCTGTTGCAAACTCATCCATATTGTCAATGCTTGCAAACTGGTTTGACAATACTGACGAAGGGTATGAAACCATTACGTTTAAAGCAAAATCATCGTCTGGGAGCAAAGTATATACACTTCCTGTACTCTCGATCTTGAACTCAGTCTTCTTGTGGATTCTATAGTATTCTCTCTTTGCATCCTGCTCCTCAAGACCTACCTTTGCAATCTGCTCAACATAGTACTTTGAACTACCGTCAAGGATCGGCATCTCAGGCTGATCTACTTCAACTAGACAGTTATCTACGCCCATAGCATAAAGAGCGGCCATAGCATGCTCTATAGTGCTGACTTTGAAATCACCCTTACCGATTACAGTACCTCTTGATGTTTCAACCACGTTTTCAGCTAAAGCATCAATAGCACTTTCGACATCAGCACCCTTTGCGACGAACTTGATACCATGTCCTGCAGGTGCCGGATTGAATGTAGCGCAACACATTACACCTGTGTGCAAACCAACTCCGCTTAATGAAAAAGACTCCTTAAGTGTTTTCTGATTATCCATTCTTTATAATTATTGAAAAAGATAGAATACTTGAAAAATTACTTGTTCTCTATCTTTGATAGTATTTCTGAAATTTTGTTCTCTAGTTCAGCAATTTTATCTTTTGCCTGCTTCAATTCTCTCTCCGTGTTAGATACGACCTTGACAGTATCAGGCAGCTGCTTTAGGCATACGAAACTTCTTCTGAAGTTAGAAGACTCGATATGCGGATGGAAATGCCATTGCTTTCCTGGTTCCTTGATTGTATTTGCCACACCACATCTTGCTGCAAAAGTAGAAAAATCGGCAATTTTCAAATGACCTACAGCACCGCTCTGGCCGCCGAACATACAGTTTCTTCCTATTTCTGTACTTCCGGCAATACCTGTCATGGCAGCCATAACAGTATTCTCCCCAACAACAACATTATGAGCAATATGTACCAAGTTATCAAGTTTCACACCCTTCTTGATAAGTGTTGCACCCATTGTACTTCTGTCAAGAGTTGCGTTAGCTCCAATCTCGACATCACTCTCAACTATGACTATACCAAGCTGAGGAATCTTTGAATAAGTACCGTCTGAATTAGGCGCAAAACCGAAACCATCGCTACCTATAACACAACCGGCATGAAGGATACACCTGTCACCTACCTTACATCCCTTGTAAATTGTAACTCCATGGTACAACGTGACATCATTACCTACGGAAGCACCCATTCCAATATATGAGTGGGCATATATTTGAGCATTGTCACCTACGGAAGCACCATCTTCGATAACAGCGTAAGGACCAATGTAAACATTCTGCCCAATTTTTGCCTTGTCAGAAACAATGGCTGTAGGATCAATACCTTTTCTTTTAGGAGAAAGATACTGGTCTGCCATTCTCATCAATTGAGCCAAAGCCGAATATGGATCGGCAACACGCACTAGAGTACAAGGAACAGATCTATGCAGTTCCAAATCTTTCGACACTAATACTACAGATGCTGTTGTGTTATATATGTATTCTGAGTATTTGGGATTGGCTAAGAATGATAAAGTTCCTTTTCCTCCTTCTTCAATCTTTGAAAAATTTGAAACAAGAATACTAGAGTCTCCTTCGACCACACCACCTAACATTTCTGCCAACTGCCCTGCTGTAAACTGCATTTCCATCTTGCTTACTCTTTTGGTTAACTATTCGTAATATCACGTATTATCGTGCAAAATTATAGAAAACTTTTGAAAGAAATATAGTTTTCGTCACAAAACAGCATACAATAAAGTAAAAATAATACTTTTACATGAAAAGTAACATCATATTGTTCGTTTTTTATGATATTGCATATAAACGAAAAGAGGATGCGTCTTACGACACATCCTCTTTCATCATGTATTACTTTGTTACTGCGCCAGAGCTGCTGCTCCACCGACAATATCAAGCAATTCGCTTGTGATAGCTTGCTGACGAGTTTTGTTGTACAAGATTGTAAGCTCGCTAATAAGCTGGTTGGCATTATCAGAGGCAATCTGCATTGCCATAACTCTTGCTCCATGCTCAGAGGCATTGGAATCAAGAAGACAAGCATACATTTTTGTACGAAGCGCCTTAGGAAGCAAAGAATCAAGTATCTCTGCCTTACTTGGCTCAACAATGTAATCACCATTGTCATTAGCATTGTTTTCATCAGATGCTAGAACAATAGGAAGGAAAGTCTCTGTCTGAAGCTTCTGTACAGCAGTATTCTTCAAATGATGGTAGATAACAATCACCTGATCATACTCCTTAGCCAAAAACTTAGCCATAAGCTCGTTAGTGATATCACTAATTGAATCAAAACTTGGCTTATCTGCAATAGCTGTGTCAATATCTACAACCTGCTCGCCTGTCTTGATAGCCTGCTCCTTTACCTTCTTTCCTATAGGATAAAGAACCACATTAGCTCCCTTAGACTTCTGTTCTGCAATCACAGCACGCATTTGTTTAGCTACATTTGTATTGTAAGCTCCACAAAGGCTTGAATTGGAAGAAAAAACTACAATAGCCACGTTACTAACACTTCTTACCTCAGAGTAGGCAGACTGAAAGTCTGTTTCTGTAGCAAGAAAGTTATTCAAAATGCCGTTCAAGCGATTCTGATATGGCGAAATTGCTTCGATGGCATACTGAGCCTTCTTCAACTTAGCTGAAGAAACCATCTTCATTGAGCTGGTAATCTTTAGCGTAGTATTTACCGAGCCTATTCTGGCTTTTACTTCTTTTAATGATGCCATCTCTCAAAATTATTTAATCTCACCAATTACATGCTCAGCTTCACTTCTTAGTGTAGCCTTGATTGAATCGTCAATCTTACCTGCCTTAAGCTGATTAAGTACATCGTCCTTGTGTAGGTGCTCAAGTCTCTCAATAAACTTGGCCTCGAACTCATGTACCTTCTCCTTAGGAAGTGGATTTAGAATACCCTGAGTACCGCAATAGATTACAGCAATCTGATGCTCTACTGGATATGGAGTGTACTGAGGCTGCTTTAGCAACTCTGTATTTCTAACTCCCTTATCAATAGTCATCTTTGTAACGGCATCCATATCACCACCGAACTTTGTAAATGACTCCAACTCACGATACTGAGCCTGGTCTGTCTTCAAAGTACCGGCGATAGACTTCATTGCCTTAACCTGAGCAGATCCACCTACACGAGATACAGAGATACCTACGTTGATAGCAGGACGGATACCAGCATTAAACATGTTAGTCTCAAGGAATATCTGACCGTCTGTAATTGAAATTACGTTAGTTGGGATATATGCAGAAACGTCACCTGCCTGAGTCTCAATGATAGGAAGTGCAGTAAGTGAACCACCACCCTTTACCTTACCAACCAAGCTAGCAGGAAGGTCATTCATCTGAGCAGCTACGTTATCATTATTGATAATCTTTGCAGCACGCTCAAGAAGACGTGAGTGCAAGTAGAATACATCTCCCGGATAAGCCTCACGACCTGAAGGACGCTTCAAAATCAAAGAAACCTCACGATAAGCAACGGCCTGCTTTGACAAGTCATCATATACTACCAATGCGTGCATACCCTGATCACGGAAATACTCTCCGATAGCAGCAGCTGCAAATGGAGCATAGTACTGCATAGCAGCTGGATCAGATGCTGTAGCAGATACGATGATTGTATAGTCCATAGCTCCGTGTTCCTTCAAAGTGTTAACAATATTAGCTACTGTTGAACCCTTCTGACCAACGGCACAATAGATACAATATACAGGCTTTCCTGCCTCGTAAGCCTCTTTCTGGTTGATGATAGCATCGATAGCAATAGCAGTCTTACCAGTCTGACGGTCACCAATGATAAGCTCACGCTGACCACGTCCGATTGGAATCATTGCGTCGATAGCCTTAAGACCTGTCTGCAATGGTTCCTTAACTGGCTGACGATAGATGATACCAGGAGCCTTACGCTCTAGAGGCATCTCTAGCAGGTCACCCTTGATAGGACCCTGTCCATCAATAGGAGCACCAATTGCATTAACTACGCGTCCTACCATACCCTCTCCAGCCATGATAGAAGCAATACGTCTTGTTCTTTTTACAGTGGCACCCTCACGAACCTGATCAGTAGGACCAAGAAGCACAGCTCCCACGTTATCCTCCTCAAGGTTCATCACCACTGCATTCATTCCGTTTTCGAACTCCAACAATTCTCCAGACTCAGCGTTCTGCAATCCATAGATACGAACTACACCATCACTTACCTGAAGAACAGTACCAACCTCCTCGAACTTGACCTTAGAGTCAATGTCGTTAAGCTGCATCTTTAGGATGTCCGAAACTTCACTTGCTTTTATAGACATAAGTTAATTTCGTTTTTAATAATTACTGAGCAGTGAAAGAATTTGATTTCTGAAGCTGATCTGCGATCTTGTTCAACTGGCTCTTGATACTTGCATTCAACTGATAAGTCTCAACATTAAGTACAAAACCACCGATGATGTTTGGATCAACAACTTTCTCGAAATCTACCTTAGAATCTGTTACTTGCTTCAAGATATTGCGGAATCTCTCCTCCTCTGCAGAAGAAAGTTCAACAGCAGTAACCACATTTGCAGTCACCACGTTCTTAGCCTTTCTATAAATATCCTGATAAACAAGAGAAATAGATCTGAAGTAATCCTCACGCTTGTGCTCAACCACTAAATCGACAAACCTTGTATATTCAGCACACACATCGTTGCCTGCAATAGCATTGAGCAATTCTTTTCTCTTCTCTCTTGTAACTACGGGGTTAATCATAGCCTCGCTCAAATTAGGCAATTGAGCGAAAGCAGAGGCAACACTTTTCATTGCCTCATATACTTTCTCCTCACTTCCCTTCTCCGATGCGAACTCAAAGAGAGCTTTAGCGTATCTTGCTGAAATCTTACCTGTGTTCATCGGTTACTTATGATTTAGCTACATTAACTTCATCCAAAAGTTTATTAACCATAGCAATCTGAGCCTCGTCACCAGACAATTTCTCGCGAACTACTTTCTCAGCGATGATAACAGAAAGCTCTGCTACCTGCTGACGAATTTCCTTGATTGCGTTGGCTTTCTCCAACTGGATGCTTTCATTTGCTCTTTCGATAATCTTTCTTGCTTCCTCCTCAGCTTTAGCCTTAGCATCAGCAATTATCTTATCTTTCTCGTTAGACGCCTCCTTTAGCAACTCGATTCTTTCGTTCTTAGACTCAAGAAGCAAGCGCTCACTTTCAGCGTTTGTGTTTGCAAGACGAGAGTTAGCCTCGTTTGCCTTACGGATTGACTCCTCTATCTCTTCACCTCGCTTATTGATCATGCCTGTAATCACCGGCCAGCCATACTTACCAAGGATAAATACAACTATACCGAAGCATAAGAGCATCCAAAAGAACAATCCGAAATCTGGTGTCAATAATTGCATGACAATAGATTTTTAGAGGTGAATAAAAAATATTATAGAATAACCAAAAGACATCCTACAACTGAAAGCAAAGCAACACCCTCAACAAGAGCGGCTGCAAGAATCATGTTGCTTCGAACATCACCTGCTGCCTCTGGCTGACGACCGATAGCCTCCATTGCCGAGCCACCAATCTTACCAATACCAAGACCTGCACCGATAGTTGCGATACCTGCTCCAAGACAAGCTCCTGCCTTTGCGAATAATACTGGGGCTGCTGCCTCAGCGATCTGTGCCAATACTGCTAATGTCAACATAATATTAAATTTTAAGTTTTTTATTTATTTTCAATTAAATTATTTTCTTTCACTTCCTCAGAGTGATGAGGATGAACCTGTCCCAATCCAATAAAGATCGAAGACAACAAAGTAAACACATAAGCTTGAATAAAGCAAACCAAGCACTCAAGCAAAGTCAAAAATGTAATTACTAGACAAGATACTAATGAAACTCCCAATGCTGCTCCAACGCTTGTTTCAGCAAACATAAAGATAATACCAATCAACACTATTGGTGTCAAATGTCCGGCAAACATGTTGGCGAACAAACGGACACACAATGCGAAAGGCTTAGTAAACAGTCCTATCAACTCGACCACTGGCATAAGTGGAATTGGAACTTTCAACCAAGTTGGAACCTCAGGCCAAACAATCTCTATCCAGTAATGCTTTGTTGCGAACACATTAGTAATAATGAATGTAAGCAATGCCAAAACAAGTGTAATAGTGATATTACCTGTCAAATTTGCTCCTCCTGGAATCAGACCCAAATAATTGTTAATCAAAATGAAAAAGAACACTGTAAGCAAATATGGAGTGAACTTTTTTCCACTTGGACCAACACTTGGTTCAATTACATCCTTCTCGATAGAAACAATTAGCGGCTCAAGAAATGCCTGAATACCAGTAGGCTTTCTCCAATAATTCTCCTTGTATCTTGCTGCTATACTTAGGAATATCCACAACATTAGACCACAACTGATCATCATTGCAAACACACCCTTAGTAATAGAGAAGTCCAAAGGACGAGAACCATCACTAACTCTAACTATCTTGCCTGAGTATGTTCCTTCCTCAGCAATCTTCAAACCTTCGTACTCAGTGTAATGACCTTCGTGACCAAGCTTTGAAGACATAAAAACCTTCAAACCATCATCATAAACGATACATGGCAAAGGCAAAGAGAAATGAACATCATTAAATGTGCATACATGCCAAGAATATGAGTCACATATATGACTGAAGATCAATTCCTTGATATCCAATCCACTCTTTTCGTGCGCAGCTTCAGCATGTTCCTCAGATGCATTCTCTACCCCACTCTCTTGAGCTGAAAGAGACAACGGAGCAAGAATCATAAGTAAGCAGAACAATACTCTGCTGAAACTATTTCTGATTATTCTGTTGAATTTCATGCACTTCTTTATTAAATTTAAACAATACTATTGTTTCAAACACCATATATACAACTGCGAATATCATGGAAGTAACTATAAAAGCCTTTACACTGCCAGATATTACAAGGCCACATACGACACAAAAAACTATAAAGCTAAGTATCTTGATTGTCCTTGTCAACAAATACATTCTGGTGTACTTCTTGGCGTCATCTATAGAATTTGAAACTAAAGCCAGAACTAATGCACCTATAATGAGAAAATACACTGGGATAGCCACAAAACCCGAAGAATAACTGTCAGCGAAATACTCTCTCATTATGGTATCCATCGCTCCAGTCATAGCTACAAGCAAAAGGACAAGCATGACAGCATATTTTACAGCTATCTTTTTGCCTTCTTCAACAATCTCTGCCATTTCTCACTAATCAACATTAAGACAAGACCTTCTCTACGCAAACAGAAATGGTTTTTCCGTTGCTCTCAGCAAAACCACCATCTACTCTCAATGTAGTTTTTTCTCCATTCTGAGTATAGATGATATCACCCTCCTTAAGGGAGGAAATGATTGCTGCATGACGAGGCAATATCTCAAAACTTCCAGCTGAACCAGGAAGGATTATAGAATCAACCTCTCCTGAATATAGAAGCTTGTCTGGTGAAATGATTTCTAACTTCATATCTTTAATTTATTAAGATGCCTGAGCCAACAACTTCTTAGCCTTCTCCTTAACGTCCTCGATAGTACCAACATTAAGGAATGCCTGCTCTGGAAGGTCATCGACCTCACCATTGATGATTGCATTGAATCCCTTAATAGTCTCCTCGATAGGAACCATGACACCTGGAAGACCTGTAAACTGAGAAGCTACATGGAATGGCTGAGACAAGAATCTCTGAATTCTACGTGCACGTGCTACAACCAACTTATCCTCCTCGCTCAACTCCTCCATACCAAGGATTGCGATGATATCCTGCAACTCCTTGTACTTCTGAAGAATCTGCTTAACATTCTGAGCACACTCGTAATGAGCCTGACCGATAACATTAGGGTCAAGGATACGAGAAGTAGAATCAAGCGGATCCACAGCTGGATAGATACCAAGCTCAGCAATCTTACGGCTAAGCACAGTAGTTGCATCCAAGTGCGAGAATGTAGTTGCTGGAGCTGGGTCAGTCAAGTCATCTGCTGGCACATAGACAGCCTCTACAGCAGTAATTGATCCGTTCTTAGTTGATGTAATACGCTCCTGCATACGTCCCATCTCGGAAGCCAAAGTTGGCTGATAACCTACGGCTGATGGCATACGGCCTAGAAGGGCTGATACCTCAGAACCCGCCTGAGTGAAACGGAAGATATTATCCACGAAGAACAAGATATCCTTACCTCCCTGACCTGAGTCACGGAAAGTCTCTGCAACTGTCAAACCTGAAAGGGCAACTGAAGAACGTGCTCCTGGTGGCTCATTCATCTGACCGTAAACAAGTGTAGCCTGAGACTTAGCCAACTCATCGTAATCGATCTTAGAAAGATCCCAGTCACCTGCTTCAAGTGACTTCTTGAACTCCTCACCGTAACGAATAATGTTAGACTCAATCATCTCACGAAGCAAGTCGTTACCCTCACGAGTACGCTCTCCTACTCCGGCGAACACTGAATAACCGTTATAACCCTTTGCGATGTTGTTGATAAGCTCCATAATAAGCACTGTCTTACCAACTCCGGCACCACCGAACAAACCGATCTTACCTCCCTTTAGGTAAGGTACAAGCAAGTCGATGACCTTGATACCTGTGTAAAGAATCTCCTTTGATGTTGCAAGTTCCTCGAACTTCGGAGCCTCTCTGTGGATAGGAGCAGTAGCTACCTTATCAAAACTCTTCATTCCATCAACTGGAGCACCTACTACATTAAGCAGACGACCCTTCACCTGTTCTCCCATCGGAACTGAAATCGGAGCACCTAGCGCCTTGACTTTCATTCCTCTTCTCAAACCATCAGTTGAGTCCATTGCGATTGTACGGACAGAACGCTCACCAATGTGCTGCTGGCACTCGATAATTAGCGGTGACTGACCCTCACGCTCAACCTCCATAGCGTCATGAATCTGAGGTAGCGATGCGCTTTCGTCAGCGAAGCTAACATCTACCACCGGACCGATGACCTGGATGATTTCTCCAAAAATTTCAACCATAGCGTGTTTCTTTTGGTATTTTTTGTTATTATTTACTCTTAAGTTATATAGTGAACTTTCAACCTATTTAGTCGCAAAATCCAAATGCAAATATACCTTTTTTTTAACATTTCCATCAACAAATATGAAAAAAAATTAGAAAAAAGAACCATTTTATTACGATTTACAACAGCAACAATGCCGTGCAACATGTTTTTAATTTCGTAGTTAAAAATAAAGACACTTGCACCAAGATAAAAACAAGCAACTTCAAAAAGCTTTTAATTTGTCATTGAATACACGCTAAATTCTTTGTTGCACGTAGAATCTTCATTTTTTTAGGTTTTCAATCATATATGAATCGGACTATATTAGACACAACACTATTCAGGCTCAAAACAATGAACTATACCATAGCAAAAGGCACTTTTCTATCAAGTTTATCCGCTTACTGAAAAGAATCGGTATATTCGCAACAAATAGCTAACGGAAAGTTTATAACTCTATGGATTTACACAAATGCGAACATGAACGCAGGAAACAACAAAAGAGTTTCCCTAATTCTCGAGTCTGTAAAGCAAATCGGACAGTTTCAATTTCAATGTCGGGTGAATGAAATCGGGATTGATGTCACAGAGCGGCTCCAAAACGAATTTTCTCTCTGCTATTCTTGGATGAGGTACAGTAAGCTCTGCATCGGAATAGACTTCCGAGTCGTAGAACAAGATGTCAATGTCTATAGTTCTGTCCTGATAGCGAGGGCCTTGAGGATCGCGCACCCTACCCAACTCACGTTCAAGTCCTTGAATAATGTCAAAGCATTTTCTCAGCTCTATTTCAGTATCAATGGAAACAACAGCGTTCAAATAAGTGTTCTGTGATTCATAACCCACAGCTTTAGTCTCCCTGAACAAAGACAAACCCGAAATAGGTCCAAGCAAAGAATTAAGACACAATATTGCCGCACGAAGATACTTCTCCCTGTCACCTAGATTAGAACCTAAACCGAAATATACCGTATGAGTCATATCCTATTTGTTTTTAGAATTCAAGATAATGTATAGTATGATTGGAACGCCAAACAAAGCCGTAATTGTATTTATCGGAATAACAACTGTATTGACCGAAATTCTGGAAACGAAATCACTAAACAGAAGCAGACAAGAACCTATCAGAGCAGACACAGGAATCAAGCTTTTATGTGTAGCGCTCCTTACTATCCAGCGAGCTATATGAGGGGAAGCTGTACCTATGAAACCTATTGGTCCTGAAAAAGAAACAGCCACCGCAGTAAGCAATGAAACCAATGTCAAAAGCAAGAACCTGAACCTTCTCACATCCAGTCCAAGGGTTGTTGCATACATGTCTCCGGTACTAAGTATATCAAGATTCCTTGAATTGAACTGAAGCAGGGCAAAACTTACTGCGAATACACTAATAATATAAGCCAAATCATTCAATTCGACATTTGATAGCGAGCCTAATGTCCAAACGGTATATCTCATCAAAGAATTCTCTTCACTCACAGAAATCACCATAGAAATCAATGCTCCGAGTACATAACTCAGCATCAGACCGACAAGCAGTACGGTCATTCTATTGCGACTTTTTACAGCAACAAGACTAACGACCAAAGAAACTCCCAAAGCACCCAGTGCCGAGAAAAAAGGGAGAGAAAAAGCCTGCGACAGGAATGGGAAAACTATGACTGACAAAGCTACTCCCAAACTTGCTCCGCTGCTTATTCCAAGCACATACGGACCGGCTATTGGATTGGAAAATGTTGTCTGCAAAACCAGTCCGCTAATGGCAAGACTTGCACCTATAAATATAGCAGACAAGGCCCTGGAAAGTCTCATTTTCAAGATTAGCGAGACACTTTCGTCATCAGAGAACAAGAGATCAGAAAGTGCAATATCTACACTCCCTTTTGCAATCTCCAAATAAAAAAAAAGTAATAGGAAAATAGGGATTACAACACTACAAAAGATTCTCGACTTCGCTTGCATTGTTTACTACAACAAATAGTTCATTGTTATCGTCCCTCATGAAGTTCTGCTCCTTACAGGTGTTCAGCATGTCTATCAAATTGTCATAGAATCCATAGGAATTGACAATCACAACCGGATGATTGAACAATCCTAGCTGATGCCATGTAATTGCTTCCAAAAGCTCCTCGAGAGTACCTATTCCTCCTGGCAGAGCAATGGCAAGCGAGGAACTTTTCAGGAACAATGATTTGCGCAAATGTATGGAATCAGTAACTATCTGTTCAACTTTAGGGTTGCTCCAGCCCCTATCAACCATAAATTCAGGAATAACACCCTTGATGTCTCCTTTAAGTTCCACCATAGTGTCTGCCAAAGCTCCCATAAGGCCTATAGCACCACCACCGTACAACACCTTGACATTGTTTCTTACCAAGACTTTTGCCAAAGTCTCGGCTTCCTTCAAATACTTCTGATCCACCTCTTTACTGGAAGCGGCATATACGCAAACCTGTCTCATAATTTAATCTTTTGCTATGCTTGGATCTATCATCACATTCAAATCAACGTCAGCATCTATACCATCCACCATTCCGTCGCAGCAGAACTGCCGTATGCACAGATTAGGGGTTTCATTAGACACATCACAAGCATAGTCAGCAATCCATATAGGAACATCGGGATAATTGTTTCCCAAGTCCAAGTCCATATATGTTCGCTTGTTAGTATATATGATAAAACTTTGATTGGCAGCCTTTAGCTTCTCAACGAAGAAATATAGATTGTTCAGCACCTGGAACTGAGTGTTAGAACGCATGCTTTGTCCAAATATATTTTCGGAATGCTCGATGTCTATAACCAAAGGAAAATTGTTTCGCTTGCCCTCCACTGCAGAGAGAAACAAATCTGCCTGAGCCTCGGGATCATTCACATAATTAAAATAGTGGTAATACCCCAACCTAAGTGAAGAATACTCGGCTTTTGAATAGTTATACTCCAAAAGGTTATCTACCAACATCCTTGTTCCCGCAGAGGCACGCATAAAGCAGAAATCACAAAGCTGTTCGACAGTATCGAAATCTATCTCTCCCTGAAACTCGCTTACGTCAATACCATACGAGCCATGATAAAGCTTACTGAGCGGCTTAGGTTCCCTAACTTGTACTGGCTCAACATCTACCGGTTTAGTCCTTGAACAAGCACTAAACAATAAGAGAGTCACTATCAAAAAATTTCGGAACATAAACCAAACTACTGTTATTGTATAACCTTCATCTTGCTGGCAGCGTATTTCAAATGAATACGCTTCTCGCCGTGATTATTGAACTTGATTATTGCCTTAGGCTCTTCACTACTACCCTCAACACTTAGAATTTGGCCTATACCATAAATCTCGTGAGTAATGAATGAACCTGCGGAAAACTTTGACAAATCGACATTAGCCGACTTCTCTCTAGCTGCAGCAGAGGATATCAAACCTCCACCTATATTTATAGTTCTAGGCTGAACTGTCTGAGTTTGTGCAGGAGCCTGACTCTTGCGAAAAGAGAAGTTGGAGTTACTCCATTTGGCAGGAGATGACAAAACGTCAATCCTCTGCATTCCTGAGCCGTTAGTCACAAACAGGTCTCTTGGCATAGAAACCAAGTTCGGATCAAGCTCCTTCAAGAAACGACTCGGAGACATGGATGTATGCTTACCTTGAATCATACGACTCTTGCAATAAGATAGCATCAAACCTTTCTCTGCCCTAGTTATTGCGACATACATAAGGCGGCGCTCCTCCTCTACATCGTCATCTGTAGCTGTGGACATGGAGCTTGGAAACACACCTTCCTCACAACCGGCAATATACACGTACTTGTACTCAAGTCCCTTGCTCGCATGAATAGTCATTAGGGTAACCTTCTGGGCTGATGCGTCTCCCTTATCCACAGCCGAAAGAAGGGAAATGTCATCCATATAGTGTCTCAACGATATGTCTTTGACGTCCTCTTCCTCAATTATTCGTTCACAGAACTCTGACGCACTCTTCAATATTTCGTTCAGGTTCATTTCCTTCTCCTTCGCCTCCTTTTCAGTCTCCGTAGATTTACGTATGTCAGCCACTATACCGATTCTGGAAATGATATACTCGATGATATGGTAGGCATCCATTATCTGAGACTGAGCATTGAAATCGTCTATCAGCTGCTTGAAGCCGGCAAGCTTTGACTGTATGGCAGAAGACACCGGCAACAAAGACAGATTGTTCAGCACATCCCAAAAAGTGATGTTGTTTGACTCTGCAACCTCAAAAATCTTGTTTACAGAGGTTTCTCCGATACCCCTTGCCGGATAGTTCACGCAACGTCTGAACGCATCCTCATCCTTGCTGTTGACACAAAGACGACAGTATGCAAACACATCCTTGACCTCCTTGCGCTGAAAGAAGTCAAGACCTCCCCACACTTTCGAAGGTATTCCGTCTCGAAGCAGAGTTATCTCGAACAGTCTGCTCTGCGCATTGTTACGGTAAAGGATTGCGAAGTCGTCAAACTTGGCACCCTCCTTCAATCGTGCGGCAATGTCATTGCTGATAATCTTGCTTTCATCCTGATCCGAATATGCACTGACGACTCTGGTCTTCTCTCCCACCTCGTTCGTAGAGAACACATTCTTTTCTATCTGGTTCTTGTTATGGCGAATCAATGAGTCTGCAACCTTCACGATATTCTGCGTAGAGCGATAGTTCTGCTCCAATCGGAATATCTTTGCGCCCTGGAACTCGTTCCTGAACTGCAGTATATTGGTAATGTCAGCACCACGGAAACTGTAGATACTCTGCGCATCATCACCCACCACACATAGTTTTCCATGCGATGCACAAAGCTTCCTAACTATTCTGTGCTGAGCCGAGTTAGTATCCTGGTACTCATCTACAAGCACGAAACGGAAACGGTTCTGATACTTGAACAGAGACTCTTTTGAATCCCTGAACAGGATATTTGTAAACAGCAGGATATCATCGAAATCCATAGCGTTTGCCTTGTATAGCCTGTTGCAGTATGCCTGGTATATATCAGCAAAAGCAAGCCAATGCTCCCTCTGGTCCTGAAGGTGGAACTCTGATATCTCGCGGTAAATCTTGGGAGTTATCAGGTCGTTCTTCATCGAGGAAATACGCTGGTGAATCTTCTTTGACTTGTATATCTTCTCGTCCAGACGCTTCTCCTTGATGATAGTCTTTATCAGGTTCTCGCTATCCTTTGTGTCGTATATGGTGAAATCGGAATTAAGACCTATCTTGTCAGCCTCCGCTCTAAGGATACGGGCAAAGATTGAGTGGAAAGTACCCATCCAAATATCTTTGGCAGCCTTGTCTCCCACAACTTTGGCTATACGCTCCTTCATCTCCGTAGCAGCTTTTTTGGTAAAGGTTAGCGCCAGAATCTGATAGGGTTTATAGCCGTTGTTTATTAGGTAGGCTATCTTATAGGTAAGCACTCTGGTCTTACCGGAGCCTGCACCAGCTACGACAAGGGATGGTCCGTCTATGTATTCGACACACTCCCTCTGTACCTGACTCAACGAATTCAAGTAATCTTCCATTGTCTAGGTTTAATGTTTAATTAAAAATAAAGTTTTACGGGTTATATCTTGACATCTGCAAGAATGTTTTGCTGTTTATCTTCTCGTTGAACAATGAAGACAATGTAGCCTTAGGATTGCTCTTCATGTACGATGAAACAATCTTGTAGCCTAAATACCAGCCCGAACGACCAGGGCTATCGCTTGGGAAGTATGCTGTATTTGGTGCAGGGTCGATATACTTGCTTATGGTAAGTCTTTCCGTAGAAAACAACTGCTTGTTCTCTGCCAGATAGTCCCACATCTTCTTTTCGTTAGCCTCGCACCAGTCATACTGGTCGTGTGTATATCCGAATACGTCAGCCATCTTGGCGTCCTCGCATGCTGTGCTCACTGCAAAGGATATTATACCCTCGTATATCATTGCATCAAGCAGGGACAGATTGTCAGCCACAATCATCTCCTCCCTTGTGTATTCGCTCTTCAGCCAGCCTCTGACACCATCCACCGGCATCATCTCTGGTCGGTAGTTATAGATCATATAGTCGTAAATGCCATCCACAGCCTTATATAGCTGGTAGTCCTTGCCAAGATAGAACTCCAGGCCAAAGCACAAATGACGGTCTGTAGTCGCTATATTCGAATAGAATCCGCCCATGTAATAGACATACTCCGACGGAGCGTTGAACTTGTCTATATTGCTGTTAAGTATGGAGAACGATCTGTTAAGCGAGCCTTTCACAGTTGAAAGGTCAGTGAACGCAGAATCGCAGTTTTCCATAAGTGTCTTGTATGCCATAGACCTTTTGAACTGGTTCATTCCCAATTGTGCGTCGCTTGACTTGGCTCCGCCTATATGAAGGATCTCCCGAGTGTATAGCTCCACTATGTTCACTGCATCGGTATCTGCCGGAGCATATTTGTCGGCCAATGCAGAAAGTCCGTTGTCCGAAAGGAAAAGTATCTCCTTGTCAAGTCGGACATCCGTAGCCTCAACCTTGCCGCTTTCTGATATGTTGCGGCACTTCTGCTCCTCCACCCTGTCACTGCTGCATGAAGAAACAAATAGAAGAAGGGAAAGTATAAACCATCCCTTCAAGCCTTGAATACTATGTAACAAACTTTTCGTCATATTACTTTGCATACATCTTCTCCTTCAACTCCTTGATGCTGTCATCCATAATGTAGTCATCGTAGTCCATACGCTTGTCGATGATACCGTTTGGAGTAAGCTCTATCACACGGTTGCACACTGTCTGGATGAACTCGTGGTCATGGCTCGACATCAATACTATACCCTTGAATGTCTTCAATGTGTTGTTGAATGCCTGAATGCTCTCCAAGTCAAGGTGGTTAGTAGGTGAATCCAAACATAGAAGGTTGGCATCCTTCATCATCATTCGAGAGATCATACATCTCATCTTCTCTCCTCCGGATAGCACGTTACACTTCTTATAGATCTCCTCACCCGAGAACAACATACGTCCTAGGAATCCGCGCACGAAACTCTCTGTTGTGTCCGGAGAGTACTGGCTCAACCAGTCAACCAAGCTCAAGTCAGAGTTAAAGAAGTTTGTATTGTCCATTGGAAGGTATGCGCTTATGATAGTGTCCTCACCCCAGCTGTAAGAACCTGAATCTGCCTTAATATTGCCGTTGATAATCTCGAACAAAGCTGTCATGGCTCTTGGGTCGTGAGAAACGAACACTATCTTGTCATCCTTCTCGACCTGGAAGTTAACATCCTTGAACAGTACCTCACCCTCGATGCTTGCGCTTAGGTTCTTAACCTCAAGGACCTTGTTTCCTGGCTCACGCTTAGGTGTAAAGATGATGCCTGGGTACTTACGTGTAGAAGGCTGAATCTCCTCGATATTAAGCTTCTCCAACATCTTCTTTCTTGAAGTTGTCTGCTTGCTCTTGGCAACATTGGCAGAGAATCGCTGGATGAACTCCTGTAGCTCCTTCTTCTTCTCCTCAGCCTTCTTGTTCTGTTGAGCGCGCTGGCGAAGAGCCAACTGGCTAGACTCGTACCAGAAGCTGTAGTTACCGGCAAACATTGAAATCTTGCCGTAGTCGATATCAACTGTATGAGTACATACGCTGTCAAGGAAGTGACGGTCGTGGGATACAATCAACACTGTATTCTCGAAGTTTGAAAGATACTCCTCAAGCCACATCACAGTCTCAAGGTCAAGGTCGTTTGTAGGCTCATCTAGAAGCAGGTTGTCCGGTTTTCCGAACAAAGCCTGTGCCAATAGGACACGCACCTTCTCCTTACCGGAAAGCTCGCCCATCAACTTATAGTGCAAGTCCTCCTTGATACCCAAACCTGAAAGCAGTGCAGCTGCGTCGCTCTCTGCATTCCATCCGTCCATCTCTGCGAACTTCTCCTCTAGTTCGCATGCACGGATACCGTCTGCGTCTGTCATCTCTGGCTTAGCATAGATTGCATCCTTCTCCTGCATGATGTTCCAAAGCGGCTCGTGACCTCTGAGCACAGTCTCGATAACTGTGCACTCGTCGAATGCGAAGTGGTCCTGGCGAAGCACCGAAAGACGCTCTCCCGGAGCGATTGTTACAGTTCCCTTGGTAGGGTTCAAATCTCCGCTTATAGCCTTTAGGAATGTAGATTTACCGGCACCGTTGGCACCGATAATACCATAACAGTTTCCATGAGTAAACTTCAAGTTCACCTCCTGGAAAAGGACTCTCTTACCAAACTGAATAGCTAAGTCTTGTACAGTAATCATATCTTATTTTTATCTAATTCTTTTCTTAATTCTCTAATTCTGTGCAAAGATACAAAAAATTTTGATATCTACCAAGTTAGACACCCACTATTTGCGAAAACCTTTTCGCTTTCACAAACACCACTTTTACGGCTCTTATCTTCTGCGTCTTCTCTCCTCTCGCCTCTCCCTGCGAAGCTCCCTTCGGCTCTTGGTCTGGACCGCTGTGTCAGGAGTTGTGATGTCTTTAGAGACCTCGCTGTCCTTCTTGTCCCTGCCGAACAAACGGCGGAAGAATCCCCTGGCACTGCTCTCCTCGCCCTCCTGGTTTTCTTCCATGAACTCCTCCAGGTCAATTTCCGAACAGTCGTACTGTCGTGTTATCTCGACCTTAGGCTCTGGGAATCGGCCTCTGTATTTTGCGAGCTTCTTGTCGTGCATGACCTTGCTCATGAACGTACCGAATATAGGCAGGGCTGTCGCACTGCCCTGTCCCATCTCTCCGCTCTTGAAGTGTATGCAGCGGTACTCACCGCCTACCCACGCACCTGCCACGAGCTTCGGAGATATACCCATGTACCATGCGTCCGAATAGTTGCTTGTACTTCCAGTCTTGCCTCCGAAATCGGTCTCTCCGTGAATGTCATAGCTGTTCAGACGCCTTGATGTTCCATGCTCGTCAACAAGTCCCTCTCTCAGCATTTCCCTTACAAGGAAAGCCTCCTCGTACTCCAGAACCTTCTCGCCCTTAGGCTCGTTCCTGTATATTACGTTGCCGTTCTTGTCCTCTATTCTTGTCACGATTATAGGCTTCATGTGGACACCCTCGTTCGGTATTGTCGAATAGGCTGAAACCATCTCTAGAAGCGACACATCCTCTGTGCCGAGACATATCGAAGGAATAGGTCTCACCGGACTCTCCACACCCATTCTGTGAGCCAGTTCCACAACATTCTCCGGACCTACCTCCTTGTTCAGCTGTACGGCTATGCTGTTCACCGAGCGTGCCATTGCGCTCTTTAATGTCAACGGCTCGTTAGAGAACACGCCGCTTGCATTCTGCGGCTGCCACAATACCGGCTTTCCGCTCTCCTCGGTCATCCACGTCGTAGCGGAGTCTATCCTTACGTCACATGGCGACATTCCGTTTCGTATGGCCTGCGAATAGACGAAGAGCTTGAATGTAGAGCCTGGCTGACGCTTTGCGGTAACCTTGTCGTACTGCCAGTAGTTGTAGTTCACATCACCCACCCAAGCCTTTACCTTACCGGTCTGCGGCTCTATGGCCACAAAACCGCAGTGCAGGAACTTGACAGTGTATTTCAGCGAGTCTATGCTGCTCATGACTGTGTCCTTGATTCCCTTGTAGCTGAAAATCTTCATCTTGTGGGGCTTGTTCAGTCTGGCATATACCGAGTCCCTGTTTCCGTCAAACCTCTTCATCAGCGCCTTGTACTGCGCTGACTTCTGGATGGTCTCGTCTATGAATGTCGTCATCTCCTTCTGGCTTCTGTCCCTCCAGGGGTTCTGCTTTCCCCAGTTCTTGTTGAAGCGCTTCTGTATGTCAGCCATCTGATTTTCCACGGACTGTTCTGCATACTTCTGCATGCGAGAGTCTATGGATGTGTAGATTTTAAGACCGTCCTGGTACAAGTTCACCCCGTTCTCCTCGCACCACTCCTGAAGCTCGTTGCTCACCGCGTCACGGAAATATAGAGCCATACCGTCCAGGTTGGACTCTGACTTGAAGTTCAATGCGAAAGGCAGAGCAAGTATGGAGTCGCACTGCTCCTTGGTGATGACTCCGTGACCTGCAAGGTTGTTTATGATAATCCTTCGCCTCTTTTCGTTGTTCTCAGGATTTCGCACCGGACTGTAGTATGTCGTGGCCTTCAATATTCCGATGATGCAGGCAGACTGCTCATAGTTCAGCTGCGATGGCAGTACATTGAAGTATGTCCTTGCCGCAGCCTTTATTCCATAGGCGTTGCTGCCGAAATAGACTGTGTTCAGGTACATCTTGAGTATCTCGTCCTTCGTGTACTTCTCCTCTATGCGTGTTGCTCCGTACCACTCCTTGACCTTGATAATCAGAACTTTGATACCGGGTACTCGGCAGAAGAATCCGTTGTTGTATGTCGAACGCATCTTGAACAGGTTCTTGACAAGCTGCTGGGTAATGGTACTCGCTCCTCTGGCATTACCCTTCAGCGCATCCTTGAACGCTCCGAGCATACCGGAGTAGTCAACTCCGTGGTGCTTGTAGAAACGCTCGTCCTCGGTATGTATCAG
Organism: Paludibacteraceae bacterium; assembly: GCA_024401535.1. Lineage (GTDB taxonomy): Bacteria > Bacteroidota > Bacteroidia > Bacteroidales > Paludibacteraceae > UBA1723. The sequence goes on along the minus strand of JAKSKX010000001.1, from coordinate 74,012 downwards.
CGTTGTAATAAGCTCCGGAGATATATCCGAAAGCTCAACAGAGGAACGGTTCTCTGTGAAGAATTTTCCTATCAACACCCCGTCGTCGCTGTATATTTCGGAAGCCTCAACCTGGATTGGATTGGAAAGCACCTCCATGGACGGAGACTCTCCGAACAACCCAAGGAAGTTCGAATCGACAGCCCTGATGAACATATAGAAAAGCAGAACTGTGGAGGCAAGGGCAGTAAGCACCTTGACATACCACTTGCTTTTCCATGCCGACTTGAACGACGCCCAAGCCTTCTTAACCTTTTCCGCTGCTGGGGAATGCCAAGCCTCCCTAAGCTTCTGGAAGGCGCTTGTCTGGCTAAATTTCTGATAGAGTCCGGACTCCTTTATCTTTTGTGAAAGCTTGAAGCTGCGAACCTTGCCAAGCGTCTCCGACTCGCGAATCTTGTTAAAGGATTCCTTCACCTTCTTGAAAAAATCTGACTCGCAAATCTTGTTGAAAGACTCCGATTTGCGAATCTTGTCAAATATCTTTAGTTTCATTATTAGGACTGTTCAATAAACCAATTGGAATGTTCTGCCGAGAACAAACTGTACCACTCATCTCTTTTCAAAGTACAAAGTTACGAAAAACAGCCGAATTTTGCAACTAAAACGCAAAATTTCTTTTTTCGTCGATACCCACAGAGCGGCGGCAGCAAGCCGCTCTGTGGGGTTGGGCGGCACCCTCCACTATAATGGTTATATATATTAAAAATATATAACCAGTTATTATAGTGGGGGCGCTATCGCCCGCCCCACAATAGAGGAGCTGGCTTGCTAAACAATGCCGCTAACTGCCCGACGAAAAAAGAAACAAGGGAAGACACTTCGGCTGTTCTTTCCCATCAAGGAACAAAAGTCAAGGGAAATGTGAGGCGGATTACTAAAAAATCCGCCCCACATTTTCCCCTGACAGGAAATTTCGGACATGAAAATACAAATGTAAATTCGGCGTTCATTTCTATTGAACGCCGAAGGACAAACGACAATCCATAAATCGCACTTATTTGATTGAAAAAGAACGAAAAAAGCTTGCACAAGCTAAGATTTTTTTGTAATTTTGCATCGTCCCCAGAGGACTATAACAAGGTAATTTAACAAAAATCTTAGAAGTGCAACCCTCATCCAAAGTGAGTTAGGCATGCCTAAACCAGCCATGACGAGCGGCCCGATACCCAGTGATTGGCTGTCACAAACAAAAAACTAACTGAAACAATCCAAATGGAACAAATCACACACACAAACAGGTACGGATAGATTGTCCGAAAACAGGACATGACAGGTACTGGCACATAGTGACTATTGGCAACAAGGCACAAAAAAAGCCGACCATTAAAGTCGGCTTATGGAATGAAACCTTATATTACTCTCTGCCAAATGGATTCTTTAGGTACTTCTCCACCTCGTCAATGGTCATACCCTCATAGTCCTCTATCTCATCTGGATCAGTAGAGACGATTGCAACATATCTGCCTGCACGATACGAAGACTCGTACTTGGCAAGTTCTTTCTTACCTTCCTCGTAAGCAACCTTGGCAAGTTCCTCGCTACCGCAATCAGCATAGATTGTTACAGAAATGGCCTTGCCGTCCTTGAACTCGACAGACTTAAGCAAAGAGCCCAATTTTGTAAACAGCTGGTCATCTCCGTTTCTTACAACGTCACCAAACTCCTTACAGTTTGCATAGGCATTTGCGATAGCCTTTTCAAGCGGATCGTTTGATGTTGTGTTATGGTCTGTACTGCCTCCGTTGTCAGAATTGTTGTTGGTATTCTCCTTTGAAGGAGTCTTGTCATCGTCATCGTCGTCATCTCCACAAGATGTGAAAGATGCACACGCAGCCATTAGAATTGTCCATGAAGTGAGGACAGTAAAAATTCTTTTCATGTTCTTTGAAATATTTGATTTATAACTATTTGTTGTTTTCTAGCGAATCAATGACATCGTCAAGAGTCATGCCCATATATGGCTTCAAGACATCAGCGTCATTTGTAGTAACCACAAGGAAAGTACCCTCTGTTGACCATACACCCATATCCTTTGAAGTGAGCAGAGCATCCTCGAATGCACCCAAGACATTCTCCTCGGTCTTGTAGTCCTTGTAAATGCTGACAGAGACAATCTTGTCATAGCTGAACTGCAATGACTTCAATGTGTCGTTCTGGTTGATGTAAAGCTTGTTCTTACCGCTCTGCAGGTATTCTCCAGGCATATTGCAGAAGACAGAAGCCTCTGCCGGAGTATATTTAGGGCTAGTGATGTCTTCTATATCCTCTTCTTCCTTAGACTTGATATCAATAGGAAGATATGCCTGCAGCTGATCTATAGTAAGATTTTTTACAGAAGCCATATAGTCAGGGTCAATAGATGTAGCGACAAGATAATTTCCTACAAGCTTATAGGACATATATGGTGCATTGGGCGCTATCGAATTGTTATATGCAATCTGTGCAAGGCTATCATTTTCAAAAGCAAGGCACGCAGAAATAGAGGAAAGAACGTCATTAGAGAACTCGTATATGTTCAGAAAATTATTGTAAAATGCGAATAAACGGTTTCCATCCCTGACAACACCTTCGGTCTTGCATCTGCTCACCATAGCGTCCATGGATGACTTGTTATATTCAAAGCTTGAATTGTTTGAACCGTTACCTTCTGACTTGTTACCATCGGAAGTATTGCCATTGTTCTCGGTCTGCGGATCATCATCCTTGTCACAAGACGACATATTTACGCAAGCAGAGAACAACATTGTCCATGAAGTAAGTATATAAAAAATTCTTTTCATTGTAAAACCCGTTTAGTCACTCAATAATCTATGTGTGCGAAGATAAATAAAAAAATGAAATCAAGCACACTATTGGACAAATATTATCAGTTTACTGAACTTTTTTGATGAATTTTGCAGGATTTCCAGCCCATACCTCGTTGTCAGGCACATTTTTGGTGACTACAGAGCCGGCACCTATGACAACATTGTTGCCGATACGTACACCTGGAATAATCGTAGCACTGCCACCTATCCACACGTTGTTGCCGATAGTCACTCCTTCGCTCCATTCTCTGCCCGTATTGCGCTCGTTTGGAGCCAATGGATGGCAGGCGGTATAGATGCTCACATTAGGCCCGATAAAGGCGTTATCGCCTATTTCCACTATACCCTCGTCAAGAACGGTGAAATGGAAATTGGCAAAGAAATTCTCTCCGACATGAATGTTACGTCCGTAGTCGCAGAAGAAAGGCTGAAGAATCTTGATGTTCTCTCCATGCCTGCCTATAATCTGCTTTATGGCTGTATCCATAAGGTCCTGTCGAGTACTGTCTATGCTGTTGTACTGTTGGACCAATCCCTTTACACGAGTCAGCTCAGCACCAAGAATTGGACTTAGAGCGTCATACTCGTTACCGGAAAGCATTTCACGCCATATAGGCTGTTGGGTTATGTCATTGTCCATAATAATCTATGCAGGTTAACCACTACCCTCTGCATGGTGAAATATCAACCACATCAGGGAAGCAAAAGGTTAGACAATAAAAAATCCCAGAAACTTTCATTTCTGGGATTGTATGATATTGAATAATCAATTATCTCTTGTTATAGTGACGCTTAGCAACACCGTAATCCTTCTTCAAGTAAAGAGCTCCGGCACCATCGTCAGGAACGATACGGATGTTGTCGATAGCAACCTTGTATCTGTCCTGGTGGAAACAAGAACCGTACTCGTTAACATTGATTGACAAACCACCCCACTTCTCTACATCCTCTGGATTAGGGTTTAGCTGAGCGTAAGAGTAATGGTGCTTGTAGTCTGTCCAAGCTGCATTAACATACTTACCGTTGTTAGCAGCATCAGCACAGATACTCATGTTCTTAGACTTCCAAAGAAGCTCTGTGAAAGGAACAGTTACTGTCATCCAACCGTCAGTGCTGAATGGCTTGGCGCTATCAATCTCCCACTGATCCAAATCCTTGTTCCAGATATACTCTGAAGCACACCAGTAAGCGGCACAGTTACGCACGTTACCGATAGGATCCTCGTCATTACCGTTACAGAAACCGAACTCGAAAGCCTCACCGATGATTGGGTTAGACTTGTTTACGTTAACCTCGAACTTGATTGCGAACTCACGGATGTTGATCTTACCGTCAACAATATCCTTAGTGAAAGGACCGAATACAGTAGGATACTCAGCCTCAGCACCAACTCTTGCAGACTGATAAACTACAGCCTGCCAGCTGCGGATGTCATCGAATACACCATAGTCACCAGTAGCACCCTCACCAAATAGTGCAGGATATTTCTCGACACTACCGCTAATGAACAACTGCTCACGCTTTGTGTCGAAGTTTACGATGACATTTCTTGTATCCTTATATAGTACGTCAGTAACAAGCTCAGTTGTACCGGAAACGATCTTAACTGGATGCGACTCTGCCACACCAGCAGGAACTACTGCCCAGATCTCATTCTCAGACTTTAGCTCAGCCTTAGGCGACTCGATTGCATAATCTGTACCGTTGTGAAACAAAACCTTTACAGCAGCGCCCTTAGTGAACTGACCGCCCTTGATCTTCAAAACATCACCTTCCTTAGCAAACTCATTGTAGAACAAGAAAGCAGCATCCTTCTCTGCAATTGGACTCTCATCATAAGAGATCTCTGTTTCAACCTTTTTCTGTCTGAAGTCTTCATTATTTTCAGCCTTCTTGGATTGTGTGTTACATGATGTCATCATCAACCCCAATAGTGCGCAAGAAAGAACTGAACTATAAACTTTAATCATATTGTTCCTGTGTATTTTGTTATTCCTCAATCTTACTAAATCCTTAGCATAACGCTAATTATTCAAGTGCAAAAATACAACTTTTTTCATTAGTTGTTACAAAAAAGTATTAAATTTTGACAAAAAAGCAACTTTAAGTATCTTTTGTTTGAAAAATTATGGTAAGTTTGCAAAGCATTTAAGTGCAATACGAAGTATGCACAATGCAGGAAGTAATAACAATTAAATAACTAATGAAGATGAAATTCAATAAGTTTCTATCGCTTTGTTTCATTTGCACTCTTTCTATGGGAGCAATGACATCTTGTAGTGACGATGATGACGACTCTAACAGTGATAAAGTTGAGAATGGCAAGACTGTTGTAGAGCAGGCAAGAATAGACGGAAAGAAGTTCGGAGAGGACTACAAGGTAGTAACAGGAAGTTCTGAGACATTGGACAAGACATCTGCAGCAATCAGCATGATATCAGCTGCAAGCAAGTACAAGAACTCTACAGACAAGACATACAAGACTGCATTTGCAGAAGCTGCCGTAGAGATTGTTACTGGTACAGAAGCTAAGGGTGATGCCGCTGTAGAAAAGATGAATGGTATTCTTGACGGACTTTCTAACCTAGAGACTCTAAAGAACAATCTTACAAGTGGAGATGCTTCACTACAGTCATCTGCAATCATGGAGATTATCAACATGTTCAGTAAGAAGTAACTTACTGACTTGTTATTTATGAGACAACAAAAAAAAGAGAGACAGAAATGCCTCTCTTTTTTGCGATAGACTCAATATATCCAGTGTAAATGGTGTTTGTCAACTAAAAATGATTACCTTTGCCACGTAATTCTAATAATAGACAATAGATAAACGATGAAGATAGTCATTGGTGGCGCAGGTGCTGTCGGTTCGCATTTGGCGAAACTACTCGCTACGGAAAATCACGACATCACTCTTGTTGATGAGGACGAGGCAAGACTTCGTGCTTTCAGCGATGATGACATAAGTGTTTGCACAGGTTCGCCTACATCTCCGAAAATACTGAGGGAAGCAGGCGTGACGGATGCAGACCTTTTCGTAGCTGTCACTAACTACGAAAGCCGAAACATAAACGCATCCATCATTGCACACAACCTTGGTGCAAAACAGACTATCGCACGTATAGACAATGATGAATACCTGAGCGAAGAGAACCAGACATTCTTTAACCAGCTTGGTGTGAACCAGCTTGTTCTACCTGAATATCTTGCTGCCAAAGAAGTTGTGAACTCCCTTGAAAACTCATGGGTAAGACAATGGATTGACTTCGACAACGGTGCGCTTATACTTATGGGTATAAAGGTAAGAAAGGGCGCTCCCATCGTTGGTCAAAAATTGATGGAGCTGAAAGGCAGCCAAAACTATAGACTCGTTGCCATCCGACGCGAGGAAAATACAATAATCCCTTCCGGACAGACTCAAGTACTTGATGGCGATGTGGTTTACTTCATCACCCACAGAGAATACATTCCTCAGGTTCAGCAGGAGGCTGGAAAGACACTAACCAAGGTCAGGGACCTAATCATCATGGGAGGCAGCCGTATTGCTGTGCGAGTTGCACTGACTTGTGCAGAAAAGGGAATGAACATCAAGATTTTCGAGAAGGACAACGAACGAGCAAACAAAATATCTGAAGTCACTAACGGAGAGGGAATACTTGTGCTTTGCGCTGATGCGACAAACTCGAACATTCTAAGGGCTGAGGACCTGAGCGAAGTAGATGCATTCGTAGCCCTTACCGACAATTCTGAGGCAAATATGCTGACTTGCATGACCGCCAGAAGATGCGGTGTGCAGAAGCTTATCACCGAGGTGGAGAACACCGACTACTACCCTATCGCGGAAAAAATGGACCTCGGTGTGATTATCAACAAGATGGAAATCGCCGCAAGCTACATCTATCGACTAACCCTAGGCTCCAAGGTTTCAAGCATAAAGAAACTTGCTTTCGCAGATGCCGAAATAGTAGAGATGACAGTTTCCGAAAAAGCCTCGATAATAAACACTCCGGTCAAGGACTTGAACTTGCCTAAAAACATATTCATCGGAGGACTTGTAAGAAACGGAGTCGGAAGTGTCGTCAACGGTCTCAGCATAATCGAGCCAGGTGACAAGGTGATACTTTTCTGTTTGCAGTCAAGCATACAACACATCAAAAAACTACTCGGAGAATGATTAAGAAACGCAGTCTTATCAACATACCGGCCATAACTCTCGTTCTTGGCTCGTTACTATTCTTCGAGGGAATACTTATGCTTGTATGCTCGCTCATTTCGTTATTCTACGGAACAGAAAATCCTTGGCCGTTGACCATATCTGGAGGAGCTACATCCCTTGTAGGACTGGCATGCTCACGCATCAAGAAAAGAATAGACAACCAAAACCCTGACAAGCTAAAACTGGAGAAAAGGGATGGCTACCTTATTGTTGCAGCCATCTGGATTGTGTTCTCCATATTCGGTTCTTTCCCGTTTTTCTTTAGCGGTGCTATCCCTTCATATACAGACGCATTCTTTGAAACAATGTCGGGATTTACCACTACCGGAGCAACTATACTGACAGACATAGAGACAATGCCAAACGACCTGCTTCTATGGCGTTCTATGATGCAGTGGATAGGTGGCATGGGAATCATCGTGCTCTCTCTTGCAGTACTTCCTTTTCTTGGAGTCGGAGGTATGCAGCTATATATTGCCGAAGTGCCTGGACCAACCAAAGACAAGCTGTCGCCAAGAATCATGCAGACTGCACAACTTCTTTATGGCACATACCTAGCAATTACATTAAGTGAAATTATAGTATTCTACTTTTGTGGAATGAATAGTTTTGACTCGATATGCCACTCGCTTACAACTATATCAACGGGAGGATTCTCCACAAAAAATTCGGGTATAAACTTTTGGGATTCCAGACCTTTGGAGTATGCTATATGCTTCTATATGTTCCTATCCGGAGTAAGCTTTACCGCTACATACAGGGCTCTTAGAGGCAATATCAACATCCTGAAGGACAACGAGGAGCTACATACCTATCTATATGTGACAATAACCGTAACCATCATTGTTTCAGCTGTCAGGTTTCTGTTCTGTGGATTACCGGAAGGCGAGACATTTGCAGATGGCTTCAGAATAGGTCTGTTTGAAACAATAGCGCTAACATCAGGCACAGGATTTGTACTCCAGGATATCAGCTTGTGGCATCCTTTCTTTGTCACTGTACTTCTGCTATGTATGATTAGCGGAGCATGTGCAGGCAGTGCTTGCGGAGGCCTAAAAATGGTACGTATATTGATACTTGCCAAGAACAGCTGGCTCGAGTTCAAGAGAATGCTACACCCTCTTGCCATAATACCGGTAAGGCTAAGCGGCAAGGTTGTAAAGGAAAATATCGTAACAAACATACTTGCCTTCGTAGTGCTATATGTGGCAATCTGCGTGTTCAGTATCCTTGTGTTCATGGCTCATGGAAACGACTTCTTCGAGTCAACTGGTATGGCGATAACATGCCTAAGCAACTGCGGACCTGGAGTTGCAAGCCACACAGGCGGTGTATATGCAGAACAGACACCTTTCATTAAATGGTACATGACTATATTGATGTTAGCCGGACGACTAGAGATTTTTACTTTCCTATTCATTCTTACCCCTACATTCTGGAAAAGAAACTAAAGAAGTATTTCATGACAAGCAAATAATTGTTTGAGGGAACTTGAGAAGCATAAGATAATCACCAAAAAAGAACTTTAATTGCTCACTCGGTCACATCAAGACAAAAAAAAACCGTAGCCCTAGTATACATTGGACTACGGGTAGTTAATTCCTAGCTTCACAGTTAAGTCTAACTTTAACAAACACTATTATGAAAAAGTATCTTCGTTTTACCAAGTGCAAATATACACACTTTTTTTATTACAGAAAAAAACAATTAGACAAAGTTGCATAAATAGTGGACATTTCCCACTTTTTAATGTATAAAACAATTACGCAAAAACTATGTCTTTTTGAATGCTATTTCTTGAACTTCTTCTTGTACATTGAATAAAGCTGCATTATGTCATTTACATAATCAGCAGTTTCATCTCCGCGCAAATATCCATGCTTGACATCAGGCAAACTATAATAGTCCGAGGAAGACAGCATTCGTATATAACGCTCAACTTCAACCCATACAGAAGGATTGTGTCCATGAGTCTCACATAGTCTTTGAGCGTCCCTAATATGCCCTAATCCGGCATTATATGCGGCCAGAACAAGGCGTATTCTGTCATTTTCCGTTTGGGCTGTTGTTATCAGTTCTCTCATACGGTTCAGGTAAAGCACAGCTATTCTGATATTCTCCTCTGGTTCAAGCATGGTCTTTTCATCTGCACCAAGACGAATCATTGTTTCAGGCAACAGCTGCATCAATCCTCTTGCTCCGGCGAAACTACCTGCGTTTGGATTGAACCTGGACTCAGAATAAGCTATAGCGGCAAGCAGTCTCCAATCCCATGGTGTATCCTTTGCCTGCCTTATGAACATGCTGTCCCATACACAGATAGTGGTATCGTCGATAAATGTCGGCACCTTGCTGTTTGACACAACACTGCTACTGCCACCACTAGGCTCATAATACTTGTCCCTAAGCTTTTGTATCAGACCGCCGTTTCCTGAGAAGAAGGAGTTAACCACACCAAGCATGGCAGTATCACCCTTGGCAACAGCCCATGCACACCTCTGCGGATGGCTTATCTCAAGCGTGACATCTATATTCTTATAATACCTGCGGGAAAGCTTTGCAACATCATTGTCTGCAACTGTCATGTCAAGTTTACCCTCAGATACCATTCGTATCAACTTATCCTCATCGTATTCTTCGGAAAGCAGAGTGCCAATCTCTATGCCACCACCAATCTCATCGTTCAGATTTTGAAGTCTGTGGTGATATTTCGAATCCTTTACAACTGTCACCTTCTTCCCTATCAAGTCAAGAACATCGCGTACTTGTCCGTTTCTCTTCTTTGGTTGAACGATTACCTGATGCGATATAAACTCATAATCGGAATAGTCAACCTTCTGCTTTCTGCTCTCTGTAATTGTCAATGGGAATGCTATCAAAGGCACTCCGCTATCGAGCAAGGAAATCAATCCGTCAACGTCACGAGCAACAACTACTTCAAGCTGTTTGCCCAAGTCATCAGCCAACTGCTTGGACAACTCATATTCAAAGCCCATCGCTCTGTTGTCACGGAGAGTAAAATAAGAACCACTTCGAGACACCATACCCACACGCAAAACTGAGTCTTCCTCCTGTATGTACTTGGAAGAAGACTGTTCCTTTACCTCAACTTTACAGCTTATTAGCAAGAGAAGGAACAACAGCGGTATATAGGACAGGCCTTTTCTCATAGGCTATATTCGTTTAATCAATTCAATGTACGAAACCTTTCTGTTTCCAGGATGCGCAATTACAGCTTCATTCATTCCGTATTCAGGAGTCAAATAATGAAGGTGAGTCTTACACTTGATATAGTAGTATTCTATATGTCCGGACTTTTCAACCTCATAGTTCACGAAAAGGAAAGTTTCCTTGCCCTTGACATCACATTTTACAGAATGGGTATATTTACCACCATCATCCTTGATCTTGGACATAACCTTCTCTACTCCATAGTAATGAGTAATATCTATCTGTTGAATACCTTCACACTCCTTCAACATACCGTCTTCAATAAAGAAGGGAACACCGGCATAAGTCACACAACCTGTCATCAGGGAATCCTTCATAATGGCATCCTGGCAGTCGAAGTCAGCATAGATAATATCATTTTCTATCTTGTCAATAGTCAACGGATTTATGGCACAGATGTTGCTTGCTACAACACCGTTCACCAAATCCACAGACTCGGTAACATTGTTACGCTGCCTGACTATGATGCACTGTTTTGAAGTGGTATTCACAAACAGGAAGCCACCAGACTCGCTCACATATTTCTTGATGTCAAGAATTCCGTCAAACTTACCGCTTGCACTACATATAGTTACCGTTGTATCAACAGTAGTCATACGCATTGACACAACACTATCATCTATGACTACAGAGAACAACTCCGGCAATCCGCTACAGTCCAAGTCTTCATAAATAGCCTGCCAATTGCTGTTTTTCTTTAATGGATAGGCTGTTTGCACCTTTACCGCCAATTCTGTACTGTCAGAAGCTAGTTCCCTGGCAGCCTGCGTTTGAATGCTTTCTATATCGGAGTTGTTATTATTTGAGCAGCATGACAAAAACATGCCTAATATCAATGATTTAAATATTACCTTCATATTATAATTCGCTTTTGTTATTATGCAAAGATATGTAAAATAATGGAAAGATATACTTAACCGATACTATTTTTCAACTACTGCACCTATAAAATAAAGCAAAACAAAATAAGGGCAATGATAAGCCATCATTACCCCTATATTACTGAGATCACTTAACTAAACCTAGAAATTCATGCCAAAACTTATCATAAAAGTCTTGAACCTGCACAAGTCATCCTCTGTTGTTTCATCTGGCACATAGTAACCAAAATCAACATCATCCCTATCCGTAGATGTCTTGCGATACTTGTATTCGCCTGAGACATAAAGCATTCTGTCATCATTCAACTTATATCCCAGCTTCACTCCACCACCTAATGAACGTAGGAAATGTGGAGACATATCAAGCGACGTGAATACATTAAAACCAACTGAAGCCCTAAGATAAGGGACGACTCTGAAATCGCCTATAGCTACCGGACACTGGGCTCCTATAGGGAAATCCAGTCCTATAGAGTTGAACTCTATGTCCTTGACATACTGCATCTTTGTATCTTCGGCAGACTGATTATAGTCAAGCCAGTCAAAGGCATCTGGCAACAATGAAAATTTGTCTTTGCCGTACTGTGCGCTAACACCCCAATAACCGAAAGAGAACACGTCACGAGTGAACTGAAAACGGATTCTGCGAATAGCATTGTCTGTCAATCCAAAGCCATAGCCTAACTCTATGTTGTTTTCAAGATCGGAATCCTTGTCTATGAACACCTTCTTGCCATTGTGGTCATCAGCGCTTGTCTTTGAATACCCCCTACTTCCGAAGTCGATTTCGTTTGTCGATATCATCTTCCATAGGCCGTTTTCATTTTTCCAGTCCAAGCCTATTGTTCTTCCCCTCTTGTCTGCAAGAAGCGTATGTCCGATACCATCGTCGCCAACTTTTGCCTCGCTCAAGGAGTACGAGTTGAAATTCTTTATAGAGGACACTATAGACCTCAAACACATTGAACGAAGTCCGTCCATAGGATTTCCATTTCTCAACTGAGCCGATTCAAAGTTAGTTATAACCTTCAATCTTGACTTGAAGAAGTCCTCGTTAGTTGACAACACAATAGAGTCCGAAAGCATTTCCTGCGCTTCGTGGTAGTTACCCTCCTTAATCTTGTCAAAAAAGAATTCTGCATCCTTTTTCAAAGACTCGCTTAAAGTTTCAGCAGTTCCTGTTCTTGGAGTCGCTTTGTCAGCATAGTCCTTTACATCGTACATCTGCAGAGCAAGGTATGTGTTCTGTCGTCTCAATACAGACCAAGTATTCATACCGACTACCAAGTATGAGCCATCTTGCAACTTCTTTAGCAAAGGACCTCCCGAACTTCCCGGATCAATGGGAGCTGTGTGCTGAATTGCAAACACGCTGTCTCTGTACTCCAAATCCTTCATGTTGATTTTAGAGTTAGAGACTATTCCCTGTGCAAACTGCCATGTAGGTTTATCTCCAAGTGCCGGGTAACCAACAGAATAGATATCCTGTCCATCATTGGCATTTGAGGGAGAAAAAGACAACGCCACACTGCAGTCAAAATCCTTCGGAACTTTGATGACAGCTATATCATTGTGAGGGGCCGTATCCACAACCGCACAATTATGATATTCCTTCTTTACACCGTCACTGTTTTCAAAAACAATGCACACAGAGCTTGCTCTTTTTACAACGTGCTTGTTTGTCAATACCAGACACTCACCATTTTTGTTTTTTACCACAAAACCGGAACCGCTGTACGATTCGTCAGCAATTGACTTGATTCTGTTTGAAGCTGTAAAATAACCGTTGCCGGCCAACATTTCGGACAATCGGCTTACCTTTGCCGAATCCAAGGCAACTTGCTCATTCTTTACATAGCATACAGACTCTCTCAAATCTGAAGCATACAACTGAGAGAAAGAACAAATAGAAAAAGCGAATAAACTGCCTAATTTTAAGAATTGTTTCATTTTATTTCTCTAAATAATGCGCAAATATACTTATTTTTCCGCTAAAAGAGGCATTTGCCGGAAGAAACTGAAAATCATTCTGCACAATACTTAGGAACAATCGAATCAAAACATATTAATAATGAAACAGACAGTCTAACAGTCTGTGCCAGGGTAATCTTTCCCCAAATTACCGATTGCGGTTTCATGCAGTAATATCTATAATTCAAATAATAAAACATCAATCCGGAACATTGGTATCTGTTTTTATAATATACAAAATACTTTATTACATGAAGCAAACTTTACCACGAAGACACGTACGTCCAAACACTCTCTAGTTTTATTTGGTAGAAAACTTTAAGATTAGATTCTTAGCACAGATATCTATAATCGGAATATCACAGGCAAACTAAACTTTCACATCACAAAACTTGATAACTAAATACTGATAACTATTTAATTTTCTTATTGTTGTCCAATGCTGAATCATTCTTCTTTACTGTATCATAGCCTTCTCTAACACTCTGCCAAAGCAATGATGCAGCCTTCCTCATTATCGCACGCTGTTCAGTGCTGTATTTGAAGAAAGACTTGGCAATTCGCGGCCCATAGAACCATTTCTTTTCCACAATGTCCGCAAACTTTTTCACACCGGCGTTTTGAAGTGCGGAAAACAGCGTATCAACCATGAAACGCTTGTCCTCCATAGTAAATTTGTCGGAGTTAAGAAAGTTAGAGAATGTCTCATCTACAGTTCTGCTTGACAATGTGGAAGGCTCTGTTTCAAATCTTGTACCGAGAACCTGCCAAAACATGGCGTTATGCTGAAGCAAACCCATGCTTTTGCTCTTTACAACCACATGGTCGTCTCCATGTTCCAAAAGCATTCCTACGACAGCGGCAGCCGGCACGAAGCTGTGAATCAAATTCCTATTGTTTATGTACCTTTGTCCCTCCTGAAGTTTCTTCAGAAAGCCGGGACCTTCGAAATTATAGACACCCAAAATGTTCTGCACCTTATCCTCGTCCATCATCAGAAAAGAATAAAGAGCCTCGTTACCGCCTTTAGAGTGTCCCACAATGTAATACTTGCGGTCAGGATCTATATCGTTAATATATTTTACAGCCTCTGACTGGCCGGGAATCTCGTCAAGATATGAAAGCATGCAGTCCTCCTTCCAACCGACGATGGATGAATCAGTTCCACGAAAGGCTACAACTCGGATTCCTGAATTTATTTCAAAAGTTACAGCCGCAAACTGCACTACCCTGCACTCATCGAAAACCTCCTTGAAATCTAATACCTTTACATCGTCAAATCTTTTGGTCTGAGATGCCTTGTATAGTAAATATGGTGCTGTAAATCTTGCGATTATAGTATTGTCAAGGTTTACTTCTGCATCTATTTCCACCCAGTCAACCGACTCTATGTCAATACTGTTCTTGTGTATGTCGGCAATCTCCTTCAGGCTGCATCCAAGGAATTCCACTCCAGCCTTCTGGAACTTTTCAAACTCATAGTATGAAAGCCACGAAAATATCATCGCGTCAACTTCGTTCACCTTGTCGCGACTGAATTCCAAATCACCTCTCCATGTCAAATAATCAATTGCATTCATACCAATTTGCTGATTTCTGGTTATCGTTGCAAAGATAAAAAAAATTGACAATATACATTAAGCGCGCAATAAATACTCTTCAATATAAACCCTAATAATTTTGCAAATTAAAGATTATTAACATTCCTACAACATTTTTTATCTGTTCATACTTATATTTTATCAATTATTATGTTATCTTTGCATCGGAAATATGGAATATGGACACTGGTTGTCCGGATTTCGTGTAATACGTGCAATATTTGTATAAAAAGAAAACAATCAAGATAAGCATTATGAAAAGATTATTTTTGATTATGGCTACTGCAGCATCACTTGTATGCGCTTCTTCATACGCAGCAGGTGTTCCTAACAACGCTTCAGTTAAGTCAGACAAGTCAGAGGATGCCGGTCAGGCAGTTATTGAGTTCAAGAAGACAACTCACAACTTCGGTACATTCCCTGAGGAGAATGGTAGAGTTCAGTGTCAGTTCGTATTCGTCAACAAGGGTACAACTGATTTGATTTTGCAGAAGGTGAGAGCAAGCTGTGGTTGCACTACTCCAGATTGGACAAAGACTCCGGTTGCTCCTGGTGATTCCGGTGTGGTTAATGCTACATACAACGCAAGTGGTCGTCCTGGTGCATTCACTAAGACTATCACTGTAACTTCAAACGCTGGTGAGCAGAGACTTACTATCAAGGGTGAAGTTATACCTAAGGCAAAGAAGGTTGAGGATGAGTATCCATTCGAAGCTGGCAACCTAAGACTAAAGAGCCAGAACATTTATCTTCACAAAATCACTCACCCTTCACAGAAGAGCGAGAAGTTGAAGATCTATAACAATGGCACTGAGGATGCTAAGATCGTTGTAAAGAACATCCCTTCATACTTGACAGTTAATGTTATGAAGGAAGTTCTTAAGCCAAAGGAGGACGGAGAGATTCTTATCACTTACGATTCTAACAAGAGTCAGGAGTGGGGAGCTGTAACTTCAAGCTTCACTATCGGAGTAGATGGTAAGACTGAGTCTAAGCAGATCAATGTTAACGCAACTGTTGTTGAGGACTTCTCTAACCTATCAGAAGATCAGAAGAAGAACGCTCCTTCAATCCAGGTTGGAAGCGTGATTCCTCTAGGAGAGATCGCTGCAGGCTCTAAGAAATCATTCAAGTTCGCTGTAAAGAACGACGGTGTGAACGAGTTGATCATCAGAAGAGTTTCTTGTCAGGACCAGAACATCGAGCTTACTAAGCCTAAGAAGGGAATCAAGTCTAAGAAGAGCGCTGATATTGTCTTCACTATCGACACTAAGGATATGAAGGCTGGTGACTTCAACAAGAGAATCACAATCATCTCTAACGACCCTAATGCTAGCCAGAAGGTTATCTCTGTCAAGGGTGCTATTAAGTAATTGACTGTTACAACAATAATGTAGAGACGGGGATTTCCTCGTCTCTACTTTTGTATTTTGTTATTATATTGTATCAAATATGAAACGGAGCATAAATAAAATAATTGTTTACCTATTCGCCATGACTGTAATGATGTTTGCTTCATGCACCCAACAAGAGTCATTCGAAATAGCATGCAATCTACGTTCTCTTTCCGCTCCTAGTTCATATGCAGTCCTTACACACACAAACCCTTACAACGGAGCAAAAGACACGTTGGCCAAGGCTAAAGCAAAAAATGGCGTATTCACTTTCAAGGGGAAAGTTGACTACCCTGTGATGTGCCAAATAGAGATAGGACAACACAAACTGAACCTTTTTGTTGAAAATAACGAAATATCCGTAACCGGCTCAATCCAGATGCCGGAGGAAATTGCAGTAGTAGGTTCAAAATCCCATACAGACTGGGCTACCCTCCTAAAGAAGGAAAGGGAAATAGACTATACTCGCAAACAGATTTTTATGGAGATTTTGAAAATTCACAAAAATAAAAAAACAGATTCCAAAAAGCTAAAAGAACTGGAAGACGAGCACAAGAGCTATGCTGACAGTTTGAAAAATATTATTGACAAACAGGTCAATAACGATCCAACTTCCTATGGAACAACATATTTCCTATACTATGCCATAGTAAACGAACTATATACAGCAGAAGAACTGAAAGAAATATTCCATAACCTTGACGAAGAAAAATTAGAGAAAAGCGAATCCTATAACTTCATTGCTGAAATGATAGCACTTAACAATGGAATAGCAGTAAACGAAAAGGCTTTTCCGTTCAACATAGGAGATTCAATAAGTCTTGACCAATACAAAGGCAAGAAGCTATACCTATACTTCACTGCCACTTGGTGCGACAGCTGCAATTCTTTCACTAAGGAGTTGGAAGAAGTCTATGATGCAAACAAGAACAAAAACTTCGAGGTTCTTGCAATGTACCTTGACTACAGCGATACAGACTGGGACTACGCATCGGTAAGACAAGCCAGCAAGTGGAACATAGCTTGCGACAAACTTTACTGGCACAGTCCAATAACAAAAAAATATGGTGTAAATGAAATACCATACGGAGTGCTGATTGATGGATTCGGCACTATAGAGGCAGTAAATCCGACAATAACAGAACTAACAAATTTGATAAACAAATAACATGTCATACTTCGATATAATAAAGAATGGCCTAGAAGACTTTCCTGTCATTTCTGCTTTTCTTTTAGGACTGTTTGTAGCGATAAACCCATGCAGTCTTGCCGCAAATATCTCTGCTTTGGGACTACTATCCTATAATGACGAGGAGGAAAAGACAAATGAGAGCAACAGGCTAAAGACAGGGTTATTGTTTATTCTTGGCAAAAGTGTGGCATATTTCGTGCTGGCTGTCATTCTGTACTTATTTGCAGACCTGCTTGACTTTGGTAATTCTGTACAGCAACTATATGGCAAACTGCTAGGAATTTTCTTTATTCTTGCCGGAATTTTAATGCTTGACATTATCCACATACACGGGGCTGAAAAAAAAGTGCTAAAAGTATTCAAGAACAAGAATGCCTTCATCATAGGTGTATTGCTGGCATACGCTTTTTGTCCGGATGGAGGAATCATGTACTTCGGCATGATGATTCCAATTTCTATAAATGTGGAAAGTCCTGTAATAATTCCTTTAGTATTCACTATTGGTTCGGCGATACCAATGATTATTCTATCTTTGATCATATCCAAAAGCATGGCGAAAGTAGGCAACATAAAGGAGAAAATCAACGGACTTTACGAAATCATAAGAAAGTTTTTTGGTGTTGTATTTATTATCGTTGGCACCTGGTTCGTAGCCGAGAATTTCTTTCATGACCACGAAGAACATGAACATCATCAGACGGAAGAAGCGACAAATGACATAGACCATAAGTCATGAGATACTTAATAACTTTTGCCTATAGAGGTACAAACTATCATGGTTGGCAGGTTCAACCCAATGGCGTTACTGTGCAGCAGCTGCTTGATGAAGCCATCTCAACTCTTACCAGAGAGGAGATACATAGCATAGGGGCAGGCAGAACTGATGCAGGTGTGCATGCAAAAATGATGACTGCACACTTTGACACAGAGAAGGAAATAAAAGACATAGACAACTTTGCATATAAGATCAACAAGATACTCCCAGAAGACATAGCTGTATTCAAACTTGAAGATGTAGCTGATGATTTCTCTGCAAGATTCTCTGCTACAAGCAGAACATACAGGTACTATATAACAACCAAGAAAGATGCTTTCGCAAGTGATCAAATGGCCTATATAGCTTTGAATTTCGACATTGACAAAATGAACGATGCGGCACAGATACTTCTTGAAACCGAGGATTTCACAAGCTTCAGCAAAGTCAACACTGACACAAAAACTAATATCTGCAATGTAACAAAAGCTGAATGGACATCTCCTTGTGAAGGCAAACTTATATTTGAAATCACAGCAAACAGATTCCTTAGAAACATGGTAAGAGCCATAGTTGGCACACTGCTTGACGTTGGAAGAAACAAAATCACAAAAGAAGACTTTCGCAGAATAATAGAAAAAAAGGACAGATGTAGCGCTTCTACATCTGCCCCAGCTTGCGGACTATATCTTGAAGATATAACATACTAAATGTTTATTTTCATTGTATTCTAAACTCTATAGAAACACTTTATTGCGTTCACTACCCTTTCCTGTATAGACTCAGACAACTCAGTGTGCATAGGAAGACTCAACACTTCATTGCACAAAGATTCCGTCACTGGCAAGCAAACACCTTCTTTTTCCATATATGGTGGCTGCAGGTGAATGGGATTAGGATAATAGACCATAGTAGGAACACCTTTATCAGCAAGATAGTTTCTCAAAAGGTCTCGCTTGCCACCAGAAACCTTGATAGTGTACTGGTTATATGTGTGGACAGATCCCTTCTGTATAGATGGAATAGATATATACTTTTCTAAATCGCCAGACAAATGGGAGTCATAATAAACTGCTGCAGAAGACCTTGAGTAAAAGAACTCTCCGATGTGTCTGAGTTTCACTCTCAATATTGCCGCCTGAATAGCATCAAGTCTGGAATTTATTCCAATATACTGATAATGGTATCTCTGCGCCATTCCATGATTTGCCAAAGAACGAATCTTAGCTGCATAATGGTCATTATTCGTAAACAAAGCTCCTCCATCTCCCATACAGCCCAAATTCTTGGAAGGGAAAAAAGAAGTGCAACCTATATCAGCTATAGCACCACCCCTTTTTTGAGAGCCATCTTGAAAAGTATAACCAGAACCAATTGACTGACAAGCATCCTCGATAATCCTAATTCCTCTGGACTTACCCAAATCCATAAGAGAATCCATATCGCAACATTGACCAAACAGATGAACCACGATAATAGCTCCTGTATTTGGCGTAATAACCTTCTCTACAGTTTCCCTAGTAACGCAAAATGTATCTTTGTCAACATCAGCATATACAGGCTTCAAACCGGCTCTAACTATAGCCTCTACACTTGCCACAAATGTAAAGCTTGGAGTTATAACCTCTGTACCTGGCTTAAGGTCTAATGCAAGCAACGCCAAATACAAGGCATCTGTTCCATTTCCACATGATATACAGTTCTTAGAGCCTATCCACTCAGCTAGTTCATTCTCAAACGACTCAACCTCTAAGCCCTTTATATATCTGCCAGAAGACATTACTTGACTTACTGCTGCATCTATCTCCTCTTTCAAGCCCTCATACTGAGAGACAAGATCACACATTTGAATTGAATTATCCATATTTAATCCAATGTTAACTCAATATGAAACAATGAAAAAAGAACATTCTGGAACTGATGCAAATAGGAAAAAGGAACACCTATAGTCGTTCCTAAATCAACAATATATAGAAAAACTGAAGTTCCTGTAACCTTGACATAAATCTCTCCTTTGGAATATAGATCACCTGAAGTTGTTTCGCTCACTCTGCAAAATCCAATCTTTTGAAGAATAGCCTGAGACAATAAAACAGGTCGCAAAAAATCAGTATCCCTACCGTATCTGTTCACAGACTTTAGCTCAAGCAAATCTTCTGCCTCAACTTTCACTACCTTATTATTTATATAGACATAATTGCCTACACGCAACTCTCTTATGTCAATCATATTTATGTTGATAAATTAATTATAAACCTGCAGCCTAACCGGTAAGCAACATTACCGGTTGACTACACTTCAGTGGTCGGACAAGAACCTCATACGGTACACCGAGATTCCCCTCCTTAAATATTCTAATTCAAAATAATTATTGTCGATATAGAACTGAAGCAAACCTTCATCCATCTCTAAAGCTTCCTTCATGAACATATCCCTTACAGTCATATCGTAAGACTTGAACACCATGTTCAATATATGTCCTATTATCTCTCTTCTCTCATTCAAAGAATAGATATTGAAAAGTATGTCAGGAAATCTCTCCAATTTGTCTGAGTATATATCTTTTCCTAAAAAGCCCAAGAAACACTGATGAATTGTTGTTCGGTTAAGTTTGGCCTGTGTCTTATCATTCATCAGATAACTCAACAAAGAATCACGAATATAGAGACTGCCATCTGCATTTTTCTCTGCTATAAGTGCCTCTATAGACATTTCTCTAGCCTTTACCTTATCAAGAATAAACTTGTTCAATACAGGCTCGTTTTCTTTTCTAAACTCAACAAAAAACGACTGCGCTATATCGGGAGCATATTTACACAACCATTTCAAACTTTCAATATCATTTGTATATGTGTATTTGTTCAAATGAAAAATAGCATCAATAATCAAAGTTCTGTACCTTTCAATATCATCTTCTTCGCTCCACTTTCTTGTTAGCCAGTACATCCTCCTCTCAGACTCAGCGAAGTTTGGAAATTCTGAATATATATCTATAACTTCTGGCACACATCTGAAAGGAAGAAGCAATCCGGAATATTCATCAAAGAATACTGCATTACGTTGAGAATGTCGAGTTTCCGAATAGCTAAGGTTTATGTCTTGTATTTGTTCCGGCAAGAACAAAGAATCCGAAAGCAACATACGAATTCTCATGAGATTTAGTTCGTAGTAAGAACTTTTAGAGATTTTTATATGGAACATAGAATCAATTCTTATTTTCATTGAATCTTTATTCACAAACAATCCCTTCTTCTTAAATATCTTGGTCATTACTTCGCCCATTGCCCTCAAATCATGTTCTGTATAATAGAACTCTGCCGAGTCTTGGTTCAACTGGGAACAATAGGCGCCATGGGTTAACTCATTATATACCACATCTTTGAAATTATAGCCCTGACCAACAACTTCAGAATCTCTTGGGGATTCTTCAGTTTTAGTCTTGACACCATCTTGACATGATACAAATGAAAGAAGTGCAAATAAATATATGAAAAGACATTTTATATTATGTCCCATATCAACCCACATTATTTATAGTGGCAAATTTAACAATAATAATACAAAAAACAAAACACATTCATACTTTTTTTATTTTTGGAATTTATATAAACAAAAAAGACGCCCAATAGGCGTCTTCAAATAAATAATCCAGTCTATACTTACTTCAGTATTTTATTTACTATTATTCCTTTGTCAGTATATATTACAACCAGAGAAACTGCGCTTTTGGGCAAATCGTTATAGTTTATTTCATCAGGTGACATTGATTTCAAAACAGAACCTCCTATATTTACAAGTTCAATTTTCTCAATCTTGACATTTCGCTGGGCCAACAAATTTACTAAAGATGTAATTGACCCTCCGTTCAAACTTGAGATATGAATTAGAATGTCCTGCATCTTCTCCTTGTTATAAGCCTCAACTTTGATCTCAAAAGCAGCATCTTCACGCAAAGTTCCATAAATAATCAGCTGACTTGACTCCTCATCGTACTTACTTTGGATACCTTCAGGCAATCCTATAACAGATATGGAGTCAGCATCCTGAACCTCTATCATAATGGAGTCAATCATCGAACGATAAGGAACAACCTGATTCAAAGTATTGTCATTCGAAACAACATAAAAACTAGGGTAAGTGTCAGCCAAAGCCATAACATCAATCTTATACGACGTTACAGAGTGTTTTGTTTCGAACTCCACGGAAATTGTGTGATGACCTAGCGAACGTGGTGCTCCGTAAATCTTTATCTGCCTATTCTCCTTATCAACATCTATGTCTATTCCATTAGTACTATAGTCAAGCTTTAACTGACCATTACACTCCCACTTGATTGTTATAGGAACAATATCTTCTTCCAAATAGACTACCTGCTTTGATGTACCGCTTCCCTCTGCAACTAAGAGTCCATCCTTCAAAACATTTAGATTTAGAGTCAACGTATCCTTTACTCCATTAGATTCAGCAAATATCACTACCGAAGATTTGCCTAACTTAGTAGGAGAACCAACAATTTTTGCTGTTTGACTTTCTTCGTCAATGACAAAATTAAGGCCATCTACCATCTTTGACTTCTCGATCTTTACTAGGCCGTTAGCAAAAGACACATCAACCTCTTTAATGCTATCTCCTTCTTCTATTGTTTGGCAAAGATCTTCAGTATTTCTTGCATAAATTAGATCACCTACTATAGTAATGGTACCGGTACGAGGTTTAGCCGATTCCCCACCTTTTGAGGCCTCTATTCTGAACTTATATTTGCCTATTTCATCAGAAGCCACACCATATATATCTATTCTTGCAGAATCAGCTGAATACTTTCTATCTATTTTATAGCAAATACCTGGTGCAAGATTTGTAACCTTTATATCACAATCAACTGGGCCAAAAGTATAGAAAAATGAACCAAGTTTTTCACCTGGTTTCAAAGTCTGAGTCGCAGACGCACCTCCATGCTTGACGAGATCTATTGCATAAGCAGTAATAGAACTTGTCAAACATACAATCATCAATGCCATTATGTAGAGTATGTTCCTCATAACCAAAACAATTGTTGTCCGAAATCGATGACAAAATAACTAAAAGAAATAAAAATTCACAATAGAAAAAAATATCAAATTACTGATATTTACAAATTTTACCCATATTTGGTATAAATGACCCTATTATAAACTTACATATAGTCTCGAAACAAAAACCATACCAAAGTAAAGTATTTATTGGATTATACGAGTAAAGATGTGGATTTTTCACTCATTTGTGTGGATTTTTGGACAGAACAATGCAATTACTTCAAAAATCCACATAAAAATTATATAATTCCACATTACAAAATAAAATACATAGTAATATTGCATAAGAAAAAGGAATTGTAGTTCCTACATAAAAAGTGACCCTATTATATAAATTATATCAAAAGTGCAACTCAGACCTTGAGAAAGATAGAGTTTGTACCTACAGACATTTATAGACTAAAAGAAAACACACATTTAAAAGCAAGTTCTTCGGACTTGCTTTTATTGTTTTAGCACAAACAAAAAGGACGAAGGCAAAACTAAACCTTCGTCCTTTTATCATATCATATTTGCAAAAGACACTTATACAGCCTTCAAACTCAAATCTAGACCCTTTACGGAATGTGTCAAAGCACCAACTGAAATATAGTCAACGCCACACTCAGCATAACTGCGTAGAGTTTCAAACGTAATACCTCCAGAAGACTCAGTCTCATACTTGCCACCGATCCTCTCTACAGCCTTTCTTGTCATATCTGTATTGAAGTTATCCAACATTATTCGATCTACACCACCAACTTTCATCACTTGCTCCAACTCGTCCATATTGCGAACCTCAATCTCAATCTTAAGATTCTTGTTGTTGTCCTTCAAATACTTCTTAGCACGAGTAATAGCCTGCTCAATACCTCCAGCAAAATCAACATGATTATCCTTTAATAGAATCATATCATATAGACCTATACGGTGGTTTACTCCTCCACCAATCTTCACAGCCTGTTTCTCAATAATTCTCAAACCTGGAGTTGTCTTGCGAGTATCAAGAACACGTGTATGAAGTCCTTCTAGAAGTTTCACGTACTTTCTAGTCTGTGTAGCAATACCGCTCATTCTCTGCATTAGGTTCAATACCAATCTCTCAGTCTGAAGCAATGACTGAGTTTTGCCTTCTACATAGAACACAATGTCACCTTTCTTGATAGCATCTCCATCGTGCATCAAAACCTCCACTTTCAATTCTGGATCGAACTTTTTGAATACGCGAAGTGCGATATCTACGCCAGCCAACACTCCGTCCTCCTTGACAAGCAATTTAGCCTTTCCCATTGCAGTATCTGGAATACAGCAAAGTGTTGTATGGTCACCATCACCAATATCCTCAGAGAATGCTGTATTCAGCATATCCTCTATTAGTTCGTCTTCTGTCTTCTTCATATTCTATATTTTTATTATTGTTCAACTTTACGTATATCCTTGATCATAAGTTGGATAGAAGGTGTTCCATTAAAGTTATTCTCCTCTACCGTATAACAAATATCAACTGGATTAAACGCTTTGATATAGTCGTTATACTCGCTTTGGCCGAAAGCTATACCATTCATTATACATTCGCTCTTTGAATCCACAAGCTCGAGTTTCAAGTGTTCCTTTTCCTTTCCCACTATCCTACTTGTTCCGTAATCCAAGACTTTCCTTGTTGCAAAGATGGGTTTTGCGTTCTCTGGACCAAACGGAGCAAACTGGCGGAGCAATCTGCAGAACTTAGGTGTCACATCTTTGAAATCAATATATGCATCAATCTCAATCTGAGGTTCCTGCTGATCTTTGGTTATATTCTCAACCACATACTGTTCGAATCGTCTGCGGAACTCTGGAACATTCTCTTCCTTCATTCTAAGTCCAACAGCATAGATATGGCCACCGAAATTTTCAAGAAGGTCACTGCAGCTTTCTATCGCCTTGTACAAGTCAAAACCTGGAACAGAACGACCGGAACCTGTAGCAAGACCACTTTCTGCAGAATATGTCAGTACAATAGTAGGTTTGTAGTGCAATTCGGTAAGCCTTGAAGCAACAATTCCGATAACACCCTGATTCCAATTTTTATCGTAAATGACTATAGAGGCACTCTTTTCAATAATGTCCTTCTTATCCTCGAGCAATGCCATAGCGTCATCGGTCACACTCTTATCCAAATCCTTTCTCTGCTGATTGTACTTATCAATACAATCGCTCTTCTCTTTGGCAAAAGTCAGCTCTCTTGAAATTAGAAGTTCTACCGCCTCGGATGCCGTCTTGATTCTGCCCGATGCATTCAATCGCGGTCCAATCTTGAACACTATATCCGATATATTTATCTCCTTTCCGCTCAAACCGCACACCTCGATGATACACTTCAATCCGAGACTTGGGTTTGAATTTAATTGCTTCAATCCATAATACGCCAATACCCTGTTCTCTCCTACAATAGGAACAATGTCAGATGCAATACTGACAACCACAAGGTCGAACAGGCCATACAACGTGTCCTGACTCATTCCGTTATCCTGAGCGAAAGCCTGCATCAGTTTGAAACCTACACCACAGGCGGACAAATTCGAATCGGGATAGTTTGAATCCTCTCTCTTTGGATCAAGTACTGCGACAGCCTTGGGCAGATTGTCATCTGGAGTATGATGGTCGCAAATTATAAAGTCTATACCTTTTGATAGGGCGTAGTCAACCTTTTCAACTGCCTTGATACCACAGTCAAGAGCTATAATCAACTTCACATCACTTGCAGCTGCATGATCGATACCCTTGTACGATATTCCACTACCTTCGACATATCTGTCTGGAATATAGAACTCAACATAGGAATAAATGGCCTTAAGGTACTTATATACGAGCGCCACGGCTGTGATTCCATCCACGTCGTAGTCTCCGTAAATCATAATCTTTTCCTTCTTGCCCATCGCATCATTTAACCGAGCCACAGCCTTGTCCATATCCTTCATTAGAAAAGGATTATGAAGATCTGTAACTTGCGGACGCAGGTAGTGCCTTGCCTCTTCTACATTCTTAACACCTCGTTGAACAAGCAACGAGCCAAGTATAGGACTGATAGAAAATTCAGCGGCCAACAAGTCCTTAACCTTGTCCTGCTCTGGCGAAAGAGCTCTATGTACCCATCTTGAATTTGCCATTATATCTTTTTCTTTTTTACAGCTTCATAATTTTGTACATAAGAATTTCCTCTCATCTTCTACACTTCAACGACTTCTACCCTTAAAGTAACAAAATTTTCTTCAAAGATATAATAAATGTTGCAATTTATTAGCATATATATTACTATATTTTGAGTAAAGAGCAAAAAAAGAAGAAAAATATGTTTCTTAACAAAAAAATAAGTATTTTTGCAGTTCACGACATCATTCAGGTAATTGAAAATACAATAAATTAATTCAGTAATGGGTGAACTTTTTCAAGATTTGTCCAATAAGATAAATTATAGCTTCCAAAGACTAATAATTTGGAGGGAAAACTCTATATCAACGAAAAACTTTACAATAATTCTAAGCTTTTTCGTTGGATTATTTTGTGCACTTGCCGCTTACGTACTTAAAAGCTTCATTGATTATCTTCATAAACTAGTGCATGACATTATTGAAGTTAGCAACTATAACTTCTTGTTCCTGTTGACTCCAATTTTCGGTATCATACTAGCTGCTACATTTGTCAGATATGTAGTCAAAGATGACATATCCCATGGAGTTACAAAAATCCTTTACGCAGTTTCGCAAAAGAAGGCCATCATTAAGGCTCACAACATGTGGTCGTCTGTAGTAGCCTCTTCTCTTACCATAGGATTCGGAGGTTCGGTCGGAGCCGAGGCACCAGTTGTGCTTACCGGTTCTGCTATCGGATCCAACCTCGGAAAATTGTTCAAGATGGACCAGAAGACTTTGATGCTTCTTGTTGGATGCGGAGCTTCAGCCGCTGTTGCAGGAATCTTTAAGGCTCCGATTACGGGTGTTATCTTTACCCTTGAAGTGCTTCTAATGGACCTTACGATGGCAAGCATCATTCCTTTGCTTATTTCAGCCATCACAGCAAGCCTTGTTACGTTCACACTATCAGGATCTGATTTCATGTTCGGATTCTCACTTACTGACCCATTTGCAGCTAATCACGCAATTTTCTACATAATTCTTGGTATAACTTGTGGATTCGTTTCCCTATATTTCACCAGAGGAATGGCTCAGCTTGAAAGCAAATTCAAGACTATTAACTCTGCTTCCAAGAAAATGATTATCGGTGGCTTGCTCTTGTCTGTACTTATTTATTTTCTTCCTCCACTTTACGGAGAGGGATATAACACAATCTCGGCACTTCTTGACGGTAATGCGGAGGCTGTAACAAGCAACAGCATCTTCTATGCATTCAGGGACAATTTCTGGTCACTTTGCATCTTTTTCATGCTTATAGTGTTCCTAAAGATATTTGCAACAGCTGCAACCAATTGTAGTGGAGGAACCGGAGGAATCTTCGCCCCAAGCTTGTTCGTAGGATGTGTAACCGGATATATCACAGCAATGCTTATCAACTTCTTTCAAATAAGCCGCGTTCCTGAGAAGAACTTCGCCTTGGCAGGTATGGCTGGAGTCATGAGTGGAGTCATGCACGCTCCGCTAACAGGAACATTCCTTATTGCTGAGCTTACCGGTGGCTACGGACTTTTCATAAGCCTGATGATTACAGCTACAGTGGCATACATCACAATCATCGCATTCGAGCCTCACAGCCTTTATGCAATGCGTTTGGCACAGAAGGGTGAGCTTCTTACTCACAACAAGGACAAGAGCATCCTTACCCTACTAAAGATGGAAGATGTCATAGAGAAAGACCTAACTATAGTTCAGCCGGACCTATACTTGCAGGACTTGGTCAAGATAGTCAGCCACACTCACAGAAACATCTTCCCTGTGGTGAACAAGCGAGGCTATCTGTTGGGAATCGTTACTTTGGACGAAATCAGAAACATCATGTTCCGTACAGAGCTTTACACTAAATTCCAGGTCAGCGAACTTATGACAGCTCCTGCAGAGATATTGGACATGAACGACACAATGGAGGCTGTAGTACACAAATTCGAAACTTCCAGTGCATGGCACTTGCCAGTACTAGAAAACAAGAAATACGTAGGTTATGTTTCAAAGGCAAAGATATTCAACGAATACCGTAACCTATTGATGCAGTTGTCTGACGAATAATAGATATGCAAATATCAAACACAAAGGGGCGCATTTCCATGCGCCCCTTTTGTCATATATATAAGTCAACTTTCTAAATACTAGAGGAATACACAACATAAAAAACATATAAAAACCACACCACAATTAAACATTCAGGTGCATGGAAACCATAATAAAAAACACAGATAGTCAAAAACAAAAGCTATAAATAAAAAAGTGTTGGCTTGAACAAACCAACACTTCAGCGGAGAGAGAGGGATTCGAACCCCCGGTACCCTTACGAGTACACCGGTTTTCAAGACCGGCTCATTCGACCACTCTGACATCTCTCCAAGACCTAAGTCTTTTTGAAAAGTGAACCGGGTGGGGGTCGAACCCACGACCCACAGATTAAGAGTCTGTTGCTCTACCAACTGAGCTACCGATCCATTTCATTTGGTCGCTTGAGATTAGTTATCTCTCAAATGCGATGCAAAATTAATACTATATTTGACAAGAACCAAACAATTCTTGAATTATTTTATAAAAAAGTTCATAAATTGTTGATATATAGCATTTAAAATATCGTCTATCGTGTATTTTTAATCATAGATAGAAACAAATATCACACACAAATTCATTTTAATGTTCCAAATCAAGATTGGTGACTTTGCAAATCAACATTCTGACAGCAAGACACACAAAAGCCTACTCTACTTCTTATTTACTTGAAAACATAATCTTCCAAGCCTTAGGGAATAATTACAATTACTTTTGCAAGATTCCGGAAAGCAAAATGTTTTAGAGCATAAGGATTACCTATCTCTTTTAATGCCTTATGTAGAACTACAAATACCTACTGAGAAATCTACGATTGCATTTGGCATACAACGGCACAAAAAAGGACAGCTATAAGCTGTCCTAAATTCGTTAGATCATATTCAACTTAGATCATTATCGCTCTATGAGAGAATGTTTCATAGAAACTATCCTTAAACGAATCAGAAATTGGAATATATGCCTTTCCGATTACAATACGACAACGCTCAATCATCTCTATCTTCTGCATATTTACGAAATATGAGCGATGGACACGCACGAACTTTGCAACTGGCAACTGATCCTCTAGAGTCTTCATACTAATCATGCTTATGATTGGATGATTCTCTCCCTCAACATAGATCTTGACATAATCCTTCATACTCTCTATATAAAGAATCTTGTTCATGTCTATCTGCACCATCTTGTAGTCGCTCTTGATCAAAATGCTGTCTTTGCTTCCAGAAGTGAGACCAGCAGATATTTCATTACCAAGCTGAACAGGAACCTCACCTCCCTCACTCTGGGATTTTAGCGCATTCTCTGCCTCTATCATGTGAGCTGCCTTATCGAGCGCAGTTAGGAAATCTGTATATCCTACAGGCTTTAACAAGTAGTCCACTGCTCCTGTCTTGTAGCTTTGAAGAGCAAAATCATCGTATGCAGTAGTGAAAATGACCTTGATCTCCTTAGGCAAAAGTTTTGTAAACTCAATGCCGGTAAGATAAGGCATCTGAATGTCAAGGAACGCAACATCAACATGATTCTCCTTTAGGAAAGTCATGGCCTCAACAGCAGAACCAAATTTACCTGCCAAATTCAACGTAGGGGTACGAGACACGTATCCACTTATCAACTCCAAAGCAAGTGGCTCATCGTCCACCACAATACAATTAAGTTTCTGTTGTGTATCCATATAGCAATCTCTTATTATGTTTCTTTTATTTAAATCATTTGTATTGGTTTATTATACACTCGTGTTACCATTTGATGGTGTCTCGGCATAATAATAGTTTCTTTCTGTAAAATGGAGAACAAGCTCCGTAGTGAAATAAGTACCGTCGCTCTTTGCCTCGAAAGTCGCGTCTTCGCCATATACAAGGGACAAACGTCTTCTTGTGTTCTCTATACCTATTCCGTGAGTTTCCTTTGTCAACTCCTTTATTTTGTGCTTCTTGGACTGAATCTCTGAAAAGTCTCTGTTCTTGATCTTAAAAATGATAGTATCCCTTTGAGGTGCCGCAAGATAAATATCAACTGGGGACTCATCAACTGGTGAAATGCCATAAGTAAACGCATTTTCGATAAGGGAAATGAACAGTAGCACCAGACATGGAGCATCGGGATGTTCTGATATTTCCGCCTTGTACGTTATCTTGACATTAGGTCTCATTCTGAACTCCATCAGACGCACAAAGGTCCTCAAAAATTCCTCTTCCTGCTGAACCTCCACTATTCGCTGTGGTCCCTTGCTTCGATCTTCATACAACACATATCTGAGCAATACACTCAAGCACTTTACAGCCTCCTGAGCCTTGGCTTCATCCAAACCTATCAAGGCGTAAATTACGTTTAACGTATTGAAAAGGAAATGCGGATGAAGCTGTGTACGCAAATGGTTTAACTCATCCTCTACAATCATTCTTTCCATTTTCTTTCGTTCGTTATCAACCTTCATAAGTTTGCGGGCAAATAGCAAAGCCGTAGCCAGACTCACAACCAATACGCCAACGCTAAAGTCACGGAACATAGTTCCAATATGGTTGAACATATTGCTGCCTTCAAACTTCGAATACCACCAGTCACAGAACAATGTGAAGAACAGTATCAGCGCAAAGTTAATCAAGAAGAATGATATACGTCTGCCAAGAAAAAGTGTTGACTCTACGATCTTAAAATAATTGGAGTAGAATATTACCATCATAGACATACCTGTCAACCAGAAAGATGAGTACACCTTCATGGATATGTCTGCGAACAATGGCGGTAATATAGCGAATACCAGCCAAAACAAGACATGTACAAGTACGATTCTTATGAGTCCTAAATTATTATCCATCTACTCCGTTTATTGTTTAATACTAGCCGATGTTTTGAAGAAAGTGATCTATAATATCAGATGCCACCAAATAAACGACACCTATTTCAAGCCAGAATACTACAGAATTACCATCGGGATATCCTTTTCGCTTTCCTTTGATAAGGAACCCTAATGCTAGCAGACATGCAAAAATAGCCAATATCTGCCATACGTTGCTGCCTGAAAATACATAGAACAAGACAATGCAGACCGCACCCAGAAAGGAGCCTATCTTGTGAACCATCAAAGTCTGCTTGTCTTCTTCTCCAGGAAAATATGAATAGTAACCAGCCATTGACAAACCTGCAACTCCTGCCACCGCCAACATAGGAAGCAATCCATAATCCGGCTCCAAATAAAAACTTCTGTATGGGTAAACTGTTGGGTAATAATAGCTCATCCAACCCATAGAAATGCACATTGTAAGCTTCCACCATGTATATCTGCCCGAATACTCTGCAGTAATACTCAAACTCTGAGGAATTACTCTATATTTGCATAGAAAACAAACAATATATGCAACTAAAGCGACAAGAAATATTAACGAAATAACATTTATTACTATCATTACTTAAATCTTTTTAAATTCATCATTATCTAACAACATCACTCTGTCCGAATACTTTCTAGCTAGTTCCCATTCATGAGTTATAACAATAAAAGAGACTAGCTTATCTTTGGCAACTTTCCTTAAAAGCTCAAGAACATCTATTCTTGACTGTCTGTCAAGATGAGACAACGGTTCGTCAAGCACCACTACCCTGCTTTCCGAAGCTAAAGATGCAGCAATCATAGCCTTCTGCTTTTCTCCGCTGCTAAGTTCAGACATATACCTTTCAACAAAGTCACCCAAACCAACATCACTCAAGACATTCCTGGAAGTCTCTCTGTCTGCATCCAAAGAAACAAAATCCATTACCGTCATATAGTCTGGCAGAAACAACTCACTCGGAAGATAGCGAACTATCTTTGACATCTCTTTTCTTGAAAACAAGCCAATATCTTTACCCTCAAACTCTACTACACCACTTAAGTGCTTCAAAAGTCCAGATATTGTCTTTCCAAAAGTACTTTTGCCAGATCCATTATTACCTAACAGGGAAAGCACCTCTCCTTCATATATTTCAAGAGAAACATTAGATAAAATCGGCCTATTTTGATAACCAAAAGACAAATTGGAAAGTTTCAAAACTGCTTTCATTTTGTTAAGTATATACGTTGCAAAGGTATGATTTTTTACAACAAAATCACCACCAACAACTTAGTTTTTTGGCTTTTTGTATAAAAACACTTAAAACTAATCGTAAATCAACTCACTTAAATTTCCGAAAATCTCGTTTGCCACGTCCTGCAGATCATTACTTGAAATGACATCAAGTTTCTCTCTTATCTCTTCCAAAGTCATATCCCTGCCACTCATCAAGTAGCTTTTTGCCATAGCCAGTGCATAAGACTCTCTGTTCTCGTTACCTATTGCTATCTGTCCGAGCAGCTGCTTCTTTGCTCGCTCCAAAAAAATTGAGGAAAGAGGAGTATTTTGAAGTTTTATAAGTTCCTTTCTCACTAGGCTTATGCTTCTATCCAAATCTTCCTTATCAGAAGCAAAATATATGCTGAATATTCCATCGTCAGAATAC
This sequence comes from Paludibacteraceae bacterium, assembly GCA_024401535.1. GTDB lineage: Bacteria > Bacteroidota > Bacteroidia > Bacteroidales > Paludibacteraceae > UBA1723. The sequence continues at coordinate 41,159 of JAKSKX010000001.1, read as the reverse complement.
GATGTATAAGCACTCTCGACTTGATAAACCAGACCGTTTTTCTCGCGCAAACTTAAATTTAACTTGCTGCTCATTGCAGGACCTCCAAGTATATTGTTGAGCAACGAAAGAGATAACCTTTTCTCGTTCTTATAGCCATAAGCTCGAGTTCCAAGCATTGCATGGGACTGGTGCAAATCTTTGTTTATACGGACATGTTCCGATTGGGATGACAAAGGGAAAGACAACTGAACACGAGGAGACGACACTCTTGAAGGTATATTACCAAGATATTTTTCAACCAACCTCTCCACCTTGGCAGGAGTTATGCCACCTAACGAGAAAAACAATATCTTATCTGGTGTATAGTTCCGAGCTACAAACTTCAAGGCGTCCTCTGTCCTATACTCACGAAGTCTTGACTCATCGCCCAAAATATTCCTTCCAAGAGGTGAATCCTTGAATATCATGGACTCGAAGTCATCATAGATAAGTTCACTCGGAGAATCCTTATATGAATTTATCTCATCTACAATAACCTCAACTTCCTTTTCTATCTCGTTATTTGGGAATACCGAATGGAACACAATATCAGAAATCAGACTCAATGCACGCTCAAAGTCTTCCTTTAATGTTGTGGCATACACAAACGTTTCTTCCTTGGTCGTATAGGCATTCAATTCCCCACCCCTAGACTCTAAGGAAGATACGATAAACGATGATTTATGCGATTCCGTACCCTTGAACAAAAGGTGCTCGATAAAGTGAGCCATACCGCTTTCGTCCTCGTTCTCGTCCCTTGTACCCACATTTATCGCCATTCCCAAATATGTTACTGGCGAAGGCACATAACGATGCACAAAACGCAAACCATTGCCTAGCTGCTTGTATATTTCCTCCTCGATGTTTTTCATTTCACCATTCCCTGTTTCTTCAACTCTCCAATCACAAGTTCAAGTTCAGCATACCATTCCTCACCAAATCTTCGAATCAAAGGTTCTTTCAAGAACTTATAGACAGGCAAATCCTCCTTTGCACCAAGTTGGCGCGCGCACTTACAGATTTCCCATTTATGTACATTCAAACCTACCATGTCGTTTCCGATCTTCTTCAATCGTATTGGATAAAGATGGCACGAAATAGGCTTCATAAAATCAGTTTTCCCCTCTCTATAGGCTTTCTCGATAGCACATTTCACAAAACCGTTCTCATCTTTGTAAGTAAAGACACATTCCTTGCCATCAACTATGCTTGTCACATCATCTCCTTCTATATCTACGTAAGAAACTCCCTGCTCAGCAATAACAGCCTTAGCCTCGTCACTCAAATCATCCTTTACAATATCAACAAGTTCCTCAAGCTTCTTGATTTCATCTTTTTCAAGGGGAGCACCTCCGTCTCCTTCCACACAACAAGCACCTTTACAGCTCAACAGGTCACAAAGGAATCTGCGCTCGATAACATCGAAACTTACTATGGTGTTTTGAATTTCTATCATTACGGGAAAAACTATATTATTATAGGCTGATTACAGTTTGACGCAACTTGACAAGTTTTGTGAGCAAATTCTCTGCCAAAGCTAGGTTCAGCATATTTGCACCGTCACTCTTTGCTTCCGCTGGTCTTGGATGAGTTTCCATAAATATACCGTCAGCACCAACTGCGATACCGGCCTTGGCAATAGTCTCAATCATCTGCGGATTACCGCCTGTCACTCCTGTCGGAGAATTAGGCATCTGAAGAGAATGAGTGATGTCAAGCACTGCAGGGTAACCAAGCTCCTGCATTTGCGGAATACCACGATAGTCAACAATCAAATCCTGGTAGCCGAACTCTGTACCTCTATCAGTCAGCATTATCTTATCATTTCCAGAATCCTTTACCTTTTGCGCTGCAAACTTCATTGCGGCAGGACTTAGGAACTGACCTTTCTTGATATTCACAACCTTTCCAGTCTCTGCTGCTGCAACAAGCAAATCAGTTTGTCTGCACAAAAAAGCAGGAATTTGAAGCACATCTACGTACTTAGCGGCCAAAGCAGCCTCCTCTGGATTGTGAATGTCAGTTAGTGTTGGAACACCATACTTTTGATGTACCTTTGCAAGAATCTCAAGAGCCGGCTCATCACCAATACCTGTAAAACTGTCTATTCTTGAACGGTTTGCCTTACGATATGACCCCTTAAACACGAACGGAATATGCAGCTTGTCAGTAATCTCCACCAACTTGTCTGCAATCTCCATCACTACGTCTTCGCCCTCAACAACACAAGGACCGGCAATTAACAGAAAATTCTTACTATCAAGGTTCTTCAAACCTGGAATTATATCAATTTTAACCATAATCAAATCATAATTAATTTAATCTTAGCAATTCGAAATGATGATTAACACACGAAGGTATTTCTTCCTCACGATGAGTTACGTATATCATTGTTTTGTCCGGCTGTTCTGCAAACTTCTCGATAATCTTTCTTGCACGCTTTTTATTTTCCAAATCAAGACCATGAAGCGGCTCATCAAGAATTAGCAAATCAGGATTCTTGACCATAGTACGACAAAGAAGAATAAGTCTTTGTTCTCCGCCCGACACCTTAAGGAATGACTGATTTGCCAGATTATCTATACCAAACAACTTCATCCACTTCAAAGCAAGCTCGTTATGCTCGTCCTTCGGCTTGCGGAAAAGACCTATTGTATCATAGAATCCGGAGGCAACAATCTTAAGACAGCTTTGATCCTCGCGAAAGAAAAGGTGCATCTCTGAACTGATGTAGCCTATGTGCTTCTTGATGTCCCAGATACTTTCACCTGTACCTCTCTTCTTGTCAAACAAAATGATATTCTGGGAATAAGCGCGAGGATTGTCTGCGGCAAGGAGTGAAAGCAGAGTACTCTTTCCTGCTCCGTTCTGTCCTGACAAAGACCACTTTTCCCCCTTCTTTATTGTCCAGTTCAAGTCCTTGAACAACGTCCTTGAAGGATAAGAGATGTTGATATCAGTAAACTTGGCAACAATATCGAAAGAAGGCTCGTCCATCATCGTCTTTGGCAGCTGGTCGATTTGAATTTCTTTATTTGAATAAAGTCCCTCTTTACTTACTGCTCTATCTTTGACCTCGTATGCCGGTCCATAAACCAAATTCTTGGCTGGCAGGATATGAGTCACGCAATCTGGAACTTCTGCATCTGCAGGAACAGCAAAAAGCATCTGCCATCCCTTGTCTGCAAGTCGAGTAAAGAAAGCGTTTAACTCAGCCTTCATGCCTTTGTCAAGACCAATGAAAGGATTGTCTATTAGCAAAAGCTTGGGACGTTGAAGCAAAGTTGCTGCAATTAGAAAACGACGCAACTCTCCGCTCGACATCATGATGAGATGCTTCTCCATCAACGGTTCAAGGTTGAGTGTAGAGGACAACTCTGCACGGAAGTCCATATCTCCAACTTTATCCATCTCGCTGAGGAGATCCCTTACTGTTGGTGTGAAGTCGTTTTCGGTAGCGTTGAATCTCTGCTGATAATACATGTTGTTGTAGTCAGCCATCTTGTACGCACTTTCAAACGCTATTCTCTTGACCATATCAAAGCCAAACTTCACACCTTCGGGCTTGTTTTCTGGATCAAAGAAATGGTATATCAATTTGCCACCACGATAACCAATCTTGCCCGAAACCATATCAAGCAACATGGTCTTTCCCGAACCATTTTCACCGAGCACTGCCCACTGTTCCCCTTTCTTAATCTCGAAAGAGATTGTCTTAGGGAACTCAACACCCCATAGTCTTGGTTCAAACTCGTCAAAAGTAAGTATCTTATCCATTATTTACAGTCCTTTATCTTTTCATCACTCGATCCATAGTACGCTTCGCATCTTTTTCCTTAATGCTTTCACGCTTGTCGTACTCCTTCTTACCCTTAGCCACAGCTACATCCACTTTGCACAAGCCTTTTTCGTTGATATATAGCTTAGTAGGGACTATAGTGAAACCCGTTTCTTTAGTTGCTCTTTCAATTTTGAGGAGTTCCTTCTTTGTTAAAAGGAGCTTTCTGTCTCTTTTGGGCAAATGATTGTTATACGAGCCAAAGAAGTATTCTGATATGTTCATATTCTTCACCCAGAGTTCTCCGTTGTTAAAGAAGCAGAATGTATCAACAAGACTTGCCTTGCCTTCGCGTATGGATTTAATTTCTGTACCCACGAGTACTATTCCAGCCGTATATTTATCAATTAGTTCGTAATCAAATGTTGCCCTTTTGTTTTTGATAAGAACATCTTTTTGAAATCTGCTTTTCTTTGCCATTTTATCAGTATATTTTACACCTAATTTAATAATGTGCAAAGGTACTAAAAAAGAATGAAAGAACCATTTATTTAAAGAGAAAGAACAAGCAAAGGGAATACAAAAAAAGCTTAGATTTCTCTAAGCTTCTTGTGCGGATGACGGGACTCGAACCCACACACCTCTCAGTACTAGATCCTAAGTCTAGCGCGGCTACCAATTACGCCACATCCGCAGTGTGTCTCTTTCTTTAAGACGTTGCAAAATTACTACTTTATTTTTTATCTGCAAACTTTTTAAGATTTTTTTTCAAAAAAACTTGGAAAATGGTGTATCCAATAGAAGAACTATCAAAATGTGATTTAATATTTGGTTCAAATATAAAAAGCCGTTTCAAAGACTTAACTATAATTCTTAAGTAATGAAACAGCTTTTTATCTCAAAATGTGAGGTCTAAAAATCACCTTTTACATTTGATTATTTACTCCAATTTTATTGTAAAATGTAACCTCAAAATTTCCGGATCAGTAAAGAAATCTTTTCTTCCGTGTTCATTATATTTCACTTTATCATAAACTCGATATACATCTATGAAAAATGATTCTTCATGAGAAACTCCATTCTTTAATTTAGAAACAGCGGTTTGCATAGTATTATTTACTATAGACCAATCATACTTTGCTGTTCCTACCAATTTATTGTCACTCTCATTGTATTTTGTACCTGGATAAGTAAAATACGGATCATTTTTATTGTCAGTGCCATCCCTGTCAGTGAAATTTATGCCAATAAACAAGTCGTCAACAGTATCCAAATTCAAATTAGGGCCATCACCAATAGAACATGTTTTATCTCCAATTTTACCGTTATTTCCTGAGCCTGAAATCTTTAATTTATTTCCATTTATGATACTAAATTTTGTAGATTCAAGCATAGTGAATATTGTATAAGTTGCCCCATTCAAATGAATCTTAACATTTCCGTATGGTTCCAAATCATTTCCACCTCCATGCTCACCACTCAAAGCTTCAATAGCATCAAGTCTAATTCCACCAGAAAAAGTCTCACAATTCTTGATTGTATAACTTGCAGACTTTTTTATCAAATAAGTAGAATTGTCAGAAATCTTATTTAATTTGTAAGACAACATTTCTGCTGGGTTTTCTTTCCCAAAATTTCCTTCGGAAGTAACATAGTTCAAAATATCATCCAGGCTATTAATACCCTTAGCAGCTTTGTCTGCATTACCACCTATAATCGTTCCAGTATAGGAATAAGAAGAACTATTCTTGAATGATTCTATCTTTGAATCAACTTTACCATCAATAAAGGCATCAAGAGAAAACTTAAGATCACTTTCTATTGTTGTGCTCTTTTCCTCAGTTTGCATAACAGCATAGACAGCTCTTCCATAAGACACATATCCTACATAACATGGCATAGCGCTATTTGCAAGAACCCTTTCCAAATCTTCCTTATTGATGTTTTTATCAAACAAGTCACTTGGTCTTGTTGGAGACACAATGGAAATATCATACATTGGCTGCACATACTTGATTAGGAAATTTCGCTTTTTTATACTTTTGTTAAAGTTAAACTCATTGCTAAAATCTATTCTTTTGGCATTAACTGAAACTCCTAGCTCTAAATCCAATTGGTCTCTATCAACGATTTCCTTAACCTCAAAATGGACTTTTGCCGGAGTAGCTCCATTAACATTGTCATCATAAAGAAGCTCCTTAATCGCTTGATTAATCGTAGCGCCATTAGGATTAGCAACTGTCTTTGACAATCCACCATCCTTGTTCATAAACTTAGTGTATATGGTAATAGGTCCACGAGCAATATTAACAGGCCTATAATCACCAGTCAAAATAGAAGATCCATCGATAAGAGCACCAGGATAGATCACATCAATTTGAGGATCAAGAATAAAATTTTCATCAAAAGACTTTCCTGCCTCATACTCTGTATAAGTACAAATTTCATCAGCGGTTCTCTCAACAAAAGAAGAATCAATGTTGACTAACGGGATTTCAGGCTGAGGAGGGACTTGTAACGAAGACACAAAATTGTCTATGGAGTCTTCTCTTTTCTTTCCGGACTCATCGTCTTTGCAGGAAATCAAAGAAAGTGCTCCAACCATTCCCATTAAAAATGGTGAAAAAAACTTCTTTAACTGCATATTGCTATATTATTTAAAATTCAGTGCAAATATACAAATAATGTATAAAAAAAAAAAACTTTTACTGAATTATTCCATCTTTACACACAAAAAAAGCTCGACACAAAAGTGTCGAGCTTTATAAGAATCTATTGTGATTATTAGTAAGTTACTACCATAGTTAAATCAGTAGTATCTACATTAGAACCAGCAAAATCAATAATTTTTACTACATAGTTCTTCCCACCATTAGAATAGATGAAATACTCAACATTCTTTAGCATTAGTTTTCCTTCTGTAAGTGTTGCATCCTCAATGAAATCTGTGATTGTACCTAATGAAGTTGTATTGACAAATGAATCATAATCTTCAGCTGATATAGCTATAAAACTTCCTGCTGCTGATGTAAAGCGCGCACCAGCATCCTCAGCTACATTATAAGGAACAAATTTTATTCCCAAGTTAGTATCAACATCTTTGCTATACTTCATTGTAAACATATTAGAAAGAGCTCTAGCAGACTTAGATAGTTCCTTTCCTGTTCCTACAACCTTGAACTGTTTGTCAATACCATTAACACTAAATGTGTAGTTACCTTCTATTGCAGGGAACTTTACTGTGTAAGAGGAATCGCTGACAAACTTAGCTACTCCCTGAACATTCACCTTACCCAAGTAGTCATTAGAAAAACTGAATGAAAGAGAAGACGAATCAATAACAGTCTCGTTACGAAGCACGACATCAAAAGTAAGGGAATCTTGAGTTAGCACCCTTGTTAAGCAATGTATTAGCCTTGATTGTGTCACCAGATAACAACGAGTCACCGTTGATAGCGAAATAATTCTCTGCTGGGATAAATGGAACTGTGTCAATAACCTCAGGCTCTGGAGCTGGAGCTGGTTTCACGTCATCGTCGTCATCCTTACAAGAACCAAGTGTCAAGGCTCCCGCGAATGCTGCCATAATGCAAAGGAGTTTACCTCCCATAAGTCTTTTAATAGCCATTATTAGAAAATAAATTATTTGATTTATAATATACGTCTCAACAACTTTAACAAGCGTTATCAAATTTTCGGTGCAAAGTTATTATTTTACCATTAACAACGCAAATTTTAAGACCAATATTTTACTTTCAAGGACAAAAAAAACGGAGAAGATTTCTCTCCTCCGTCTTTTTTCATATCTGAATGAAGTATCTATTAATACTCCATCTTGCTCATACGAACGTAGCTCTGGTAACGCTTCTTAGCCATTTCCTCGCTAGCGTTGAACAACTCCTGAGCCTCAGCAGGGTACATCTTCATTACAGAAGCGTAACGGTTCTCACCCTTCAAGAAATCCTGGAACTTAGTGTAGTCAGGCTCCTTAGAATCAAGAGTAAATGGATTCTTACCCTCTGCCTCTAGAGCTGGGTTGAATCTCCATAGATGCCAGTAACCGCACTCAACAGCCTTCTTCTCCTCAGCCTGTGCCTTACCCATACCAGCCTTCAAACCGTGGTTGATACATGGAGCGTAAGCGATAACTAGAGATGGACCGTCGTATGCCTCAGCCTCCTTCAATGCCTTCAAGCACTGAGCAGGGTTAGCACCCATAGCGATCTGAGCAACGTAAACATAACCGTAAGTAGTTGCGATCATACCAAGGTCTTTCTTGCGAACTCTCTTACCAGATGCAGCGAACTTAGCGATTGCACCAAGAGGAGTAGCCTTAGATGACTGACCACCTGTGTTAGAGTAAACCTCAGTATCAAGAACTAGGATGTTTACATTCTTACCAGATGCGATAACGTGGTCAAGACCACCGTAACCGATATCGTATGAAGCACCGTCACCACCGATGATCCACTGGCTTCTCTTGATCATGTAACCCTTAAGCTCTGACAACTGCTTGCAGTGGTTGCACTTATCCTTAGCAGCGTCAATCATAGGGAACAACTTGTCGCAAATCTCAGAAGACTTAGCAGCGTCGTCCTTATTCTCAATCCAAGCCTTGAACAACTCCTTAGCCTCTGCTGGAGTGCAGTCAGCTGCGATAGCCTCGTTCATTACAGCCTCGATTCTCTTTCTCATCTTCTCGTTAGCAAGCTCCATTCCTAGACCGAACTCACAGAAGTCCTCGAACAAAGAGTTAGCCCAAGCTGGACCCTGGCCCTTCTCGTTAGTTGTGTAAGGAGTTGAAGGAATTGAACCAGAGTAGATTGAAGAACATCCTGTTGCGTTAGCTACGATCTCGCGCTCACCGAACAACTGAGAAAGCAACTTAACGTATGGAGTCTCACCACAACCTGAACAAGCACCTGAGAACTCGAACAATGGAGTTGCCAACTGGCTGTTCTTAACGTTAGCAGTGATATCAACTAGGTTCTGCTTTGACTTAACATTCTTAACTGCGTAGTTCCAGTTAGCAGCCTCAGTAGCTGTAGCAGCTGAACTTGGATCGAATGGAACCATCTTAAGAGCGTTCTTGCCCTTCTCGTCGTTGTTACCAAGACATACGTCAACACAGTTACCACAACCTAGACAGTCCATAACACCTACCTGGATTCTGAAGTTCATACCCTTCAAAGCAGCAGGTGCCTTCATCTCGCGAACGTCACCGTTGATGCCCTTAACCTCGTCAGCATCCATAACGATTGGACGGATACATGAGTGAGGACATACATATGCACAGTTGTTACACTCAACACAGTCAGCAGCGTTCCAAACTGGAACGAATGTTGATACTCCACGCTTCTCGTAAGCAGCAGTACCTGCAGGCCACTCACCACACTCAATACCCTTGAATGCAGAAACTGGAAGAAGGTCTCCGTTCTGTGCGTTGATTGTGCGAACTACATTGTTGATGAATGCTGGATCGTTGTTAGCCTCAGCCTTGTCGTCAGCAAGATTAGCCCATGAAGGATCTACTGTCAACTGCTTGTACTCACCACCGCGATCAACTGCAGCATAGTTCTTGTTTACAACATCCTCACCCTTCTTACCGAATGACTTAACGATGAACTTCTTCATCTGCTCAACAGCAAGCTCTGTAGGGATAACGCCTGTGATACGGAAGAATGCAGACTGAAGAACTGTGTTAGTTCTGTTGCCTAGACCAATCTCCTGAGCGATCTTAGTAGCGTTGATATAGTAAACTGTGATATTGTTCTGAGCGAAATATCTCTTTACCTTGTTAGGAAGGTTCTTAACCAACTCCTCGCCATCCCAAATTGTGTTCAATAGGAATGTACCGTTCTTACGAAGACCACGAGTTACATCGTACATCTTCAAGTAAGCCTGAACGTGGCAAGCTACGAAGTTAGGAGTAGTTACCAAATATGTAGAACGAATCTGGTTGTCACCGAAACGAAGGTGTGAACAAGTGAAACCTCCTGACTTCTTAGAGTCGTAAGAGAAGTAAGCCTGACAATACTTGTTAGTGTTGTCACCGATGATCTTGATTGAGTTCTTGTTTGCACCTACAGTACCATCTGCACCTAGACCGAAGAACTTAGCCTCGAACATACCCTCACCAGAAACAGCGATCTCCTCCTTCTTAGGAAGTGAAGTGAAAGTAACGTCATCAACGATACCAACTGTGAAGTGGTGCTTAGGCTCGTTCATTGCAGCGTTCTCGTAAACAGAGATCATCTGAGCTGGAGTTGTGTCGTTTGATCCAAGACCGTAACGACCAGCGATAATCTTAGGAGCGTTCTTAACACCGTTGTAAGACTCGCAAACGTCAAGATATAGAGGATCACCGTTAGCACCTGGCTCCTTAGTTCTATCAAGAACTGTAAGTACCTTACAAGTTGAAGGAACAGCAGCAAGCAAGTGCTTAGTTGAGAATGGACGGAACAAGTGAACAGCAACAAGACCAACCTTCTTACCCTGCTTAGTTAGGTAGTCGATAGTCTCGCGGATACACTCTGTTACAGAACCCATAGCTACGATAACGTACTCAGCGTCCTTAGCTCCGTAGTAGTCGAATAGGTTGTACTCACGACCAGTGATCTTAGAGATCTCCTTCATGTAGTTCTCTACGATTGCAGGCACATTGTTGTACATTGTGTTGCAAGACTCACGGTGAGTAAAGAATGTATCTGGATTCTCAGCCATACCACGCATTACTGGGTGAAGTGGCGAAAGAGCACGCTGACGGAACTCAGCAAGCTTCTCCTGATCGATAAGTGGAGCAAGATCGTCATTCTCTAGCATCTCGATCTTCTGGATCTCGTGTGATGTACGGAAACCGTCGAAGAAGTTAAGGAATGGAACCTGGCTCTTGATTGTTGAAAGGTGAGCAACACCTGCAAGATCCATCACCTCCTGAACTGAACCCTCAGCAAGCATAGCGAAACCAGTCTGACGACAAGCGTAAACATCCTGGTGGTCACCGAAGATACAAAGTGTATGAGAAGCGATTGTACGAGCTGAAACATGGAAAACTGCTGGCATCTTCTCTGCAGCAATCTTGTACATGTTAGGGATCATAAGAAGAAGTCCCTGAGAAGCTGTGTAAGTAGATGTCAATGCACCTGCCTGGATTGCTCCGTGTACTGCACCTGCAGCACCAGCCTCTGACTGCATCTCTGTAACCGAAACAGTCTCACCGAAAATGTTCTTTCTACCTGCTGCAGCCCACTCATCTACGTACTCTGCCATAGTAGATGAAGGAGTGATTGGGTAGATACAAGCGCACTCACTGAACATGTAAGAGATGTGAGCAGCGGCCTGATTACCATCACAAGTGATGAATTTTTTTTCTTTAGCCATAATTTTATTTATGTGAAATAATTTCTTTTAATCACTTTTATCGGAGCAAAGGTAATAAAAAATACGATTGATTAGTGATAATTTATATATTTTTTTCAAAACATTTTACAGATAGGTTCTCTGAACACACATCTATAACAAAAGAAAAATATAATTTGACATCTTTTTCCATAACCGGATAAAATATTTTCCAATGACAAATGTCTATGTATATATAAAATAAGGTATAAATTCCCAAGATTATGGAACTAAAAAGCATTTATGACTTCACTGTAAAGGACAACAAGGGCAATGACGTTTCCTTGTCTCAGTACAAGGGAAAGGTTCTGCTTATTGTCAACACTGCAACGGGTTGCGGATTCACACCCCAATACGACGAACTAGAGGCACTTTACGACAAGTATGCAAAGGAAGGGTTCGAAGTTCTGGACTTCCCTTGCAACCAGTTTGGATCTCAGGCTCCTGGAACGGATGACGAGATTCATGACTTCTGCACTCTTCGCTACAGCACAAAGTTTCCTCGCTTCAAGAAGATAGATGTCAACGGAGAGAATGCCCTACCCCTATACTCGTGGCTAAAAGAGTACGGAGAAATCAAGAGATTCGACAAGAAACACCCTTTCATGAGTCTTGTCGTCATGCTCATGGAGAAGGTGAACAAGAATCACAAGCAGGACAACGACATCCGCTGGAACTTCACAAAATTCCTGATTGACAAGGAAGGCAACGTAGTCAGCCGCTTCGAACCTACAGCGAACCAAGATGTGCTGGAACCAGCCATAAAGGAACTACTTAAGTAATTAATTAGCACAAGATTAAGAGGGCATATCAAAATTGATATACCCTCTTTTATGTGTGTTATATGAAACTGCAAAAATAGTTTTATTTATCTACATAACGATTTAATAAATCTTGCACCAACTGTTCAAAACACTGTCTATTTTGGGGAATTCCTTCTACGATAGGAGGAAATTTCCCTTTTACACAAAAACACCAATTCTTAAAATGACTAATAGTTGACTCATTATCTATAGGGCAATTTAAAGAATTATAATTTTTCCCCCCTGGTGCGTAAGTCTTTTGAAAACTACCTACTTTCTTAAAAAGAATTTCTCGCATTTGCATAGGCAGATAATTTCTTGAAAGAATAAAATTACTAACATTTTTGTCCTCAACGAATTTTGATGAAGTTGGATTTATTGGTTTTAATTTATTTTCTTCAGTTCCTCTACTCTGTATAACAATTTTATTGCATTGTAACTGCGAAGTCATATTAGAACTTGAAATATCGGAAATCAGTTTCTCAATCTTTTTATACGCAGTATCTGTTGGTTTCCAAAAATTATCAAGGGAAATCAAGAATTCTTCACGATTCTGTCTCTTGCCTTCAAGTTCAATCGCCCTATCTATATTTTCTTCTAGAGTCTTAGTCTTTGATACATCCTTCCCTACAATCGAATATATTTTACTTCTGAACTGTTCTTGCGTATAAGTCCCTTCATCCTCCACAAATTTAGCTGCAACAAGAGATTTGTATGCTTTGGTTGTAGTAATACGTGGCATTAGTGAAAAAATATCCATAAAGACTTTAGGGCTTCGACCTGTATCTGCAAGATCAACAACCTTAGTTTCTACTTTCTCAGAGTCCCTAACATTCGTATTTAGTTGTGGCAAAACAGCATCTTTAATCTCAACGCCATTGAGCATTAGCCAGACTTTGCTTACAAATGACTTGTAGTAATCTTTGTTGCCATTTATCAAAATGTCAGTAAAAGTTTTAGGTAGAGAGGTAAAGCCTCTTGTAGCGCCATAAATGCCATATGGTAATTTGTAATTGCAAAATCCTACCTGCACAAGATATTCTTTCAAACGATCAATATCATCACCTTTTTGACAAAATGCAGCGAATGATGAAAGCACATCGTTATCAATAACAAATAAATCAAAAGCTGAATTCTTTTGAAAATGATTAAGTAATGCCCCAATGTATGTAGATGCAGGATTTGATTCCCATTTATCCCTAAGCATATTCTTTAGAATCTTTCCACCATTATATGCTTGCGCCAAAGATTCTTCCACACCATTATTTTCCATTACTGATTTATACTCAGCCTTAAACTGTGATATAATAAGACTCTCGTAGAAAGAATTATTGTACGAAGAATCCAAAATTTTTATCGAGAGGTTATCGTCAACCTGCAACAACGACTCAATTGCAAACTTTTTTCTTTGGGCATTACTTTTCACTTCCAATCTACGAACAGCATTATTCATACTATCTGTGACACGAGTAAATACCTCTGGTGAAGCACATTCTAAACAATTCCATAAATCGTTAGCATCATAAACCTTACGCAAAGGAAGTTTATTACAAAATGTGTCAAAAACGCCACAAAATTGCAAAACTTTTTTTGCGTCTTTTACAGAAATTTCTACAGGAATGGCTGACAACTTTGTCTCCAATAAATTCTTATTCCAAATAGTATCCTCATCAATTGAAGAATAAATTTCATTAAACTCTTTGATACCATTCAAAATAGCATCGTCTTGTGTTTGTGTAGGCCTTCTATTGGGAGAACTGACAACAGCAGAAAGTGTATTACGAAGTTTTCTTGACAAAGCCATCAATTTGCCAATTTCGTTGCTTACCGAATTATTTGCGCCAATTAAATAACAATAAATGAATCCCTTAATTCTGTCTTGAAGTATATCTCTTCTAACATCAATAGAGCCATTCTTTATTTCGCAATCAGAGAATGACGAATTCCATTCAAATTCATCGTTATTTTGTTTACCTAATGGAACATTCCATGATTTCTTTTCATTAGGCTTAATAATAATGTTAGCATCATAAAACTTATAGAACTTATTTTCAAGACTTAGCTCCGCTTTAGACAACACACTATAACGTTCTTGATAACTATTGAAATAAATACGACAATGGAAAGGGTTTATATTTATGGTATGATAACATAGATATATTTCTACACCATCGTATTCCTGCGCCTTTTCAAAGAAACCTTCCTTATAATCATTAGTTTCTATCTCAATGACCATAGGATAGTTTTCAAGGCCATTTTCTTCCACTTTGAACCTTGGATACTTGTTATACAATAAAATAACTTGTTCATTATCGTTCGCACAAACAGGATAGAAGCGTTTGTTTCCAAACCCTCGCCTTGCATAGAATCCCAAGGGCGAAATTGACTCTGAAGATAATATATTGTTAAAATTCAGAGTACAAGTTGGTATGTATAGTCTCATAAATTTCTATTTAAGCAAATATAATTTATAATGTCAATATATTTCCACCTGTATTAGTAAGACTATCATCGTATAGAGAATCATCTACATCATCAAAAAAACTAGAAAGATTGCCAGAATGCATGATGTACAATGAACGATATGACCTTGTTACTGCAACATACAAGGGATTCATATCATCATCGTCTTCAACTGTACATTCAGGAATAAAAACATGTTCAAACTGAAGACCTTTTGAACTATGGTAAGTCATCATCTTGGGATTGTCAGAAGAAAAATCCAAATCCATAAATTGACCATACTTAGCTTCAACATCTATACCATGCTCCTTGAAATATTCGTAGGCTTCCTCTACTTCGTCATTGTGTCTAAAGAGAATACCTACATCCTCCATGTTTTTATTTTGGATTAGATCAATAATAGCATCATACTGATCATAAACACAATCGTACTCGATTATTTTAGGTTTTTCAGTTCCCTCCTCTGTACATCGCTCTTCAAGTTCATCACTTTCAGAATTTAGATACTGAGCAAGACGAGCAATTTTCTTTGGCAATCGGTGATTAAACACTAGTTGTTCTTCAGGAAACTTAGTAAAATACTGAATTTCCTCCATAGAAACAGTTTGCTTGTCCTTTATAAATGAGTAAAGCTGTTGAGCTGAATCTCCGTATAACAACAATGCTTTCCTTGCTTTAGAGCGAAACAGTTCAATATCATCTTTTGAGAAATCCTGAGCTTCATCCACAATAATATAATCTGCACTTGGACATCCTGCTTTCTGCCAATGCCAATGATAATCAACATTACGCTTTGAAATACCTATCTGAGAAATACCATCAGCCATGTATTGCATAAGAGCCTTTGTGAACACGATGTAAAGATATGTACCCTTTTGCTCATCTTGTATCTGTTTTGCTTTCCACAAAGCTAGGATAGACTTGCCACTACCAGCACAGCCCTTAACAATATAAGACCTGTCTGTCTTCTTATTAATTACCTTAACTTGACAATCATCAAGTTCGGAATCCTTAATGTAAAAACTTCTTTTAGCCATAACCAAATTATATATAAAAATGAATAAAAAATCCGACAATTCCAGCATCAAGTTGGAACTATCGGATCAATTATGGGTATATGGCAAATCTAACAGACACAAAGAAGGGCGTGAGCCTTCTTATGGTCGTCTCGAGGTTGAAGCGTAGGAAATGTCTCTGACCTCCACGGGAAATAAGAAAAATGCCCACACCCGCAGGTGTATGGCATCGCTCTATCTTCATTTCCCATGTTGGCAACATTCCTTCGGCTAAAACCTAAACGAATAAGCCAACCATCATTGCTGTGGTATTTATCAGAGACAATATAAGTTTCCTACGCTTCATTTCTTTGACGACCACAATGATAGTCTGATGCTGTTATGTTAATATGTATTTAAAATCCTCTTAAATTTCTGTTTCTTAAAAACTATTTTTCTTTTGAGCAAAGATAATAAAAAATATAACGCAAACAAAACATTTTGACAAGAAAAATTGTTTTCTGAATTTCAAAAAAGTTGACACTTCACTAAAAATCACAGTCTATAAGAGACTTTACAAAAAACAATAGCAATTTTTGTGCAAAAGAGTTATGATTCAAAACAAAACACAAATGATATATTTCAAAAAGTCTTTGAACCATTTTTGTGTTTAATCTCTATTTGTCAAACCTATAATCGGCTACTCTTACAAACAGAAATACATCTTGAAATTGTCATTGTATTAGATTCGGCCAAAAAACAATTATTGATTTCTGCCACTCAAACGGAAACAAAACAGAAAAACTACATTACGAACGATAACAACAGACTTGGTACTGCTATTTGCAATTTCTCATCTCAACCAAAGAGTTTCTACGATTAAAAATACACGAAGAAGGCATGTTGGACAAAACAGCCAACACGCCTTCATTTACGGTATATTCCAAAAACTACTCATTAGAAGCGCACATAGTCAACGAACGCATAGTCATAGTCATTCTTTTCGTCCTTAGTGTACGACATGCGGTTTACCTCCATCCATTTCAAATTGTCTATTGCCGGGAAGAATGTATCTGCATCATCCACAACTGTCTTTACCTCAGTGATATACAGGTTGTCAGCCTTGTCCATCATCTGCTTATAGATTTCTCCACCTCCGATGATAAAGACATTCTGTCCTTTGACTTGTGGTGAGTTCAAGGCATCCTCGATGCTGCGGAACACAAGCACACCCTCAGTTTCCGGCATATTGCGAGATATTACCACATTAACGCGCTTCGGCAAAGGACGACCTATGCTCTCGTAAGTCTTTCTTCCCATTATTACCACGCCACCAGTGGTAATCTCTTTGAACCTCTTCAAATCAGAACCAAGATGCCAGGGCATTGTGCCGTTGCGACCTATAGCGTAGTTCTCTGAAATAGCCACTATAATGGAAATTTTAGTATCACTCATAACCTTATATTCAAAATGATTTGTAAATTTGCAAGAGCAAAATTACAACTATTTTTAAGAATACAAAATAATTCTTTATTTACTATGCAAGGCGTAAAACATAGAATTGCAACTATTCAAAAAGGTAATATCAAGGCAGAAATAGCACTTGATTGCGGAGGTAGAATAGCTCAAATATTATACAAGAACAAGAACCTGCTTATGGGAGACATGAAGACCTGGAGAATCAATCCGCCTCTTCCAACTCCTCAAACAACAGACTTCATCCAGTATTTCGGCGCAGAGACTTGGATTGGTCCACAAAGCGAATGGTGGCTGAACCAAGACCTAAACATCGAGCAGAGAGAAAGCCCAATAAAGTGGCCGCCAGACCCATTCGTCTCGTACGGCAGGTTCAAGGTATTGTCACAGACACAGGAATCAATAACAATCACATCCGAGCCAAGTCCATTGACCGGACTAAAGATGACAAAGGTGTACGAAATAACTTCGGACGGCAAGGTGCTGATGACTACGCACGTTACCAACACAGCTGAACAACCTAAGAAGTTCGACATCTGGCACATCGTGAGAACGCCTGTCTCGGCAGTTCCTTCATTCGTAACTGACAAGGTAAGCTACAAGGTCGAAGGACCTACGCACGACTACGAGAGAATGGTAATACACAAACTCGAGGAGAACGAACTATACGACAACATGTTTAACTTCCACTTCGACACGGAAGCAATGAAGGCTGACGCACAGAAAAGAATCGGTGAGAAGGAGACAACTCCGGTATATACAGCCAAAGCTTTCTGTTCGTACGCTAATAACGGACTTTATACCGTATTCTCTGAGCGCGATGATGTGTTCATGGTACTGCACACTGACGAATTCCCGGCTAAGGATTTGGAGGAAGGTGCCGCACCTATAGAAGTTTACTGCTACTATGATGCAATAGAGAACAAGGGATTCTATGAAATAGAGTTCCACTCGCCAACACTAACACTCAAGCCAAACGAGATTCAACATTTCACAACTGTCATAGAAGTAAATCCGTAATGAAGAAACTGGCTAATTTTCTAACCCAATACACATCTTTGTTCATCATTGCTGTTGCAGTGGTAACAATGATAGTTCCGGAATTATTCACTTGGGTGAAGGGGAATACACAAACTTGCATCCTTGGATTTATCATGCTTACCATGGGCTTGACTCTCTCTAAGCAGGATTTCAAGGTTCTTGCGGCACGCCCTTTGGACATACTTATCGGCACACTTGCCCAGTTCACAATCATGCCGCTTGTCGCATATTTCTTGACAAGAATCTTCAACCTTGACACAAGTCTTGCTGTCGGAATCATCCTCGTAGGATGCTGTCCAGGTGGAGTGTCGAGCAACATTATGAGCTATCTTTGCAAGGGAGATGTGGCTTTCAGCGTGGGAATGACTACGGTCTCTACCCTGCTTGCCCCATTTGTAACGCCTTTGCTTGTTCTGCTACTTGCAGGAGAGAAAGTTGATGTAAATGCTTGGGGAATGTTCCAGAACATCCTTATAGTTACATTGATCCCTGTAGCCATAGGTTTCATTCTAAACCACAACTTCGGAGAAAACGAAAAGTTCAAGAGCATCAAGGAAGTTTCTCCGAGCCTGTCTGTTATCGGACTTGCGCTTATTGTAGGAGGCGTTGTCTCTACATCTCACGGACCTATAGTTGACAAGGGAATATCTCTGCTAATGCTTACTTTGGCAGTGGTGTTCTGCCACAACACACTAGGCTACATACTCGGCTACATGATAGGAAAATTTTTCAAATTCAGCACACCAAAGAAACGCACTATATCCATAGAGGTTGGAATGCAGAACGCCGGACTTGCCACAGTTCTTGCGAACACATTCTTCATGGCAAATCCTTTGTGTGTTGTTCCTTGCGCAATCTCGTGCGCATACCACTCCATCAGTGGAACTATTCTTGCAAACATATTCAAAAGGCAGGACAACAAGAAAAAGGAAAGCTAACAATAAAGGGACAAATATGAAAAGACTATACTACACATTATTCGCTCTTTCGGGAGTGAATATTTGTTTTGCGCAACCGGATGTTGACGGAATAGGCGGAATATACTATAACCTCAACAAAACGACAAAGACTGCAGAGGTTACCTTCAAGAACATTATGGAGGGGGATGACGACTACCTTTACGAAGAACACAACCAGTACAAATACAAAGGTAATGTCTCAATTCCGGAAACTGTGGAATATGAAGGAGAAACATACACGGTGAACAGACTCGGAGAGAACTGCTTCTGCATCTGCACCGAACTGGTTACTCTGCATCTGCCCAAGACAATAACAAGCATAGGCAACTCTGCTCTCTCGTCAATGAGGAGTCTTGAACTTCTGGAAATGGATGAAGGTGAAAAATACTATGCAAGCAACAGCATTCTCTACGAAAAGAACGGCAATTCTGTAGCCGCAATCTATTGCGCGTCCAATATTGCCAATGGAACAATTACTTTTGATGAAAATACTTCAATCCTCAACCAGGGACTGTTCAATAACAACAGCGGTGTCAAGCATATAACTTTTCCAAGCGGTGTCACTACTCTGCCAGACGGCGTGTGCAACGGATGTACGAACCTTCAAAGCATAACTTTGCCGGAAGGCTTGACTTCAATAGGCGTGTCTGCGTTCAAAAATTGCTCAAGTTTGGCAGAAGTAACACTTCCCAACAGTCTCAAGGAGATTGGCAAGACAGCGTTCGAAAACTGCGGACTAACACACGTTTACAACAATAGCGAGTCACAACTTACCAATATCGGGGGCTATGCATTTGCCTATTGCAACAAGCTTTTGGACTTTACAGTTACTGGGAATGTAAGCTTCATAGGTGACAACGCCTTTACAGGATGCACAAGCCTTGGCGAAATATACAACAACAGCAATTTGAACCTTATATCAGGAAGCAAGGACTACGGTTGCATTGCTGAGAACGCATACATTATATATAGCAAGTCCGACCTCCCAACACCTTTGGCAAAAGGCATGACTATATGCGAAGGAGATTCAATTAGCGCAGAAACTATAGGCAGTCTGGCTCTGGCGTCAAGCGAGGATTATTCTCTACTCTGGTACGCAGATCCAGTTGACGCTGCCGAAGGAAATGAAAACACTCTAGAACCTCTCCCCAATTTCACAGGTTACAATTTTGAAGATACAGAATACGATTTTCACAAGACTTTTACTCTGTATGTAATACAAAAAAGCGCAACATCCAAGTCAAACCCTGCAAAAGTAGATATTACTGTACTCCGCAATCCAAAGCTCAACATAGAAAAAGACGAAGTGATAAAAACTTGTGAAGAGCTAACTTTCGACGAAAAGTACTGGTGGAATCCAACAAGAGCAGACTCAATAGCTATCACTCAATCAGAAGGCAATCCAGACATAAAGATTGTCCAAGGTTTCATTCCAATTTCGGGAACAGACAAAACCTGCTCATCCGAGCCAACTGAAGTGACGACTGAAATGCAGACTTTGGAAATTGCAGCCGATACAGTTATGAACGAGGACAATTCTGTTGAGGTGACTTTTACAGCAAACCACACTTACGGAGAAGCGTCGGCAGAAGACGACCATACAATATATATTGAGTTCGAACACCCGCTATTCGAAGATGGATTCGAGTACTTTGAAATTGAAAGCGGAGAACTGAACACTGTAACAACAAGTCCACTATCCGAAGATATAGAAAATAAATATGAAATCATAATCTTCGCCGAGACAGAATACTGTTTAAGCCAACTTGTTCTATCGGTCGAACCAAAGAATAATCATGTGACAAAAGTTGATTTTTTGAACTCCAAATCGAATGAAAAAATCATGAAATACATGAATATGCAGGGCAGATTTTGGATTATGAGAAACGGGAAACGTATTTATTAAACAAAACTTATTAAAAACGAGGCAGGACACAAAATCTTGCCTCGTTTTGATATTTATATTGGGTATAAACCTAAATTGAAAAATTATTTTATTATCTTTGCAAAAATTGTATCAAATATATCGAAAATATAATTCAAGATGTCTGATAAAGGAAACAGCAAAACTGAAGCGAAAAAAAGCAAGATAAGTTTGAGCGGGAAAATTGCTATCGCACTTTGGGTATTGTTCATACTTGGAGTTGTGGGAGTGTTCACAATTTTCTCTATGATCAACAATGGTTCGTTAGGTCACATGCCTAAAATTGAAGAGCTGACAAACCCAAAGAACAAGTTCGCTACAGAGGTCTATGCCTGTGATGGCGCTATTCTTGGCCGATACTTCCAATCAAGCGAGAACCGCGTATATACAGCCTATGATGAGCTATCTCCGTACCTTGTCAAAGCACTTGTTGCTACAGAGGACGTGCGCTACAAGGAGCATAGCGGAATAGACTTCAAGTCGCTGTTCCGTGCTATCTTCAAGTCGGTCATCCTTCAGCAAAAGAGTTCGGGCGGTGGTTCTACAATCACTCAACAGTTAGCCAAGCAGCTTTACACTGACGTTGCTAGAAGCAAGATGGAAAGAGCCATGCAGAAACCGACAGAGTGGGTTATCTCTGCAAAGTTGGAGAAATTCTACACTAAGGAAGAAATCATGACTATGTACCTTAACCAGTTTGACTTCCTAAACAATGCTGTTGGTATTCGTTCGGCATCTCAGGTATATTTCTCCACAACACCTGACAAACTAAAGATAGAGGAGGCTGCTCTGCTTGTAGGTATGCTAAAAAATCCTTCTCTTTATAACCCACACAGAGAGAATCGTATAGAAGCTTGCACAGGTCGCCGTAATGTTGTATTCGACCAAATGACAAAGGCTGGTTACTTGACTAAGGCAGAGAGCGACTCGCTAAAACAACTTCCAATAACACTGCACTTTAACAAGGTTGACCACAAGGAGGGACTTGCGCCATATTTCCGCGAGTACCTTCGTAGAGTTATGACTGCAGAAAAGCCAAACAAGAAGGACTACCCTAAATGGAATCGCCAGAAGTATTACGAGGACTCCCTTGCATGGGAAGTTGATCCTTTGTTTGGATGGTGCAACAAGAACACAAAGCCTGACGGCACTCCATACAACCTTTACACAGACGGACTAAAGATTCGCACTACAGTCGATTCCCGTATGCAGAGATATGCAGAGGAGGCTGTCAGAGAGTACCTTGGTGGTCATATCCAGACTTTGTTCTTCAAGGAGAAGGAAGGCAGAAAGCGTGCGCCATTCTCGAACAAGACTTCACAGGCACAGGTGGATTCAATGATGAACAAGGCAATGCGCCTAACAGAGAGATACCAGAGAATGAAGAACGCCGGCTGTTCTGCAGACTCAATACGCAAGGCTTTCAATACAAAAGTGTCAATGAAGGTGTTCGACTGGGCAAACGGCACAAAAGACACTGTGATGACACCTCTTGACTCATTGAAATACATCAAGCACTTTATTCGAAGCGGTATGATGAGCATCGACCCGAAGAACGGACATGTAAAGGCTTACGTCGGAGGACCTGACTTCAGATTCTTCCAGTACGACATGTGTACTGCCGGACGCCGCCAGGTTGGTTCTACAATCAAGCCGTTCCTTTACGCCTACGCTATGGAGCAAGGAATGAACCCTTGCGATATGGTAGCTAACACTCAGCCTTCTGTAAAAGTTCAGACTGGACGAGGAGAAAACGATTACGTAATCTGGCAGCCAAAGAATGTGCCTTACGGTGAGGAAGGAAAGAAGGAAATCGGCCAGATGATTACATTGAAGAGAGGTCTTCAAACTTCAAACAACTGGACTTCTGCACGTATCATGATGCAGTACCACCCAGAGGGATTCGTGAAGCTTCTTCACTCGTTCGGAATAAAGAATCAGGAGATTGAGCCTGTTTACTCTCTATGTCTAGGTGTTTGTGACCTAACTATTGCCGAGATGTGTGGAGCATATACAGCTTTCGCAAATCATGGAATCCAGATTGAACCTCTATACGTAGAACAAATTGAGGACAACAACGGAAACATCATCAGCACATTCTCGCCACGAATGAACGAGATTCTAAGCGAAGAGACTACAGAAAAGATGATTTCCTTGATGCAGGGAGTAATAAACGGAGGTACTGGTTTGCGTATTCGTTCGTCAAGCTTCTCATTCACTTGTCCTTGGGAACCAGGCACACCTAAGCACTACTACAAGATAGGATGGGAAACTCAGATGGCTGGAAAGACAGGTACAACACAGAATAACTCAGACGGTTGGTTTATGGGCTACACACCAGACCTTGTAACAGGTGTTTGGGTTGGTGGAGAAGACCGAGACATACATTTCGACAACCTACGTAATGGACAGGGTTCTTCGACTGCACTTCCTATTTGGGGTGTTTATATGAATAAAGTGTTCAACGACGCTACCCTACACTATGACCGCACAAAGAAATTTGACGTAAAGGAAACTTACGATTGTGCAGGTTCATCGAACGGCAACGCAGACAAAGTTGAAGATGTCGTAGAGGGAATCTGGGAGTAAATATTAAAAACTTCAATAACATTGCAAAAGGGCGTATCGATTAGGTATGTCCTTTTGTTTTTTCTAAATTCTTGTCTAAAATTTGGAGAATTATTTTTTTATTCCTAACTTGCACTATTATTACTTAAATTTTACGACTATGAAAAACGAGGAAAGACATGAAGCTCTTATGAAGAGAGCTATAGAACTAAGTGAGAAAAGCGTAGCAGAAGGAGGAGGCCCTTTCGGTGCTGTTATAGTAAACGCAGAGGGTGAAGTCATTGCAGAAGCACACAACTGCGTAACTTTGAATAACGACCCGACAGCCCACGCCGAGGTAATGGCAATACGTGAAGCCTGCAAGAAACTCGGCACTTTCGACCTTAAAGGTTGCGTCCTTTACGCTTCCTGCGAGCCTTGTCCAATGTGCTTGAGTTCCATGTATTGGGCGCATATTGACAGGTATTACTATGCGGGAACTCAACATGACGCCGCAGAAATTGGATTCGACGACAAGTTCATATATGACGAGATAGCTCTGAAACCTAAAGACCGATACATGGGCAGAAAACAGCTTCTTCGTGATGAGACTTTGAAGGTGTTCAAGCAATGGAAGGACAAGGACGACAAAATCGAATACTAGTCAAAATACAGGCATAAAGGCTGCGTTTATTCGCAGTCTTTTTTGTTTGAGCCCAACAAATACTCCTCATCACTTATAAAATCGAATTATTTGAGTTGTAAAATACAATCAATCTACACCTAAAACCACACTTACAGCAGTTTATTACCTTATTTGTTACGTTTATCTATCACAGATTATTAAGCACATCTATAATTTTGCCTCAAACAAAAACAATGACAGTACCATAAATTTTACTGCGTATGAAAAGAATTATAGCTAATGCAATTTTCGCTGGTCTAGCACTTAATACTGTTGCACAGACTTGTACGGTGAATCTTAGCGAGGTTCATCAGAAGATTCAGGGATTCGGTGGAATCAACCATCCCTGCTGGACAGGTTATGACCTAACAAACAACGATATCGACAAGCTTTTCGGTGTTGGCGAGGGAAAGCTTGGTCTTTCTGTTATGCGTATATGGGTGGCAGAGAGTGAAAGCAACTGGAGCCGTGAGGTGTCAACATGCAAGAAGGTTCAGAATATGGGTGTTAAGATTTTTGCCACACCTTGGAACACTCCTTCTGCAGACATGTGTACAAAGACTACTGCTTTCTGCGGCAACAACTCATGCCAGTACCGTGCCAACGAGAAGCAAATCAACACTTCAGCATTCGAGAAGTACACGCAGCACCTAATAAACTTCAACAACTACATGAAGAACCAGGGCGTTAGCCTATACGCAATGAGTTATGCCAACGAGCCTGACTATGGACACGACTGGACTTGGTGGACTAGCGACCAAGTGTATGACTATGCCAAGAACTACGCTGGCAGACTTCGTATAAACGGAACTAAGGTTATTACTGCCGAGAGCTTCGCCTATTCAAAGGGACTTTACGACAAGATTCTTAATGACAACAATGCTCTAAAGAACATCGACATACTTGGAACTCACTTCTATGCAAGTGGCGCAAGCACAAGTGACAACTTCTTTAAATACACACTTGGAGATCAGAAGATTGCTTCTAATCCAGACAAAGAGCTTTGGATGACAGAGTACTACACAAGTTCTGAGAGTACCGGTGGTTCGCCATGTCGTGCAAATGTATGGCCAGAGGCTCTTGAGGTTGCTTATTCAATACATCGTGGTATGGCGATTTCAAACATGAGCGCATACGTTTGGTGGTACTTGAAGAGAAACTACTCGCTAATCAATAACGGCGACTCTAACAACGAGAACTCAAAGGACGGACAGATTACAAAGCGAGGCTGGCTGTTCGGACAGTACGCACGTTTCATTCGTCCAGGATTCTATCGCGTAGGCTGTACAATCAACCCAACTTACAACGTCTATACTTCTGCATACAAGAAAGACAACGACGTGGTTGTGGTGGCTGTAAATATGAGTACTGAGGCAAAAACAATCACAATCTCAGTTCCCGGAACTAAAGTTCAGACTTGGAACGTATATATTACCGACCAAACTCGCAACATGGCGAAACTTAGCGACGTAAAGGGAAGCAGCTTCCAGGTTACTCTTCCTGCAAAGAGCTGTGTTTCATACGTTGGAACTGCAACTGCAAAGGTCAGCATCGACCTTGAAGCTGAAAGCCTAACTGTTGAGGAGGGCGACAGCATCAAAATCACACCTAACTGCAAGAGTGAAGACGGTGAAATCAAGAACGTCAAATACTTCGAGGGAAGCACTCAAATCAAGGACAAGTGGGTTGCTCCTTTCGAGCTTTTCTTCGGAAGAACTGCCTCTATCGGCTCTCACGTAATCAAGGCTGTGGCATACGACAGCAACGGCGAAAGCGCAGAGACTTCTATAACTATAAATGTTGTCAAGAAGCGCAAGCCTTTCAACGGAACTGCACAGGTTATTCCTGGAATCATTGAGGCAGAAAACTTTGACGACGGCGCTGCCGGAAGCGCTTACTATGAAGTCGGCGAGGAGCAGAAGGGAGATGCGGCATACCGTTCAGAGGACGTTGACATATACAAGTGCAAGAGCGGCTACGCAATCGGCTACACAGAAAAGGGAGAGTGGTTGAAATATACTGTTGAAGTAGAAGAGGATGGCGACTATGACTTGTACGCAAGCCTTGCTGCCGGCGGTGACGGCTCTGCAATGACTGTGACTTTCGACAACGACAAGGAAAACGCAATCTCTTTCACAGCTCAAAACACTGGCGACTGGGACACTTACGCAGAGGTTGAGGCTCCAAAGAGTTTGCACCTAACTGCCGGAAAGCACGAGATTACAATCGACATAACTGCTTCGTGGGTGAACATCGACTACTTGAAGTTCGTAAAGGCTAATTTTACCGGCCTAATCGAAACAGCAGCCGAGGCAATCAGAGGCGAGTACTACATCTATGACGCAAAGGGAAGATTTCTTGACTACGTCACAGTAAAGAGCGAAGATGACCTTGACAGACTTAACAAGGGCGTATTCATACTCAAAGGCAAAGACAAGACATTCAAGGTTGTCAGATAATAGCGCTTAACATACTTAAAAGAAGAGCCATCCAGGACAAATGTCGTGGATGGCTTTTTATTGATTCATCAAGCACAATGATAATTGAGAATTCTGCATTGTCAATTATGAATTGTTTAGTACCTCTCTATTTTGCAAGTTTCAGGAAAAGCCTTTTCCCAAATTTTACAATCCTTAGGTACACTCGCTGTTTTTAGTTTCGTGCAACCACGGAACGCCGCCTCTCCAAATTCAGTTACCTAGTTGGGAATATCGACGTGAGATTTTCACACCACGTGAATGCATCCTCTCCGGTTGTAGTTACAGAACTTAGAATCTCCACGCTTTTGATGTTGTAGCTTTTATAAAACGCATCCTCAGCAATGGAAACGACTTTATATTATTTGCCTGCAACAACAACCTCGGCTGGAATTGCGACATTTTCTAAGTCTTCCACGCCAACAGGCTCACCATCAATGGAATCCTTGAAACCGGATACTTCGACTTCGCCTTCCAAAACAACCGAGTAGGACAAAGGGCTTTCTTTTTCATCTACAGTTCCACTGCACGAGGCAAATTAAACGGAAGTAAAAGTGTCAAAAACAAAAGTGTTTTACTCATTTTATTGCAAAATTTATTACTTATCTACGGAAAACATACAAACAAACTTTCAATCATCAAAGTGGAACGGAACTTTACTGCGAGAACGGCAGAGAAGTTTTTTGAAACAAGCAACAATTTTTCGTGATTGGAAAATGTTTATCGGTTTTCATTGTACGAATTAAAGGCATATCTGCGAGACTTCCAATTTTTTCATACGAACTTTATTCAAAAATTATAATCTCATATAAACAACATCAGAAAGAACTTCAAAACGATTTTTTTTTTTTTAAATTTAGTTTGTTAGATTGTTCGCTTTTCGTTTTGTTCGCCCTTTAAAATAATCTTAAAAAGCAAGTCGGAAAATACGACTGAATTTTAAGGAAATTTTTACTAACACAAGAAAGCATAAATAAAAAACAAATGCAAGTCCAAACAAACTTGAAAAACTAAAAAATAACATAAAAACAAAGTCGTTTTCGCTGTATTGTTCATTAAAAATTGTGAAATATTAATTGTCAATTTTGAATTGAGCTTTGCATTTGCTATAATTTTCCAATCACAGAGGCTGTAAAATCCAATCAAAAACGCCCCAGAAACGAATGACTACCCTATTTTATACGTTTTTTCCTTGGATTTTTCAATTATTGGGTTAAACTTGCAACCGATAGAATAAAGCTCACACGTAAAACATAATCTAATACATAATGAAGACACTTTACAAATCATTTCTAGCAGCAGCCACCGGCTTGACACTCTTTGCATCGGCCGGCGCACAAACTCTGCCAGGAACAAAATCCACAATCAACGTAGGTGGAAAGAACAGAACAATCGACGTTTATGCGCCGAGCGGAATGGGAACAAACCGACCTATGGTTATTTCCTGCCACGGAATGGGACAGGACATCGCATACCAGAAGCAGCAGTCTCGTTGGGACTTGGTTGCCGACACTGCTAAATTCCTAGTTGTCTATCCACAGTCGGACGGCTCTACTTGGGACTTGGGCGGCAACGGAAAGGACATTGCACTAATCAAGGCAATCATCAGCGAGATGAGCGCAAAGTACGGCATCGACAAGAGCAGAGTCTATATGTCTGGCTTCTCGATGGGTGGAATGCTAACATATTCTGTAGCAAACAACATGGCAGACCAAATTGCTGCCTGCGCACCGGTTTCAGGCTACCCGATCGGCGACATGACTGCAAAGCCTTCACGTCCAATGCCAATAATACACACTAACGGTGACCAAGACGACGTTGTTCACTACGAGAAGTGGAGCGGAACTTTCAACGGAATGTGGCAGGACCAACAGGG
Organism: Paludibacteraceae bacterium; assembly: GCA_024401535.1. GTDB lineage: Bacteria > Bacteroidota > Bacteroidia > Bacteroidales > Paludibacteraceae > UBA1723. The sequence continues at coordinate 12,716 of JAKSKX010000001.1, read as the reverse complement.
TGCATACGCACAGGCTGAGGCTTGGGCAAAGTCCAACGGCTGTGACGCAACCCCAGTGGAGTCTGTTGTCGATGGCGCTGCAACTCGCTACCTTTGGAAGAACGGAAAATGCGGCGTAGAGGTTTGCCTAAACAAAGTCTATGGCAAAGGACACTGGCCTTCAAACGACAAATATCATTCAGTGAGGGAGATTTGGAGATTCGTCTCTAAATACACACTTGAATGCGGTGGCTCTCCGGCACCCGAAGTAAAGGAGGAGGCTGGCCCATACAAGGGCTCTCCGGCCTCTATTCCGGGCAAAATCGAAGCCGAGGAATACGACAAAGGCGGACAGGGCGTTGCCTACAACGACAAAGACACTGAGAACAGAGGCGAGGCTTTCCGTACAGACGGCGTAGATATTTACAAGAAGGACAATGGAGCGTACGTAGTCGGCTACAACCAGGCTGGCGAGTGGTACAACTACACAGTCAAGGTTGCCGAGACTTCAAGATACACAGTTTCTATTTCTACAGCAACAGATAATCCAAGTGCTTCGTTCCAGCTACTGATTGACGGAAAGGAAGTTACAGGAGAAATTGCCGCACCTAACACTGGCGACTTCGGTAAGTTCCAGACTGTGAAGTCTCGCACAAAAGAGATTTCAGCCGGAATCCACACACTTCAGCTAAAGATTACAAGCGACTGGGTTGATATTGACAATATGACTTTCGAGAAGTACGAGTCTAGCGGTTCTGAGCCATACGACGAGAACGGCTGCGTAGTCGGAGACAGAAGCAACGACGACTTGGCTTCAATTTTCTCTACAATCTCGCTAAGCAACCTCAATCCTAAGGTTAAGCCGACAACAAACCACAACCCAATCATGACTCAGCGCTACGGTGCAGACCCATGTGCAATGGTTTATGGCGACTCGGTTTATATTTACATGACTCATGACATTTACGAGTACAAGAACGGTGCAATCACAGACAACGGCTACGGCAAAATCACAGAGATTGTTTGTCTTGCTTCGGCAGACCTTGTAAACTGGACAGACCACGGTCCTATGAAGGTTGCAGGCACTGGCGGAATTTCAAAGGCTGTGAACTCTTGGGCGCCAACAGCTTGTCATGCAAAGATTAACGGCAAAGACAGATTCTTCCTTTACTTCGCAAACAACGGAAACGGAATCTATGTTGTTGCTTCAGACACACCTTACGGCCCTTGGGAGGACGTGAAGAACGGTCAGGGTCTAATCACACGCTCAACACCGAACTGTAGCAATGTAACTTGGTTGTTCGACCCTGCAGTACTTGTTGACGACGACGGAACTGGCTACATCTACTTTGGTGGAGGAGTTCCAAGCGGCCAACAGGCAAACCCTGGAACTGCACGTATTGCAAAGTTAGGAAAGGACTTCATCTCTATTGACGGAACTCCTAAAACTCTAAATCCTCCATACTTGTTCGAGGACGCAGGTATCAACAAGATTGGAAACAAGTATGTTTATTCATACTGCACAAACTGGAACGTGCCAAACGGAAACCAATACGGCTTTGGAAGTGGACAAATTGCTTCTATGACATCTTCAAAACCGATGGAAGGCTTCAACTTCGACAGAATGGTGTTCAAAAACCCAAACACTTGGTTAGGTGCTAATGGTAACAACCACCACTCATTCTTCAAGTTCAAGGGCAAATGGTACATCACTTACCACTCTCAGTGGATTCAGAACCAGATTGGCGTTTCTGGCGGTTACCGTTGCTCTCATGTTGACTACGCAGATGTTGATGAGTCTGCCGGCAGAATCAACGGCGTAAAGGCTGGAACAACTGCAGGTGTTGACCAAGTCGAGAACGTGACAAAAGTAAGCAGCGTGCAGGCAGAGTGCTTCGCTTGGCAGAATGGAATCGAGGTTAACTACATCGGCAAATCAACAAACATGGCTGTCAAAGGACATGACGGAAGTTGGATTGGAATCTCGAACGTAGAGCCAAAGGGCGTAAACACTTTCAAGGCAAGAGTTGCAAGCAAGTGCGGTGGTGCTATTCGCGTAACTATCGACTCGCCAAACGGTGAAGCCATTGCATACTTGAATGTTACAGGAACTGGCTCTGAAACTTCTTTCGAGGAGTTCGAGTGCAAGATGCTAAAAGACATGTACATGCCTCACTCAATATTCTTCACTTTCAGCGGAGACCTAAACTTCGACTCTTGGGGAATGGAGATGAAGGAATATGCAGGCGTACAGTCAGTCGAGACTGAGGAAGACAACCTTGTTGTCGAGCCAAACCCTGCTTCAAGCGTAGTTACTCTTCACGGAATTGCAGAGGGCGACGTAATCGACGTTTACTCTGTTGACGGCGTAAAGGTAATGAGCAAGGTTGCTGACAACAGCGTAGAGTCTCTTGACGTAGAGTCTTTGAACAGAGGAATCTACATTGTCAAGGCTGGAAGCAAGGCAACAAAGATGGTTTTGAAGTAAAACCCAACAAAATAAACAGGAATACGGGCGGTGCTTATTGTAAGTGCCGCCCTATTTTTTTCACTTCACGCAACGAATATTTCATTTATTAGTAGAAAGATAACAAAAAAAGCACTATTTTTGCAGGCGAATGTGTGTTAACTCAATAAATGTATAACTTAAATTTGATTAGGACATGAATAAAATTGTTACTCATTTCTTAACGCTGATTACAATGCTATGCCTTTCGGTTAGCGCTGTATTCGCACAGAACCAAATCGAGGGAGACTATCTCAGCGACATGAAGGCTTCAATTACCTCGTTTATGGGCAATAGTAAAATCGACATCGAAAAACAAGCCACAAAAGTTACTAAAATCAGCGACGGAATTTATGACGTGAACTTTGGCAGTTTGGACCTAGGTACTTCAACAGTTAAGATCAAGTTCAAGAACCTTGTGTTTGACGGAACTACACTTTCCTATGGAGAAGATTCCTATGTTGATGGAGTCAAAGATGCAACTAACGCAGAGTTTACTGCAAAGTTGAACGAAAACAACCAGCTTATAGGTTCGACTTCGTTCACTTATTCAGGAATGATTAAGGTTGCAATCGACTTCACAATGACTCCATATTCTGGAGAGGAGAACACAGAGAACAAGCTAATCAAGGAGCTTACTTTCAAGAGTGTTCCATACTACAACACAATCAACAACCAGAACAAGACAAAGGATGAGTTTGCAGCTCTAAAGGTTTCTGTTTACAAAGATTTCGTAAACGTCACTTCTGACGAGTACATTGTGAAGCTTGGAGAGAGCAACAACCTAACTGCAAAGGTGGCTCTTGCACTTAACAACTTGAAGTACACAGCTAACGAGGACACTACAATAATTACAATCCTTAACAGCGAAACTAAAATCAACTTCAAGGAGTACTCTATTTCTGCAAATGCTGTTGTAAACGCCACTTTCAACGCTGAGCTAGACTCTTTGGACGGTAACTTCAGCTATGTTTTGGGCGGAGACAAAAGCATGCTTGACATTTTAAGCGGCGGAACCATATTCAATATCACCTGCAACTTCGGAAAGGATGTAAAGAATATCGAGATTGTTGACGAGCAGTTCGACTTTGACTTCGAAAACGCCACACACTTCTTTGCCAAGGTTAGCGACGACGCAAACACAAGCTTCGAACACGCATACTTGAGCGCAGACGCCAAGACTTTGGCACTTTACCCTGTCAAACTTACAGGTGTGTCGCAGAAACTGGCTGTAACTTTCGAAGTTGACACTACTCACATCAACATCTTTGACGAGAAAAACGGAATTAACTTCACTAATATCGCTGTAAAGGCTAACGGAAATGCAAAGCAGTACATCCAGTCGCTTGGAATATTCGCGGCATTCGGAAACGAAGAGGGTGAAATCAGCGCAATACTAAGCGCAGACGAGCAGTTTGTCGGACAGGTCGCTATTGGTGGAAATAAGGTCAGCGCAATTGATGTAAAGGCTCCGGTAGTAGTTAGTCCAGGTGAAATGCTCTATATCTACCACCCTATTTGCGGCTATAAACTTGCCAATTATATCAAACCTGTTGTGATAGACAGCGTGGATGGAGTATTGGACATCGAGTTGGCAAATATCCTTTTTGACAATGAAAAGAATCCTACATCGGTTCCAAGTCCAATGAACATTAAGATCCAGGACGAACATCTTAACAGCACAGATTTTGACGTTTCCTTGTCTCTGGACAAGTGCAGATGCTACTATCCAAGCCGAGACACAACTATCGAATACAAATTCTCTGCAGAAGATAATCCGATAGCCATCGACGCAACAAAAGACATCGAAAATGCTATAAGAGAGCTTATCGGCGAAGCTGACTGCTACTACACAGTGGAAATTCCTGAAGAAGCAAAGACTTGCAAACTTGGTGAAACATTGTTCAATATTAAAGTCGGAGAGTTTGAGTCAAACATTACTGTAAGACTGTTGCTTGCTTCTTCTGTAAACAACGTAGAGAACAACGCTTCATCAATCAGCTACTCAAACGGTGTCCTATCAGTTAGCGGATATGATGCAGAAAACATCGAATTGTTCAGCATAATCGGAACTAAGGTTCTAAGTGTTCCTATGGCAGAGAAGACAAACATTTCTCTCGCAAAGGGTGTTTACTTAGTTAAGGTTGGAAACGCTACTGAAAAGGTAGTTGTAAAGTAACCTGACAATACACACACAAAAATAGAGGAAGGCTCAATGAGTCTTCCTCTGTTTTTATTGCCACCTTGAAAAAGATTACTGCAAAGCAAACTTAATAATCATCTTTACAACACCAAGAAGTCCCATCGGCAACCCATAGACAAGCACAAAAGTCATTGCTGTGAAGTGTAATGGCTGAGGCTCGAATGATGACTTCTCGTTGTGGCACAAAGCCCAATAGCAAGTCCAAAAAATATATGCCGCATACATATTTACCGGCCAATAGAATACCTCTGCAACTGGAATAAAGAACTCAACTACCTGAGTCACAACCATCAGCGTCGAGCAATATGCTAAGTACTGCGAAGTGAAATCCAAATCCCTGTTCACTCGCAACGGAATTATATAGACTTTTGGGTACTGCGAATACCATTTGTCCGCCTTGCTCCTAATTAGAACAGCCACGTAAAAGCAGACTATGATGTTCAATGTTGCAGCAACAGTCTCTATACAGTCTGCAGAAAAGGTTGACTTGCTGTACTCGTATTCTACAAAAAAGAAAAGGTAACCAATACGAACAAGCATGGAACAAATAAGCAACGACCAAAGAGGCAGCAGATATTCCTTCTCTACCCTTTCCCACGTCTTTTGCTCTGTCTTAATAACATTCCATTCAGATGCAGGAGAAAAAATAAGACGCCAAACACGCCTCAACAGATTAAGGTAAGTTTCTCTCATGTAAAAAAGTTCTTTGTTATAGTTTTTATACCACTGTGTGCAAAATTATAACTTATAAAGAAATAAAAAAAATTTTGCCATATAAAAAAGTATAGTTACCTTTGCCGATATTATTTACGATTATTATCTAACAACTATGTTCGAAGGTTTATCAGAGAGACTCGAAAAGTCATTCAAAATACTCAAGGGAGAAGGGAAAATAACTGAGATAAATGTTGCAGAGACTCTTAAAGATGTCCGCAAGGCATTGCTTGAGGCCGATGTAAACTATAAAATCGCAAAGACTTTCACTGACACTGTAAAGGAGAAGGCTCTGGGACAGAATGTGCTTACAGCTGTGAAGCCAGGCGAAATGATGGTCAAGATTGTACACGACGAGCTTGTAGAGCTTATGGGTAGTGTTACAACAGACATCAACATCAAGGGTGCTCCTGCTATTATCCTTATGAGTGGACTTCAGGGTTCTGGTAAAACTACATTCTCCGGCAAATTGGCTAACATGCTAAAGAGCCAGAAGAACAAGAAACCGCTTCTATGTGCATGTGACATCTATCGTCCGGCTGCCATCGACCAGTTGAAGGTTCTTGGTGAGCAGCTAAACGTACCCGTATATAGCGAACCGGAGAACAAGAATGCCGTAGAGATCGCTCAGAATGCTATAAAATATGCAAAGGCTAACAACTGTGACGTTGTAATCGTCGATACTGCCGGACGTCTTGCAGTTGACGAGCAGATGATGAACGAAATCGAGGCTGTCAAGAAGGCTATCCAGCCAACCGAAACTTTGTTCGTTGTCGATTCAATGACCGGACAGGATGCAGTAAACACAGCTAAAGAGTTCAATGACAGATTAGACTTCGACGGCGTTGTTCTTACTAAGCTTGATGGTGACACTCGTGGTGGTGCTGCCCTTTCTATCCGCCAGGTTGTTGACAAGCCAATCAAGTTCATAGGTACAGGCGAAAAGATGGATGCCATTGACGTATTCCACCCAGACCGTATGGCAGGACGTATTCTCGGAATGGGAGATATCGTCTCTTTGGTGGACCGCGCACAGAAGGCATTTGACGAGAAACAAGCCAAAGAGCTTCAGAAGAAACTTGCAAAGAATACATTTGACTTCAACGACTTCCTAAGCCAAATTAACCAGATCAAGAAGATGGGTAATCTAAAGGAGTTGGCTGGAATGATTCCTGGCGTTGGCAAGATGATAAAAGATGTAGAGATCGGAGACGACGCTTTCAAGGGAATCGAGGCAATCATCTATTCAATGACTCCGGCAGAGCGCACTAATCCGTCTATCATTGACGGCAGCCGCAGACTGCGTATTGCAAAAGGTAGCGGTACTTCGCTTCAGGAAGTAAACAAGCTTTTGAAGATGTTCGAGGACACTCGCAAGGTAATGCGTATGGCTACTCAGAACAAGAGCAAGCTTGCAAGCATGATAAGAAGAAGATAAAATCACACAAAGGTTAGGAATCAATCTGCTTGATTCTTAACCTTTTGCTTTATAATCACTGAATTTTTAACTCATAATTCATAATAAAATGCAGTTAATCGACGGAAAGGCAATAGCCGACCAAATAAAGCAGGAAATTGCACAGGAAGTAGCCGAAATAAAGGCTAACGGAGGCAAGACTCCTCATTTGGCTGTAATCATCGTAGGTCACGATGGTGGTAGCGAAACATACGTAGCTCACAAGGTAAAGTCATGCGAGCAGGTTGGATTCAAGTCAACAAGACTAAGCTTCGAGGCAGACATCACAGAGGAGGAGCTTCTTGGTCATATCAAGGCTCTAAACGAGGATGATGACGTTGACGGTTTCATTGTTCAGCTACCTTTGCCTAAGCACATTTCTGAGCAGAAGGTAATCGAGGCTATCGACTATCGCAAGGATGTGGATGGCTTCCACCCTATCAATGTAGGTCGCACAAGCATCGGTCTTCCTTCATTCGTATCTGCAACTCCTGCAGGTATCATGGAGCTTCTAAAGAGATACAATATCGAGACAGCAGGAAAGCACTGCGTGGTTATTGGTAGAAGTAACATCGTTGGTAAGCCAGTTGCTTCTCTAATGATGCAGAAGGCATTCCCTGGCGACGCAACAGTTACTGTTTGTCATAGCCGCACTAAAAACCTAAAAGAGATTACTCTTCAGGCTGACATCATCATTGCTGCTCTTGGTTCTCCTAAGTTCCTAAAGGCTGACATGGTTAAGGACGGCGTTACTATCATTGATGTTGGTACAACTCGTGTTCCAGCTCCAGAGACAAAGACTGGTTTCAAACTATCAGGTGATGTTGATTTCGAGAATGTAGCACCAAAGTGCAGCTACATCACTCCTGTTCCTGGTGGCGTTGGACCAATGACAATCTGCTCTCTTCTTAAGAACACACTTCTTGCAGGAAAGAAGGCAATCTACAAGTAATCAAGACTTACAAAATACAAGAAAGGACGCATCGTTTGGTGCGTCCTTTTTTATTGCATTTTCAAATTTGGCGTAAAATCGAAAGTCTAAGTTTCAATTTTGGCGTAAAATTAATAAATCAAAGATATTATCCAAGGAAATATGCCGCATGAACAGCCATTATACCATTTCCTAAGTCTTGTGTCTGAACATCATTACTAAGGACAAAACTATGTAACAAAGGTTTATCATTTAAAATGTCTCCTAAATCTTTCAAGTGACGTGCATCAGTCTTTGAAACATGATCCGTCAGTTTCACTTCAAAGGCATAGTACCCTGACTCCACCTCAACTATTAAGTCAACCTCTCTACCATCAGAGGTACGCAAATGATAAAATTTTGCTCGCGAATCTATTTGCTTGAGTTGCTTGAATATCTCTGAAATTACGATACTTTCGAATTCATTACCATCAGGTTGGGCTTGTTTGCCAAGAATTGCTTGAACTACACCATAATCAATAAAATGTACCTTTGGAGCTTTTACTAATCTCTTTGACTCGTTTCTCTCCCAAGACTGCAACATTATTGTCTGATAACTCAATGTCAAGTACTGCAAATACTTTTTTACTGTCGGGGCGCTAATACCAACCTTTGTTGACAATGCGGACACATTGCACAAACTACCAGTCTGCATTGCCAAAACCTTTTGCAGCTTGGTATATGGTTCTAAATCCGTCATTGCAGCAATATCTCGCACATCCCTTTCCAGGTAAGTACGCACATATCCAGCCAACCAATCATATCTGTCCTGGTTTGTTCTCTCCTCATTTACTAACGCTGGATAACCTCCAAAAGTCAATACATGATTCCATACCAATATCTTATCCGAATACAATGAATCCAAAACGAAAGAAGGGAATAAAGCTGGCAAATCACCACTTTTTATCATCTTTTGAAGAGGAGAATCCGTGACTTCATCAGTAAATGAAGAAGTACGTAGCTCAGGCAAAGTAAGAGGATACATATCAATAATCACGCATCTGCCAGCAAGACTTTCTTTTACTTTCTGTAATAAAAGTAACTGACTTGACCCCAAAAGAATATACCTTGGTTCATCCCATTGGTCATAGACAGACTTGATGCTTCTTATTAAAACCGGTGTTTTTTGCACCTCGTCAAGTATAGCTTTCGGATACAAAGATTTCCACTGATTAGCAGTCATTGCTGACAATGCCTGAGAGAGTATTAGGTCTTCTATAGAAAGATACTCATAATCTGGGAATAAGTGTTTTGCAATAGTTGTCTTGCCTATTTGCCTTGCTCCTGTCAACACAAGAATTCTGCCATTCAGACTCTCCGATAACCTTCTTAAATCTCTACATATATACCTTGCCTTCATAACCTCAATTTTATGCAAAGATATAATGTTTTTTCAAATTTGGCGTAAAATCGAAAGTCTAAGTTTCAATTTTGGCGTAAAATTGATAAATAAACTAATACAAGAATTGCTATAATAACAAAGGCAGAGATTGATAAAAACTCTGCCTTTTATTGATTCAAATGCTAATCATCACTTGGTTTAAAAAATCTACATTTATTCATAGATTCTATTCCTACGTTCAATACAAATGGACATTCTTTGTTATGAACACAATTCCCCTTAAAATGTGCTTCATAGTCCTGCTTTATCTTTAAGAAATTTTCTTCCTTAATTTTGCATTGGAGAATACCATTTAATTTACAACTATACTTACACATATCAAACAGGCTATGGTATGTATGATATGTATTTAGGACGAATACACATTCCTTTATAACGGTAGCCTTCGCATATTCTTCTACCATTAAAACGATAACCACCATAGGGATCTTCTGCATATCCACCAGAATCTGCTTGATAACTATCTGTCCAATAATAAAGCCAATCTTTCTCCTTTCTTTCAGTTCCATCCATATACCCTGTACAAGGTAGAAAAATAGAATTACCAGTTGTCTTACTTTTTAGATATTCTCCGCTGACTTGCACTTCTGGAGAAACAACAATAGTCAATTCATGTATATCACATTCTCTTATGAGATTTTCAATATCGTCGTAACTTGGCACACGCCAATGATAACCCCAATTTTTTACAGCTGCATCATAAGAATTACTATATCTACCATATATTTTACCACTAACTACACGACCACCTACACCATAATGTCCATAATGCCTGCTATTTTCCTTGTCGTAGCTTTCTTTTGTGATTGTTTCGCCCCAAGCGTAATAATCACCAATCTCATAACATGTGGATGCTCCTAGATTGAAATTTGCCCAAACTCCAGCACGACCCAAATTAACTGTTGAATCATTTGTCAAACCCAATAAGAAGATGCTATCTACAGACACTTTACCACTTGCAATAATTGAATCAACATTAATTACTGGCAATTCCTCGTCATTTTGAATTGTATCAATAATAGAAGCTGTATCATATACTACAACTGTATCATCATTTATTTCCACATCATCATCCTCGACTTTTGAATCTTTACAAGAAGCCAAAAACAAAATATTAACAACACTTAAAATTAACAAAAAATTTTTCATTACAATCCAATTAATTTTGTTTGCAAATAGTTACCATATTATCTATTAAAGACATTTGGTAACCTTTGATCTCACTTTAATGCATCAATAAATTGAGCAAGTTCATCAAGAAGAAACTTTTCATTCTCTGTATTTTCTTGACCAATAACTCTATAACAAGAAACTATGGAATCTAATGCGTTTTTCAATAGTCTCTTTTCATCTTTGTTTAAATCTTTAAAAGAAGAAATAGCCTGTCTTTTCAATTCTTCATTCATTTTTCAAACTTTATAAATCCCCCTACTCTATTCTCGATTTTCGGTAACCTCGTTTAGTCCACAAATATGTTTCCTTAACGATTGCAAATATCGTACAAAGAATAACGCAAAAACAAAAACAGTGTAGCGGATATTTCCACATGTCGAAACATCCGCTACACTTTATTCGTCAAATCCGATATATCTTTGAAAAAATCATGCGAAAGCGCTGAATTTATAAGGCTTAAATATAGAGCCTTATAAAAAAGTATTAAAAAAAAAATAAACAGTTTCTAAATTATTAATGAGTATTTACAATTTTATTCTTTTACTACTGGACGGATGGGTTGTCCACCACTTCTACCCATATAAGCCGTATTCTTGCTAGAAGCAAACGACAGTCCATAAGCTTGATTCAAATATTTATCATGCACAGTAGAACTCCAGTAAAAGCCACTAGTTACCTCGAGAGTAGAAGTACCTTTTCTGTAACCTGTCGTAGGAAGAAAAATCCAGTTAGTATTCCCCGCTTGCTTGCTCGTTATCTTATAACCATTTACACCTCCTATTGATAACGATGTCCATGTACACTTCATAATTAATTCATCAAACTCATCCTTTGTTGGCATTCTCCAACTCTTACTCCAATTTTGAGTAACAGCATCATAACTAGCAGTTAAATTACCATTTGCATCAACTACACTATTTTTCAACAATGTTGAAGCAGATTCTTCTGCAAAATTACAGTTGTAATAAGAATAGTCATTATTTAGGGCAGGAGCAATCTCACCCCATGAAAAATAAGTACCATAATCTTCAGGCTTAGAAGCACCTACATTCATTGTTGCCCATTTCGTTCCACTTGGCAATCCTAAATCAACATATTCATGACCATCCAATGAAATTGATGTATTCAATGGCTTTTCATTTACAACGGGACGAACACTATTTCCATAGTAGCGATGATTACTAGCTAACTTTGAACTAAAAATGAGGAAATAAGAATCATAATTAGAACTTTCATCCACAGAGGAACTCCAATAGTTTCCACGCAAACCTTCATCATAACATGTAGTGCCATTATGGTAACCTGCAGCAGGAAGGAATATCCAATTAGTATTTCCAACTTTCCTACTCGCAATTTTATAACCTTTAACACCATTTATTGTTGCCAATGTCCATGTACAGTTATCAATCAACTCTTTGCATTCTTCACTTGTCGGCATTCTCCAATTCTCACTCCAATTTTGAACAGCAACGTCATATTCTGAAGTCAGATTACCATTTGCATCAAGCATTCCTTTTGTTTTTAATTCTGAAGATGTTTTGTAGTATAAATTACAATTAGCAGGAGAATAATTATTGGTTGTTGGTGGAAAAATCTCACCCCATGCATAATAGTCGCCATAATCTTCAGGCTTAGAAGCACCTACATTCATTGTTGCCCATTTTGTTCCGCTTGGCAAACCTAAATCAACATATTCATGCCCATCAATATTATTAGCCGAAGATGTCTCTTTGTCATCTACATCAGCAGTAGCTTTACCTAGTGGATCTTTTTCCCATGTCTTACCACCATCGTATGAAACATACCAATAACCATCCTCTATTTTTAGCTTGGGCGTGATTCCGTTATCACCTTTTGATCCATTTGTACCGTTCGCACCAGCATCACCCTTATCGCCTTTGGCTCCAGTATCACCTTTCTCTCCCTTGTCTCCAGTTGCCTGGCCAAGCTCAATCCAAGTTATATTATTGTCGTAAGAGACATACCAAAGTCCGCCATCAATCTTAAATTCTGGTGTAATTCCATTTGTACCATTTGTGCCGTTGACTCCGTTTGTGCCGTTTATTCCGTCTTTTCCGTTCGTTCCGTCCTTACCCTGTGCAGGTACTTTGCTGCCAGTCTCGTCAAGCAAAAAAGCACCGTCACAAGTCCAGTAGTAGATGCCATCAACATCTTTCTTGATAGCGATGGAAGGAACGTAGCCGTCCTTGCCATCTTTTCCGTCAACTCCGTTTGTGCCGTTGATTCCGTCCTTGCCATCCTTTCCGTCAGCTCCGTCCTTTCCGTTCAAAAGCTGTGCGAAAGAGCCGTCCG